>CAITIS010000057.1 GCA_903892515.1 uncultured Planctomycetota bacterium | reverse complement strand
TCCTACGCCTCCAGACGACGCACACAATCCCGCCTCGATACCACCTAGCGCTGTCGTGCTAGCTTCTGAGCCCGCCAGGGCGTCTGAAAGTAGCCCCGTCCGACCGAAGGGAGGGCGGGGTTATCAGCGGCGGAATGGCCCAGCCCTTTATGGGCGTTTGAAGCACGTGGCGGGAGGTTCAATCGCCCCTGAAGGGCTCGAATGCTTGATCGATCTTTCCCCGCCCTGCGCTGCGCTTCGGACGGGGCTACTTTCAGACGCCCTCGCGGGCTAAAGACAGTGGTTCTGGGCGGTGCGAAGGTTCTGGGCCAACGGCCTGGTTATCCGCGAGATACTCGCCACTGCCGCCGCTACTGCGTCATGGGGATTGTGACCGGGTCGGAGGTCACCGTCTTGCCCGAAGGCGCGGCATACTGGATTACCACCGTGACGGCCGAGGCCTGCGGCACGTGCGAACCCCAGCCCAGGCGGAAGGCGTAGCCCCAACCAAAGCTGGTCCGCTGCAAGGCTGAGCGAAGGTTGTTCCCGGCGTAGCGCCACTCCTGAAAGACCGGCGTGGCCTGGAGCTTTTCGGCACTCAGGGCGCCTTCGTAGAGTTTGAACTCGATGCTCCCCTGCACAGTCACCGGCTGCTTTTGCGCCATCAGAAAGAAGTGGACCATCAGGTCGATGCCATCGGCCCCCGGCCGGCCATCCCAATTCACAGCCGTCGGCGCCGCCTGCACGACCATCTGATCGACCTGCGCCACGGGTGCGGGCGGGCCGCCTGGCAGCGCAGAGTTCACGCCACAGCCGGTCAACGCCGGCAGCAGAGACAACATAATGAGATATCGTGCGTTCATCATCGGCATCGTGTGTTCATAGGTTCTTCGATCTGCGAACTCAGCATCGTCTAACATGGTCACGCCAACGGCAGCGAGACCATGCCACCCTTTGACACCATGCCACCCTCCGCACGGATGGCCACACCCCGCACGGCTGCGTGCTGGCGCGCGCGGCGATCCCGTAGGGTCCGCAGGTTCTCTCGCGATGTTGCGAGAGGTTCTGCGAACGGAACGCTACGGCTGCGTGGTGGCCTGGCGCGGCAAGGGCCGCAGCGGAATCATCATCGGCTCGCCTTCCCTGGCCGGTTCGGCCGTGCCGCCTTCGATCCGCTGCACCTCGGCATTGGTCACGCCGCGCAGCGGGTTGAGCACCTGGCCGATGCCCTGGCCGGTCTGCGGGTCGCTCACCAGCCCGACCGAGCGAACCTCGTGGTTGGTCAGGACATCCGAGTCGGTCTGGTTGCGCAGAATCCGCGGCGTCAGGATCATCAATAGCTCGGTGCGTTCCTTCACGACCTTGGTGTTCTTGAAGAGCAGGCCCACCAGCGGAATGTCACCCAGGATCGGCAGCTTGTCCTCGCGGTTTTCGTTGTGGGTAGTGATCAGCCCGCCGATCACAACCGTGTGGCCATCCTGCACGGTCACGGTCGTCTTGGCCTGGCGGGTATTGATCACCACGGCGTTGACGTCGTTGGAAATCTTCACCGTCGTGTCGGCCAGCGATGAAATCTCCGGGCTGATTTGCAGCTTCACGAAACCGTCGGGGTTGATGCGCGGCGTGACCGTCACGATCGTGCCCACGTCCTGGTACTGGATGGTGTTGAACACCGAGCCGCTGTCGGTGATCCGCGAGTCCGTCACGAACGGCACGCGCTGGCCGACGTTGATGCGGGCCTCCTGGTTGTCCGACGCCAGCAGCGGCACGCGGCTGAGGATCTCCACCCGGCCCTGGCTCTCCAGCGCCCGAAGCAGCAGGTGGAAGTCGCCCGAACTGATGGCGAAACTGAACCCGTCCGACGTCAGCCCGCCAAAGCCGCGGAACGGCGTGGAGACGGCGCTGCCGCCGCTGCCGGCGACCGTGGGGATCGGCTGCAAGCCCAGATCGATGCCCGCCCCGACCTGCGCCCCGCTCTCGGGGTGGCCGATCAGGGCCCACTGGATGCCGAACTCGGTGGTGTCGTCCAGCCCGACTTCGGCAAGCAGCACGTTAATGAGAACTTGCGGCGGCGGCTGGTCGAGTTCCTTCACCATCGACAGCACGGTCTTGAAGAATCGCGGCGAGCCCGAGATCAGCAGCGTGTTGGAAGTCTTCTCCGCCACAATGGCGATCTCGTGCGCCAGCAATTCCTTGGCCGCGCCTAAATTCGTCACGCCCAGGTTGCTGGTCATGCGCTGCCGCTCCTGGTCGAGGAACTGCCGCAGCGCCGTCTCGATGTCGGTGGCCTGGCTGTTGCGAGGCCGGTAGATCATCGTCTGGCGGTCCTCAGCCGGGCTGGCGTCGAGGTCCTTGATGACCTTGCCCACCAGCTCGATGTACTCGGCCGTGCCGCCCACCAGCAGCGAGTTGGTGCGGGAATCGACCGTAATCGTCAGCGTGCTCTGCTCAGCCGCACCGAAGACCGCGCCGGCGGGCTGGCTGGTCGGATTGGCTCCGGCCGAATCGTCGTTCATGGAATACCGGGCAGCCTGGCGAGCGGTGTTGGCCACTTGCAGCTTGAACAGCTGCGTCAGCACCGTGGCCATCTGCGTGGCGTCGGCGTTGACCAGCGAGAAGACGCGGATCTCCGCCGCCCGCGGATCGACCAGGTCCAGCGCCTCGATCAGCCGAACCAGCATCGGCATGGCCTCGGCCGGCGCCTGCACCAGCAGCGAGTTGGTCCGCTGCACCGGCGTGACCATCACGCCTTCCTTCAGCGCCGAAGCCATCAGCCGCTGGCCATCGGGCGAGTCCTGAATGAATTGCAGCAGCGTCGAGCGGTTGGGCGTGGCCGTGGTCATGGGCTTGGGCTTGTTGGTCAGGGCATCGCCCAACGTGGTGGCCAGCTGCGTGGCGTCGGCGTGCTTGAGGTTGAAGATGCGGATTTCCGAAACATCCGTCACGGCCGTGCCGGTGAGCTTGTCGATCTGGGCGGTAATGCCGGCCAGCTCCGTCTTGGGGGCCGAGACGATAATGGTGTTGGTCCGCTCATCGGCCGTGAAGGTGACGCTGCTGCGCGCGCCCGCCGGCCGCTGGGCGTCGTAGATCGATTGCAGGATCTTGGCCAGGCTCACCGCGTCGCCGTGGACGACCGGGAAGGCCTTGACGACCGTGCCCTCAGCCGGCGACTCGTCCAGCTTGGCAATCAACACGTCGGCGGCCGTCAGGTCGTCCTTGTCGCCGCTGACAACCAGGGCGTTCATGGTGGGATTGGCCACCACGGTCATGGGCGTCAATGGCCGACCCGCCGGCGCGGGCCGCTGGGCAAACAGCGTCTTTAGAATCGGTTCGAGCGTGCTGGCGTTGTTGTTCTTGAGGTAGAAGACGCGGAAGTCGAAGGATCGCGCCACGTCCTGCACGTCCAGCTTCGCCAGCAGGGCCACGACGGTGGCGTTGTCTTCCTTGCTGGAGGCGATCAGCAGCGTGTTGGTGCGGTCGTCGGGGATGACCACGATGGGTAGCGAGGTCGCCGGCCCGCCGCCGGTGGCAGCTTCGGCCTGACGCTTGCGGTCGAACAATTGCTGCAAGGTCGGCCCCAGCCGCGTGGCGTCGGCAAACTTCAGCGTGAAGATCTGCACGTTGCCCGACAGCCCCCAGCCCTCGGCCCCATCGACCTGGGCGACGATCTGGTTGATGACCGCGAAGTTCTCCTTGCTGGCCGAAACGATCAGCACGTTGGTGCGAACGTCGGCGGTGATGGCGACGCGCTCGCGCGCCTTCATGGCCGCGTTGGCCCCGGCAGCGCCCTGGGCGGTCATGCCCGGCTTGTACAGGCCCTGCGAAATCAACGATTGCAGCATGGTCGAGACGCGCTGCACGTCGGCCTTCTTCAGCGGGTACATCTTCACCACGCCCGTGTCGGTGGGCGGCTCGACGTCCACCTTGGCGATCAGCTCCTTGATCATCGCCAGGTTTTCCTTGCTGGCCGAAATGATCATGGCGTTGGACAGTGGGTCGATTTCCACCGACACGTTGTCCTGCGGCTGGGGCTGCTGATTCGGCGGCGTCATGCTCTTGAGCCGGTCGGCGAAGATCCGCTGGATCACCGGCCCGATGGCCCCGGCGTCGTTGAACTTCAGCGCCACGATCTCCAGCTCCACGGCCGGCGATAGGGGCTTGGAGTCCATCTTAGCTACCAGGGACTCTATGGCCTTTTCGTCATCCTGCGTGGCCGACACCAGCAGCATGTTCGTCCGCAGGTCCGGCAGAATGACCGGCTTCTGCTTTTGCATGTCCGGCGTGCGCGCGGCTGCGTAGCGCTGGTTGAACAGCGTCGTCAGCGTGGCCGCCAGCGTGCCGGCGTTGGCGTTGGTCAGCGGACCGACAAGCTGCACCATGCCCGACAGGGCCGGCTCGGCCGAGTCCAACTGCTTGGCCATGTCCTCGCACAGCTTGAAGCCTTCATCCGAGCCGCCAATGATCAGCATGTTGCTGCGCTGGTCGGCCATGACGATCATGCGCAGCGACTCGGCATCCTTGACGCCCAGGCTCTGCTGCCGCTGCACGCGGGCGTCCATCATCTTCTGCAGGCTGGTCGCTACCGTGGTGGCGTCGGCATTCTTCAGCGCCACCAGCCGCATGTCGCGCAGGTCGATGGGAATCGTGGCGTCCAGCTTGGCCAGCAAGGCCTCCAGCAGGGCGAAGGTCTTGTCCGAGGCCGAGACGATCAGCGAATTCGTGCGGCTGTCCACCGAGATCGTCGGTCGATCCTCCGGCCGGATCAGGTTGGCGTTGGGCCCGGTGAACAAACCGTTAATGACCTGCTGCACCCGTGTGGCGTCGGCGTTCTTGAGCGGGCAAATGCGAACGGAATTCAGCGAGCCCGCCCCCGGCACGTCCATGGTCTTGACGAGTTCGGCCACCAGCGGCAGCAAGTCAGAGCGAGCGGCCACCACCAGCACGTTGCTGCCGCGGTCGGCCTGCACGCTGATGGTCGGATAGCTCCGCGAGACCTCGGCCTCAACGGGCGTCTGCTTGTCCCGCAGCAGCCGCAGCCGCGTGACGAAATCGCGTGCCCCGGCCACGGAACTCACATTGGCCGAAGGAGCCGAAGGTTGGGAGGCCGCCGCGCCGGGCCTGGCCGGCATGCCCGAACCGCCGGCCGCACCGGATGCACCCGCGCCGCCGCCGGTCGCGCCGCCCGTGGCAGCGCCGCCGGAACTTCCCGCCTCGGCAAACACGGCCCGGACCAGCGGGGCCAGCGTGGCCGCGTCGGCGTTGTCCAACTTGAAGAGCTTGACCTCGGTGAACTGGCTGGTCGTCTGGCCGTCGAGGTCGCGGATGATCAGCATCGCCAGCGCGATCGTCTCTTCGCTGCCGGCCAGCACCAGCGTGTTGGTGCGGGCATCGACCGAGACGTTCAGCACGTTGGTGAGCGCCTGGCCCGTGACGCTGTCGGGCACAGCCTTGCCGGCCTGCGGCGTGCCGGGCCGACCCGCCAGCTGCCGGCCCTGCTTGAAGACGTCGTTGAGCAGCGTCATGACCGAGGCCGAGTCGGCGTTCTGCAGGTGAATCAGTTGCAGCTTCACGCCGGCGGCCACCGGCACGGTGTCCAGCAGCGAGACGATCTCGGTCAGGGCCGTCAAGTTCTCCGGCGTGCTGGAGACGATCAGGCTGTTAGAACCTGGCCCGCCGCTGCGGACCGGGTCGGAACTGATCTTGATGGGCTTGGACAGGTCCAGCTGCGGCAGCCCTTCCTTGCCCTTGGCTAGCGACAGCAGGCGAATCTGCTCTTGCAGGGCCTTGGCCTCGGGCGTCTGGGACTGGTTCGTGCCGGGCGTCAGGATGTCCGTCAGCGTGGCCGCCAGGGCCGGGGCGTCGGCGTTCTTCAGCGGCAGGATCATCATCTCGGCGCTCTTAAAGGGCGGCACCGAGTCGAGCATTTCCAGCATCTTGGCGATCTCTTCGAGCACCGGGGCCTGCGTGGCCACCACGATGGAATTGCTGGCCGGCTCGGCCGAGATGTTGATCGGCTGCGTGGGCCGGGCGGCGCGGATCGGTTGCAGCATCTGCGACAGCACCGGCAGAACCTTCTGGGCGCTGGCGTTCTTCAGCGGGAAGAGCTTGAACTGCTGCTGCCCGGCCACGCTCTCGACGTCGAGCTGCTTAATCAGGCTGGTGACTTCGGGCATCTTTTCCTGGGTGGCCGTCACGACCACGGCGTTGGTGCCGTCCAGCGCCGTCACGGTCACGTTATCTTCGGCATGGCCAGTTCGCTGGGCGGCGCGGTACATCGTCGCCAGCGCCGCAGCCACGCGGATGTTCGAGGCCTTGCTCAGGCTGAACAATTGCACCTGGAGCTTGCTGCCCTCGGCCGCGTCGTCGAGCGTCTTGACCAGCTCCTGGATCGTCTTCCAGTCAGCCTCGGAAGCATTGATGAGCAACGCCCGCTGCTCGGGCAGGACGGTGGCTTCAACCCCCGTGGCCGTCGGCGCTGGCGACGCGTTGCCGCGCGAATTGCCGCCGCCCGTGCGCCGGCCGCTGCTGCCGCTGGGAACCGCATCGGGCGAGCCGCCGTGCAGAATCTGGATGGCCTTGAGCACGTCATCGGGCTTGGCGTTCTTGAGCTGGATCAGCCGAAGCTGATCGCGGCCCGGGGCCATTTCGTCGATCTGGTTGACCAGCTTGGAGACGGCTTTGAACTGGTCCTCGCTGCCGGCCACGATGAGCGTGTTGCTGCGCGGATCGGCCGAGATGGCGGCCGTGTCGGGCGTCTTGCCGCCACGCTGCGAAGCCTGGGCCTGCTGCTGGTACAGCCGATTGATGATGTCGGCCGTAGCGGCGGCGTTGGCGTTCTTCAGCGGCAGCAGGAACACGCTGCTGGCCTTCTCGACCTGGTCGAGCTGGGTAATCAAGGCCGCAATCTTTTCGTGCTCCTGCGGCGTGGCGCGAACCACCAGCGATGAGCTGCTGGGTTCGGCCGAAATCCGCAGCGAGTCGCTCGACCCGGCCGAGCCGCCGCGCCCGCCCCGGCCCTGGCCGCCTGGCAAAGCGCCGGCGACGAGCGAGGTCCGCAGGGCATTGCCCACGCTGGTCGCATCGCCATGTTCGAGGTGATAGACCTTGACCGACACGGCATCGGCCGAGACGGCCTGGTCGAGTTCCTTGATGACCTGCTCGATCAGCGGCATCTCGTCCTGCCGGGCCGAGACGATCACCATGCGCGATGTCTCGTTGCCGGCTATGACGGCCGTGCTGGCCTGAGCTGCCGCTGCGGCCGCCCGAGCCGCCCGGCCTGTGCCCGCGCCCGCTGCCGCGCCGCCCTGGCCGCTGGAGAACACGCCGCGCAGGGCATCCACGACTTCGTTCACCTCGGCCTGCTTGAGGCGGAACATCTTGACGCTCTGGGCGCCGCTGGCGGGCGACTGGTCCAGCTCCTGCACCAAGCGGGCGGCCAGTTCCATCGCATCGGACGGAGCGGCCACGATGACCGCGTTGGTCAGCCGATTGGAGGAAATCGTCACGCCCGCCGACGCGTCGGCTTGCAGCATCGGTGCTTCCTGGCCCGGCACGACCGGATTGCCACGCATGGCCAAAAGCTGCTGAATGAACTGCTGCGACCGCGGATCGGCCGAGGAAACCCCGCGGCCGGCGGAACTCGTCGGCAGGTTGAAGAGCTGCCGCAGATTGTCGGCCACCTCGGTGGCGTCGGCGTTCTTGAGATTGAAGATCCGCAGTTCCGAAAGCACCTGGGCCGAAGTGTCGAGGTCCTTGACCAACTGCTCGATGGCTTCGAGATCGGTCGGCTTGGCCCGAACGATGATCGAACGCGTCCGGCTGTCCGAGACGATGCTGGCGTTGGCCCGCACCGTTGCGGCCGGCTGAACCATCGCCGCTGCGGCGTTGGCGCCTGCCGCGCCGCGTCCCCTGCCCCCGGCCACCATCGGCTGAGGCTGGATGGCCTGCGCCTGCTGACGCGGATTGAAGAGGTCGTTCAGCGTGCGGGCGATCGGGGCCGGATCGTTGCGGGTCTTGAAAACCTTATAGTCGGAATCCACCGACGCGGCCGTGCTGATGAGCTGGTCGATCAAGGTCTGAATCGCGTCCAAGTCCGTCCGCGCCGCCGAGATGATCAGCGCATTGGCCGGCCGATCCACAGCCAGGAACACGTCGGGCCGGGCGGGCTGAGTGGCGGGCTTGAGCGGTCCGACGGCCACCGCGGCGGGCTGCGAATCGTCCATATCCAGCGGCACATCTTCGGCTTCCTTGGCGTTCGCGCCGTCGGCGCTGCCGCGCGGCGGCAAGCGGTCGGTGACCTGCACGTGCACGTTGGCCACCTGCTCGTATACCCGCTTGAGCACCTCGGCCATTTTTTCGGCCCGGGCGGTCGGGGCCATGGGCACGACCTTGACCTGGATGTAATTGGCCGCCGCCGACTCGTCCCACTTCTCCACCACCGCTTGGATGGCGCGGAAGTCGGTGTCCTTGGCAATGATGGTCAGGCCGTTGGAGAAGCTGTCGGCCTCGACCGTGGGCCGATCCCCGCGCGGGCGGTCGGCGAACATGGTGTTGATCTTGGTCACCAACTCGGTGGCGTCGGCGTGCGTCAGCGGGATGAACTGCACTTCATGGCCGCTGGCGGCGCCCTCGGCGTCGAGCTTGGCCAGCAGGGCCTCGCAGATTTGCAGGTTGGCCGTCGAGGTCGAGACGATGAGCGAATTGGTCCGCTCATCGGCCGCCACGGAAAACGCCGGCGGCGGCGTGTTGGCCGAACGCCTTGCCTGGCCGATCATCTGCCGGAAGAGCCCATCCAGCGTGCGGGCCGTCAGGGTGGCCTCGGCGTAGTTGAGCTTGAAGACCTTCACCTGGCTGCCAAAGCCGTTGCCACCCTGGTCAAGCTGGCGGATCAGCTCGATGGCCTTGGTGACCTGCTCGCGCGGGCCGCGGACCATCAGCGAGTTGGAGTTGGGCTCGGGCACGACCGTGGCCGTGGGGGCCGCCGTGCCGCGCGGGTTCTGGGCGGCCTGCTCGCTCAAGGCCTTGTTCACCGCATCGGCCAGGCTCGCGGCTTCGGCCTTGGTCAGGCTGACGATCTGCACCACCGTGTCGCCGCCTTCGGAGGGCACGTCCACGCCCTTGACCAGCGACTCGATCTCGGTCATGTCCTCGCCGCTGGCTGAGACGATGAGCGAATTGGTCTGCACCTCGGCCGCGACGACCACCGGCTGCGGCGCCTGCCCGCCCGCGCGCCCCTGTCGCTGCCGCGTGTCGAAGATGCGCTGGATCGTCGGGGCCACGTCGTTGGCCTTGGCCGAGGCGAGCTTGAAGATGCGGCTGCTGACAGTGGCGGCCGGCGCTTCCTTGGTAAGTTGTGTCAGGATGGACTCAATGGACGTCCAGTCGCCCGGCGAGGCCGAAATGATCAGGCTGTTCGTTGAGCGGTCGGCCTCGACCTTGACGCTCTCGTCGCCGCCGGCGATTTTCTGCGAGAGCATCTTCGTCAGGGCGGCCGCCAGTTGGGTCGCATCGCCGCCCGGCAGGCGCGTGACGTGAATCTCACGCTGGGTCTGCGTCTGCTGATCGAGTTGCAGAATGAGCCCGGCCACGGCGTCAAGTTCGGCGGCCGAGCCATTGACGATCAGGCTGTTCGTCCGGCCATCGGCGGTGACGACGAAGGAACTCTTGACCGCACCCTTGGCGGCAAAGGTGTTCTGGACCACCGGCACGAGGTTGGCCGCGGTGGCGACCTTGAGCGGGAAGACGCGCAGCCCGGAGGACTCCATGGCGGCGGCGTCCAGTTCGGCCACCATCGCCTCGGCCTGCTTGATGACATCGGGCGTGCCCGACACGATCAGGCGATTGGTCGCCTCGTCGGCCACCACGCGGGCAATCGGCGCCGGCTGCATGATGGGCTTGCCGTCGGGCGTGGTGCCGGTCTGTACGGGCTTGCTGGCCAAGCTGGCCAAAATCGTCTTGGCCAGGTCGGCGGCCTTCTGCTTTTTCAGGGCGATCACGCGGACCGAGCCCTCGCCGACGGCCTGATCCACGTCGATCTGCGAGAGGAACTGCGCGATCATCTCGTGCTTGTCGGGACTGGCCAACACGATCACCGTGTTGCTGCGCAAGTCCGCCGCCACCGTCACGGCATCGGGCGAGAGGGGCGCAGCCGGGGCGGGCTGATTGCCTTGACGCCCCTGGCCGCCCTGGGCGGCAACGCGGCGCGGGTTAAAGAGCTGGTCGATCAGTCGGGCCACACCGTCGGCGGCGGCGGTCTTGAGCTTGTAATGCTTGAGGGTCTGATTCTGCAGGTCGCCGCTGTCGAGCCGGCTGATGAGCCGCTGGATGCGGCGGATGTTGTCCATGCTGTCGGTGATGACCAGGCCGTTGCCGCCGTCGAGCACCGCCAGCGTGCCGAAGCTGTGCACCATCCGCGTGAGCACGGGCAGCAGCGGCGTGGCCGGGCCGCGCGTGGGCATGATGGCCGTCACGATCTCGTCGTCAGGCCGACCGGTGGTGCTGTCCTGGCCGCTCTGGATGACCGGCAGCGACGCCTGCTGGGCCACTTCCGCCAGCGGCACGAGTTTGAGGTACCTGCCCGCGTCGATCAGCGTGAAGCCCGAACCCCGCAGCACCTGGTTGACCAGGCCCATGGCCTGCTCGACGGTGTATGGCTGGGCGTCGAAGTATGTCAGGCTGCCGTTCAGGGCGTTAAGGTCGCCCATGATGGGCTTATTGGCCACGCGGGCGATGAAGCGGACGACGTCCCTATAGTTCTCGTTCTCGAACTGGAATCGAACACCCGCGGTGCCAGGGGCGGCCGCGGCAGGGATGACTTCGCTGACAATGGGCGCAGGGGCAGAGGCGGCGCGAGATGGGGCGGTCGCGGGAGCGGATGACGAAGACGCTATGGCACTGGCGGGTTGGGTGCCGGCCGGGGCGCTTTGGGCCAGGCATCGGCCCGCTGCCAGCGCGCCCGCCAGCATGGCAATCGAGATCATCCATCGTTGTCTCATCGCACTGCTCCTATCGTCCTTCGCACGGTGGCACGGCCTTTCAGGCTGTGCGTCCGCACGTGGTTGCTTCGCAAACCACGGCACCCAACCGCCAGCGTGGGTGCCATAGGTTGAGCCGCGCTGTCTTGCGGCTCTACCTATGCGACGATGCGGAGCATAGCCAGCCCCGGCTTCGCAAGAGGACGCGAAGCCGCGTCAGGCTATGGCACCCATCTCACGTCGCACCCGCATCACGTCGCACCCGTCTCACTGCCCTTCCAGAATGAACCGGAGCGAGGGCGGCATATCGCTGGGTTGAATCACCCGCCGCTCCGAGAGCTTCTGGCCAAGTTCGACGGCGTAGTAGCTGGCGCCGTTGCGCAGAATCACCCGGCTGTACGAACTGATCGTCGGCTTGCCGGGCATGGGAATTTCGCGGTAGTCCACCGCCACGATCTCGCCGACGGGCAAGCGCTCGCCGACCTTGAGCACCTTGACCGCACTGCCGGCGGCGTCGGCAATATGCACCTCGGGGCCGTTTGGCGTCGAGGGCAAACCGGCCACCACCATCTGATCGGCAGCATCGCCCGATGGGGCCGCGGCCGGCGGCTCCTGAGGCGGAGGCGGCTCGCGGTGAACCAGCGGCACGTACGGCAGGAACATGTTCCGGCCTTCGATGGCGGCGTAAGTTCCTTGCGAAACTTCGGCCAGGTCGATGGCAACGGTCTGGCTGGCAGCGGCCTTGCGGGCGGGGATCGACAGCGGCGGCTTGTCGGCCAGGACCAGCGTGGCGTATCGCAGCGAGAAATTGACGCTGTTGGAATCGTCCTGTGGCCGGATGCTCAGGTTGCTGACCGTCCGCAGTTGCCCCTGCCGCGACAGCAGAAACAGGAAATTGACCAGCTTGGCCAGCCCCACCGGCCTGCGACTGCTGATAGTGCAGGCCAGTTCGCGTTCCTTATTGATGGGCTTTTCGCTGAATGAACTGAGGTTTAATTCCGCTTGGGCCAGCCCGGCCTGGTGAGCCAGTTCCTTGATCTGCGCGTCGGCGGCCAGCATGGCGCTGTTGGCGTCGTCGGCGAAGGTGCGGTCGCGCCAGGCTGCAAACGCGCCCACGGACTTGGCCAGTCCCGATTGCTCCTGCCGCAATGAGGCCAGCGTGGCCTGGGCCGCTCGGCGCTTGTCCTGGGCCTCGCGCCACGGCAGTACGAATAAGCTCCGCGCCAGCAGCCCCAACACCAGCACGCCCAGCACGCTGCCGGCGACAATCAGCAGGATTCTCTCGCGCTGTTTCATGGCGCGGGCCTCCTGCGCGAGCGCGTGGGGTTTGGCCTGTCTGGCGCACCTGGCGTCGTCGGCGCCGCAGCGGCTGGCTGGGTCGTGGCGGAGGGCCGATTTACCGCGGCTTGGGGCGCGGGCTGGGGTTTGAGCAGCGAGTCATCCGCCGGCCGGCCCACGGGCTGACTGGCGGCGATGAGGCAGCGGGCCTTGCCGCTGACGTCAACTTCCAGCGTGCTCTTGATGCCGTAGCCGTAGCGGTCAAAGGCCGGGCTGGTGCCCTTGGGCTCGGGTTCATAGCCCGTGATGGCCTTGAGGTCGTGCGTGAAACGCGTCAGGCTCTTGTCGTCCTTGGCCTTCAGGTCCAGCGTGACCTTGCCCGAGGAGGTCCTAAAGCCGCTGACGTACACTTCCTCAGCCGGCGGAATCGTGAACGAGAAGTTGGCCAACTGGTCGAGCCACTCGGGCTCCTGACCCTGCCAGCGCTCGATGCCCGCAACGCGGTTCGAGAGCGTCTTGAGCTTGGTGTTGGTCTGGCGAAGATCGTTGATCTGGCGATTGAGGTCGGCCAGTTCCGACCCGCCCCTGCCCAGCAGCACCGCCCGCCCCAGCACGACCGCCAGCAGCAGCGCGCACGCACAGGCCGCTGCGATCAGCAGCCGCTGCCGGCGAACGTCCGGCGCCGGCCCAGGCCGCTTGGGATGGGCAAAGTCGAAGCTCAGCTTGGCGGCGCCGCCCACGGCCAGCCCCAGCGCCAGCGTAAAGGCGGAGTAATCGCCGGCGGGCAAATCCAGCCCGATGGCGGGGTCGAAGACCTGGCAGGGAATCTCCAGCAGCCGCTTGAGTTCAGCCAGCATGGTTTCATCGCCGCCGGCCAGGAGGCAGGCATCGATGCTCGAACCGCCGGCGGTGGCCTGAAGGCTTTGCAGGCAGCGCAGCGCATCCAGCGCCACGCGCTTGGCGGCCTGGGCTGAATCCTGCCCGGCGGCACCGGCGTCGGCGGCGCTGCCCGTCAGCGGCACGCTGCGCGAGAACTCCACCTGGCCGTCGCGGAAGAGGCTGATCTCCGCCTCCTCGGCGTTGACGTACACGAACAGCACGCCCTCGCCGGGGCTGAGCTTCACGCAGCGCTGCACAGCCGCCAGGCACGCGTGCGGCCGGTGGGCCAGATGCGAAAGCGTTAAGTGCGCCTGAAGGCAGAGACTCTTGGCCGCCTCCAGCACAGGCAGGCGAATAGCGGCCGAGGTGAGCATGGTTGTCTGGCCCAGCGCCGGGACGGGCGTTTCGGCGTCCCAGTGGCCGCCCATGGTGAAGTCGATGATGGCCTCTTCGACGCCAAAGGGCAGTTCCTTGGCCACCTGGAAGTGGACCATGGAGGCGATTTCGTGAGGCTGGAGGTCCGGCGGCAGCGATAGCGGGTTGAGAACGACCTCCCTCCGCGGCACGGCCAGGATAGCTTGGCCAGTGGAGATATTCAGCGAGCCCAAAGCGGCCTTCAGTAGAGCAGCCACCACGGCAGGGTCGCCCGAATCAGCGCCGGCGGGAAAGGCCAGCCGGCGCACGGCCAGCACCTTGGCCGAGTCGTGACGGACCTCCGCCACGGCCAGGCGCAGCTCTCGCCGGTCGTAGTCCAGGGCCACGAGTTGTTGTGCCGACCATCGCCTCAGCAGCTTCATGATTTCTCTCGGCCAGGCGGCACCAGGGGCACGCCCAAGCCTGTCAGGTCGCGCAGATACACCACGCGCGCCGTCGGTCCAGCCGTATCGATCACCGCCTCCAGCACGCAGTACCGCCCGCTGGCGGGATTGTACCCCATCGAACGCAGGCGGAACTGGAAACTCCTGGCCGTAATATACGGCCCAACCACCTTAAAAGCACCCGAAGAAGCCATCACTTGGTGCGTCAATAGCCACGCCGGCGTCTGGGCCTCGTCGGCACTCAGGCCGGCCCGCTCATCGATGGCCTTCTGGGCAGCCTGGGCGTCGCCGAAAATCGCCGCCAGCACTTTCGCCGGCGCGCTATTGACATTAACGCGGCCCAGGAGCATTTCTTGCCCCGCGATTTTCACTCCACCCGTTGTCAGCCGGTCCAGCGCCTTGGCCAGGTTGCTGGCCGTAATGCCGCTGGCCAGCGGAATCGGCTTGCCCTTGGTCTGCGGGTTGGTGTCGCTGGGGTCCACCAGATTCTCCTGGAGATCCAGCAGTTCACTGACATCTTTGAACGGCCTGTTTACGGCCCGCCGCGCCGCCAGAAACTTTGCCGTCTCGGGCGGGAAGTCGTTGTTCAGCGACTGAAGATCGCTGGCGCTGATGGGGGTGTTGATGTTGATCCGCCCTTGGCCGGCGAAATCGGTGTTCGGTTCATAGCTCAAGGTCGTGGTGCAGGCGACCAGGCCACAGTCCAGTTCCCCATCGCCGTTATCGGGTGGGAAGCTGGCGTCGCCGTCGTCCTCGTTGGGCTCCAGCGTGCCGTTGCGGTTGGCGTCTTCGCCGTAGACGATCTGGCCCGTGAAGCCCTTGACCAGCAGCAGTTCATCGACGCTCGTCAGCGGGCCGTTCTTGATGTGGTAAGGCTGAGGCAGGCCGTCGTAGTACTCCTGCTCGGCCCCCTGCGGCCGGGCGTTGCTGTCGGCGTCGAGATAGTCCAGCAGGCAATCCACCAGGTCCGGCCGGTCGGGCAGCAGAGCGGTGAGCATGCCCGGCGGCGTAGCCGGGACCAGCGCGTACAGGTTCAAGTTGAACTTGCCGTTCTCGTCCTCCACGCCGTAGCGGACCTGCCTGCTGTCGTCGGGGTTGGGCGAATACACGCTGAAGTACCAGCCGTCGGCGCCTGAACCGCTGACGCACTGATCTTGAAAGACCTGCGGATTGTCCGACCGCCCAGCCAAGTCGTTGGGACTCTGCTTCAGCAGGGCCATCGCCCGGACGATGCCGCTGTACGCCGCCGCCCGCGCCTGCTGACCGCCCACGCTGGCCACCGACGCCGCCGATTCGCTGCGGGTGATGAGCATCTGCGTCACGGCCAGCAGCGACAGCAGCGACACGACCACCAGCACGACGATGAGAACGAAACCACGTCCAGTTTCGAATTTCGAATTCCGAAATTCGAATTGAGAAGAAGCCGGGGCGCACCAACCGGCACCGCCCGCCACTTCGAAATTCGAAATTCGAATTTCGCAATTCTTCATGGCGCCCCTCCGCAGGGAATCGCCACTTCGCGCCACACCGTGGCGTACGGGTATTCGTCCAGGGCCAGTTCGGCCGGCAGTTCTTCCAGCCCCAGTGTGACTTTCACCGCCACGGGCAGATAGTTGGCCGACCACGTGTCCTGCCAGGCCTGGCCGTCCCAGTATTGCAGGCGGAGGAACTTCACCTGGTCCGACAGCGGATCGACCTGGATGTTGACGCCCTCCTCGGCCTTCTCGGCGGCGATGGTCCGCAGACTCGTCCGCTCCATGCCGGTGATGATGTCCGCCCCGGCGTCATCGACGCCGTGCCCAAGCCGATAGCTTATCTGCTGCACGTCGTGCTCGGGCTCCCACGCCAAAAGCGGTGCGGCCGAGGGGCTCGAAGTCGCGGTAGGCTGCGAGGTGGCATCGAGTCCACCCGGACTGTCCACCAGCATGGGCGGCGGATAGAACACAGCCACACTGGGCACGCCCGCGCGAAAGAACGTCACCTGCTGGCTGTCGCCCTGGAGGCACTGGCCCATGAGCGGAAAGAAGCGGGCCGACTGCAAATCGTTGGCGACCAGGTCGAGCAGGCGGCACTGGGCAAAATCGGTCTTTCGCTGCCGGGCCAGGTCCGCCCGGGTGGCCAGAACCGAGTCGTAGAAGCCGTACAAACACGTCATCAGCCCCACGATCAGCGTGATGGCCAGCATGACCTCCAGCAGGGTGAAGGCCCTGGCATTTGCGAATTTCGAATTTCGAATTTCGAATTGAAAGGCAAAAGCAACAGGCACTGTCACAGACCGGTTGGGTGCCACGGCTGCGGCGTTTGCAGCCGTGCATCGGTCCGGCGCGCCTGCAAACGCCGCAGGTGTGGCACCCGGCACGAGCCAATTGGCAAGGGCGGCGCAGTGCGTTGCTTTCAATTCGAAATTCGCAATTCGAGATTCGAAACTGCCCTTCATGGTCCCGCTCCCGCCGAGGGATCGATCACCCATTGGCTGAGGCTGACGGACTGGGCGTTGGCGGGCGCGTGCACCGTGACCGTCACGGACTTTATGCCGGTGGCATCCTGTACGTCCTGGCAGGCCATGTCGTACGTCCAGCCCTGCATGTCGGGGTCGGCCTTGGTCGCGTCGGTGTCAAATGAGGCCGCCGAGGCGTCGCTCAGGACCACCTGGCCGGTGGAAACTCGCGTCAATACGCTCTGGGCCAGGTTCGCGGCCTTGTCCAGCGCCCGCGCCTGGCTGGTCGCCCGCAACGCCGCCTGGAAGGCCGAACCAATCACCGTCGCCGCCACCACGAACAGGGAGAGGGACAGGATGACCTCAAGCAAGATGATGCCGCCGCATTTTCGATTTGCGATTTCCGATTTTCGATTGAACGACGACAGGCGGGCTTGGGAACGTCGGGTGCCACGGCTGCGGAGTTTGCAGCCGTGCGTCGGTCCGGCACACCTGCAAACGCCGCAGGTGTGGCACCCTGGCCACGGTCCCCTTCGTGAAGCTTCAAATCGAAATCCGAAACTCGAAATTCGAAATCCTTGTTTCACTGTTCTTCCCCCGTGCTCTCGGCCCTGGTCACGCTGCCGTCGAAGCCGTTGAGAAGCAGTTCGACCTGCCACGTGCCGTCCTGCCGCTGGATGACGAGGCGGGCGCAGTCGCTGCTGCCATCGGGCAGGAAATTGATCGGCAGCATGGCAGGTTCGTCGGTCACGGCCGACTGTACCGAAGCGGCCATGGCGGCCTGCAAGCTGGCGCTGGGGCCGGTAAGTTCGCAGGTGGTCCATTGCACCTGGCTGGGCAGTTGCGATTGGCTGACCCACCACGCATCTAACGGGGCGAATATGTTGGGCGAGCCCAGCGGGTCATTCTCGATGCCTACTTGCACCTGACCGACGGCATCGGGCGAGAGCTGCACGCGCCGGCCGGTTCTGGCGGCTTCGGCCCGGCAGGAGTGGATCAGCGCCTCCATGCGGTCGGCCGAGTCGCTCACGCTGGCGGCCTCGAAGGTACCGGTGAACGTGCCCACGCACGCCGCCGCCACCAGCAGCAGGACCAGCACGACCAGGAGAGTTTCCACGAGGGTGAACCCGGCTGAGTTTTCGAATCTTGAATTTCGAATTCCGAATTTCCACCGGCAGGTCCCGCGCGCCGGGAGAAGCCGCCGCCGGGCAGTTACATCGGAATTCGAAACTCGCAAATCGAAACTCTCCCTCACCCGCTGCGCGCGCAGCAGACACGGCTCCACCTGCCACGCCAGCACGGTGGCGGAGCTACTTCGAGGACTCATCCTTCCAGTTCTTGATATCATCGGCGGTGCCGCTCTGGCCGTCGGGGCCGTCGGACCAGACATGGAAACCGGCGCTCGTCTGGGCCGTGCCCGAGGCGGCTTCGATCATTTCATAATGGAAGTCATGGTCCCAGCCGTCCTTGGGCAGCTCCGTCAGGAACGGATGCCATTTCGCGGCTTGGGCCTCATCCTGGAAGGCCGGCTTGGTAACCAGGGCGTTGAGGCCTTCTTCCGTGCTCGGATAGCGTCCCATGGTCATGTTGAAACCGTCTAAGCCCTGGGCGATAGACTTGAGCTTCAGGTTCGTGGTGTCGACTTTGGCCGTGTCGCGAAACCCTCCCAAGGCCACGATCGCCACCGTCGCCAACATGCCCAGGATCAGAATCACCAGCAGGACTTCCATCAGCGTGAAACCGCGATTCGTTGAACGCCTCTTCAAGGCAGCTCTCCTTCCTTTGTAACACCGGCGCCGGGCGCCAGTAACTCCGCCAAATCATGGCCGAGACGGCCATGACACACATGGGCGAGACGCCCATGCCACGTTTACCAACCGCGCACGTCCTATCGCATCGTCCGGGCCATCGTGAACACCGGGTACAGCAGCCCCATGGCCACGAAGCCGATCATTAGCGCCACCAGCAGCAGCAGCAAAGGTTCAACCAGGCGAATGGCGATGTCCACCTGCCGGTTGGTCCGCCGCTCCACGGCGTCGGCCGTCTCCAGCAGCACCTTTTCCAACTGGTTGGACTCCTCGCCGACCGCGATCATCTCCACAATCTCCGTCGGGAACAACCCCGATGCCTTGAGCGGCTCGGCCAGGGGCTCGCCGGCGCGAACGTTTTCCGCCGCCTTTTCGATGGCCTGCCGCAGCAGCAGATTGCCAGCGGCGTCCTTGGCGATGTTTAAGGCCTGCAAGATCGGCACGCCGTTGCGGATGAGCGTGCCCAGGATGCGGCAAAAACGCGTCACCGCCACCATCCGCAGAGCCGTGCCCGCCAGCGGAATCTTCAGCTGCCAGCGGCTCCACAGCGTCTGCCCGGCAGGCCGGCGAAAGTACACCACAAGGGCTGAAACCGCCATGGCCCCCACCACGATCACCGCCAGCGATTGCTCGCGCAGCAGGTCGGACAGTCCAAAGAGGATCCGCGAGGGCAGCGGCAGCGAGATGCCGCTGAACATGCCCTTGAACTTGGGCACCAGCAGCAGCAGGATCGCCAGCACGGCCACACCGCCCAAGCCCACCAGCATCAGCGGATACACCAGTGCGCCGCGGACCTTGCTTTGCAGGTCGTCCTGGCGTTCGAGGTATTGCGAAAGGTTCGTCAGCACGTCTTCGAGGAACCCAGCCGATTCGCCGGCGCGGACCATCGACACGTGCAGGTCGGAGAACACCTGGGCGTGCCGGGCCATGGCGTCGGCCAGCGTTACGCCCGCGGCCACGTCGTCGCGAACGGAACTGATGACGGCGTTAAGCCGTGGCTGCGATGTGGTCTTGATCAGGATATCCAGCGTGCGGAGCATGGGAATGCCCGCCCGCAGCAGATCGGCCATGCGAACGTACGCGCTGGCCAGGTCTCGCAGCCGGACGCGTCCGGCGGCGCGAACCTTCTGCGCGGAGCGCTGGGCGATGCGCACGGGAAAGAGGCTGCGCTGCGAAAGCGAGCGCGCAACGACCGACTCACTGTCGGCCTGCATCACGCCGGCCTGCTCGACGCCGGCGCCGTCCTTGGCAATGTAGTCATAACTGGGCATGTCACGCGACCTATTGAGGCCTAACGGCTCGGGCATGCGATTCTTGCGGCTATTGTACCGGCAGGGAAGCACGCGAAGTAGGGTTTCCGCGAAGCAGTGGCCGCGAAGCAGGGTTTCATGGTAGCGTGAAACGTTCTGTGGGTGCCACAGGCTGACTATGGGTGCCATCTATGAGGCTGACACGGCTTCGCGGCTTCTTGCGAAGCCGGGGCTGCCTATGCCCGACTCGCATAGGTAGAGCCGCAACGGCGCGGCTCAACCTATGGCACCCTCAAAAACTATGGCGACCTCAACCCCTACGGTGCCCCCAAACCTGTGGCACCCTCAAAAACGCGTCGGGAAAGACGCGATCAGCGATCTACGGCCACCATCAACGCGCGAGGCGTGGTTTGGCCCCTAAAGCCGGCCTGCCCTATCGGTCGATGGATAGCCAGTGGCAGATTTACCCCACATCGTGGACTTTTTGGCCTACGTCCAACAGCAGCGGAATTTTTCCGAGCACACGCTGCGCGCATACCAGGCCGACCTGGGGCAGTTCGCCCAGTTCCTGTGCTTGAGCGAGGATGCCCGGGCCGGCGAGCTATCGGCCAAGGATCTGCCTGACCTGACGGGCGCCAACGTGACCGAAGCCGCGGGTGCGACGCCTGAGGCCGCCGGGCAGAAGATAAGCCTGGTCGAGTTGGGCGAACGACTGCTGGCCGTCATGCCCACTGATGTGCGCTGCTACCTGGCCTTGCTGCGGAATTCGGAGTACTCCAAGGCCACCACGGCCCGGAAGCTGGCGGCCCTGCGCAGCCTGTACAAGTACTTGCTTCGCCGCGGGCTGGTCGCCACTTCGCCGGTGGCGGTCATTCGCACGCCCAAGCAGGACAAGCGCCTGCCCAGTTGCCTGGACGAAGCCCAGATGCAGGCCCTGCTGGAGGCCCCGCGCGTGCTCTCCGAGCAGCAGGGGCAAACCGGCCCGGCCGGTCGGCTGCTGGCCCTGCGCGACCTGGCCATCCTGGAGACCATCTACTCCTCGGGCCTGCGCATCAGCGAGCTGGTGGGGCTGAATCGCGAGGACATGAATATCGCCGGCGGGGCGCTGCTGGTCCGCGGCAAGGGCAGGAAGGAGCGGCTCGTGCCGCTGGGCAGCATCGCGTCAACGGCCGTTGCCGCCTACGTAGCGCAACTGCCACGCCCAGCCCAGCCGCCGCGCGGACGCTCGACCGGCCCGCTGTTCGTCAACAAGCTGGGCAGCCGGCTGTCGGCGCGGTCGGTGCGGCGCAAGCTGGACAAGTACCTGTTGATGGCCGGCATTCCCGTGCATTGCTCGCCGCACACGCTGCGGCACAGCTTCGCCACGCACATGCTCAACCACGGCGCCGACCTGCGCAGCGTGCAGGAACTGCTGGGGCACAAGAGCATTTCCACCACGCAGATCTACACCCACCTGACCACCGAACGCCTCAAGGCCGTTTACGACAAGGCCCACCCGCTGGCCAGGGATAAGGCCTGAGGCGAGCAGCCGCGCCGGAAGAATCGCGCATGTCCGCCATTCCTAGCCAAGCCGGCGGGAGCTACAATCAGATGGCCCTCAGTAAGGATTGCACGATTGAGCAGATACAGGGTCGCCCAGGGAGAAGAGGCTCAGACTCAGCCCGGATCTCGCGGACGAGTGCTGCGGAATCGATCGGGCATCCGGTCCAAACGACTCATGGACCAGACCGAATACACAGCGCTCTTGACTGCCCAGAGTCGATCCCTGCAAATCTTCACGCCTCAGACTCGCTTCACTGCCCATCTGCTGTGCCAGATGCATAAGCGGTGGTTGGGAGGAATCTACTCGTGGGCGGGCAGGTACAGGACGGTCGAACTGGAAAAGGGAGGGTTCCAACGGCCTCCCGCACACTTGGTGGCCGCAAACATGTCCGAGTTTGAGTCGCGCCTGCTTGCGCGTCACACGCCGTGTTCTCCCGGCCCGGTTTCGCAGGTAGCCGTGCGGATAGCGGAAGTACATGCCGATCTGTTGCTCATTCACCCGTTTCGTGACGGAAACGGTCGGTTGGCCCGGTGGCTTGCGGATGTGATGGCTCTTCAGGCAGGGCTGCCGACGCCTGCCTATGGATTCGCTGGCCGTGGAGCCCGGAAGATGCAGTTGCAGTACTTGAACGCCGTCGTGCGCGGCTATCGACAGGACTACGAGCTTCTTGCGGTTTTCTTTGCAGAAGCAATCGAGCGTCGCCTTCGTGACCGTCCGGCTACGTGAGGCTTTAGGCCGCGTGCGCCTTCAAACATCGAAGACTCGCGCGCGTTCTGTTCCAGCCATTGCTGGGCCCTCTTTCGGTCCCGAAGATGCGGATTAGTCTGAGCTAACGAACCCATACCTATACTATACCTCGTTCTTGGCCGGGTTTCGAGGTTATCTCCTGCCTTCGTCTCTGCACCGAACGCATGCATCTGATGCACTCCTATAATCCTGCAAGCAGGCAGTTCGGGAGAACGACATGAGATCGCTACTCGTTTGCGTCGTGGCTGTGGCGGCCCTGGTGGCGGCGCGATGTACGGCCGGGGACAAGCCCGCGCAGACCCAACCTGGAGACAAGACCATGACCGTCAAGCTCGAGAGCAAGGCCTTTGCCGACAATCAGCCCATCCCGCGCCAGTACACCGGCGAAGGCAGCGACGTCTCGCCGCCGCTGACATGGTCGAACCTGCCCGAAGGCACGGTGGAACTGGCCCTGATCGTCGACGACCCCGACGCCCCGCGGGCTGAGCCCTTTGTGCACTGGGTGATGTACAAGATCCCGCTGGGCATGACCGGCGCGGAAGAGGGCTTTGCTAGCAGCAGAACCGCGACCTCGCCAGTCGGCCCGATCATGGGCAAGAACGACTTCGGCAAGCTCGGCTACGGTGGCCCCATGCCCCCGCCAGGCAAGGTGCATCATTACATATTCACGCTGTACGCGCTGGACACCAAGCTCAAGAGCGAGCCCGACTGGACCAAGAAACAGCTTCTGGAGGCGGCCAAGAAGCACATCCTGGGCACGGGCAAACTCGTCGGCACGTACGAACGGAAATGACAGGCGTGAGGTGGGAGGCCAGAGGCCAGAGTTCGGAGGCCGGAGGTCCGCAGGTTCCCGAGCGTCTTGTGCGAGTGGTTCTGCGGACGAGCTGCAGAAGCGTATGTGACTCGTATTCCTGGCAGGACGCGCTTTGCCACCGACTCTAGTCAAGCTGTGTAACAGGCCCCGGCTTTTAGCCGGGGTAAAGCGGATTGCCCCACATTCTGCCAGCCGGGCTTACCGTTTTGCCTCTTGAGCCATTTGCCTCAAGGCACAGCCTCAAGCCCGGTGAACCGGGCTGATTGCGTCTGTCGGCCACCCGGTACCCCAGCTGAAGCTGGGGCCTGTTACACGACAAATCCGCGCGGCCAAAAAGCGCCATCAGACACACAGCAGCCCGTAAGGTCCGCAGGTTCCTTCGCGTCTTATGCGAAGGGTTCTGCGGACGGGACGGACGAACACAGCAGCCCCCACCAGTGAAAAAGCCTTTCTCCAGTCGCGCCCCTGCCGTACAAAGGGTGTCATGAAGAAGCACGTGCACCAGAATATTGGTACCTGCTCCAGCCACACTCACGTGACGCTGGAAGATGGGATTGTGACACATGTCAAGATCGTCGGCGGCTGCGTGGGCAACACGCAAGCCGTGTGCCGACTCGTGCGCGGGCGGACGGCCGAGGAGGCCATTGCCCTGCTGGAGGGCATCCGCTGCCAGAACGGCACAAGCTGCCCCGACCAACTGGCCAAGGCCATTCACGAAGCCATGGCAAAGGACGAGGAGTAGGTCAGAGGTCAGAGGCCAGAGGCCGGAGGGCGGAGAACGCTCAACCATGGGTGCCATGGTCAGCCCGTAGTTCAGGCTGGCCATGATCGCGCCGCGGGAAGGAAATGCGCCGGAAGCCTGCCCCTCGAAGCACAGGCGGTGTCGCAATTTCTGCCGGCGGTTTTGCCTCATCGCGAGGTTCGGCAAGTCGGCTCTTTGACCTCGGCCACACCACGCGCACTTGTATTTTCACAAATCGAAGGCTATAATCGGTAGCTGCATGGGGGGTCCTCATGACAGAACCAACAGAAGTCACTGACCGCCGGAGTGGCTATTTAGGAGTTGCGACTATGGCGCCCAAAGGCAGGCCACCTGTGAAAGCTATCAAACCTCCGGTTCCAAAATATCACTACAAGCTTGCCACGGTGAAAGGCTCTAAGGAAGCCAGCCGCATGGAGACTGCCCTGAGGAACCGGCTGAGCGAGGAAGGCATGAGCTTCTTTGCGATTGGCCACGAAGGCGGCAGTTACGACGTTATGGGCGACTCGGGCTCAAACCCGCTGGATGACGCCAATCTGCTGAACGTCCAGGCCTTGGCGACCCGGCTGAGCAAGGCGGGATAGGGGTTACGGTCTCTCCATGCTACCGAAAGCATGTGCCACAACCCAGCCAAACCGCCGCAGCAACCAAATGCAGGCCAACGATGATTTTTATCGCTGAGAGCTTCTTTTCAGGCCGGGCTGGGAACGCTCCGACCAAGCTCCCGTAGATGGGGAACTGCGCGAACGCCAGAACCACCAAAGCCGTGGGGATCGGAACTCCGAACAAGCCCGGCACGAGCAGCGTGTAGGGAAAGAGCACCCCGGCCAACACGTAGTCGCCATGGCCTCCTCCCCCGGAGATAAAGGCCAATGCCATCGCGGGTATCATCAGCACCGTGCCGACGACAAACCCGATGAACATTCGCCGCGGACGATCAGGCGATTCCACTCTTGCACCTCCAGCGTGTCTTTCCGTTCATTCCCGGCTCGCCAACTTCTGCCCTGCCACCCGCTCGCACCAGCTGATCATCTCTCTCTGGTAAGGCGTCCGCCATATGTGGCCAGGGTTCAGGTAGCTCACGTCGTCGCTCTGCTCCGCCGTGTCCAACCTATGGCACCCAATCCAGCTACTACTTCAAGTCCGACTGCGGCACCCACGCAGGATTCGCCGGCAGAGGGTGGAATCTGAAACTACGGTCAGATGATTGCAGGCTTGTTGCTTTGCTTTTCCCGCTTCCCGATTCCGGCTTCCCGACTTCGTCACTTCACCTGCACGATGCCGCGCCGGATGGCGAACTTCACCAGCGTGGTCTGGTCGTGGATGCTGAGCTTGCGCATCAAGTGGGCGCGGTGGGTGTCCACGGTCTTGACCGAGAGTTTCAGAACTTCGGCGATGTCGCGGTTGGTCTTGCCTTCGGCGATGAGTTGGAGCACTTCGCGTTCGCGCGTGGTCAGGCGGTTATACGGGTCGGTCTTGTTGCCACCGGCCGTCAGACGCCCCAGTACGCTGCGCGGCACGCCCGGGCCCAGGTACAGATCGCCGCGGGCCACCGTGCGGACGGCCTCGGCCAGTTGATCGGCGGCCGCTTCCTTCAAAAGATATCCCGAAGCGCCATTTTCCAGCGCCCGGACAATAAATTCCTCTTCGGCGTGCATGGTCAGAACCAGCACGGCCGTCCCCTTGGCCTTCTTGGTCAGCTGGCGGCAGACGTCCAAGCCGTTTAGTCCCGGCATGGCCAGGTCCAGCACCACCACGTCAGGCTTGATAGCCAGCACGTCAGGCAGCACCTTGAGCCCGTCGCCACACTCGCCAACCACGCGGATGTCCGGCTCCTTCGTTATCAGGGCGGCGATGCCCTGGCGAACGAGCGTGTGGTCATCCGCAAGAAACAGATTGATCGTCTTTGCTTCCATCCCGTCAACCCCGTGATTCTAGCGCCTTGGCCGCGCAACCATATCGGCCAAAAGCTCTTAGCTATACATCCTCCCGACCCGAGACGCGTCATATCACCGGTACAGTTCCACGCCGCACCGGCACCCGTTCGAACTCTTCCGGCCGTGCCGAAAGCCCCCGATATTCCGAAGTCTATAAGAGCCCAAAAGATATGTCCAGCAAAATCATCCACCCGAGTCCATAATCCCGGCCTACTCCGATGCCGCAGGCTGAAGGGGCGCGCCGAACTCCCAAATCCATCCCGAAAAGCCGGCCAATCTGAGGCGGCGAGTTGGCCACAATGCCTGTGGTTACCGGCGGAATTCCGGCTTGAGCAGGGCCTTGGGCGGAGCCTGCAATTTCATCTCCTCCAAAAGCCCTTGGCAGGAGCGGTCGATGCAACATATACTTGCTGCACTCTGCAGCCGTCCGCCGGGCGGCGAATCCAGAGTTAACGATTGTCATCGCAGGAGAACGCAGGATATGGCTGCGCTAGGCTTTTTCCGTCGTCACCAGAAGTTCGTCATGGTGTTAATGGTGGTGCTGATGATCGCCTTCCTGATCCCCACCAGCTTCAAGAGCTGTTCGGGTGGCAATCAGGCCAGCCAGGTGATCGGCAAGGTCGGCTCCGACAAGATCACGGTGGCCGATACTATCGGCGCCCAGCGAAGCATTCGCATTCTGGAGATGCTGCGCCAACAGCAGCCCCGGACCATCGAAGAGCTCTTCTTCGCCTACTTTCTGAACTTCAACCCCGAGAAGGACCGGCCCCTGAACTGGGCGCTGCTGCTGCATGAAGCCCGCTCGCTGGGGCTCAAGCCCTCCGAGACGCAGGCCAAGCAGCTGCTGACCGGCATGGGCCTGGAAGGCGATGCGCTGCAGAATGCGCTTACCCAGCTCGCTCACTCTGGCGACCACTTTACCGAGGCCGATCTGTATAAGGCGGCTGAGGAGTTGACCCTGATCACGCAGTCGTACCTGCTCAGCGTTCGCGCCGACCTGGCCCCGTCGCTGCCGGAACTAAAGCACGACTTCCGCGACTTGCGCGAGAAGCTCGACTTGGCCATGGTGACGATCCCCGCTGAGAACTTCATCAAGGACGCCCCCGAGCCCTCGCCCGAGCAGGTGCAGCAGCAATTCGAGCAGTACAAGGATTTGCCCGCCAACTCGCCGGAGAATAAGAGCAAGTTCGGCTTTGGCTATCGGGTGCCCGACCGGCTGGACATCCAGTACCTGGCTATAAACACCCAGGCCATCAGCCAGTCCGTGGTGCCAACCGAAGATCAGATGCTGGCGCTGTGGCACCTCAACGGCGACCGCATGATTATCAAGGCGCCGAGCAGCGAGCCGGCCAGTGCGCCGACCAGCCGCGCCTCCGCCTCGGAACCGGCCGAAGAAACGACAATCGTCATCGACCGGTTCAGCGAGGCCAAGCCGGCCCTGGCTGACCAGGTCCGCATCCAGCAGACCGAGCTCAAGGCCAACACGCTGCTCAACCGCTCGCGCGATCTTGTCGGCCAGTTCAAGCTTGAAACCAACCCGTACCTCAAGGCCGCCCAAGCGTTGCTGCACCCCGCCGACGATCTGCTGGCCAAGCCCGTGCCGGCTCTGCGCGGCGAGAGCGTGACGCTGAGCGAACTGATCAGCCAGCTTGACGACGCCACCGGCGTGCGGATCGTCTACCCCTTCGGCAAGCACGAGAACTTCTTCCTCGACGGCAGCGTGAAGGTCAAGATCGATCCCAAGTGGGCAGGCAAGCCCCTGGGTGAAGTGCTCAACCAGATCGCCGACGCACACAAGTACCCGCGCCTCACCTGGGTGACGTGCGATGGGCTCAGCAATGCCATATTCCCCTCTCAGCCGATCGACGGCGCGCCGGTCGCCGCGGGCGGCACGGGAATGGTCAGCGTGCCACAGGCCGCGCAGAACCAGCTGCTGCTTGGGGCCGAGTTGCCGGGGCAGGCCAAGTCCAACGGCAGCACCTCGTTGCTGGCTCTGGCCAACAGCGTCTTTTCGCAGATGCCGGGCAAGCCCGCCCTGCTCCGCAAGGGCGAGGACTCCGGCCGAACGATGGTCTTGGAAGAACCCTTCACGGGCAAGATGATCTGGCGGCTGGCGGATTACGATCTGGCCCACACGCCCAAGGAATTGACGCCGGAGATCCGCCAGCAGGTCGTGCATGACCTGAAGGTGACGCAGGCGTTCACCAAGGCCGAAAAGACCGGCCAGGATCTCCAAGCCAAGGTCCAGAGCGGCGGCAACCTCGAACTGCTGGCCAAGACCCAGAATCTCGACTACAGCAAGACCGGCCTGATCGCGCGCAAGGGCTTGGCTTACACTGGCCAGTTCCAGTGGACGAGCATCCCGGGCGTGGGCATCAATCCGGAATTCATCGAGCAGGCCTTCAAGCTGGCGCCGCCCGAGCCTGATCGGGTGGACTCCGCCCCGGCCACAGAGCTGGTTCCGCTGTCGAGAGCCCAGACGGTGTTCCTGCTCCAGCGGATCGGCTACGAGCCGGCCAGGATGCAGGAATTCATGACCATGGGATTGGGCCAGCTTCTGGCCTTCCAGAGCGAGACAAGCGGGAAGATCGACCTGGTGGTATGGTTCAACGATGCCAGCATCGTCCGCCGCACCGGCTACGTCAGCCAGAGCGGCAAGGTCCCGACCGAAACAGACGAGGAGTAGTTGCTGGCTGCGAGTTCCTAGTTCCTAGTTGCTAGTTGTTAGTTCCGGCGAACGAGCTTGGGTTCGGGCTGGTCTTTCTAAGAACTAACCACTAGGAACTAAGAACTCGTCGTTGTCGGAACTAAAAACTCGTCGCTAACCAAGCCCCTTGACTTGTCGGGCTGGTTAGGTAAAGTAATAAGGATTAAGGGTAGGTAGCTCAGCTGGTAGAGCACGGCACTGAAAATGCCGGTGTCGCCGGTTCAACCCCGGCCCTGCCCAGTCGCAAAGAGAGCCGGTATCGACCGGCTTTTTTTGTTGGATCACCGCACGATGTCAGTACGCAACCTCATTTGGATGGTGACGGTTCTCTGCCTGGCGACGATGGCGTTCCTCCTTTCCCGCCAGGGCCCGCCCGCGCGCACCGTCCGCTACGCCCAGACCCCCTCCGAACTCGTCGGCCCCATGGAAGCCTACCGCGTCATTCGCCAGAATTGCTATCCGCCCATGACCGAACTTCGGCTGGACCGCGGACTCATCCAGGGCATGGTCAACCAGGTCGATGAATTCTCCACGTACGTGCCGGCCGACAAGGCCGGGGTGATCGAGCAGCGCCTCAACGGCCAGATGGAAGAGACCGGCCTGCGCGTGACGCGAATCAACGGCAAGCTGGTGGTGGTCGGCCCGCTCGAAGGCAGCCCGGCGCACAAGGCGGGGCTTTTCGCCGGCTGGGAAATCACCGCCATCGACGATAAGCCGGCCAATTCGCTCTCCATGGAGCAGGTGCAAACGCTCTTAAAGCCCGGGCGAGACGAGGTTGTCACGCTCGAACTGATTAGCGATCAGGACGAGCAGCGCAGCGTTGACCTTTCGGGCGGCAGCTTTGACTGCCAGAGCGTGGTGGGCCTCCACCGCGACGCCGGAGGCAAATGGAACTGCGACCTTGGCAACGGCATCTATTACATCCGCATTCGCGAATTCACGAAGCGGACCCCGCTGGAATTGCACGAACTGTACAAGACCTTGCCGGACGTTGCCGGCCTGGTGCTGGACCTGCGCGACAACCCCGGCGGATCGCTGACGGCGGCGTGCGAGGTGGCCGAGCGGTTCGTGCCCCGCGGACTCATCGCCCGCACCGTCGGCCGCGACGGCCAAAGTTCGGTCATCTACGCCCGGCCCGATTATGCCTACCCCGACGTGCCGATGATCGTGCTGGTGAACGAGCACACGGCCTCGGGCGCCGAAGTGGTGGCCGGCACGCTCCAAGCTCATGGCCGGGCCAAGTTGCTGGGCCAGCCGACGTACGGCAAGTGGAAGGTGCAGACGCTGCTGCCACTTGGGCGCGACCTGGGGTACGTCTACCTGACCACCGGCGAGTACTTTCTGCCCGAGCCCGCCGAGGCCACAAGCCGCACCGCACAGCCGGCCTCGACACAGCGCGTGGCTCTGCCGGCCTCAACTGAAGAAGCTTCCGAAGGGTGCCATGGTCAGCCCGCTGTTGAGGCTGGCCATGCAACGACCACCGCGGAAGGAAGCGCGGGCCAGACGCCCGCGACACAAGAGCACGTGGCACAGCCGCCCTCGGCTGTGGACGTTTTCGAAGGGTGCCATGGTCAGCCCGCCGTTCCGGCTGGCCATGCAGCGACCACGGCGGAGGCAAACGCAGCCGAGACGCCCGCGACAAACATGGGCGAGACGCCCATGCCACGAGACATGCCACGAGAGGCCGCCACGCGTCCGGCCAAGCGCTGGGCCACCACGATGGCCAGCCGAATCCGCCGGCCGGGGCTCTCGCCGCAGGTGCTGGTCACCATCGACCCGGAAAACCTCGTCCGGCTGGAACGGCTCAGGGACATGGCCCTCGTCATGCCGCCGCCGGCCCCGACCACCAGCCCCGCCACCATGCCGGCCAACCAGCTTTGGCGCAAGCTGATGCAGACCGATACGCAACTGGCCGCCGCCGGCCGGCTGCTGCGCGAGGAATTGCATCCCAGTTCCCAGCCCTCCGACGCCACCACACCCGAGGAGACTCGGTGAGCATCTCCGACGACGCCATTATTCTGGGCATCGAAAGCACCTGCGATGAGACGGCCTGTGCCCTCGTGGCCGGTGGCCGGCGCGTGCTGGCCAACGTCGTCGCCACGCAAATCGAGCTGCACACGCGCTTCGGCGGCGTCGTGCCCGAAATCGCCAGCCGGGCGCATCTCGAAGCTGTGAATTCCGTCCTGGAAGAAGCCCTGTCGCGGGCCGGCGTGCCGGTCGAGCAGATCGCAGCCGTGGCGGTGGCGAATCGGCCCGGGCTGATCGGCTCGCTGCTGATCGGGCTGATGGCGGCCAAGACGCTGGCCTGGGCGTGGGGCAAGCCGCTCATCGGCGTCAACCACATTCACGCCCACGCGTATTCGCCGGCGCTGGATGGCGAGCCGATCGCATACCCAGCCGTGGCCATGGTCGCCAGCGGCGGCCACACCTCGCTGTACCTGGTCAAGGCCCCCACCGAGCTGGAACTGCTGGGCTCGACCACCGACGACGCCGCGGGCGAGGCCTTCGACAAGGTGGCGTCAATCCTGGGGCTGGGCTATCCTGGCGGCCCCGTGATCGACCAGGCCGCACGCACGGGCAACCCCAAGGCCGTCGATTTCCCCCGGCCGCTGCTCAAGGGCCAGTCGCTGGACTTTTCCTTCAGCGGGCTCAAGACCTCCGTGCTGTACCACGTCCGCGGCGTGCCCGGCGCGGTGCGCGAGGGCGTCGAGAAGGGAACGAAACTGACTGAACAGGAGCTGCGCGACGTGGCCGCCAGCTTCCAGGCCGCCCTGGTGGACACGCTGCGGATCAAGATGCGCCGGGCCGCACTGGCCACAGGGGCCAAGAGCCTCATCATCGGCGGCGGCGTGTCGGCCAATTCGGCCCTGCGCTTGGCCGTGGAAGAACTTGGCCGCAAGCACGACCTTTCCGTCCGGCTGCCGGCGCTGAAGTACTGCGTGGACAACGCGGCCATGACCGCCGGGCTGGCCTGGCACCTGCTCAACGCCGGCGTGACGGACACCCTCGAACTCGAAGCCACCGCCACGGTGAGAGTTTAAGCCTGTTTGAAAACAACCAAAGTAGCCGTAGGGCCCGCAGGTTCCGTCGCGTTTTTTGCGACGGGTTCTGCGGGCGGGCTCGTCAAACCTGATCGTGCCAGGAATACTCCACCGCGCCGGGCAGATCAACACTGCCCACCCATTCGTTCTGATACTCGCCCCTGGCCACCCATTGGCGAAATGTGCTCCACGGCCAGTCACATGGCCGGCGACAAAGCCCGTGTTTGACCGGGTTCAGGTGGATGTAGTCCAAGTGCTTTTTGAAGTCGGCGGCATCGCGAACAATGTGCTCCCAGAATTTTATTTGCCACACGCCCCGCCGCCGGTAACGACGTTTGGCGACCGAGACCTGGCCCTCGTCGCCGCCACTTCGCAGCCAGTACGACGTGAAGAGCCTTTTGACAAGGGACATCCGCGTTGCGTAATCCGCGTCGCCGGGCGGAAGACGCCAGATGGCGTGCCAATGATCCGGCAGTAGAATGATCGCTTCGGTATGCCAAGGCCGGTGCCCACCGACATCATCCATCGCGCGGTGGAGCAGATCGCGAGCCAACGCGCTTCGGAACAAGTGCCGCCGCTCATGCGTCACGACGGTCAGGAAAACCAGCCCGCCTTCTTGCCGCCAGCGACGATAATTCGGCATGGCCCATCCCCTTGTCCGTCTGCCCGCCCGCAGAACCCGTCGCAAAAGACGCGACGGAACCTGTGAGCCCTACCTTCTGCGGAGTTTGCGGCTGCAACGAGTCGGGCACACCTGCAAACACCGCAGGTGTGGCACCCACAGCCGGGGTCGGCGGTGCCACGCATCGGCATCCGAGCCGTTCTACAACTTGCCGTACTTCAGGCCGGCGGTGATGTAGGCCTTGGCGTTGGCCAGGAACTTCGCGCTGGCCCGCTCGTGCGGCGTGGCCGAGGGAAACAGAATCGTGTGCTCCTTGCCGCCCTCTTCGATGGCGGAGCGAACCTTCTGCTCGATCTCCGCTGGAGTGCAGCGTTCCATGTCCACGAACTCCATGTTGCCGTACAGCGTCATCCGGCCAGCCACCTTGGCCTTGGCGGCGGCAAACTCGATATCGCCCTGGTTGGGCGGCTCGACCGGGTCGGTCGAATTGACACCCATGGCCAGGAACGAATCCAGCAGCGTGCCCACCCGGCCATGGCAGTGCACGTGAATGATCGCCTCGGGATCGCGGGCCTTGATCTGCCGCATGATCTCGCCGTCGTACGGCGTGACCAGCGTTTCCCACTGCCGCGGACCCATCATCGGCGGGCTGGCGCGCTCCACGCCGTTAAAGTGCCAGAACGGCCCGACGCCCTGTTCCTGCATGTACTTGACCTTCTCGCCCGTGCGCCGCAGCCACTCGTCGGCCAGCAGCTTCACCAGCGTCGGCTCGGCCAGCACCCACTCCAGCAGGAGCTGAAAACTTATCATGCCGCACAGCATCGCCACCATGGAGTTGAGCCACCCGCCGCCGATACAGTCGGGGCCGCTCTCGGCGCGATACTTTCGGAAGGCGTCAAACTGGCCGGCCGCGGGCGGCTGAAAGTGGTACGGCACGCTGAGCATCTTCTCGACGTCCTCGGGGCAGCCGATCGGCTTAACAACGTCCCACCACGTCTCGATGTCCTTGTCACGTTCCAGCACGTACGTCAGGTCGCCCTTGGGCGTGTGCAGGATCGTCGTCTCGCGCGAGCGAATATCGGTAACTTGTTCGACGGGCCGGTGCTCGATGAATTCATCGTTGGCTTCGAGGAAGCGCTGGTAGCTGACGGCCGTCGAAAAGACCTTGGGCATCGGCACGGGGCTGTACGGCGGCTGGGGGTCGCAGTGTTGTTGGACGAGACGGGCCACTTCGATGAAACCGGCGTCAGCCCGCCACGAGCCGGGCTTTTCGGCGTCGATGTCGCGCATCGGATGCCAACTGATCGGCGAGATCATCGGAATACGATCAGCCTTCTGGCCGCGATACGCCGCCAAGATCCGCCGACTGGAAGCTTTGAGATCACTCACAGCGAAACTCCTTAGTGAACGTGCGCTAAAGGCTACGATAACCTCGTGTGTGCGGCAACCTTCTGATCCAGAATCAGCTTGAAGCAAACCCTCGACAATGTTACACTTATTACAGAAGTTAACAAGGATGCAAACATGACAGAAGTTACAATGACCAAGGCCCGGACCGACCTCTCAAGCCTCGTCAGCCGGGTGGTTTACGGCGGAGAGCGGGTAGTGATCCATCGGCACAAAGACCGGGCGGTGCTGGTTTCCATCGAAGATGCCCAGCTGCTGGAGGAGTTGGAGAAGCGCGCCGATCTGGCGGCCATTCGCCGCAGAATGAAGGAGCCCTCCGAGCCCTGGACAAAAGTCAAGGCCGACCTGGGACTCTAGAGAATGCCCTACCGGATCGAGATCAAGCGGTCGGCAGGGAAGGAACTTGAACGATTGCCGCTTACGGCCAGGCGGGACGTTGCCGCCGCCATTGACGCACTGGCGCAGCATCCGAGAGGCCAGGGCAGCCAGAAGCTCAGCGCCCACGAGAATCACTACCGCGTCAGGGCCGGCAACTACCGCATCGTGTACACGATCCGCGACGATGTCCTGACTGTGATTGTAATTGCCATCGGGCACCGCAAGGACGTCTACCGGGGGAAATAGACACCCACGCCCACGTTCTCGCGACCGGCAGCATCCCCGGCTATCGCGCGTTTAATCGAAACTTCATGGCCATCACGGGCGTCTAAAGCTTGACGCGCACGCTTTTATTGCGCATAATGGGGAACTTATGATTCGACGTAACGCCCCAAAAGACCTGTCCCGCCACGAACGGTAGACGACCAACGCGTCGGCTGAACCGTTTCCTCTTCTTTTTTCTGAATCGAGCAAAACCGCCATGAATCGCAGTGAAATTCGCAATGTTGCTATTATCGCGCACGTTGACCACGGCAAGACCACGCTGGTCGATCAACTCCTTCGCCAGTCCGGGCAGTACCGGGCCAGCGAATTGCAGGGCGACTGTATCCTGGACTCCAACCCCCTGGAGCGCGAACGCGGCATCACCATTTTGTCCAAGAACTGCGCCATCGAGTACATCGACCGCGAAGGCAACAGCTACCACATCAACATCATCGACACCCCCGGCCACGCGGACTTCGGCGGCGAGGTCGAGCGCGTGCTCAAGATGGCCGACGGCGTGCTGCTGCTGGTCGATGCCGTGGACGGCACGATGCCCCAGACCCGCTACGTGCTGGGCAAGGCCCTGTCCAATGGCTTAACGCCCATCATCGTCGTAAACAAGATGGACCGCCCCGAGGCCCGTCCCGAGGGCGTCATCAGCGAGGTCTTCGACCTTATGATCGACCTGGGCGCCGGTGACGAGGCCCTGGAGTTCCCCATCGTGTACGCCTCCGGCAAAGATGGCTGGGCGACCATGGACGCGCAGAACCTGCCCAAGCCCGGCGAGGGCGACATTCACCCGCTGTTCGAGGCCATTATCAAGCACGTGCCCGTGCCCAACCTTGACGCCAAGGCCCCGCTGGCCATGCTGATCACCAGCCTGGACTACAGCGACTACGTCGGCCGCATCGGCATCGGCCGGGTGTTCGCCGGTGAACTCAAGAGCGGCCAGACCGTGCTGACCATCGACCGCTTCGGCACGCAGACGCGGCAGAAGGTGGCGCAAATCTTCCGCTTCGAGCGGCTGGGACGCGTGGAGGTCGATCACATCGATGTGGGCGACATTTGCGCGGTCGTCGGCCTGGAGAAGATCGATATCGGCGACACGCTGACTGACCCGGAGAACCCGCAGACGCTGCCGGCCGTCAAGGTCGATGAGCCGACGCTGCACATGACCTTCCGCATCAACAACGGCCCCTTTGCCGGCCAGGAAGGCAAGTACGTCACCAGCCGCCACCTGCGCGACCGGCTGGCGAAAGAGCTTCAGTCCAACGTGGCCTTGCAGGTCAAAGATGGCGAGGGCAATGACGAATTCGACGTGGCCGGGCGAGGCCTGCTGCACCTGGGCATTCTGTTGGAGAACATGCGGCGCGAGGGCTACGAGCTGACCATCGGCAAGCCCGACGTCATCTACAAGCAAATCAACGGCGAGAAGAACGAGCCCATCGAGCGGCTGACGGTGGACGTGCCCAGCGAGAGCATCGGGTCGGTGATGCAGCTCATGGGCGACCGCCGCGGCGAGATGGTCAAGATGGACACGCGTGCTGGCCGGACGTACCTGGAATTCACCGTGCCCGCCCGCGGCCTCATCGGCCTGCGCAACCGCATGCTCAACGCCACGCAGGGCGAGGCCATCATGCACCACACCTTCGAGAAGTACGGGCCCCTCCGTGGCTCGATTCCCGGCCGGCAGAACGGCGTGATGATCGCCATGGAGACCGGCACGGTGACCAACTACGCCCTGGAAAACCTGGCCGACCGCGGCGTGATGTTCGTGCTGCCCGGCGAAAAGGTGTACGAAGGCCAGGTCGTCGGCGAGCACTGCAAGGACAATGACATCCCCATCAACGTGGTCAAGGCCAAGCGGCTGACGAACATGCGTATGGCCACCAAGGAAGCCACCGTGACGCTCAAGGCGGCGCGGAGAATGTCGCTGGAAGTGGCCCTGGAATACATCGCCGACGACGAGCTGGTGGAATTGACGCCCGGCTCGGTCCGGCTGCGCAAGCGGGCCCTGAAAGAGAACGACCGCAAGCGCGATACCCGCAAGCTGGCGACCAGCGAGGCGTAGATGTAGGTCGGGCATCGCCCGACGAACGCTCATGAGAGAAAGACCCAGAACGGCGGGCAGTGCCCGCCCTACCTGAAATAAGAACGGGTGCTGTGGCCATCGCCATAGCACCCGTTTCAATTGACTGGGTCGGCCCTGGTCGCGCATCGCCCGGCGGCGTTTCGGATGCTGCGTCCATGAAACGATTGTAACCCACTGAGTGCTGACGGGGACGTTTTTGGTAAACTACCGAAATCGCCATGGACGTCGGAACGTGAGCTAAGGGTGCACAAAGCATCGAGTTCACGAGGAACGAATTCACGAAGAACGAGGAACCAGCAATGCGTGGAACCGTCGTAGAGAAGATTCTAAAGGCGCACCTGACCAACGGGCAGCTTTCATCCGGCGAGATCGGCATCCGCATCGACCAGACGTTGACGCAGGACGCCACCGGCACGACCAGCTACCTGCTGTTCGAGGCCATGGACTTGGCCAGGGTCCGCACCGAGGCCTCCGTCAGCTACGTCGATCACAACATGGCCCAGAACGGGCCGGAAAACCATAACGACCACCTGTACCTGCAGAGCATTGCCGCCAAGGCCGGCGTGTACTTCAGCCGCCCCGGCAACGGCATCTGCCACCAGGTTCACCTGGAACGCTTCGCCCTGCCGGGTAAGACGCTCTTAGGCAGCGACAGCCACACCCCCACTGCCGGCGGCATCGGCAGCTTCGCCGTGGGCGCCGGCGGGCTGGACGTGGCCGTGGCCATGGGCGGCGGCTCGTTCTACCTGCCCTGCCCCACCGTCATCGGCGTGGAACTCACCGGCCAGCTCCGGCCATGGGTGGCGCCCAAGGACATCATCCTGCGGCTGCTGTCGATCCTGACCACGCGCGGCAACGTCGGCTGCGTGGTCGAGTACTTCGGCGAGGGCGTCAAGAGCCTCAGCGTCCCAGGCCGCTCCACGTGCACGAATATGGGCGCCGAGTTGGGCGTGACCACCAGCGTCTTTCCCGCCGATGAAGTCACGCACGAGTTCCTCAAGGCCCAGGGCCGGGACAAGGGCTTTGCCCCGCTGCTGCCCGAAGCCAACGCCCAGTACGACAAGATCACCAAGAAGCTGCACGCCGAGAAGGACGCCGCCGCCATCGCCAACATCCGCGCCTATTGCGCCGATGCGGAAATCTCCGCCCCCGACGACAAGGGCATGGTCCAGGCCAGCTTCAGCCGGATTGTCATTGACCTGTCCCAACTCGTGCCGCTGACGGCCCGGCCCGGCTCGCCCGAGTACATCGTGCCCGTGGCCGAACTGGCCGACGTGGCCGTCGATCAGGTCTTGATCGGCTCGTGTACGAATTCGAGCTTCCACGATTTGATGGTCGTGGCCGCCGCCTTGAAGGGCCGGACGGTGCACCCGCGCGTCGAGTTGGGCATCGCCCCGGGCAGCCGGCAGGTGCTGGCCATGATCGCCGAGAACGGCGCCTTGGCCGACCTGGTGGCCGCAGGGGCGCGAATTCTCGAATCGGCCTGCGGGCCGTGCATCGGGCAGGGCTTTTCGCCGGGCAATGGCCGGGTGAGCCTGCGCACGTGCAACCGGAACTTCACCGGCCGAAGCGGCACCGCGGATGACAAGGTCTACCTCGTTTCCCCCGAAACGGCCGTGGCGGCCGCCATCACCGGCAAGTTCACCGATCCGCGCAGCCTGGGCTTCGCGTACCCCGCCATTGCCGAGCCCAAGGCCTTCAAGCTCGACGACGGCATGATGATCGCCCCGCCCTCCGACGGCTCGCACGTCGAAGTCGCCTACTCTGAAACTATCGTCAAGCCGCCCTCGGGCCAGGTGCTGCCCGACCCGCTGCAAGCGGTGGCGGCCATCAAGGTCGGCGACAAGATCACCACCGACCACATCATGCCCGCGGGCACGCTGCTGAAGTTCCGCTCGAACGTGCCCGAGTACGCCAAGTACGTCTTTAACCCGCTGAACAAGCCCGGCGAGATGACCTTCGCCCAGCGCTGCCAGTCGGCCGGTAAGGCCGGCAAGTCCGCCGTCATCGTCGCCGGCGAAAGCTACGGCCAGGGCTCGTCGCGCGAGCACGCCGCCCTGTGCCCGATGTACCTGGGCGTGCGGGCCGTCATCGCCAAGAGCATCGAACGAATCCACCAGGCCAACCTGGTCAACTTCGCCATCCTGCCGCTGATCTTCGAAAACCCGGCCGATTATGACCGCATCGAAGCCGGCGACGAACTGGCCGTGACCGACGTGAGCAAGACGGTCGAAGCCAGCGAGACGATCCGCGTGCGGAACGTGACGCGTGGCTGTGACTTCGCCTGCAAGATCCAGCTCTCGCCGCGGCAACGGAAGATCCTGGCCTCCGGCGGGCTGCTGAAGTACACCCGCGACGGCGGCAAGTAGAGCGCGTAGGGCGGGCAGGCTTGCCCGCGATTGGTGGGACTCGCGGATACGCTCGGCCCACCCTACAAAGCCAGGTGCCAGGTGCCGTGGTTTGCGCAGCGAAACGAAGCCAGGTGCCGTGGTTTGCGCAGCGAAGCGAAGCAACCACGTTTAACGGTTCGGGTTGCCAGCCATCGTTCGGCTGGGTGGCATGGTCAGGCTGTCGTCTTAGCTTGGCCATGCACAAACGCTCACAGCATGGCCAGCCCCGAACAACGGGCTGCCCATGGCACCCGTCAATCGACGGTGCCTGTCCATCACTGGCCAAAGCTTGAACCTCACCCCGCAACGGCAGTACAATGAGACGTTCATGAAGATGGTTTTGTGCATCCTGTTGGCCTTGGCTGTCTGCACGTGCGCCTTGGCCGTTCATAACTCTCGCACCGACGCCCACCCGCCGCGCAAGACGGTGGTTCCGGACATTCAGGACGTTTCGGACGATCCCGGCCTGGCGCCGACGTTCATCGACAACCCCGTAAAGATCCCTGACGTGCCGCTTCTCTCCGACGGCAGCAGCGTGCTCGACCTGCCCGGCCAGCCCGTCAAAGACGACGAAGGCAAATGGTGGACGATCCGCGAGCCGCGCGTCGGACTGGTGCGAATGCTGCCGTGTGAGCTGCTGGATGAGACGCTGCGGATCATGCGCGAACAGCCCGAGGAAAAGCTGCTGCTCTCCGGCGAAGTGTACCTGTACAAGAACAGCTACTACTTCCTGCTGCGCAAGACGGCCTTTGCGGTCCAGATGGCCCCCGTGCCGGCCGTGATGCCGGTAGCGCCCGCTCCGGCGCCCGCTGCCGCGCCGGCCTCGGTGTCCCGGCCAGCCAGCCAGCCGACCAGCAAGGCCGCGTATTCAGAGCAGATCGCGCGCTCGATGCTCAACGTCGATCCGGTCAGGCCGGTGCTGCCGTTCCGCAACACCGAGATCCCCAAGAGCGCCTTCAAAAGTCTGACGCCCGCCCGCCAACCCCTCAAGGCCGGACCCGAGCGGATCGTCGCCAATCGCATCGTCCGCTTCCACGGCCCCGACGCCGAGGGCTGGTACGAAGTCGCCTTCGAGGCCGACAATACGCTGCAAGACCCGCCGCTGCGGCTGATGCCCTGCGCCATGTTGCAGCGGCTGCAGGAACTCAACGACCGCAAGGAACCCGTCGCCCGCGAATTCTATGTCTCCGGCGAAATCATCCCCTCCGGCGACCACGCCTACCTGCTCCCGCGCGACGTCCGCGTGAAGCATGAACTGAACGAGTTCTAGGGTCAGATATCAGATATCAGGAACCGTGCACGTCTCCGTCTACTAATATCTACTATCTAATATCTGGCATTTGCTATCTTCTCTCACGGAATCCGCCGGTCATTCCGCCACAGGTCGCGCTGGGCGGGGTCGCGGAAGTCCGGCACGTCGATGGGCTGGGCGCCTTTGAGGCTCGAACGATGGCCCAGCAGCCCCGGCAGCGTCATGTCGGCCGCTTCGTACACGTTAATGGGCATGGCCAGGCCATTGGCCAGCGACTCGATCCAGTACTCGCCCAGCCGGGCGTCGGCCTGAACGTGTCCTTCGTCCATCGGCCGACCGTCGCGACCATCGGGGCGATACGACACCGGCCCGCACGCACCTGACCGCTGCGGATCGTACACGTGCACGCGGTCGTCCCAGCGGTCGGTCTCGAAGCTGCCCTTGGTGCCGTACAGGCACAGCCACGAGCTGGGCGGCTGGCGGTTGAGCGCTAGCCCGCAGGCGATCCGCAGCACCGCGCCGTCAGAGCATTGCACCAGCATGCTGCCCATGTCGATGCCGCCGGCGGTGTCGGCCATGGCCGAACCGGTGTGCATGCCGACCACCCGCAGGGGCCTGACATCGCCGTGCCGCAGCAGCGGGCCCAGCGGATGCGTGCTGTAGATCAGCGGCGGCATGTGCGCCCGCCAGGTCGGCTGGCCGTCCTTGAACATCGACGCCCGCCAATCCGACACGTAGTCGCCCTCGGCGTAGCGCATTGCCCCAAGCTTGTTCTCGACGACGTTCACGTACCCCATCTCCAGCACGGATGCGCCGTACAGGCCATTCTCCGCCAGCATGTACTGCCGGCCCGTTCGCTCGACGGCCTCGACCAGTTCCACGCCCTCGCTGGGGCAGTAAAAGCCCGTCACCTCGCACAGCACATCCTTGCCGGCCTGCATCGCCTGCACGCTGGCGGACGCATGCTCGGGCAGCCAATTGGCCAGGAAAAGGGCATCGGCCGGACCGGCCAGAAGATCCTGATACTCCGCCGTGGCCGTCGCGTTGGGATGCTGAGAGAGAAACTTCTGCCGGGCCGGTTCGGCCCAGTCGCAACCTTGGACGATCTGGGCCGCCGGGTGGCTCCGCCAGTGCGGAGTCAGGTGCATGCCGCGGCGCAGGCCCAGGATGCCGATGCGGACCGGCTCGCCCCTGCCGGCGAACCGCAGCGTCCCGCCGGCCTTGGCGCCAAGCTTCTCATGCACGGCCTGCCAGCGGGCTTGATGATCCTCGCCGCGGTGGAACCGCATCGGCTCAAAGCCCAGGCGGAGATACGTCACGATGGCGGGCAGACGATGATCGTCGCTGGTGAGGATGACCTCGCGCTGGCCGTGCTGGGCGAAATAGTTCAGCACCGCCTGGCAGACCAGCGCGCCCAGCCCCTTGCCGGCCGCTTCGGGCAGAGCGGCCACCATGTGCAGCGTGGCGCGGCGCCGGCCGAAACTGTACGTCCAATACGCGCAGGCGGTGGCCAAGGCCCTGCCGCTGGCGGCGTCGCAGGCGAAGAAGAGCCCTTGCGGGTCGAAGCGCGTTGTCTGCGTGAGAGAACTCTTCGTGCTGGAGACGTCGTAGGCCCCTCCCATGTCGGTGGCGTTGACGATGTCGGCCCAGGCCCGCTCGTCGCCGGGCTGATACGTCCGCAAACAGATGCCCGCCGGCGCCGCCGCCGTCGTCACGCCCGCTGGATTCCGATGCACCATGGCTAACTGAGACATGTTCGATTCCCAATACGAAGTAGACAGCGTTCGATGCGGCAACCAGATGGGTGTCTATCCTACAGCTTGTCCGCTTCTTCCGCCCGCTTGCTCCCATCCTCTGCGCTCTCGGCGTCTCTGCGGCCCATGTGCTCTTTCGTTTGAGCGTACGTCTCGGCCGCATGATAGCTGCTGCGCACGAACGGCCCGGCAGCCACGGCCGCAAAGCCCAGCGAGATCCCCTCCTGACGCCACTGCTCAAACTCCGCCGGCGGGACGAATCGCGCCACCGGCACGTGCTCGGGCGAGGGCGACAAATACTGCCCCAAAGTCAGGACCTGGCACCGGGCCGCCCGCAAATCGCGCAGGGCTTGCAGCACTTCCTCGGCCGTCTCGCCCAGCCCCAGCATCAGCCCGCTCTTGGTGCACATTCCCTGCTCGGCCGCCCACGCCAGCACTTGCAGGTTGCGGGCATACTCCGCACGCAGGGTGGGCAGGCTTGCCCGCGTTTGCGGCTCGGGCCGGACCGTCGGATACAGCCGCGGCACCGTCTCGATATTGTGCCCAAAAACCTCTGGCCGGGCGTCCAGGACAGTTTCCACGGATGCCCGACGGCCGCGGAAATCCGGCACGAGCACTTCGACGGCAGCGTGCGGCAAGCGTTCGTGAACGGCCCGGATGCTGCGAGCGAAATGGCCGGCCCCGCCGTCAGGCAGGTCGTCACGCGTCACGCTGGTGATGACGACGTGGCTGAGGTTCATCTGCTCGGCGGCCGCGGCAACGGCTTGCGGTTCGTCCTGGCGCGGCGGCTCAGGCTGGCCGTGACGAACGGCGCAGAATCGGCAGTCGCGCGTGCAGCGGTCGCCCAGGATCATGAAAGTGGCCGTGCGACGGGCGAAACACTCGCCGATGTTGGGGCAATGCGCGCTGGTGCAGACGGTGCACAGCCCAAGATCGGCCACGATGGACGAAACAGTCTTGTCGGCCAACACCGCGTGGCTGCCAGCCGCCGCGCCCGAGTCAGAAACTCGTACGCGCTTCTTCAGCCACGGCGGCAATCGCTGCTTGTCAGGGGCACCGTTCACGAGGCGGATTCTACCACGGACGGAGGCATGTATGGTGGGCCGATGACCTGTACGGTGGGCCGATGACTTGTAGGGTGGGCCGAGGAGCGAAGCGACGAGCCCCACCGACGCCCCAACGTGGCCGCTGGACGCCGCGGCCACGGCACCCACGAGTTCACTGGACGGCGCCCACGAGTTCACGGGGCGAGTCAAGCCCCCACATGGTCACGCAACAGCGCGACCATGCCACCCGTCATGGCACCCGTTGTGTCGTTAGCTCATCCGCCCGTCAGCAAATCGGCGGGCGATGCCCGCCCTACTGATTTGTGCCCCTCTGCGGCTCTGCGACTCTGTGTCGCTTGTCTTTCTCGGAGTATTGCAGCTCCCCCCTCGGAAACTCTCAGCCGCGCCGCTGGATCACCAGCAAGGCCAGGTCGTCTTGGAGCGGCAGGCCGTCGCAGTGGCGGTCGAGGTCGGCGCGGATGCTCTTGAGCAGCTCCTGGGCGCCGGCGCCGTCGTGTTGCTCCAGTTGGCGAACCATGCCGGCCGTCTCGTAGATGCCGCCGGAGGGGTTGAAGGCCTCGCTCACGCCATCGGTGAACAGCAGCAGCACGTCGCCGCTGGCTAGGGCGATCGCGGTCTCGGGGTAGACAGTCTGCGCGTCGATGCCCAGCGGCAGACCCGCCTGGCCGACTTCCGCGACCTGCCCTGAAGACCGCTTGTGCCACAACGGTCGAGGGTGCCCGGCCAGAGCGAGCTGGGCGGTGCGCAACCGGCCATCCCACAGGCAGCACGCCGCCGTCACGAATTGCTGCTCGAACAGCTCGCTGGTAACGCGATTCAGATTGGCCAGCACCTCGGCGGGGCGCGGGTCGGCCCGAACCGCCGACTGCAAGGCCGTCTTAATCACCGAAACGATCAGCGCCGCCTGCACGCCATGCCCAACAGCATCGGCCAGGAAAAACAGCACCCGGTCCTCGCTCAGCGTGATAATGTCCAACACGTCGCCGCCGACCTGGATGGCCGGGGCGTACTCGAATGCCACGTCCAGATCCTTCAGCGTCGGCGGGTGCTGCGGGATGAGCGACTGCTGCACCTTCCGCGCCATGTCCAGGTCGCGCAGCATCACACGGTTCTGTTCCTCGATCTGTGCCTTCTGTTCAGCCAGCGTGGAGTACAGCCGGCTCTTTTCCACAATGGCCGCCACCTGGCCGGCGATCTGTTGGAAGAAGTCCACATGCACGCGGCGATAGGTGTGCTTGCGGTCGCTGGAGAAGAAAATAAAACCCACCGGCCGGCCTTGCACGATCAGCGGGCACGTCAGCGAGCTCTTCATGCCCTCGCGCACGACCAGGGCCGTGGAATCGGAGTGCGGCTTGCCCGCTAGGTACGCCTCCAAATCGCTGATGATTCGCGGACGCCCCGACTCGATCACCGTCTGAAGCGTCGAACCGGCCAGCGGGGCCTCGTACCCCTTCCCCAGCAGCATCGGCCGGTCGGAGCGGGCCCAGCGGGCGACGACGGTGTCGCCTCCCTGGCCAATCAGCGAGCAACCGATGCGGTTGTACGGAATCACGCGGCTCATCTCGTCGTACAGGAAATCCAGGACTTCCTCCAAGATCAGGCCGTAGTTCACCCGCTCGGTTATTTGCAGAATGTGCGAGAATTCCTCTTCGCGCTGACGCAGCCGGGCAACGAGATCCCGGGCGGCCTGAAGAAAGTCGCCCAGCATCTGCTCGGGACGCGGCTCGGGCTGGGCCGGTTCAATATACTCGGCCGGGCCGATCATAAATGGCTGGGCCGGCGACTCGTAAGGCTGAGTGTCCATCGCATCTCCAAAGTGTGCGAATCATTGTAGCCGCCCAGCGGAAGGAGATTCAGACGCGAGCGTCTAATCTGGGTTTGCCAAGCAGGCAAGAACGTGTCGGGCGGCATGACCGCGCCCTCGGTCTGCACTTTGCTTTCTCCCCTTGCAGTTGGAATGCGGCCAAGCCCTTGTCGCAGCAGACCGAACTGCGGGCAAGGATGGATGTGCCTGACTCTTCTGGAGGCCGGCGGGGATTCCCCAAGAACCGGATTCCGCCAAGGGCCGACATATCCTGGCTGAGGCACAGAGAGAGCTGGCTCCGCGTTTTCATCGAGCCGTCAAGGCGCCGACACCGTGCCAAATCGCAGCCAGAGCAACCGATTGAGGCCATGCCAAGTCCAGTGCGTTGGCCTCAGATCAGGCGATCGAGAGCCAGCAGGTTCCGTGCAATCGCCGAATCGGCCTGCCAGACAAGCCTGGGCGTCCTGGCCGACCGCGCGGGCTTGGCTCCCCAGCCAATCAGGGCCACCGTCTTGGCTTGGATCGATTGCACGCGATCCGGCGCGATCGTGGCCGCCGGCATGCCGGCTGGCAAAGCTGCCGCCAGGGGGACAAAGGCCGGCGCCGGAATACTGGCCGACTTGCCGAAGTTGCCTTCGAGTGCGACATAGTCCCTGAAATCCACCTTGCGGTCGCCGTTGAAGTCGCCATCTGCCCAGCTCATGTCCGTCTTGCCGAAGTGGGCCTCGACGATGATGTAATCCCTGAAAGTGACCGCGCCGTCGCCGTTGGCGTCGCCGGCCCAAAGAACGCGCAATTCGTTCCGCGTCCCATCCGTGCCCTCGTTGCCCGCCACGTCAATGGCCGAGACGGCCACGTCGTAGGTGCCTTCCGCTGCCAGCGGGTCGATCGTGCCGGCTGGCAACCTCCATGTGCCATTGCCGTTGTTGATGGCGGCGTAGAAAGTGTCGCCGATGGTGACCCCGATAGCGGCATTAGGGTCGTCCACGGTGCCCGTGAGGGCTGGCTGCTGATTGGCGGTCATCAGGCTATCTACCGTCACGACGGGCCTGAGGGTGTCGATCGTCACCGACAGCGCCACCGAGTCGCGGGACTGGAGGCTTCCCGGCAGCGTCTGGCGCGCGGTGATCTGATGCACGCCCTCCGTCAGAACGCTGACTCCGTCGGTCCTGAAGAGAACGTCCTGTCCCTGAGCCACGGCGCTGTCCAGCCACAGTGCCCCGTCGGCATAGAGGTTCACGGTCGCGCCCGGAATCGTCCCCTGGGCCGCAAAATACAGGGTCTTCATGAAGCTGCTGTTGTTCAGGTTCGTGATGTTGTCGTCGTGGTACAGGCCTCTGTCGCTCTCGAACGTCAGGTCCGGCGTCGACGGGGCCAGCGGCGTGTTGATGAATCCAAAGCTGTTGCCAAACGCTGACTGGCCGCAGACAACGGTAACCGTGCGGGCGCCGCCATTGCCTGGCAGCGTTTGCCCCCAGCCAGCCTGGACGTTCACGCTAACCACGTACGTCCCTTCAACGAGTCCCGAGAAGGCGTATCGCCCTGCTCCATCCGTAGTTTGCGTCGGCTCGCCGGCGTCCAACTGGCCGTTGACGTTGGTGTCAAGATACACCGTCCAGCCCGACAAAAACGGCTCGCCGGAGTTGCGTATGCTGTCGCCATTCACGTCGTTCCACACCTCGCCCGAGAGCGGGCCGGGCATGCGTTGTTCGCCGAAGTTTACGCCCGTAAGGTGCTGGCCGGGAGCGACGGACACGAGTTGGGCGCTGTCGTCGCTCGGGTACGTCTGCCTCCATTCGACTTGGTGAACTTCGCGCACCGCATATGCGCCCGGCGATATGTAGCTTAGCACGTAGTGCCCATACGGATCGGTGGATGCTGACGGCTCGGCGCCGTCCAACTGGCCGTTGCCGTTTATGTCCGCAAAGACCTGCCAGGCCAAGCTCAGTTCGCTGGGGTCGCGGACCCCGTCGCCGTTTGCGTCATTCCACACGTCGCCCTCAATCATCCCGGGCGTCGCATGATTGCCAAAGTTGTTGCCGGTGGAGACTTGGCCGGCACTGAGAGTCAGGGCGTATGGCCCGTTCGCCAACGGCAGCGTCTGGACCCAGCCGGCCTGAACGACCTCGCGGACGACATACCGGACTCCGGCTGGCAGATTGTCAAAGACAAAGTGTCCCGAGGCGTTGCTGAGTTGCGAGGTCTCGCCGAGATCCAATTGGCCGTTGCTGTTGGCGTCCAGGTAGACCGTCCATCCGGCCAGGGTAGGCTCGCCAGTATCGCGCCAGGCATCGCCATCCATGTCGCTCCAGACATCGCCTTCGATCCGGCCGGGCAGAGCGTACACACCAAAATCCTGACCGGTCACGGCCTGGCCGCAACTGACGGTGACAGCCCTGGCTGCGTTATCGAGCGGGCACGTCTGTGTATAACCGCTGGCCAGCTTTTGACGAACCTTGTACGTTCCCGCCGGCACATTGGACAGGACGTAGTGGTAGTTGGAGTTTGTCCACACCCACACTTCGCCGGAATCCAGCGTGCCATTATCGTTGGCGTCGAGGAAGACCTGGGCCGATATCCCGTAGTCCCCAGTCTCGCGCTGGCCGTCCGAGTTCACGTCGTACCACACATCGCCTTCAATCTGGCCGGGACGCTGCCGCACGCCGAAGTCCAGGCCCGTGCCGTCATCTCCTGAGTCGAGAGTGCCGCTGTACGCGCCATTGCCCGTCGGGCGTGTTTGCACCCAGTCCTGCGGCACAATCGCGCGGACATTGTAGGGCCCCGATGACAGGTCCGCCAAAATGTAATGCCCGGCTGCGTCGCTGACCTGAGATAGCTCATTGGCATCCAAGTGGCCGTTGCCGTTGGCGTCGAGATAGACGGTCCAGCCGGATACGGCCGACTCGCCGGCGTCGCGCCAGCCGTCGGCGTCCAGGTCGTTCCAGACATCGCCTTCAAGCTGGCCGGGCAACTCCTGGAGGCCGAAGTCCTGGCCCGTGACCACCTGGCCAGAGGCGATGGCCACCGTGTAGGTTCCGTCGCCTTGGGGCAAGGTCTGCGTCCAGCCGTCCCCGCCACACTGGCTGACGATGTATGTCCCGGGCGGCAGGTCTGACAACACGTAGTGGCCTGTGGTATTTGTATACGCATATGTCTCTGCGCCGTTGTAGCCGAACGCGTCGATTACCCATCCGACCAGCCCCGGCTCGCCGGCGTCCCGAACGCCATTGCCGTTCTTGTCGTTCCAAAGATTGCCTTCGATTTGCCCTGGCTGCTGGCAGACTCCGAAGTCATAGCCGGAGAGGTCATCGCCCGCACCGACAACCACCGAATACGTCTCGAAGGGGTACGTCTGCGTCCAGCCGCTCTGGCTCGCCACCATGACCGTGTACGTGCCGGGCTGCAGATCCGCGAAGACGTAGTGCCCTGAATCATCCGTCACCTGGGTCGGCTCGCCTTGGTCCGGCGCGCCATTGTTGTTCGAATCGAGATAGACCGTCCACCCGGCCAGGTTCGGCTCATTCCAGCCGTAGCCGTCGCCGAAGAAGTCGTTCCAGACGCAGCCTTCAATCTGGCCAGGCAGTTGGTGGTTTCCGAAGTCCTGGCCGGTGACCACCTCGCCGGGCTTGGGGCTGACGGATCGCGTTCCCTCGCCGCCCGGAACGGTCTGCGTCCACGTGTCATCCATTGGCACGCTAACGGTGTAGTCGCCCGCCGGCACGTCGGCGAAGGCATAGTGGCCGGTCTCATCGGTGGTGACAACGGACTCGCTTGATTCCGTGGTCAATTGGATGGACCAGCTTAGCAGGACGTTCGACGGATCGTAGGAGGATGCATCCACCTCCAGACACCACTCTCCGACCGGACTTTCTCCATCGAAGAATGACAGGGCGTACTCAGGGCGGAAGCTGCCTGTGAACGGCGCCGCCGCCTCGACAATCGACGTCGCCGCTTCATCGTCCAACGTTGTGTTCGTAAAGTTCTGGCCGCTGTCCCCAACGCCGTCAAAGAGCGCGATCCACGGTCCCTCTGGGCTGCACAGATACACGGTGATGTTACTGTCATTCGCACTGGCGATGCTCAGCGTGACGTTCATGTCGTAAACGAGATCGCATCCATCCGGCACCGTCAGATACGAGGCAATCCATCCCCAGCTCGGGACGGTTCTGGGCGTCTCCGTGGAATGAATCGTCAGTGTTACGTCCCGAGGCCTCGAGCCGTCCAGACAAACCGGCACGTCGGCCAGACCCGGTTCGCCCGCGTCGCGCACGCCGTCGCCGTTCAGGTCGTTCCACACATCGCCCTCGATCCGGCTGAGTTGCTGGTCGCCAAAGTCGATTCCACTGACGACCTGGCCAGGCTCGACCGTGACCCACTGCGGCGTGCTCACACCCCGCGGATAAACCTGCATCCACCCTGGCTGAAGCTGCTGGTAGACCTGGTAATCGCCCGGCATCAAGCCGGCAAAGACGTAACGCCCCGAGGCGTCGGTGACCTGCGAGCTCTCGCCAGGATCCCACTGCCCGTTGTAATTGGCATCCAGGTACACCGCCTGGCCAGGCAGCATCTGCTCGTCGGCGCCGGGCAGGCCGTCGCCATTGAAGTCATTCCACACGCTGCCTTCGATCTGGCCCGGAGCGATATAGTCGCCAAAATCCTGGCCGGTGACGCTCTGGCCCACGCCCAGCACGACGGTATGCAGGCCATCCGCGGGGTAGGTCTGCGTCCAATCGTCCTGCGGAGCTTCGCGGACGTCATATGTGCCCGCGGGCACGCCCAGGAAAACGTAGTGGCCGGCCGAATCGGTGTCCTGACTCGGCTCGTCGTCATCCCATGTCCCGTTGCCGTTGATGTCGAGGTAGACGGTCCGCTCCGCCAGCGGCGCCTCGTCGCTCTCGCGAACGCCGTTGTTGTTCACGTCGTACGAGACATCGCCTTCGATCCGGCCGGCCTGGAGTTGGATGGCCATACCGGCCAACGCCACGGCCGTGGAATTCGGGCCCGGAGTAATGGTAATGACGATCGTACCGTCGGCATCGGCCGTCATCAGGTCGGCATAGCTCGACAACGAACGGCCATCAGAACCTTGCTCGCCGTTGACCTGGAGCATGTTGGGCTCCAGCGTCTGCGTGAAGTTTATCGGAGCGTCGGTGCCGGTGATGGTGACGCTGTTGGATCCGCCAAAGGCCCTCAGGCCGAAGAGGTAGACATCGTAGGTGCTGCCGGGCGACAGGCCGGTCCAGGTGAACGTCCAGACCGGCAGGCCCGTCTCGGGGCTGCCGCTCTCGAAGAGGTAGCCGTCCAGGCCCGACAGAGAATGCGCGTACGCCGGCAAGGTCGCCGGATCGGGCGTCGAGGGGTAGGTGCTGGCGTTGTCCGTCGAACTGGAGATGTCCAGGTAGAACGGCGTCCACTCTCCCGTGTCGTCGGTCAGATCCCCCGGGGACCATGCCCCATCCACGAGGTTCCAGTTAGGCGGGCAGGTTCCGTCGTATTCATCGAAGTCTATACCCACGAGGCTGCTGGCGGGATCGCGGAGGATGGTAAACGTGCCGTTGTAGCAATCGTCGGGCAGTTCGCCGTTGATGTCGTCGCCGTCCTGGTTCATGGGGTTCCAGCTGTCGTCCGTGATCTGCGGGCCGATCACCATGCTGTACGTCCCCAACTGGCTCTGCACGGAGAACCGCACTTCCAGCGTATAAGCATCGATCCAGGCAAAGCCCGTGATCTGCCCCTTCAAGTCCTCGCCGCGCGGGCCGGTGAAGCTGACCACGTCGTCGGCCACGTCAAAGCTGCTCGTGTCCATGGCTTCATAGAAGCTAAAGGCTACGGATTTCTGGGATCCCACGAGCGTATCCGAGGGCGTACTCCACTCCACGGCCGGTCCGGCCAGGTCGGGAGGCATCGGAGCGCCGGTCACGACCACGTCGTCAATGTTCCAGCCGCAATATGTGACACTGCCGTCCGTCGGTCCCATCTTCCAGGCGATGGCCACCGCGGGCTGGTCACTGGCGGAATCCGGCAGCACATACTCCTGATAGACCCAACCATCGTCGGAGATGCTGCCGTCGACGTCATTGTCCCAGAGGGTCGACCAATAGCTTCCGTTCCAGACGCAGATTGACGCGTAATCGCAGTAGTAGTCCTCCACGCCCAACTGCCGCCAGAAGCCCAGATGGATGTTGTCGCAGCCCAAGGTGCTGAATGTCGGCGTCGTCGCCGACTCCATTCCCATGCTGTCGGAGTACCTGCCATTCAGGTTGTAGCCAATGACGTTGCTGCCGGTATGCCCGGAGGTCGGATCGCCGCCTTGGCCTTGGGGCTGGCCCCAGGCCCATTGCCCCTGCAGCGACCAGAGGGGATCGGCGTCCATGTTGGCCGAATACAGCGTCTGCGGCCCCTCCACCAGATTGATCGAAGCCGTGAAGGCATCGTCGAGCACTTCGCCCAGCGTGCCGTCCCGGTCCTGGTCCATCGCATGGCCATCGTCGGCAGCGAGGATCTCCGGGCCGATGCACATCGCGTACGTTCCCAACGTTGTCTGCGGCTCGACGTCCACGCGGAGCGTCTGGTTGTCCAGCCACTCAAAGCCGGTGACCTGGGACCTTAGGTCCGTTCCATCTGGCCCGGTGAAGCTGACAACGTCGCTGGCGAGATCGAAACTGCCCGGATCGATCGGCTTGTTGAAATGAAACCTGATCCAAATGAGCGGCGCCATGGCCACGCCGTCGGGTGTGGCCGAGAGCACCACCGGATCGGGCCAGGGGTCCTCAAAGGACTCCGTAACGACGGTGGCATCGGGCCCCCCGCCGTCGGTCGCGCCAACGCCCATCCCTCGACGGGCGAAGGCCGCCCAGATGGCTGGCTGATTGACCCCGCCCGTCAGCACCTCGTCGGCCTGCAAGATGGCATCCCGGCCGTCCAGGAAGGTCGGGTTCGCCGGCAGCAGTTTTAGGGAATCCATGACCAACTGAAGCGCGAGGTTGTTGCCGCCCGCGGACGCCGGCACGGCCGGGTCGTAACCATTGGCAATGTCGGCGCTGAAGCCGTGAGCGTCGATAAGCAGCCAGGTCATGTCCCACAGGGCCGTACACCATATTTCGCCCGCGTCGTGGACTTCGTCACTGTCGTTGTAGCTCCCATACGTCAGCGGGTCGATGGCCTTGTCGAAGGAATACGGGTAGCGGCGCAGGCCGGCCGAATCGTCCAGCGAGTACGCGCCCAGCGTATAGGCGCCGGTCTTGGCGTCGGTGGGCTTCATCGTGAACATCAGTGCCCACCAGTCGCCCCAGCCTTCGCCCATGCCCCCGCTCTGAATCGCGTCCAGCGCGCCGGCGTTGGCAGGGCCGCCGACCAGCCGGTTGGACACGCCGTGCCCGTATTCATGGGCAATGATCGTGCTCTCCAAGTCGCCGTCGCGGTTGGGGAAACTGTCGTCCCAATTGAACATCTGCATTCGCGGCGACTGGCCGTCGGGCGGCGTGGCAAAATTCGCGTTGTTGATATACTCGCCGTCCTGGGCATCGGCCATGACCGCGTCCCCGCCCAGGCCCGCGCCGCTGTAGTTGGTCATCTGAAAGTTGCCCGCCGCCTCGTCGAAGCCGTAGCGGTAGTGAATGTCGTGCAGCAGGTTGTTCCAGTAGAACAGATTGGTGATGGCGGCGCTCTGGTAGCTCGTCGGTTCTTGCGACAGGTTCAACGGAAAGTCGAACGTCAGCGAGCTTGTACCGTTGGGGCGGAAGCCGCCGGCGTTGTTGGCGTCCTGGTCTTCCTGCGCCCAGACGTTGTTGCCGCGCGTGTCCGTGTACTCGGGGCCCGCCGCTCCGTTCGTGTCGTGCCAGCCGTACGGCGAGGCCACCGCGTCGGCCGGATCCACCACCAGCGTGCGCCCGGCGTCGTCAGGGTTCTCCGCCGGCAGCGCAAAGACGCGGTACGAAGCGTGATCCACCCAGTCGCTCACGCTCAGGCACTGGCCGGCGGAGGCGTCCATGCCCACGTCGTACCAGTGCTCATGGTCGGTCGTGCGGATCACCAGGTCCCAGGCAAGGCTCAACCCCTGCGGCGTGGCGATATACTCCAACTTCGTCGGAATCGGATCCAGCGAAAGGCTCGCCTCGCTCAGCGTCGCGGGACTGGCCGCGTCCAACGCCATCGCCGCGCCGGAGGACGTCAGATTCAACGCCTCTGCCGCCTTGGCAATCGCCTGATCGGGGCTCAACCGCGGCCCAGCGCTCGCCAGCAGCACGGCCGGTGCGGCATTCACGCCGTTCACGAAGCCGCCGCCCACGTTCAGCAGCCGGCCATCCGCCGTCACGTTCACGCACAGATTGGCATTGACGATGTCCATGCCGTCGTATTGCTGACGCAGGTAGATATGGGTCACCCCCGTGTCCGCGCTGACGTACTGGTCCGTCACGATTGATTGCTGAATATCCCCCGCGCCGCACCCGAGCAGGCCCGCATGCGACGTCAAATACTGCATGGCAATATCCAGAGGCCGCCCGCTCGACGGTTCCGTCAGGTATCCATTAGACTCAGCCAGGAAATGCTGCGGGGGAAGATATGGCGCCGCCTGTCCGCTGGCCGCAACGCTCAGCAGCAAACGCGGCTCGAGCGGTTCCACCGCGACTCCGCCGGCCAGGCCAAGGGTGCGACAGCGCGGGTGCATCCGCTCCTGGCAGAGCACGCGTGTGTTGGAGAGAACCAGTCCATATAGTTTGCGCAGGCGGCTGACCACGTGAGATGCCGGTGACATCGTGCTTCCTCCCAATATGCCTCTCCCGCTCAATCGCATCGCGATGTCGCCGAATCGGCACGACTAGATTCGTAGGATCAAGGGACCCCGAAACACAATCGCTTAATATCTGGTGGAGTTTCCCTGTGCCCAAACACGATTGTATTCAGAAAAGTGGTTTTGACAAGGCCAGTTCACGGAATTTGTCACACCTGAGCAGAACTGGTGTCATAACCGTGGTACGCCCGCCCTCGGGCGTGAAACCGGGCGAGAAGACGTCGATATGGCCGCAACATCCACAGCCGAGGGCGGCTGTGCCACGAAGCCAATCACCGCCGAGGGCGGCTGTGCCACAGGTCACACCGGTTGTGAAACCGGTTATAGTAATGTGCGCGGCGTTGAGAGGGTCATGGGCCTGTCCGCCCATGCCCACACTTCAAGCCATGAATGGAGTGAGTGATGCGCGACCTCGTTCGTTCCGATGACCTGAACTTGCCCGAACTGTCGGGCCACGATCTGGGTCTGTCTGACTGGGGCCCGTACACCAAGCGTTACATCGGCATTTCGCACATCCCCGATGTCCAGGCGGGCTTTCGCTTCGACCTGAGCGTCTTTCCCGGCCTGCTGCGCCGCAGCGCACAGATTCCCAACGTGCTGTGGGAGTCGGGCTATCATCCGTGGGAGTCATCGGCCGACCTGTCTTACTTCAGCCACCGCCACGAGGTTATCTGGAAGGACCAGTTGTACTGCGACGTCAGCTTCAGCCGCCTGGACCGCAACGTCACGCTCATTCGGGCGGCGTGCGTCAACCGGGGCGATGGACCGCAGAACATGGTGCTGCATTATGCGGCGTATCTGAACCCGCCGCCCAAGGGGCCGTACTCCAGTGCGCCGATTCATCCTGCCCGCGTCGAACTGCCGCCCGGGGCGGTGTGGATGCCTGCAACATCGTACAGCGATATTCATTTCCGCCCCGACGATCCGCAGGCGGGCTTGCAGCCTGACGGCCAGCGACGCGGTGAAGTGCGCGAGCATGAGTTTGTGGACGGCGTGGGGCTGGGCGACGGCTTTGGTGCCCAGGCCGGCGATGTGGTTTCGTACAAGCTGGATATCGCCCACGATGTGCCGGAGGCAGTGCTGGGGCTGCGGTATCGCCTGGACAAGGGGCAATCGCTCAGCTTGCAGCTGCGTGGCCTGGCGCAGCGCGAAGTGCGGCTTGAAGGCACCGGCTCGCCGGAAGTTGTGCTCGTGCCGCTGGGGCACGTCAAGGCTGGACGAACTGAGCTGAGCCTGCGCAGTGCCGGTGGCGCCGCCCTACTGACGGACGGGTTCTTCATCGCCACATCCGCCCAGGCTTCACTGGTGCGGTTTGTGCCCGTGGTGTGGAACTACGTGCCGCAGATGTTGCCAGGCCCGCGCGACAGCACGCTGATACTCAAGTACGATCACGTCGATTGCTACTACGGCCTGGCGTGGGGGCACGCTGGACAGGTCCGCGAATTCCATGGCCACGACCTGGACTGCCTGCTGCGACTGTACGCCCACAATCACGTGTCACACACCTTCCGCGGCGAGGGCGAGGGCCACTACCTCAACGTCTTCCTGCAACCGATTTTCGTCGCGCCGCACAGCCAGGATCGCATCTTTGGCCTGGTGTGCTCGGGCAGCCGGGAAGAAGTCTCGCGCCGCCTGGCGGAGTTCGACCCGGCCAGCCCGCAGTGCGAGCAGCAGTACGAGCAGGCCCGCAACAAGGTGGTCTCGCTGGCGTGTAATGCGGCCGGAGACGCGTACCGCCCCAGCCAGGAGCGCATGGCCGCTACGACGCTGAGCGGCGTGGTGTACCCGGTCCGCACCGCCGGAACATGGATTCGCCACAACACACCGGGCCGATGGTGGGACTGCCTGTACACGTGGGATTCGGGCTTCCTGGGCCTGGGGCTGTTGCAGCTCGACGTGCAGCGGGCCATCGACTGCCTCAACGCGTACGTGACGCCCACAAACCGGAAGGACGCGGCCTTCGTGCATCACGGCACGCCGGTGCCGGTGCAGGCGTACCTGTTTCTGGAATTGTGGAACCGCACGCAGTCGAAGGAATTGCTGGCGCACTTTTACCCGTCGATGCAGCGGTATCACCGCTTCCTGGCGGGCCGGTGCGACGGCAGCAGCACCGACAAGTTCAAAAGCCGGCTGCTGCAAACGTGGGACTATTTCTACAACTCCGGCGGCTGGGACGATTACCCGCCACAGATGCACGTGCATAAGAATAACCTCACCGGCTCTGTCACGCCGGTGGCGACCAGCGCGCACGTGATCCGCTTCGCCCGCATCTTAAAAGCCATGGCGGGCGTGCTGGCTCTGCCCGTTGCGGAATACGACGAGGATATCGCACGGCTGTCCGAGGCGCTGCAGCGCTACGCCTGGGACGAATCGGCTGGGTACTTCAGCTACGTGGTGCACGACGACTCCGGCCAGCCAGTGGGCCCGCTGCGTCACGCAAGCGGGAGGAATTTCAACATGGGCATGGACGGGGCCACGCCAGTGCTGGCCGGCATTTGCACTGACGCCCAGCGTGATGTCCTGCTGGAGCGGCTGATGTCGGAGCAGCACATGTGGTGCCGCTATGGCCAATCGACGGTGGATCAGTCGGCACCATACTACCGCCCGGACGGGTACTGGAACGGGGCGGTGTGGATGCCGCACCAATGGTTCGTCTGGAAGGCGATGCTGGATCTGGGCATGGCCGATTACGCCCACCGCATCGCCCAGACGGGCTTGGAACTGTGGCGGGCCGAGGTGGATGATTCGTACAACTGCTACGAGCACTTCATGGTGCAGACGGGCAAGGGCGCCGGCTGGCACCAGTTCAGCGGACTGTCCTCGCCGGTGCTGGTGTGGTACGCGGCATACCATCGGCCCGGGACGTTGAGCCTGGGCCTCGACGGCTTGGTGCTGTCGTGCGACTGGTCCGCCGGCCAGCGCGGCGTCAAGGTCAGGCTGAAACTCACCGGCAAGAGCGGTGCCAGCGTGATCGCCATTGTCTGCCTGAGCGACTCGGGCAAATACACCGCCACGTGGGATGGCCAGCCAATACCGGCCAACGAACGCTACGCCGGCACGCTGGAGTGCTCATTGCCCAGCGCCGGCGAGGGCGAGTTGGTCATCCGGCCAGAGGCTTAGAGCAGATTAAGCTTGCCTGGCGACAGGTGGCGCGGCCTTTCAGGCTGTGCCGCACAGGCTGGAAAGCCTGTGCCACCCGAAGCGCGCCAACGCGCAAACTTAAACCGCTCTAAAGAAGATCGCCGAATCAGACGTTCCCTCGTCCATGGCGCTGGCGTCAAGTCGCGCCGCCCGGTGCGCACGCAAAAGGCTGCCTCCATGCCCAGAGGCAGCCTTTGCGCGGGGAGATCTGCTGCTACTACTTACGCCGACGCAGCAGTGTCGGAACGACGCACAGAATCAGCATGCTGATACTGGCCGGCTCGGGAACGCTGCCAGCGGTCTTGTTGAAGTTGCTTTCGAGCACGATGTAGTCCTTGAAAGTGACCTTGCCATCGCCGTCGAAGTCGCCGCCGGCAAAGCCCGTGCCGGTCTTGTTGAAGTTGCCTTCCAGCACGATGTAGTCCTTGAAGTTGACCACGCCGTCGCCGTTGGCATCGCCCATGAGCAGGGTGCCCATGATGCTTTCCAACGCGAGCACGTCATCCTGGCCGACGCACAGGTCGCCGTTTAGGTCGCAAGCCAGGTCGGAATACACGGCCTCGTTGATGTTGCTCCAGTGCAGCTTGCCATCGGCCATAAAACCGCTGCCCGGGATCACGCCGGTGGGAACCAGGCCGCCGCTGGCCACGAGCTGCAGCCGGGTCATGTCGGCGCCGTCGATCACGCCGTCATTGTTGATGTCGCCGATGGCGTCGCCGGCCACATAGGGATGGCCGTTCGCCAAGGTGACATTGAAGTAATTGCCGGATGGGTGCGTGAGCTGATCGGTGTACGTCCAGTTCTGGTCGACCGCCAGGAAGCCGGCCTTACGGTTCAGCAGGCCGGTGGTCGGGTCCATAGCCAGGCCGTCGGCGAAGTAACGGACGTCCTTGCTGTCGAACACGCCGTCTCCGTTGTTGTCACCAATGACGCCGACGCAGACGTACCCGTCGGCAGTCCCGGCCGTCTCAAACGTGCTGGGGCTGTGAACGGCGGCCATCATGGCCGGAATGTCATTGTTGTTGCGCAGGTGATCATAGGTGAAGTCGTCCTGAATCTGGTTGCGCTTGGACAGAGCAGCGCCGGCCACCAGGACCGTGCCGTGGGCGTCTACATACGCCGGGCCGGTGCTGACGGGAACTAGGCCGGCCACGTTGGCAGCGCCGTAAGCGGGGGTGTCCTGACCGATGCCCATGTCATTGTGTGCGTTCATGTACGTCTGCAGGGTCGTGTTCAGGTTGGCCTGGTGCACGAACTGCGAGGGGTTGGCCGGGTTGGGCATGGAACTGATGCCGGCCGTCAGGAAGAACGTCTTGGCCATGTACTGGCCGGGCATGTTCGTGTCGTTCGGATTGTCCGGCTGGTCCACGAAATCCGCAATGCTGTGCGTGATGTTCTTGATGTAGTTGGCCGCCTGCGCGTTGGCCATCTGGTTGCCGCCCACGGGAGCTTCGGGGTCGCCGACGGTGATGAAAGTCTCGTTGCCGCCGATCTGCCAGCCGGTGTTCACGTCGTCGTTGTACAGGATGGTGCTGCGCGTGGGGCGCACGTACTGGGTGCCGCCCTTCTGGTCCATCTTGACGTTGAGGACTTCGTACTTGCCGGCCAATGCATCGGCGTCGGCGCCGCTCGACCCGTTCACGCCCACGTACCCGACAGCCAGGCGGGTGTTCATCACGCATGCCTGCAACCTCCCGCTGCTGCCCATGTTCGACAGGGCATGGCTGGCGCCCAGGGCGTCATTGGCCGAGGTGTCATTCTTGGCTTGCAGGTTCTCGCCCTTGCCCCAGCTGGGATCGACGCCGATGCAATTCATGGCGCCGTTACGCGTGCCCGAACCCGGGTCACGGGTGGTGGCGATCAGGTGCTCGCCGGTGGGCATGCGGCCAGTGACGTACAGGTGCTGCAGCTGAGACTGGTCTACGTTCTGCAGCCCGGTGCCGCGGTTGGCGACGTAGCAGATCGGAACCCAGGCGATCGGGGTGTCGACCAGGGTCGCGCTATTGGGCGTGGCGTTCACGTTCGTCTGGGTGAGGGTCTTGAGCTTGTTGCTCTGGGCGCCCAGGCTGCTGGTGACTGGATTCTGGCCGTAGCCGGCGGTCAGCGGCGCGGCGTTCCAGTTGGCGTTGCCCACGCTGATGGCGCCCTGCAGCAGCCAGCGGCAGGGTACGTCGCTGACGGCGATGTCGATGTTGGTCGGAACGGCAGGGCTGCCGTAGAAGGTGTGCGGGTTGCCGGTGCCGTCATTGGCCGGCACGTACTGCGGGCCCGCGCCGGCGGCGGAGTAGAAAACCCCGCCATTGGCCTTGGCTGGGTCGGGCGAGGTCCAAGCCGAGTTGGTGGTGACCGGCGTGGTGTTATACCACCGATCCAGTTCCGCCAGGCCGTTGCCCGAACCCACGCCGCGATACTGCACCAGCCAGAAGGCGCTGCTCGCGCCCGGGGACGGGGCCAGTTGCTGTACCATGGGCACCCGGCCCGGATCCCAGCCGGCGATGCCGTTGCCGTCGGCGTCGATATAGTCGTTCGTCGAGGCCGGGGCCGAGAAGAACGCGTTGAACAATGTCGAGCCGCTGATATTCACCTGCGCGTTGTAGGTGAACGTCGCGCCGCTGCCCCAGGTTCCGACCCCGGCCATAGCCGTCAAGGCCGGAACCAACAATGCCGCCAATACCGTCATACGCAACTTCATACAATTCCTCGCTTTCTTTGAGTTCTCGCGCAATGTGCGCGTTTTTCCTGTCGTTAGGGATACCTGACCAAGCCCACTACGCCATCCGCACCTCCTTGCACATGCGAATTAGTAGTTCATCACGTCATTCGTCTCGCGCACGGGAGACCTTGGATCGGCCACGCCGCTGAAGGTCAGGCTGTAGAACTTGTCGCCCCATTCCTTCTTCCGCTGCGTCTCAAGCACGTGCTTGCGGACCACATGCCCGTCGCAATACAGGAAGTTGGCGCAGCCGCCGAGATCAACGCCACCATCGGTCCTGCCGGCCGAACCGGGATGGTGCCGCCCGACCGCATTCATGTCGCCTTGGCCGTCATCTGAGCCTTCGCCCAAGACAGGCAGGTTGGCCAGTTCCCCCAGACCCTTAAGGCCAAAGTTCGGCATGTCTGGGCACTGCGCACAGTCGGGATAGACAAAGCCCTCCACGTCAGCGTCGTATACATGGGTCCATCCCCCGGCTCCCGGATGATAGAAAGGATTCAAGGGGCGGTGGCTCAGGCTCTTGACGCTGCCTGTATCAATCTTGAGGCCCGTGTTCTTCCAGTCGGAATTGAACTCCGTGCCCAGAATGGTATTGCCGGCGTCATGGACATCCTCGACTTTGACGAACTTGTTGTAGCGGGCGCAGTTGTAGCCCATTTGGGTGGTTTCGTCAGAGCGGCGGAACTTATTGCGCGGGACCAAGGCGGCATTCATCGTGTAGCACATTCGCGGCGCCTGCTTGTCCTTGATGGAGTTGGGGGCGGCTCGGGTGGCGCCGTTCTGGTCCTGCTGGCCCATTTCCCATTCTTTCATGTCAGGGCCCGGGTTCGTGCGCGGACAGCCGTTGCGCGGGAAGCTGGGGCACTGGAAGGCCTTGTCATTGACCTCGCCGGCGATCATGTACGACCAGTGCAGGTAGCCATACGGGTGCTGGCCGTCCACTTGTTTGGTCATGTCATAGCCGCCTTTCTCGTCGGCGGCATAGGCATAGGAAATCGGATAGCTGTCATACAGGCTCGTGTACGTGTTCATCATCGACCCGACGTTGCGCAGGTTGACCGAGCACTTGACGGCCTTGGCCATGTCCTTGGCCTTGTTCAGGCTCGGCAACAGCATCGATACGAGCAGGGCAATGATGGCGACGACGACCAGCAGTTCAATCAGCGTAAAGGCATTGGGCATGGAGCGAATATTTCGTTTTACTCCCCATCGATTCAACATTTCAGTATGTCTCCTTCTAGTTCCGTTCTCGTTCGTTCTTGGCATTGTGCATGTCAACACTCCCCAATCAGCTCACTTCAATGGTTCAAGCCCGATGTCTCCTTTCCACACGGGGGATTGTGCATCCCGCATATTCAGTCCGAATGAAGGTCGTTTCATAAAGACGTGAGGATTACCAGCCTTCAAAGGCCTGCACGGAATTGTCCACACGTATGTTCAGATGTGATGAAGGCTGCCTCAGGAAAGGCTGAGGATTCGGTTAAGGAGGTATCAGCGCGGAGGTGACGTGTCGCGGCCGTCTCGCTCGCGACACTCATCATTCAACAGGCCACTAGCGCAATCTTAACGCGACCTGTTCAATGTCTGAACGCTCCGTTGGGACAATGGACGCGTTGGCTGGCCGCTCTGGCGGGCACAGGGCCCCTCAGGAGCTAGCGAATGTCGCGGCCAGTTCCCGTCTTTGAAAAGACGGTACGTTTTGACCTGTAAAGGAGATACGGATGCGCCGTCACAAAGCGATGTGGATGCTGGCTGTGGCTGCAATGATCGCCTGCGCCTGCGTGGCCTACGCCCAGGAAAAGGACGCCGCCAAGGGCGCCGCCCTGCAAATCGAGGGCTCCACCACGGTTGGCCCCATTGTTGACGCCTTCGCCGAGGTCTTCATGAAAGACCACCCCAATGTCAAGGTGACCGTCAAGGCCACCGGCTCGGGCGACGGCGCCGCCGCCCTCATCGACGGCCGGTGCGACATTGCCTCCATGAGCCGCTTCATGAAGCCCGAGGAATTCGCCAAGGCTGTGGAGAAGAAGGTTCTACCCTGCTGCACGACCATCGCCATGGACGGCGTGTGCGTGATTGTGCACCCATCCAACCCCGTCTCGGCCCTGACCATCGAGCAGGTCCGCGACATCTACCTGGGCAAGATCACCAACTGGAAGGAAGTCGGCGGCCAGGACGCCAAGATCGTCTGCATCAGCCGGGACACCTCCTCGGGCACCTTCGAGGTTTTTGAAGAGAAGGTGATGCAGAAGCAGAAGATGGGCGAGGGCGTCGAGACGGTGAACTCCAACCCACAGGCCCACGCCCGCGTCAACAGCACCGCCAATGCCATCGCGTATGTCGGCTTGGGCTTCCTGGACGACAAGGTCAAGGCCGTCAAGGTCGAAAACGTCATGCCCAGCAAGGCCACCGTCGTAAACGGCGAATATCCCATCGCCCGGCCACTGTTCCTTTTCACCAACGGCTTCCCCAAGCCCGGCTCGACCACGTATGCGTTCGTGACCTTCTACCTGAGCGAGAAAGGCCAGCAGCTTATTGAAGCCAAGGGCTTTGTCCCGCTGACGAAATACTAAACCAGGACGCAGCGTTTCGAATGCCAACAGATCTCCAATCGCAGCAGGCTCCCGAGGCAACGGCCGGTTTCGAGGTCTCCCCTCCCGCAACGGGGGGATGGGAGCCTTGCGACCGGCCGTTGCTGCTTTCTGCGCGGCAGGATTTGGCTGGCTACGTGCTGCGGCACCTGGGCAAGGCCTTGCTGCTGGCAATCACCGGCAGCAGCGTGCTGGCCGTACTGCTGATCTTCGTCTTCATCCTGCGTGAAGCCGTTCCCTTTTTCGCCCGTCACGGCGTGATCGAGTTTTTCACTTCGACACGGTGGTATCCCGAGAGCGAACAGCCGGAGTTTGGCGCTCTGGCGCTGATTATCGGCTCGGCCTACGTAACCATCGGCGCCCTGCTGCTGGCGGTGCCCACGGGTCTGCTGGCGGCGGTGCTACTGTCGGACATCGCCCCGTTTGGCGTGCGCCAGGCCCTAAAGCCCGTTATCGAGTTGCTGGCGGCCATACCGTCGGTGGCGTACGGTTTCTTCGCCGTGCTGGTGGTGGCCCCGTGGCTGCAGAAGCTGGGGCTGTCCACCGGCGTCAACACGCTCAACGCCTCGCTCATGCTGGCGATCATGGCCATGCCCACCATTGTGAGCATTTCTGAAGATGCGTTGTCCTCCATTGGACGAGAGCTGCGCGAGGGCTCGTACGCACTGGGATCGACCCGGGCCGAGACCATCGTCAAGGTCGTGCTGCCGGCCGCCCACAGCGGCATCGTGGCGGCCATCATCATCGGCATGATGCGGGCCGTGGGCGAGACCATGGTAGTCTGGATGGCATCGGGCAACACCAGCCGCATCCCTCAGCCGTGGTACGACCTGAGCCAGTCGATCCGCACCATGACCGCCACCGTCGCCTCCGACATGGCCGAGACGCCCCAGGGATCGGATCACTACTACGCCCTGTTCGCCGTCGCGGCCGTGCTGCTGGTCTTCACCTTCGGCCTGAACCTCGTCAGCGAGCACTTCCTGGCCCAGGCCCGTAAAGCGGCCACGGGGGCGAAGAAATGAGAGTATTTCTGCGTCAATTCGCCGACCGCGCCTTCACCCTGCTGGCCATCGCCTCGGTCGGCCTGATGGCGGCGGCACTGCTGATCATTCTGGGTCCGATGCTGTATCGCGGCAGCGGCGCGGTGGCCTTCGAGGGCACCGTCGAGTTTCGCAAGATGCAGGTCGAACGCTTTGGCCGGGGCGATTACACCGCCCTGCAGGCCGAACTGGCGCAGGTTCGCCAAGTCCGCCAAACCGTGTATGACATGCTGGATCGCTTCTCGGCCAGTATCGACACGGCCACGATGCACGACAAGGCCCGCTCAGCCCTGCGCCGGCTGCGCGACCAACTCCGCCAGCGCGACCTCACCGAAGAGCAGCGGGCCGGCATGCTGGAGAAGGCCCGGCAGATTCGTGACCAGTTCGAGGCCGCACTGGATGCCACCGATCAGGCGGTAGCCTTGGCCGCACTCGACGCGATCCTGACGCCCGCCAACGAAGCCGCCTTTGCCGGCACGGCCGCGCAGGAGTATTTCGACCTGGCTCGCTGCTATCGCCAGAGTATGCAGAGCAGCGGCATTGCCCACCGCGATCAGTACCAGGCGGCCGCGAAGGAAGTGCAGACGATCCTGGTTGAACTCCTTGGCCCCCGGCCAGGAAAGGTGGGCGTCGACCTGGCACAGTTCAGCTACGGGGCCACGCGCTGGGACCGGGCGCAGGTGCTGCTGGATCAATTGCTCTACACCGAAGCCTGGTGCGACAACGGCCAGGGCCAAGCCAAGACGCAACAACGCGTGGCCCGGGCAAAGCTCTTTGCCGGCACGGAACTCGAGCCGCTCTTTGGGCTGGTGGAGAAGGACCTCAGCCAGATGCTGCTGCCTCAACGGACCTTTTACTGGCAGTACTTCATCGACGACAGCACGCCGGGGCACTTCTTTGGCGGCGTCGGGCCTGAGACACTGGGGACCATTGTATTGGCGGTGCTCTCGATGCTCCTGGCCGTGCCGCTGGGGATAGTATCGGCGGCGTATCTGGTCGAATGCGGCGGCGACAACTGGCTCGTCCGCGTCATCCGCACCTGCATCAACACGCTTTCGGGCGTGCCCAGCATTGTCTTCGGCATCTTCGGCATGATCTTTTTCGTGCTGGTGCTCATGCCGGCCACCGGGCTGCCCAGCCGGCCTTGCGTGCTGGCCGGCGGCATGACGCTGGGGCTGATGGTCTTGCCCGTAATCATCCGCGCCAGTGAAGAGGCCATCAAGGCCGTGCCGCGAACGTACAAGGAAGCCGCCCTGGCCGTCGGGGCCAGTCCCTTTCGCGCCTTCGTCACGGTGACCTTGCCGGCGGCGCTGCCGGGCATTCTTACCGGCGCCATCCTGAGTTTGAGCCGGGCCGCCGGTGAGACCGCGCCGATTCTCTTCGTGGCCGGCGTGGCAGTTGGCCCCCCGCTCGACTTCACCAAGTGGGATTGGATGCTGCACCCCACGCGCACCCTGTCCTACGGGGCGTGGAACCTGGCCGTCGGCGACCGCCTGGCCGCCAAGGTGCCGCACAACCAATACGGCATGGTCATGACGCTGATCCTGGTGGTGCTGGCGCTGAATCTGATCGCCATTGTGCTGCGGTGGAGAATCAGCCGCCGGCTGCGCGGACAATAGAGGTCGCACTATGACACAGACGTTTGTGAAAGCTATGGACGACATGAACCATGTGCCGCAGAACGAGATTGAAATCGTCGTTACGCCGGGCCAGTACCAGCGCGAGCCAGCCCGGTCCAACCACCACGGCGATACCGCCAATCGATCCTCCGCGCCGCGCCAGCAGGTCCAGCCCATCATCACCTCGCGCGACTTTAGCCTGTACTATGGCCCCAAGGCCGGGGTGAAGAACATTACGCTGGACATCTACCCGCAATGCGTGACGGCCATTATCGGCCCCTCCGGCTGCGGCAAGAGCACGTTCCTGCGCAGCATCAATCGCATGAACGACCTGATCCCGCATGTCCGCACCACCGGCGTGCTGGCCGTCAGCGGGCAGGACATCTACGACCGGCGCGTCCATCTCATCAACCTGCGCCAGCAGGTGGGCATGGTCTTCCAGCGGCCCAACCCGTTTCCCAAGAGCATCTTCGACAACATTGCCTTTGGGCCCCGGTTGCAGGGCATCCGGCGCGGGAAGTTGGATGACCTCGTCGAGCAATCGCTGCGCGACTCGGCCTTGTGGGACGAGGTGAAGGACGATCTGCACCGTTCGGCCCTGACGCTGTCGGGCGGCCAGCAGCAACGGCTGTGCATTGCGCGGGCGTTAGCTACTCGGCCCAAAGTGCTGCTGATGGACGAGCCCTGCTCGGCACTGGACCCCATTGCCACGGGCAAGATTGAAGAGCTGATCCTCACTCTCAAGGATCACTACACCGTCGTCATCGTCACTCACAACATGCAGCAGGCGGCCCGCGTCAGCGACCGCACCGCGTTCTTCTGCATGGGCGAGATGATCGAGTACGACCTGACCAAACAGGTCTTCACCAACCCCTCCAGCAAGAAGACGGAAGAGTACGTGACCGGCCGATTCGGTTGATGGCGGGCGTTCCTCACCAAGCCTTAGCGCCGATCTGACCGGGCCTTATTCGCGATTTCCGATACTACTGCTGAGAGGAGATCGCGTGATACAAGAGAACGACAACTTCACTTGGCCACTGTTGCTGCCAACACTCCGTTCCCGTTGTCCAGTGGCTGCGACCCCACCTGACTCCGAGCCGGCCGAGCGGCTTGACGCGGTCATCATCTCCGACATTCACCTGGGCTCGACAAATTGCCAGGCCAGCGCCCTGGGTGAGTTGCTGCAACAGATTCTCGACGGGAAACTCCACACCCGCCGGCTGATCTTCAACGGCGACGTCTTCGACTCCATCGATTTTCGCCGCCTGAAGAAGCATCACTGGAAGGTGCTGTCGCTGATCCGTCACCTGTCGGACAAGATGGAGGTCGTCTGGATCGCCGGCAATCATGATGGCCCAGCCGAGATCGTTTCCAACCTGCTGGGCGTGTCGGTCGTGGGCCAGTACATCCTGACCAGCGGCCCGCGGCGGATACTGATCGTCCACGGCCACCAGTTCGACCGGTTCATTCAGGACCACCCTGTCCTGACCTGGCTGGCGGACTGTGCGTACGCGCTGCTTCAGAAGTCCGACCGCAGCCACTACATCGCCCGGCTGGCCAAGCGGCAGTCAAAGGTCTTCCTGCGTTGCGAGCGGAAGGTGCGCGACGGCGCCGTCGCCATGGCCCGCCACGCCAAGTGCGACGCCGTGATCTGTGGCCACACGCATCACCCCGTCGTGGAAGACGAAGGGCCAGTCCGCTATTACAACAGTGGATGCTGGACCGAACGGCCGTGCCATTACCTGACCATCCGCCAAGGAGTTGTCACGCTGGCTGAAACTTCGGAAATCCTGGCCGTTCAGGAGATCGAGAGTATGCCACTGGCCAGGCGTGCGCCGCAGCAATCAGAGCCGAGTTCCCGGTAAAGCTCAGCATTTCAGGCTGGTCTCACAAGCGACGCGAACAACCTAGAGCCCATTTCATGGCGGGTTTGACTCGTAGCACAGCCGCCCTCGGCTGTGGCTTTTGCGGCCCAGTCAACCTCTTCTCACGCGGCTCACGCCCGAGGGCGGGCGTGCCACCGGCTATGAAACCAGTTACAGCGTGTCCGCGCGGCCAAGTGGATTTTCACGGCGGTTGCCCACGCCAGCGCAAGAACAAGGCGGCCTCGCGGTAGCCCACGAAGCCGCCCGTACAGTCTCAGGTCACAACTGACCCGTGAGTTGGCTACCTCTTGCGTCGCAGCAGGGCCACCGCGCCGGCCGCCAGCAACGACAGCGTCATCGGCTCGGGCGCGCTCTTTCCAAAGTTGGTTTCGAGCAGGATGTAGTCAGCGAAGGTCACCTTGCCGTCGGAATTGAAGTCGCCCATGGCCCAGGTGGCATTGGTCGCACCGAAGTTGCGTTCCAGAATGATGTAGTCGGCGAAGGTGACCTTGTGGTCGCAGTCGGCGTCACCGGGAAGATACGTTACTACGGGCAGGGAGGCTTCGACGGCGCCAATGTCGATCCGGCCACCGACCATGTTCGGGTCGGTGAGGAAGTTGGGGTCACCGGCATCGATGAGAGCCGAGCCCTGCGTCGGCGCGAAGGCCTGCCAGTAGTTGGACAGAAGCTGACTGATTGTGTATGTCCCAGCCAGCATCTGGGCGTCAGTATATGGATTGGTGTAATTGGCGTTCTGTACCACGCTGGCGGGATTGAAGCCCGCTTGCAGCGTCGGCAGAGTCACGTCGTGCATACCAAAGCCGTCATCGCCTTCGGTTTTGCCGCTGATGACGATGTTCACGAACTTGCTGGAGCTGCCGCTGAAGCTGTCGGTGGTGTCCCGGCCAGCCCAACCGTTATAGTCCACGTAGGAAATCGCGTTGGCAAGGCTGGTCTCGTCGAAGATGCGCCCGCCACGCATGAAGAGATTGTTGCTGACGAGCATATTTGCCGCCGCACCGCCATTGTGGTTCAGGTAGATCACACCGGAGGCAGTCGAGCCGACGGCGCAGCGTTGGTCGAAGGTGTTGTTGCGCATCACGCAGTTCAGGGCCAACCCGACGTTGGCGGTCATGAACGAGCCCATGGAGTTGTTCAGGACAATGTTGTGTTCCACAACGCTGTTGTTTGCGAAGTCATTCAACTGCTCGTGTGTGGTGTCGCCGTGCCCGGCGACTTCGGAGGCCGTCAGGCCTTCAACCACGTTGTTATATACATGGCCGCCAACGAAGCCCACGGTCCAGGAGGCGCCGTGGACGAAGTTGTTGTAGACCTGGCCGACGATGCCCTGTAGTCCGTAATCCGTGCCGGTGTGCTCGGCGTTCGGGGCAGTATTGTTGATGTAATTATCATGCACTAGAATGTTGTTCGCCGACGCGCTGCCGTCGGACCAGATCGCGCAGTTAACGAGCACGTTGTTGCTGACCTCTTCCCTGGTGGTCGAGTTGATCCGCATCTTCCCAGCGCCGTTTACCTTGCAGCCGGTCAGGGTATCGCCGCCGCTGTTCATTAAGCTCCATTGGCCCACGTTGGTTATTGCGCAGTTGGAGATCGTGGCGCCGGAATTACCGGCCGTATAAAGGCGGCTGCAATTAGTGACGGTAGAATTCGTCAGGCTAAAGCCCTGGGATTGGGGGTTGACGTTAAACCAGTTGGCGGTTCCAGATCCCATTCCCGAAATGACGCAGTGGTCGAAAAGCACGCCCTTGTTGGGGGCGCCGTCAATAAGGCCGGTTTGGCTGCCAGTCAAGTAAATGGGCTGAGCCGCGGTTCCCAGCGCGCTCAATGTGCCTCCGCTGGTGATATGCAGGTTGGCGGTGCTGCCGACAAAATTGATGGTTGTGCCCGGCTGAATGGTAAGGTTGGCGTTGTTGTTCAGCGTGACCTTGCCATCAATCGTGACGGTGCCCGACCAGACGGTGTTGGTCGAGATCGTAATATCAGTGGCCAGCGCGGTCGTGGCGGCCACCATCAAGACAAGCACTGTAAGAAAAGACAAAAGCTTGCTCATAGCACTCTCCTATTTCTGCTGCGTCTAAATAAGGAATATCGGCAGACCACAGACCCAGACGGCCTGCCGACATTCCCATGTTCCATTGCTGCGGCTATGCATCTCGGCAGGCGTTGCCTACGACTTGCGCTTCAGCATCGCCAAGCCGCCCAGAACCAGCACGGACAGCGTCGCCGGCTCGGGGGTGAAGGTGATCTGGTATCCCAAACCGCTGGCAATCGGGGCCACGGCGTACGGCAGGGCCGTGTTGCTCACGGCGACGCTCTTGAACGACGCCGCGCTCAGGTCATTGGCGGAGGTCAGGAACGCATAGCTGTTGCCAGCCACCGCGCCGGTGCCGTTGACGATCAGGTCGCAGTTGCCGATCGTGCTGACCGTGCCGGTGACTGCCAACTGATCGAAGTCGACGCCCGGAGTCATGCCGATGCTGCCGGCGGGGATGTCGATGTTCAGCGAGCAGGCCTTGCCGGCCGTGCCGGCGGCCGTCGTGCTCGTGGTTGTGGGCACCAAGGCGAAGGTCAGGTTGCCCTGAAGGCTCAAGACGCCCGAGCCGGAGGCAGTGGTCACGCCTGGGGAGAACATGCAGCCCGGGGCGATCATGGTATTGGCGTTCACTGCGATGCCGGCCATGTTGATCGTGCCGCTGCCGGCGAAGTTGCCCAGGATGCCGTTGGCGGTGCCGGTGCCGGTGGACTTGTTGCTGTCGTTATAGCCGGGCAGGCCGTCGAATTCGAAGGTTGCCCCTGAGGCGATATTCACCGTGACGGTTGTGCCCTTGGTCAGCGGTCCCAACACCGCGGTGTCGCCGCTCTGGCCGCGCCCGATCGCAAGCTTGCCGGCGGAGATGGTGACTGTGCTGGGGAACGTGTTCTGACTGGTGGCCGCGTTGTCCTTGGCCCAGTACGTTCCAGTGCCGGTCTTGGTGAACGAAAGGGTGCCGGTCTTAACGGCCCAGTTCAGAGTCTGGGAGCGATAGGTCGCCTGGCCGTCGACCTCATACACTGGATCCTTGCTGGCGGGCGGGCCGTTCGTGGCGCCGTTCCACAAGTATGTTATCGTGGAATCGACGATGAAGGTGCTGGCATTACCTGGATTGTAGACGACGGGCGCGTTGGAGTAAATCTCTATGATCGCGCCAGCCCCAGTCCCCTTGGCGATGGTAAGGTCTGAACTCTTGGTGATGGTCAGACTCTTAAGCAACACGTTGCTTGCAGAGTTCAGCGAGATGGTGGACGGTGCGGCATCACCAATCACCACGTCCGTGCTGGAAAGGTTGGGCACGATGCCGGTCGACCAGTTTGCGGCCGTGCTCCAACTGCTGTCGCCGCCGAGGCCGGTCCAGCTAGCCGTTACGGCCCCCGCGCATGCGGTCAGGCCCAGAATCACAAGAAATGCACTCACCCTGCCAATCCCTCTCATAAGTCGCCTCCTTTAGGCTTGAATTGCGTGTAGTCTCGTAGCGCTTCGCCCCTGCCTACGAAGCAGAGGCCGCGACAAGAAGAAGCGCGGCGCCTCCACCGCCCGTTGCCCTCGCACATTGGTTCTTATTTGATGTGCACACGCCTCCTGGCGCCAGCTGCTTCCCGAAAATGTCGGCAAGCAAGCAATGCCAGAAAACTGGCTCACGTCACAGAGGAGTTCGGATCCGTGGAAATGAGGTCAACCCTCCAGCGTGTCAAACACAAGTCACACTGACGCGCCGCAGACGCCGCCTCCTGGCAGGCCGATGCCCACCCACGAAATGCCCTCTCCTGACTGTGTCGCTATTATCTCCCCTTTGTCTGATATGGCAAGGCGTATATCGCGCAAATGCATATCGCGGATGCGCAAGGGTTATTGGCGCGTTTCCGCACTGCTCACAACTTCCGCTTTGGCCCGGCCAACATGCTCACGACCAGCACCAAGAGCGTCATCGGTTCGGGCACGCTCTTGCCGAAGCCGCCTTCGAGAATGACGTAGTCAGCGAAGGTCACCCTGCCATCGCCGTTGAAGTCGCCCATGGCCCAGGTGGCGTTGCTCGCGCCGAAGTTGCGTTCCAGGACGATGTAATCGGCGAAGGTCACTTTGCGGTCCATGTCGGTGTCGCCCGGCAGCAGGGCCACTTCGACCGCGCCGATGTCCACCTGGCCGTAGGTGACGGCCGGGTCGGACGCGTCGGTCGGGCTGCCGGCGTTGATGAGGGCCGAACCCGCCACCGGCGTGTACGCCTGCCGATACGAGTCCAGCAACTGGGCGCACGTATACGTGCCGGCCAGCATGTCCGCGTCGCTGTAGGGATCGACGAAGCTGGCGTTTTGCACTAGGCTGGCCGGGTTGTAGCCCTGGGCCAGCGTCGGCAGAATAGTGTCGTGCATGCCGAAGCCGTCATCGCCCTCGACCTTGCCGGTGATGGAAATCTGCGAAAAACGCGTCGATGTCCCGGGGTAGCCGTCGGTGGCCTGGCCGGCCCAGCAGTTGTAGTCCACGTAGCCGATCGTGTCAGCGTAGGGCTTTCCGTCGGTGATCCGGCCGGTTCGCAGAAACAGGTTGTTGCGGATGTTCATGCCGGTAGCCCGGGAAGTGGGCAAGTGGTTGAGATAGATACAGGCGGAGGAGGTCGTGCCCGCCACGCCACGCATGTCGATGGTGTTGTTGCGGAACACAACATTGCTGCCGAGGTACGAGGCGCCGGTCATGCACGCGCCCATGGAGGCCCCCACGATGATGTTACGCTCAAACACGGCTCCGTCCATAAGGTCGCCCGACTGCTCGTGAATGCCGTCGCCGGCCTCCAGCACGTTGTTGTACACGTGTCCGCCGATCGGAGACATGCCCCAATTGGTGCCGCGAATGATGTTGTTGTAAACTTGGCCGTTCGTCGACTCAATGCCGTATTGCCCACTGGGGTAACTGTTGGGATTTGGGTCGTGGATGTAGTTGTCGTGAACCGCGATATTGGCCGGTGCGGCCCCGCCATCCGCCCACAGGGTGCCGTTAATGATGACGTTGTGACTGATATCGGACGTGTTATTGGTATAGGCCCGGAAACTGATGCCCTGGGCCTTGTTGCTGGCAAAGGTGATGGCCGAGCCGACTGTGGACATGAGCGCCCAGCTGCCTGTGCTGTTCAGGTCGCAATTGGTGATTGATTGCGGGCCGCTGTTGGCGCTGTTCATCGTGGACATGGGGCCGCTGTTGCTGACGGTGCAACTGTTCATGGAAAACCCGGAGGCGCCGGGGTTGACGTACATCCAACTGTTGTGCGTCGTGCCCGTCACCGTGCCCATGCCCGTGACGACGCAGTTGCTGAGCGTCATGCCGGTCAGGTTGCCGGTGATGTTGCCGGTCTGGGTGCCCACGAACTGGATGGGCGCAGCCGCTGTGCCCTGGGCCGAGAACAGCCCGCCGCGGCTGAACTTGATGTTGCCAGCGCCGACGAAGTTGATGATCGTGCCCGGCTGAACGGTAATGGCGGCAGTGGAGTTCACCGTCACCGTGCCGTCGATAGTGACCGTGCCCGACCAGAGCGTGTTGGTCGAAATCGTTATGTCACCGGCCAACGCCACCGTGGCAGCGGCCACCACTACGAACACACCCAGAAGCAACGAGAGCTTGCCCATACGATACTCCTACTTGTTGTCCCTATGAGGAACGCCGGCAGACTCAACTGCCTGCCGACGTTCCCATGTCCGAGCGCTGCCGAGCCGGGATCGCGAGGCTTTTCCTACGACTTACGTTTCAGCATGGCCAGGCCGCCCAGCACGAGCAGGGACATCGTCGCCGGCTCGGGGGTAAAGCTGATCTGGTAGCCCAGGCCACTTCCAATCGGAGCCACCGTGTACGGCAGGCTCGTGTTATTCACCGTGACGCTCTTGAATGCGGCCGACGCCAGGCTGTTGCCCGATGTCAGGAATGTGTAGCTGTTGCCGGCCACCGCGCCGATGCCATCAACGATGAGGTCACAGTTGTTAATGGTCGTGACCGTGCCCGAGACAGCCAGTTGGTCGAAGTCGACGCCCGGGGTCATGCCGATGCCGCCGGCGGCGATGTCGATGTTCAGCGAGCAAGCCTTGCCGGCCGTGCCGGCGTTGACGCAGGATACGTACGTGCTCACCAACCCGAAGGTCACATTGCCCTGGAAACTCAGAATGCCCGTGCCGTTCGCATCCGAAGCGCCGGGAGAGAAGCTGGCGCCGCAGTCTGTAAGCGTGTGGTTCGAGCCGGCCAGTTGCACCATACCGCCGCCGGCGAAATTGGCCAGAATGCCGTTGGCCAAGGTTGTGCCGCTGTTGATGGGCGCGTTGGTGTCCATGAAGGCGGCGTTTCCGTCAAACTTGAAAGTCGCGTTGGGAGCGACACTCACCGTTATGGTCTGGCCCCGTGTTGACGGTCCCAGGCAAGCGTTCGTCTTGGTGATGCTGAAGCTGTACATGCCGTCGATCATCGTGCCCGCGGAAACGTTGATGGCTACAGGCATGTAATCAGAACCGGGGAATCGCATCGTGCCGGTGCCGGTCTTGGTCATGGAGGTGCCTGCGCCTGCGCCGTTTATGGGCACAAACGTCGAACCCGAGAAGAGGAACGTGGCCTGGCCGTCAATCTCGTAGACGGGGTTGTTGAAGCCCGTGGCCTGCCAGAAGTACGTCAAGCTCGAATCGAAGGTGAAGGTGCTGGCGTTGCCTGGGTTGTAGATCAGGGGAGTATTTGAACTCAGGTTCAAAAACATGCCGGCGGCGCCCTTGGCGATCTTGAAATCTGAGGTCTTCGTTATCGTGATGCTCCGGGCGTTGGAGTTGTTTGCGCCCGTAAGGATGCTGGCCGGCGCGTTGTCGTCGATCACGACGTCAGTGCTGGCAGTGGGCACTATGTCGTTGCTCCAGTTCGTGGCATCCGACCAATTGCTGGTGCCGGCGCCACCATCCCACGACACCGTAAGAGCGGAGGCAAACGGCCCTGCCGCCAGTACCATTGCAACTGCCACAAGTGCAGCGTGTAACCCTCTCATGTGTCCTCTCCTTTTTAGTAGGCTCAAACGCTTCATTGCCCGTAAGGCTCTCTGCTCAGCGAGGGGCAAGGTTGTCGTGACTGGCTCTTTGAAACGTCAGCCCTGCCGCTCCCGTGCTCGCGTTATAGGTAGTGTATATGGTTATGCCATGCGGTCAATTCGCGACAACGCAAATCAAATACGGCTGTGCGAATTCGGGCGTGCCATGCTCCAGCGGGTATTCTCCGGCCGTGAATTGAACTAGGCGCGTTGGCCGCCCTGGCGGAATTCTCGGCGGTAGGCGCCGGGGCGATGCCCCGTCTTGCGCAGGAAGATAGTGGAGAAGATCGGCGCGCCTTTGAATCCCGTCCGCAAGGCGATCGTCTCCAGCGACAGATCCGTCTCCAGCAACAACCGCTTGGCCATCTCCACGCGAACGTGGTACAGGTGATCTTCGGGCGTCCGCCCCAGCAGCGACTTGAAGTGCGTCTCCATCCAGCGGCGCGAGATGGGGACGTGCTCGAGCACGTCGGCGATGGTAATGGGCGAGCAGGCGTGTTCCTGTATGTACCGAATCGCGTCGGCCACGTACTGGTTGGGGGTGAACCGAATGTCGGAAGACTGCCGCACCACCAGCCCGACCGGTTCGATCAGAATTGGCTTCTTCGGCGGCTTGCGCCCGTTACCCAGGCTGGCAATGAGCGAGGCCGCCACGTACCCCGTGCGGATCGGCGACAGGTCCACGCTGCTGATCGGCACCGCGGCGATATCGCAGACAAAATCGTCATTGCCCACGCCCACCAGGGCGACATCTTCGGGGATGCGAATGGCCGCTCGGCGGCAGGCATGCACCACGTCATTGGCCGCACTGTCGTAGTAGCACATGAGCCCGACGGGCGTATTCAGTGCGCGTAGCCACTTGATGAGATGCTCTTCTTCGCGGAGTTTGATGGTGTTGGGCCTGGAGATGTCGCGCGTTTGGCAACCAAAGCCGGCCTTGGCCAGTTCAGCGACGAAGCTGGCCTTACGCTGCTGGGAATGCAGCAGGTACGATCTTCCGTAGTAGGCGAAATACTTCAGGCCTCGTTCCAGCAGGTGCCTGGCGGCCAGCTGCCCCACGGCCTGGTTGTCGGAATGCACCAGGTGCAGGTTCGCCACGTCCCCACTCTCCCACGAGCCGCTGATCTCCACGACCGGAACACTATACGCCTGCATGACGTGCAGCTGTTCCCGCGTCCATATCTCGGCCACAACGCCCGCCGGTTTCCACTGCGCCACCATGTGGCCAAGCCTGACCAGATTGTCCCGCGTCTGAGAACTCTCGATGTGAATGTCCCATGGCCCGTGCTCCTGGCAATACTGGACCACGCCGCGGATGATTCCGCGCCCAAAGGTGGTGTGCCCGCCCACCATTAGCGCGATACGTCGTGGAGAATTCATCTGTGTCTCCTTGGGCAGGCCCAGAACCTGCGCCCGAACGTTACCGACCGGCATGAGAGGACGCAAGTGCGCATAGACACATGGTATATACTCGCAGAGGCAGATGCACGCCTGGCTGCGGACCCAACGCCGCTACCGCCGGGGGCGATTGCGCCATCAGGCCAGGCGGGCTTCCAGTTCTTCCCAGCGGGCAAACAGCCTAGCCAGCTCCGTCTGAGTGGTCTCCAACTCGGCGGCCAAGCGGGCCATCTCGGCAGGCAGCTTCTTATAGAAGTTCGGGTCAGACATGATCTGATGCAACTCCTGCTGCCGGGTCTCCAGCGTTTCGATCTGGCCGGGCAAGGCCTCCAGCTCGCGCCGCTCCTTGAAGGACAGCTTCTTCTTGGCCGGGGCAGCATCGGGAGATTTCGTCGGCGGGCTGCCTGCCTTGCTCTTTTCGTCCCGACGCGGCTTGTCCTCTTCGGCGGCCCGGGCCTGGGCGGCCGATCGCTGCCGCACCCAGTCGTCATAGCCACCGACGTACTCACCGATCCTGCCCTCGCCTTCCAGCACCAGCACGCTGGTCACGACGTTGTTGAGGAACGCCCGGTCGTGGCTGACCATCAGCACCGTGCCGGGATATTCCACCAGCAGGTCTTCGAGCACCTCCAGCGTCTCGGCGTCCAGATCGTTGGTCGGCTCGTCCAGCACCAGCAGGTTCGATGGCCTGGTCATGAGCTTGGCCAGCAGCAGCCGGTTGCGCTCGCCGCCCGAAAGGTCCGTTATCGGGCTGCGTGCCCGATCCGAGGAGAACAGAAAGTCCTGCAAGTAGCCCAGCACGTGGCGGCTCTGGCCATTGACGTCGATCATCTGCTGGTTGCCCGCGATGTTCTGCTGCACTGTCAGCGTTTCATCCAACTGGGCGTGAAGCTGGTCGAAGTACGCCACCTCCAGCCGCGTGCCCTGGCGAACGCTGCCATGCTGGGGCGCCAATTCGCCCAGCAGCAGCTTGAGCAGCGTGCTCTTGCCCGAGCCGTTAGGCCCGATGATGCCGATCTTGTCCCCGCGCATGATCCGCGTGGTGAGGCCCGCCACGATGACGTTCTGGCCGTAGGCGAAGCCGGCCTTCTTAGTCTCAATCACCAGCCGGCCCGACGGCGCGGCGTTCTGCACTTGCAGCTTGGCGGCGCCTTGCACTTCCTTGCGGTCCTGCCGCTGCTCGCGCATCTCCGCCAGCGCCCGCCGCCGGCCTTCGTTGCGAGCCCGGCGCGCCTTGACACCCTGCCGCTCCCACTCCTCTTCCTGCTGGAGCTTCTTGTCGAAGACATGGGTCTCGTGGGCTTCGGCCTCAAGTTGGGCGGCCTTACGCTGCACGAACGTCGCATAGTCGCACAGCCAGCTGTTCAGGCCCCCGCGGTCGATCTCCAGGATGCGCGTGGAAACCCGCTGCAGGAACGCCCGGTCGTGCGTCACGAACAGCAGCGTGCCGGGGTAGCCCATCAAAAAATCTTCCAGCCAGAGGATGGCCTGGAGGTCGAGGTGGTTGGTCGGTTCATCCAGCAGGAGCAAATCGGGCTGGCTGACCAGCGCCCGGGCCAGCAGCACGCGCCGCTTCATGCCGGCCGATAGTTGCTCGCACACGTCGTCGCCGGGCAGGCTCATCTTGGACAGCACCGCCACGATCTGCTGGTGCATCGGCCAGGCCGAGTGCGCGTCCAGCACGTGCTGCAATTCGTGCATCTCGTCAAGGTGGGCATGGCCGGCTTCCAGTTCGGCCAGTCGGCTCACCTGGTGATACCGCGCCAGTGATGAGCCCACCTCGCCCAGGCCGCTGGCCACCGCGTCGTACACGCTGCCCTGCAAGCCCTGAGGGACTTCCTGGCTCAGGTTGGTGACGCGCAGGCCGATCTGGCGAGTGATCTCGCCGGTCTCGGGCGCCATCTGGGCGGTGAGGAGCTTGAGCAGCGTGCTCTTGCCCGAGCCGTTCCGGCCGACCAGCGCGATCCGCTCGCCCAGTTCGATCTGAAGGTCAATGCCTTCCAGCACCGGCTCGCCACCATAGCCGCCGTTGACGTTGCGTAAATTGATTAAAGCCATGTCTTACAGCTCATTGATTCCTACTTGCCCCGGCCAGGCCAGGTACAAACCAGTAACAATATCACAGAACGGTCCCCGCGCGAACGGCCGGCGCGATTCTCCCTGTCGTTTCGCCCTCGGCCGCTGTAACCTGTTTCGGTGTGATCGCTGCGTGAAAGGTGAATCCCGATGCCATCGAAATACCCGACCTTCGACGTCTCGCGACTGTCGCTAAAGCCCCTGGCCCAGCGGGAGAACATCGTCCATCTGGATGACATCCTGCCGCCCGATGCGCCGGCGTCCAAATTCGCGCACCAGGCCCTGCCGGAGTTGTCGCGGCAGATCCTCGCCAGCCGCGGCCGGGCCAGCGTCATCTTGATGATGGGCGCGCACGTCATCAAAGAAGGGCTCAGCCGCTACGTCATCGAGCTGATCCGCCGGGGCTGGGTGGATGGCATCGCCCTGAACGGCGCGGGGGTCATTCACGACTTCGAGCTGGCCCTGCAGGGCGCTACCAGCGAGAGCGTCGCCAAGTACATTCGCCAAGGCCAGTTCGGGCTGTGGCGCGAGACTGGACGCATCAATGACGTCATTCATCAGGCCGCGGGCGAGGGGCTGGGCTATGGCGAAGCGATGGGCCGGGAAATCGCCGGCGGGCAGTACCCGCATCGCGACCTGAGCGTGCTGGCGGCGGCGTATGCAACCAATGTGCCCGTCACGGTGCACGTGGGCATCGGCTATGACATTATCCACGAACATCCAAACTTCGACGCCGCTGCCGCCGGCGCATGCAGCTACCGCGACTTCCTGATCTTCGCCCAGCTCGTAGAAAGGCTGCAAGGCGGGGCGCTGCTGTGCTTCGGCTCGGCCATCATGGGCCCCGAAGTGTATCTCAAGGCCTTGTCAATGTCGCGCAACGTTGCGGCGCGGGCGGGCCGGTCGATCACTGACTTCACGACGGCCGTTTTCGACATCGTGGGCCTGCCTGATGACCTGAGCCACACCCCGCCCATGAGCGAGCCGGCGTATTATTACCGGCCATTCAAGACGATCCTCGTCCGCACCGTCGCCGATGGCGGCCGGAGCTTCTACGTCCGCGGCGAACATCGCCAAACCCTGCCGGCGCTGTACGCCGAGTTGGTGAAGCAAGCAGCCGACATGTGAGGCTGCACCGAACGAGGTTGCCCAGAACTGGTTCATCACCGTCTCACGGCTTGCAGTCGGGCGTGAGCCGCGCCAGAAGACGTCGATCGGGCCGCAAAGACCACAGCCGAGGGCGGCTGTGCCACGGGTCAAACCGCTTGTGAAACCGGTTCTACTCCAGTCTCAAGGCCCCTAGAAGTTGATCCAGCTGGCTGAAGTCGGGCACGACCAGATCGGCCCCGGCGCGGATGAGTCGGGTTCGCTTGGATGAGTTCATGCCGAAGCGGCGGATCTCGTCGCTGGCCACGCCCACCGCGAAACCGCCGCGTTTGCGCGTCTGGCGAATCTCCACCGGCCCGTCGCCGAAGGTGACCACCTCGGGTCCGCTGAGATGATGCTCCTCGAAGATCTTCTTCAGCACTACGGCCTTGGCCTCGACGCGAATGTCGCCGACCGCGCCGAAGATGCGCCCTTCAAAGTAGCGGGCGTACCCCAGCGACTCGGCTTCAGCCAGCACGTCCTGCTGATCCGTGCCGCTGGCCAGGTACAACTTCACGCCGCGCTCGTGCAGCGCCGCCAGCAGCCAGTGGGCGTTCTTCATCTGGAAGTCCTGAACATCCAACTCGCCGCGGCCAAGCTTGGCCATCCGGCCACGCACCATCGCCAGCAACTCGCGGTCGTACAGCCGCTTGTACTGGTGCATGTCGAGGATGTCCGCCGCCGGAACGCACTTGAATTGCCGCACCAGTTCGATGAGCCCCTGCATCTGCGATAGCGTCTGGATGCCGGTGGTCTTGTCGATGTACCGCCGGACGGTCGCCAGCACCTTCTGGTACAGGCCAGCGTCGACCGTGCCGTACGAGGGCCCCAGGATGGCCTTGACCATCATCGGTTCCATGACGCCTTCCCAGCCCTGGCGCAAGGTCGAGAGCGTGCCGTCATGGTCGAAGACGGCGTGCTGGATCCGCACCCCGGCCCGATATGCCCGGACGACTTCGATTTCCGTGCCGTCGAGATACCGCGCCGCCCGCGGGTCATCCGCCAACTCCGGCAGGAAGACGTAGTCAGGCGACGGCCCCACGGCGCGAAGTTCCGCCGGACTGGCCGTGCCAGTGGTCTGCAACTTCTGCACCGTAATCGACGCGGCGATGTTGGCCAGGCAGGCGGCCGACAGGATGCTGCCGCCCGAGCCCAGCACGGCCGCGATGGCTGACAGGGCGGTGTCGCCCGCCCCCACCGTGTCGATTGACGAGACGATCTGAATGCCGGGAACGTCGGTCATGCCGGCGCGATCGGCGGCGACCATGCCGTTTTCGCTACGCGTGATGAACACCGCCTGGCCCGTTCGCGCCAGGAGCTGCTGCGCCAGTTCGCTGGCAGCAGCAGGGCCGATGGGCTGGTCCAGCGGAACGTCCTGGCCCAGCAATCGGCTGGCTTCGTGGGCGTTGATTTTGAGCATGCAGCCGGTGTACAGGCCCGGGCGATGGCGCGAATCGACGATGAATCGGCAATCGCTGTGATGCCGGATGATGGCGTTGATCCGGCCGATCATCTCGGGCGTGGAGATGCCGCCGGGCACCTGCTGGTTCAGAATCACGATGTCGCTTTGGCTGGCGGCCTGGTCCAGCGCGAGAATCAGCTTCTCCGCCGCTTCTTGCGCGAGCGTGTTGAAGGCCCCGAAATCGATGCGGCTGCTCTCTTCATCACCGATGCAGGGCTTGCAGTACACCAGCGTCTGCCAATCGTCCTGGCAGGCGAGCATGCCGGTACAGTCGGCGCCGCTGTGCTGGAGCAGCTCGAGCATCTGCCGGCCGAAGAGGTCATTACCTATCAGGCCGACCGCGCGAAATGCCGCTACGCTCAGGGCCGAGAGATTCGCCACAATGTTGCCGGCCCCGCCCAAACTGTAGCGCTGAGCCTTGACGCGATGGACAGGCAAGCCGGTCTCGATCGAGACCTCGCGGTCGTCAGCGGGGATGAGCCAGTACGCGTCCAGGCAGAAATCGCCAAACACGGCGACCCGCGCCCGGGGTATCTGTGAGAGGCACTCGTCGAGCCAACCGGAATCAAGCTGGTAGATGTCCATTGGATTAGCGCCAGTTTCCCAAACCGGTTTCATAACCGGATTCGACCCGTGGCACAGCCGCCTTCGGGTGTCGCCTTCTCTTCGTGGCACAGCCGCCCTCGGCTGTGGCCTTCTCTTGGTAGCACAGCCGCCCTCGGCTGTGGTCTTTGCGGCCCGGCCGACGCCTTCTCGCGCGGCTCACGCCCGAGAGCGGCTGCGCCCCGAGCCCACTGACCGCCAGAGACCGACTTTCCAGCACGTGGCGGTTTCGCAGCATATCGCCACGCGCCGGCGGAGTCGATGTCGAATCGGCCGGCTTTACAGTCAGGCGTTGACGGGCGATAATGGGTGCATGATCCAGAAGGTGGTAACCAAGCGTTCCCTTCACGACCGCTCAGCCGAGCGCGAGGACATCGAATACTGGCTCAGCCGCCCATGCGGGGAACGAATCGAAGCCGTGGATATTATGCGAAGGGAATTCCATGGAGATCTCCCGCGACTTCAAAGAGTTGTTCGAGTTATTCAACGCAAGACAAGCTAGGCGTTTCCTATCGTCAATGCACGGTTTTAGAGAAGGGGAAGTGTGTAATGGGGCAACTGCAATTCTTCGGCGGTGACTGGACTCAACAGAAGCTCGACATGCTCGGCAAGTACCTGCGTGCATGGGCACAGGTTATGAAGAACCAGCCGTTTGAACGCGTCTACATCGACGCCTTCGCAGGTACGGGTTATCGCGAGGCAGAAGCGACCACCGCGGATTCTGGGTTCTTCGCTCCAGAATTGGCCGAAGCAGAACCTCAGGGGTTCTTCGAGGGATCTGCTCAAATCGCCCTTCGTGTCGAACCAAGCTTTCACCAATATGTCTTCATCGAGAAGACAGCCAAGCGGTTCGCAGAACTGCTGACCCTCAAAGACAAGTTTCCCGCTTTGGCCGATCACATCCTGTTCCACCGAGATGACAGCAACTTGGTTCTTCAAAACCTTTGCCAACGATGGAGCCGGAACCAACGAGGCGTGCTGTTCCTCGATCCGTTTGGCATGCAGGTGGATTGGACGACTCTGGAAGCCGTGGCCGCAACCAAGGCTATCGACGTGTGGATTCTGTTTCCGACTGGCATGGGCGTCAACCGAATGTTGCTCCGAAGCGGTAAGATTCCCGACAGTTGGCGCGGGCGGCTTGATCGTGTATTTGGGACGGAAGACTGGCAGGAGCGTTTCTACCGCAAGTCCCACATCAAGACCCTCTTCGAACATGACTCCCGGCTCGTTAAGACCGCCACGTTCAATACCATCGGGGAATACTACCAGGAACGGCTCGGGACGATCTTCGCCGATGTGGCATCCAATCCGAAGGTACTATCTAACCATCACGGAACGCCCTTGTTTCTGCTATGCTTTGCTGTAGGTAATCCGAGTCCTAAGGCAATCGCGGCAGCACGAAGGATCGCTCACCATATACTGGATCAAGATTGACGATGGGCACAAACTCGCAGATTGAATGGACCGAATCGACGTGGAACCCGGTTACGGGCTGCACGAAGATCAGCCCTGGCTGCGCCCACTGCTACGCGGAACGAATGACCCGGAGGCTCAAGGCTATGGGCCAGCCCAATTACCGTAACGGGTTTCGCGTTACGGTGCATGAGCACGCCCTGGGCCTTCCCCTTGGGTGGAAAAAGCCACAGACCATCTTCGTAAACTCGATGAGTGACCTGTTCCACGAAGACGTTCCGGTGGATTTCATCCGCCGAGTATTCGACGTAATGCAGCAGGCCAGTTGGCACCTGTTCCAAGTGCTCACGAAGCGGGCGGACCGGCTGAGGGTTCTGGCCCCGACGCTGCCTTGGCCGGAGAATGTCTGGGTTGGCGTAACGGTCGAGAACGCTGACCATGTCACGCGAATCGATGACCTGCGAGCGGTACCGGCGGCGGCAAGGTTTCTATCGCTGGAGCCGCTGCTGGGCCCTCTGCCCGACCTCGACCTTACGGACATAGACTGGGTGATAGTCGGCGGCGAGTCCGGGCCTGGTGCCCGACCAATGGCAGAAGCATGGGCAATCGACCTGCGAGATCAGTGCCGTTTCGCCGGGGTACCGTTCTTCTTTAAGCAGTGGGGTGGCGTGAACAAGAAGAAGGCCGGCAGGTCTCTTTCCGGCAGGACTTGGGACGAAATGCCGCAATCAGCTTTGCGGCTTGCCCGATAGCAACCGCTTGCTATTCCAGGAAGACGCTTCTGAAGAAGGTGCTGTTCAATACCTACCGCTAGATTCCGCGATTGAGCATATTGCGGGCGGCGCGGAGGATGGCGTCGGGGGTGTCGAGTTGGCCGGACTTGAGCAGCTGGCGGGCCTGTTCGACGGCGTCGGTATCGATGTCGGGAGTTTGGGCGGCTTGGCGCTGCAGTGCGGCCATCTGGAGGTCCAGGTTGGCTCCGTCCACGTCGCCCGCCGCGGCGGCCACTTGAACCGGCTTGGCGGCCTGGGTCGAACGCGTCGGGTCCGGCAGTTCCTGAGGCCCAAGGTTTTGCGTCTTATCAATTCGCACTGGCAGCTCCCATCACACGTCTCGTTACCGTTATTGTCGAGGCTTTGGCCATTTCCTGTACAGGAATTTCGACGATTTCGGTTTCACAGCTCGCAGCACGGTCTTTCCTGACGGCGACAACGCCTCAATATCCGTTGTAACCGGCACGCGTGCAACAACTTGCACGCCCTACCTCCGCCGACTTTCCGTCCGCAGAACCCTCGGGACGAGCCTCGCCCTGCCTTCCGTCCGCAGAACCCTCGCCTGCTGGCGAGGAACCTGCGGACCCTACCTGCTGCCCTACCTGCGGCGGACCCTGCCTACTTCCCGCTGTTGGCCTCGACGGGCGCGGGCTTGGGCGGGATCGTGTCGGCCACTTCCTGGGCGACAAAGCCCGCGAAGACCTTCGGGCTCACCAGCACCAACTGGCTGTTAAGCGGCTCATAGCCGGCCCGGACGTTGGCCTTGAAGTACGTCTCGATCCGCTGCTCGACGGCCTTGTCGGTCGTGTCCCACACGTGGTCGATGGCCCAGATCAACCTGCCCTTGCGCAAGTCCAGCATCCTGAGCTTGAGCCCCACCTGCATCCGCGGGTATTGCTCCATCCGCGTGATCGAACCGTACATGATCGCGTCGGCGCCCGTCAGCTTCCGGGCCGTCGCCAGCTGCTCCAAGCTCAGGGCCTGGCCCGACATGTTCAGCGCGTCGCTCAGTTCGGGGCTTTGCTCCAGCATGCGCATGTGAGTAAACCGGCGGTCCTGCACCGCCCGCGAGATCGCCAGGCTGTAGGCGCTCACGGTCGGCGTCACCTGCTCGTTGAACTGCAACTCGACGAACGCGACCTGGTTGATCTTGTCCAGTTCGCCCGGAGAGGACAGATAGCTGTCGATGTGGAAGGGCTTGGGCGGCTCGAACACATGCTCGCAGCCCGCCAGCAGCGTCAGCCCCACCGCCAGGATGATCGTTCGGCCAATGGTCATGGGCGGGCCATCCCGGCATCCGCGGGCCGGCTGGCTGGGGCGCTGGTGGTGGTGGGCTGCACGTTCATCTCGCCGCCCAGCATCTTCATGATCTTGGCCAAGGCTTCCAGTTGGGTCTGCTGGGCCTCGCGAATCTCCTGCCGGAAGCCAAGCACGCTGGCCCGCCAGCGGTCAAGTTCCTTGCGCACATCCACCATCATGGTGTTGGCGTCGGCCAGTTCGCGGTTGAGCTGGTCCAGTTCCTGCCGAGCCTTGTTGACTTGCTCCTGCAAGGTCTGGTTCTTCTGGGCCAACGCCTGGTTTTCCTGCTGAAGGTGCGACACCTGCTCGTTGGCGGCTTGGCAGCGCTGGGCCCACATCAGGGCCTTGTCGACGGCCGTCTCGCCCTCGGCCTCTGCCGGAGCGGCCGATGGAGACGCTGCGGGCTTGGCCGCCGGAGCGTTTTCGGTCACCTTGACGGGTGGCGCTTCCTGCTTGGCTGGAGGCGGCGGCGATGACGCCCCGCCCAGCAGGTCGCATCCTGTCGCCATCACAGCCAACGCACACGCCACTATGCATCCATGCAATCTCATCATTGGTGCTTCCTTTCGGTGTTTCACACGGACCGACGACGCGAGCCGTGCATTCTGGGCCGAGCGTCGTTTTGCGAATCCCTTTCCGGACACTTGGTGGGACTCGTCGCTTCGCTCCCCGGCCCACCCTACATGGGCTCTCATCACTGCCGAGGGCGGCGGTACTGCTGCTCATGAAGCGAATTGACAAGTCAAGTACACCTTCTTGCCGCATTCGCAGGTCACTTCGATTACAGCCGATTCATTGTCCTGGCGCAGCACCCGCGCCACCGGCTCGCCGATGGCGCTGGCCGAGGCCGTCCGGTCGCCCAATCGGTATGGCTGGACGAGCTTGATCTGATCGTTCTTGGTTACGCCTCGCACTACCTGCGACATTTCAACTCCTTGTGGCACCACTGTGACGTCCGCACATGGTCACGCCAACGAAAGCGTGAACCATGCCACCCTCGTAACCGTGCCACGCTCGTATTCGCGTGCAACAAGTTGCACTCCCTACCATCTCACAGCCGAGGGCGGCTGTGCCACGGGTTCCTACACCAGGCAGTCCATGTGGCCTTCGCCCTGGTTGGATTCATCCGGCGAGGATTCATCCGCAGCTTGGGCCGAAACTGCCGGCTTGGGCGGGGGCTGCTTGCGCTTTCGCGCCTCTTCGTCAGGCCGCTCGTCCTTGCGCGCCACCCGCATTGTGCCGGGCAGCCTGGGTATTTCCACCGGCCCGCGTACGCCGTCCAGTGAAGCGCTCATTCGGTGCTCCTTAGTTTGGCCGACAGCTTGAACAGGGCGGCGGCGTGCAACTGACTCACGCGCGACTCGGTAATACCCAGCACCGAGGCCGCTTCCTTCATGGTCAGATCCCGCTCGTAGTACAGCAGCAGGACGGTTCGATCTCGCTGAGGCAATTCCGTGATCGCCTGGGCCAGCCGTTCGGCCATCTCGGACTTTTCGGCCTGCTCGTGCGGGCCGGGCGCGCTGTCCTTTGGCAGGCAGAAGTTCAGAACCGGTTCGTCCTCGCTCAGCCCGTGAATGGACAGGAAGTGCTGCCGCCGGCCATCGCACAGCGTCTCGCGCAGATCCTCCAGCGGCATCTCGCAGAGTTCGGCCAGTTCCTCATCCTCGGGCGGCACGCCGTTTTCGGCGTAGTAGCGGTCGTACGCACGCTTGACCTTCTTGATCTGCGTCACGCGGGCCGGCGGCGCCAGCGAGCGGCCACGCAGGTCGTCCAGGATCGCGCCCTTGATGCGAATGTACGCGTAGGTGCGAAACTCCACGTCGCGCGACGAATCGTAGTCCTTGGCCGCCTTGACCAGCCCCAGCGTGCCGGAGGAAATCAGCTCCTCCTTGTCCAGCTTGTCGCTGACGTGGGCGGCCACCTTGTTGACGATGTGCCGCACCAGCGGGATGTTCTGGAGGATCCATTGCTCCTCCTGCGCCTCCCGGCCCTGGCGGGCATAGGCGTCGCAGGCACGGCTTCGGAGCACACCCAGGGCTTCATGGCCGCTGGGAGCTATGTCACTTCCTTGGCTCACTCTTGGCCTCGCCTGTCTTGGTGGTCCGCTGCATGGTGCTCACGATGGTCTCGACGGTGATCCAGTTGATGACTCGGCCCACCAGCACGTACGCCACGAATGTGGCGGCCGCGCCGATCAGGGCCCGCTCGGCACACACAATGACCTCCACGCCGCAGAGCATACCCACGGCCGAGAGGACAAAGAATGTCATTACCGCCACTTTCAACGCACTGCCTCAGTACCGTGTCGCGGGCGTCTCGCCCGCGTTTTCGTCTTCGTGGCACAGCCGCCCTCGGCTGTGTCTTTTCTTCGTGGCACAGCCGCCCTCGGCTGTGTCTTTGCTTTCGTAGCATGGGCGTCTCGCCCATGACCATCGCTACCTCTAGCAAACGTTCAACGTGGCCGCTGGACGCCGCGGCCACGGCACCCACACAAGCCCGCTACTCGGCCAGCCCTACGACCTACGACCTGCTTCTACGTCACCGCTCCGGCCAGCGCCGGCGGGACGCCTTGCCGCGGCGGCGGTTCTTCCGCTCCGGCCCGGCTTACCGAGTCGATTCGCGTGCCCTGGACGATCTCGTCATACGCCACAATGGGCAACTGCGGCAATTGGCGTGCCAGCAATGCCGTCAAATGATGCCTCAGCCGAGAATCGCACAAAAGCACCGCCTTGTCATGCCCGTGATCCATGGCCGAACGCCACGCTTCCGTGATCTGGCGGATCAGCTCCATGGCCTTGTCGGGCTTGACCGCCAGGTGCTCGGTGCCGCCCTCGACGGACAGCAGGCCGCGCAGCTCGTACTCGCGCATCGGCTCTAGCACGATGGCCTGAATAGCCCCCGTGGAGTCGGTGTGCTGCTCGGTGATGGCACGGGCGAGCGATTTTCTGACGTACTCCGTCAGCAGGGCGGCGTCCTTGGTCTTGGTGGCGAACTCGCCCAGTGCCTCGAGCACCTGCGTCAGGTCGCGCACGGGAATGCCTTCCTTGAGCAGCAGTTGCAGCACGCGATGCAGCAGGCCCATCGGCACCAGGTCGCCCACCACGCCGCTGACCAGCGAGGGCTGCTTTTCCTTCAGCCGGTCGACGAGCAGCTGCACGTCGTCGCGCGAGAGCAGTTCGTACGCGTGTCGCCGCAGAACTTCCGACAGGTGCGTCACGAGCACCGTTTCGGGATCGACGACCGTGTAGCCGGCCACTTCGGCGGCGTCCTTCTGGTCGGCATCGATCCACAGGGCCGGCAAGTTGAACACCGGCTCCTTGCCCGCCTGGCCTTCGATGGGCTTGGTCACGGTGCCCGGGTCCATGGCCAGGAACTTCTCAGGTTGCAGCGTGCCGGTGCCGATCACGTGGTTGAACAGGCGAATCTCGTACGTGTTGGCGTCAAGCGTCAGATTGTCGCGCAGCCGGATCAGCGGCAGCACGATGCCGAATTGCTGGGCGAACTTCCGCCGCAGCGGCCCGATGCGGTTCGACAGGCTGCTCTTGCGCTGCGGATCGACGGTCTTTATCAGCCGCGGCCCCACCAGCACGCAGATGCGATCAACGTCGAGCAACTCTTCCACCGGCGGCCCGTCGGCTTCGGTCTTGGGCTTTTCGGGCTTGATGGCGGCCTTGCGCTCCGAGGCGCCCAGCACCCGGGCCAGCGTCCCCATGCCCAGCGCCAGCAGCACAAAGGGCAGCTTGGGGAAGCCCGGCACAAAGACCATCGCGCCCAGCAAGAAGGACACGATCATCAGCGGCCGGCTGCGCAGCAGCATCTGCTTGAGCAGGTCCTGCGAGAGGTTGTTGTGACTGGAGGTCTTGCTGGTCAGGAAGCCCGATGCCGTGGAGATAATCAGGGCTGGAATCTGGCTGACCAGGCCGTCGCCCACTGCCAGCCGCGAATACATCTTCACGGCCGCCTGGGCGGTCATGCCGTTGGTCATGCCCAGGATGATGCCGCCGACGAGGTTGACGGCCACAATAATCAGACCGGCGATGGCGTCGCCGCGGATGAACTTACTCGAACCGTCCATGGCTCCGTAAAACTCGCTCTCGCGCACGATCTTTTCGCGGCGGGCCCGGGCGTCCTCCTGGCCGATCACGCCGGCGTTCAGGTCGGCGTCGATGGCCATCTGCTTGCCCGGCATGGCGTCCAAGTTGAAGCGGGCGGCCACTTCGCTGATGCGCTCGGCACCCTTGGTGATAACCACGAACTGGATGACCACCAGGATCAAGAACACGACCAGGCCGATGACCAGGTTGCCGCCGATGACGACGTTGCCGAAGGTGTTGATGATCTGGCCGGCGTCGCCTTGGATAAGGATCAGCCGCGTCGAAGCCACGTTTAGCGACAGCCGGAACAACGTCACGAACAGCAGCAGGGACGGGAAGGTGGAAAACTCTATGGGTTCGCGCGTGCTCAGCACGATGACCATGGTGGCGATGCTGATGGCGATCGAGCACGTCAGCAGCATGTCCAGCAGGAACGTCGGCAGCGGAATGAGCAGCGTCGTCAGCACCACGGCCACGCCGCAGGCGAACAGGATGTCGTTCTGCGCCAACAGCCGGTTCAGCGTCGGCGAAGTCGAGTTAAACACATTTCGGCCGCCCTGGGGGCTCATGACTTGGACTCCTGCTTACGGCGGCGATTCTGCAAACGGTAGATCATGGCGATGATCTCGGCCACGGCCACATACAGCGTCTCGGGCACGACCTGGTCGATTTCGACCGTGGCGTACAGCGCCCTGGCCAGCTCGGGCTTTTCGATGATGGGCACGTTGTTCTCGCGGGCGATTTCCTTGATGCGTTCGCACAGGTGGTCGGCGCCCTTGGCGATGACCATCGGCGCCGGCATGGTGGACGAATCGTACTGCAGGGCCACCGCAAAGTGCGTCGGGTTGACGATGACGGCGTCGGCCTTGGCCACGCGGCGGAGCATGCGTTTGCGCGACATGGCGCTTTGGATCTGGCGGATGCGCATCTTCACTTCCGAAGGCATCTCGTAGTGCTTGCGCTCTTCCTTGACCTCCTGCTTGGTCATGCGCATCTCACGCTGATAGTTCCAGCGCTGGTACAGCAGGTCGACCAGGGCGATGCACGCCAGGCCAATGGCCAGCCGGATGGCCAGGCCCAGGATGATTTGGCTGGTGAACAGCACCACGCCGTCTGGCCGGGCCCAGTACAGCCCCAGCAGGCTTTCGCTCTTGCCCTTGAGGTAGCTCCAGGCGATGCAGATCATCACCGCCAGCTTGGCAATGCTCACCAGCAGCGTGACGAGCGACTTCAGGGAAACGAGGCCCTTCAAACCGGCCGCCGGCGAAAGCCGGGAGAAATTCAGCTTCAGCGCCTTGGTCGAGAACGACCAGCCGCCCGACAGCACGCCGCCGAAGATCGACGCCGCCGATGCGGCCAGGAAGAACGGGGCCAGCACGCCCATGCACTCGATGGCGCGACTCTGGAATACGCCACAGAAGGAGTCGGTCTTGAGCGAGCCGGTCAGGCGGAAGTTCAGGCCGTTCCGCATCTGCTCCAGGAGCCACTCGTACACCATCGGCCCAGCCACCGACAGCGCGATCAGCATGAGCCCCACAGCGAAGGCCGTATTGACCTCCTGGCTCTGCGGAACGCGACCCTCCTCGCGCGCCTTTCGCAGACGCTCGGGTGTCGCTTTTTCGGTCCGGTCTGATGCTGGTTTCTCAGCCATATTCTCGTGTCGCGGGCGTCTCGCCCGCGTCTTTGTCTTCGTGGCATGGGCGTCTCGCCCATGTGTGTCACGGCCGTCTCGGCCGTGTCCTGGTGGACCGAGCGTCGTTCGCGAGTCCCGCCATCCCATTACCGGTGGGACTCGTCGCTTCGCTCCTCGGCCCACCCTACAGGACGGCATCCGGCATCGCCCGCGTGGCCGCTGGACTCCGCGGCCACGGCACCCTATCTCGCGGCGCCTGCATGGTCGCTAAATGGTCAGCTCTCGAAGAATCGCCGCATCCATTCAGCCATGTCGGCGGTAAAGGTATTCAGCAGCGGCATCATGGCCGCACACAGGAACAGCCCCAGGCCCACGCGCAGGGGGAAGCTGTCGAAAAAGATGTTCAAGTCCGGCAGTGCCCGCGCCAGCATGCCCAGCAGGAACGACAGCACCAGGAACGCCGCCACGGCCGGCGCTGCCAGCTTCAAGGCAAACAGCAGCATGGTCGAGCCGGCCGTCATAAGCGCCCCGGCCATGGCCGCCGGCGACGGGTACGTGCCGACCGGGAATTTGCGAAAGCTGCCGCCGATAAAGCCCAGCAAGAGGTGATGCCCCTGGGCGGCCAGGAACATGACCGCAAAGACGATTTCAAAGAACATCGCCACGGACACGGCATCTTCGCCGGAGATGGGATCGACCACGCCCGCGTCAGTCATGCCCATCTGCTGGGCAATGATGAAGCCGCCCTGCTGCACGGCCTGGAAGACCAGCCGAACCGCCAGCCCCAGCGCCAGCCCGCATAAAATCTCGCAGACCAGCAGGATCGCCGGCGAGAGCAGGCCTGCGGGCAGATGCGGCAGCACGGCGGGGAATTGCTTGGCCAGGAAGAACGTCATCACCAGCGCCAGGCCCAGCCGGACGATGTTCGGCGCGTACGCCCAGCCAAACAAGGGCAACACCGCGAAGAACGCGGTCACCCGCGCCAGCAGCAGGAGGTGCGGCAGCAGTAGCATCAGCAGCGCTTCCATCGTCAGTGTCCCACGGCCTGCATGCTGTTAAAGACCTTGGTCGTAAACTCCATGGACAACTGCAACACCCAGTGGCCTGCCAGCAGCAGCGTCACGCCCACGCCCAGCAGCTTGATTACCATGCCGATGGTCTGGTCGCGCACGCTGGTAACGGCCTGGGCCATGCCCGTCAGCACGCCCAGCATGATGGTCACCAGCAGCACCGGCATGCTGACCAGCAGCGCCACTTCCAGACCTTGCCGAGCGAGATGGACGACAAATTCTTGATTCATGGTGCATTCGTAACATGGCCGTCTCGGCCATGGTCTCTTCTTCAAGCCTGCACGTCACTTAACACCACAGCTCACGGGCGAGACGCCCGTGCTACATTTTGCTCTCTCAGTTAAAGCTCCGCACCAGGGTTTCCGTCAGCAGCCGCCAGCCGTCCACCAGCACGAACAGGATGATCTTGAACGGTAGCGAGATGATCGAGGGCGGCAGCATCATCATGCCCGCGCTCAGCAGAACGGCCGATACCACCAGGTCCACCAGCAGGAACGGAATGAACAACAGGCAGCCCATCTCAAAGGAGGTGCGGAACTCGCTGATGGCAAAGGCCGGCACGGCGATGTGGATGGGCACCTCGGCCACGGTGGCCGGGGCGGGAGCATTGGCCATGTTCACGAAGAATTCCAGGTCGCTCTTGCGCGTCTGGCGGACCATGAACTCCTTCAGCGCCGTGTTGCCGACCAGGGCGGCCTTTTCAAAGCCCATCTTGCCGGTGAGGTACGGCTGGACGGCGTCGTGATTGATCCGCGTCAGCGTGGCGGCCATGGTGAAGAGCGTCAGGAAGAGCGCCAGGCCGATGATCGCGATGGTCGGCGGGATATTCTGCGTCGTCAACGCCCGGCGGACGAAGCCCAGCACGATCACGATGCGGGTGAACGAGGTCATCATGACCAGCGCCGCCGGCAGCAGGGCCAAGCCCGCAAAGGCTACGGCCAGGCGAACCGGTTCGCTCCAGCCAGTGGCCTTGTCCTGACCACCCTTGCCGCCGGAGGAAACTTGATCGACCACGTTCACCACGTCGGAGATGCTCGGCAGCGAGGTGGGCGTGGGTGGCGTCGATGGCGCGGGGGGCGGGGCATCGGCCGCCTGCGCCCAGACCTGGCCCGATGCTGCCAGCAGCAACGTCATTATTATGATGGCGGCTGGCCGGGTCATGACGCCTGCTCCTTAGCGGCCGGGGCGGGCGATTCCTCAGACGGCAGCGCGCCGGTCACGTCGGCCAGCAAGCTCAGTCGATCGCGCGAGCCGGCCAGGAGCAGCAAGCGCTTGCCGACCTTCAGCAAATGCACCGACTTGCCGGGGGCCAGGAAGAGCGTCTCTTGTACGCTGATGTTCTTGCCGCGGGCAGCAGCCACGCCGGGGGCAAGCTTCTTGAAGAGCTTGAGCCCCGCCCACAGCAGCACGCCGATGACGATGACCGTGGCCAGCGACTGCCACAACATCTTGCTGGCGTCGGAGGCGGGCTTGCCCAGCAGCCCCAGCGTGTCCTGGGAGTCGCGGAAGACCAAGGCCGGCGAGGAGGCGTCGGCAGGTTCGGTGGTCGAAGCTTGGCTGGCGGCCAGGCCCAGTTCTTGCGTTCGTGGCCCAACCGCTCCGGGCTGCGGAAGTCCCTCACCCGACGGCGTCACCGCGCCGATGCGGCCATTTGCGCCTCTGGAGGCGGCCTCGGCGGGTTGTTTGTTCGCACCGTACCGGCTCAGCAGCGACAAACCGATGGCCACGACGAGCAGCGCAGCGGCGAAGATCAGCTGTCTCGACTGACCGGCCGGAAATGTGCGCGGAACATGCATGCCCTGTTGCGATGCATATGCCGTGCCAGGCCCGCAAAGGCGATTTTCTGTGATAGCCGGCGCTCGTCCCGAGAGACCGCGATGCGCCACGGCGCTCTGTCTTGCCGTGTAACAGGCCCCCGCTTTAGCGGGGGTAAAAGGGAACAAACGCGTGCAATCAGCCCGCTTCAGCGGGCTTGAGGCTGCGCCTTGAGGCAAAGCGGCTAAAGCCGGTTCACGTAAGCCCGTTGAAACGGGCTGAAAACACGGTGTGGGCTCAGCTGTACCCCCGCTAAAGCGGGGGCCTGCTACACGGCTCCGCCGCGGTCGGCGGAAAAGCTTGCGTCGCCAAGAACACAAGTCGCACACGGCTTCCAGGCGTCCTCCGGCTCCCCACCCGCTCCGCGCGACCAATTACCGACCAAGGCGTCCAAAAACTGTACGCGCCTAGTGAAGCCCCAATCTCGCGAGGATCGCCCCCCATACCTCCGTCAAGCCCAGCTGCTGGGCCCACCGAGACACATAATCCCGATCTACGGCTTCTGAACTGACCCTCAGAATTCCAGCGATGTCCCGCAGATGCTTTTCCGATCCCCCCTGGCGGTAGTACTCCATCTTGGCAAGTATCACATCCTCAGGGCGGGCACAGTAACCCTCCAGGTCTGGCAGGATGAGCATTCGTTCGCGTCGAGAAAACTCGGAACGCCCCCAGGCACTGGCGGGAACGAGCAGCAGGTCGATCTTGTTGCCTGAGGCCGAATCGATGATGTTGAATTGGGAATTCTGCCGTATGGCCAGCTTGGCTGCCTCTTCGCTCAAATAGAACTCGCTTGAGGCGAACGCGTGGGAAAAGGCCGCGACTTCCTGCTCCTTAAGATCAACGACCACGTCAATGTCCTGCGTCATCCGAGGCTCGCCGTAGGCTGCACTAGCCAGCGAGCCAACGACCATGTATCCCACGCCCAGGCGGTCCAACGTGCTGACCAGGTGCCGCAGGAGGTCAATCTGCTCCACGGAGCATTCTCCTGGCTATCTCCGCTTGGATTTGGCTGACATCCCAGCCTGGGTGACGCGTGCGAAGATGCCCCTCGATTCTCAGCCGCACCAGGCGGTTAGCCTCCAAGGCAATTGCCAGACGTTGCAGCGGGCTCTTGCGCCGAAGCACCTCGGCCACCGCCTCGTCGACTACCTCAATCTGCCCTGGGTCCAACCGCCATTTCACAGTAAATCCTTCCGGCCCCATTATACAACGCCCGCGACAACCGTTTGTGCAAGCCCAGACGGGCATAGCACTGGCGTCGGCAACGCTGGATTGGATGGTAGCTCTTGCCCTCGTCCAGGACAACTGTTAGGTGGAGTTGCCCGCAACTCGCCCGCCCTCCCTCAGCAATTCTCCCCCCACGACCCAGCCAGCGTCGCGTAGGCTTGGCGGCAGAAGGCTTCCAGTTCGGCCGTGGCCGGCAGCTTCAACTCCAGATTCAGCGTGCCCTGATATCTGGACTGCTTCACGGTGCGGATGATCTCGGGCCAGTTGGCCTTGCCTTCGCCGGGCAGGCGATGCTGGTCGGATGAACCGTCGTTGTCGTGCAAGTGCGTCACGACCAGCCGGTCGATGTGCCGGCTAAGCAGATGCGCCTGGTTACCAATGACCGCATGGCCGCTGTCATAGCAAAAGCCCAGAAAGTCCGGCCCAAACTCACCCAGCAGGGCGTCGAAGAAGGCGTCGGCGTGCGTCGGCCAGGGAAGATTCTCAATGGCGGCACGCACGCCCAGCTTTTCAAAGGCCGGTTGGATCGCCGCAAGCCGCGCCCGCGACGAATCGATGGCATCGGCCACGCTCTCGACCCGCTGCACCGGCAGGTGCAGCACGACCACACTGGCCCCCACGCGTGCGGCAAACTCGGCGCGGTTGATATTCATGGCCGCAAACAGTTCATCCGTATACGTAATGCCCCCGTCCGTCCCGCCGTAGCCGTGCACGTCGGCCACGTGCAGGCCGTGGTGATCCGCCAGCTGGCGGACTTGCTGGGCATACTCGGCGCTGTAGAAGACGGGCTCGCCAATCCAATGCTGGCACCAATGAACAGCCGTGAACGACGCCGCCCGAAAGGCCGCAAATAGCGGGCCCGGAAGCCTGGTCTGGCCGGCCAAGTCTGTCGTGATGGAGAACTCGGGTTTCATAGCAGGGCATTATCTCCTGACCAAGGGCCCAGCGCACCTGAAACTCCTTGGTTTCGTGGCGGCTGGATCATATTCTCGACAGCATGAACAGCCGGCCGCCGGTCATCCGCTGCCACCACCTGGGCTGCCTGGTGGATTTTGCCGCCTTTGGCGGTAGTCACCCAACATTGCCCGCCCTGCTGGCGCGCCTGCGGGAGAATCCTGACCAGATCGTTCGCGTCGTCGTCGGCCAGGATGACGCGTGCCTGCCCTGCCCATTCTGGAATGACGGCCAATGCACCCAGCGGCCAGGACGCGAAGAGCGAAACCGCGCCAAGGATGAACGCTTCCTGACGATCTTGGCTCTGGAGGACGGCCAGGAACTCAGCTTTCGCCAGGCGATGGCACTGGTATATGAGCGTTTGGGCCGGGATTTGCTCGCGCAACTGTGCCCAAGCTGCCACTTCGGACAATGCGCCACAGCCATTGGCCGCAGGCCAATCTGACCGGCTCGGCGGCCCCACCAGCCAGGCGTGACGGCCAAGCCCTGCTGCATTTCTGGCCGAGCCGCCCTACGCTTTGGGCTTGGTGGAATTCATAAAGACAACCAGGATGAAGGTCGCGATCGGCCCTAAGAACAGGGAAAACAGGAACCACAGCAGCCCGCTGGAACCTTTGCTCTGGGCCAGTCCCGCGTTCAGCAACGCCAGCGTGCCCCAGCCGATTCCATACGCCGGCACGTAGTACGTTTCCGCCAGCATCGTCTGCGTCCTTTCGTTAAGCTTCCCCGGTGGCCGGGCCGCCGGAAAGGACTTCCTTGATCCGCACGCCCAGTTGGTCGCCCACCACCACGATGTGGCCGGTAGCGAACTTCACGCCGCGCAAGTATAGATCCACGGGCTCGCCGGTGTGCCGGTCGAGCTTGAGCACCGAGCCGGGGCCCCATTGCAGCACATCACGCACCAGCACTTCGGCCGAGCCCAGCGTGGCCGACACCGGCACGGCCGTATCCAGTAGAATGTCAATCTGCCCGGCCGGCGCTTTGACGGCCTGAGGCGCCACTTCCCTCAACTCCGCCTCATGCACCTCGACGGTCGGGTCGGCCGTTGGTTCTGGCGTCGCTGGGCTCTGGGGCGGCTCGCTTGACGACTGGGCCTGGGGCTGGACTTGAGGCTGCGTCTGGATTGTATCGCTGACGGTTTCCACCGGTGTCATATCGCACTACCTTTCGCCTTGGTCTTCTCACAGATTTCGAGGGCGTAGCGGCCCTGACAACTGCACAGGTGCCCCTGCAACAGCGTCTGGCCGTTCACCACAAATTCCAGCGGCTCGTGCGCCTTCTTATCGACGAGCAGCACGTCGCCGGGCTGAAGCGAGAGCATGTCGCTCATCGCCACGGCCGATGTGCCCAGGATAACATCGCCTTTTACGGGCAGATTTTCGAGGTGCGCCAACAGTTCCTGCCGAAGCTGCTCCGGCGAGCGGGCGGCGCCGCGATTCTCGCCGGCCACCGCCGCCAGCAAGGCCGAGGATATGCACAGGTCGAAGCCCAGCGTCGGCGACTGCGGACAGCCGAAACTCATCGCCACGAATTCATCCGAGCCGGTTGCGTGCTGAATCCGGCCCTTCCGCGCCTGGTCGGATCGGCGCAGCGGCCGCAGCCGATTCTTCTCAAAGACGAGCGACGCAGCCGTCACGGCTGATGTGATCACGTCCATCAGCAAGACCATCTCCAATTGCGAGAGGTCGCGACCGGCGTCGCTGGGGGCCATGACTCGCCCCAGCAGCCTGGCCACCCAACCGGCGGCGGAGATAAGGGTGATGGACATGTACCCGCAGAGCTTCTGCGCATCGTCGAGCAGGTTGATGACGTAACTTTCGCCATCGGCTTTGGCCAGGGCCGACGCGTAGCACTCGGTTCTGCCCTCGTGAGTGAGGGTGATGGCGCGCCCGCCCAGCAGCGCCGACATGGTAGCGGACATTTTTTCTGCTATTTCGGCGTGGAAGCTCGCGAGGGTGGCCAGTTCCGCCCGGCTGAAACGATGCGGCACGGCGAAGTCGAAGTCGAGAGCCTCGACGGCGGGCGCGACGGGCCGGGGCTGCTGCCCGCCGGCCTGGAGGATCGTCCGCAATAGCCCGCGATCGGAATGGTGGCCGGCGTGGATCACTGAACGGCGACCTCCTTGAGCAGCACGTGGTGGATGAGCGGGCGTTCGTTAGGCCACAGCCGGGCGTTCAGGGCGTCGGCGATCTCGCGGCACAGGCGAGTAAGGTTTTTCTCGCCGCGAACGTTCTCCAGCGAACAGCCGGCCAGCTTGATCGTCAGCCAGCTTCGCACCTCGGGCATGCTGCGTTGAATGACTCTGTCCGCCTCCTTGTGGTCGGCCTGGACGACGGCCAGGGTGATGGCCGTTCGGATGTACCGGGCCAGTCGCGCCTCGTCAAGGTTGACCACGATAGGCTCGAAATCGATGTAGGCGAAGTCGCCGTCGTTCTTGTCGGCGTCCTTCTTGGCCGAGCCATGGGAAGACCCTTCCTCAGAACTGCTGGCTGCGGCGTGGCCCTCGGCGGGGCCGGCCTCGGCCTTGTTGGGAGACAGCCCGCCCGAGAAGTACCCGGCAATGCCCGCCACGAGCATCGCCCCGACGCATATGCCCGCGAGCTTGATGATCTTGCCCGTGCCGCCGCCGGCGACCTTGCTGGCCACTTCGTCGGCTGCTGTTTTGTCATTATCCGCCATGGCTGCTGGACCCGCTTTCTGTAATCACAATTACGACCTGGGCGCCTTTGCCTTCTAGGCCAAGCTGGCGGCACAAGTCCGTACCGACTCCGGCGCCCTCAGCATTCATCGTCCAGCCGGCCGCCTGAGTTTGATCCACTCCCAGCTTTTCCTGCAACACCTTCAGCACGGCCGATGCCCGCTGGGCCGACACCAGAAAGGCCGCGTGGGCGTCGGGCACGTCCGGTGCCATGCCCATAACGCGCACACTCACGCGCCGGCTGCCCAAGTCGTGCTGAATGGTCGTGGCCAGGCCCAGGAGATAATCCTGGTTCTTCTGGCTCAGCGCGGCCTTGCCGGGCTCAAATACGATCGGCGTCACCATCCGCGCCAAGGTGGCCTCAGGCTCATTGTCCGCCTGCACGTCCATCTGCTGCTTGAGATCGTCAAACAGCCGGCGAATCGTTTCGTCGTCGGCGTCGATGACGCGCGGATGCGGCTCGGAGGGACCTGGCTCGGGCGCCTCCTCGGTCGGATATTGCAGCTTGTGGTAATCCAACTCCACGACTTCGCGCCGACCCAACAGAATCTCGGGCAAGCCCATGCCGTTGATCGCCCGGCGGAAGGACTCCTGGCTCTCGCCAAAAAGCGTGCCGTCCTGGCTCTTGGCCATCGTCTGCAACATGACGAAGAAGGACAGCAGCAGCGTGATCATGTCCGCAAAGGAGATGATCCACAGCGGCACCTTTTCGCCTTGCTCTTCGGCTTTTTGTTTCATGTCACAGGCCTCGCGCCAGCAGCGTGATTTCCATGACCGCCCGGCCGCCCGTGCGCTGGGCGATCTCGCTGGTGGGCGTCTTGACCCGGAACCGGCCGGCGGAAATCGCGCCTTCCCGGACGAAGTAGTCGATGATCACCCACGACCGCTCCAGCCCGCGCTGCATCATGGCATCGGCGTCGGCATTGGGCGCGCTTTCCATGATGACGACTTGGCAGGGCATGGCCTTTAAGAACGACGCCAGCAACTTCAAGTGCGTCTTGCCCGCCGGCATCAGGCTACAGCCATTGCCGAAGAACAGCCGGCTGGAGGGAATGTAGAACACCCGGCGGTCGCTGTAGGCGTCGTTGGTAATGCTCTGCCCCATGGATTGCGGCACGCCGGCGTGGACAGGCTCTTCCGCCGGCTGCCGCTCCGCCCCGTCGCGGGTGAATTCCGAGCTCATCTTGCCCGTGGCGGTCACGCCGCCCTTGTCTTCCTTGCCGGGAAAGATCGAATAGTTGGCGACCTGGGCCCAGGCGTTATGGATCTTCTCCAACGAGCCCTTGTCGTACGTCGAGAAGGTCGAAAGCATGACGAAGAACGACAGCAACAGCGTGATCATGTCGCTAAACGAGACGTACCACAGCCCTACGCTCTCGCCGCTGCTCTCTTCTTCGCCTTTTTTGCCCATGGACGCTATACCTTCGGCTTAAAATCTTCGCGGTGACTGGCCGAGACGAACGCCTGCATGGTCTCGCGCACGGCCGTGGGGCTTTCGCCCTTCACGATGACCAGCACGCCTTCCAAGATCATTTCCCGCAGCAGCCCTTCGCGCTTCGTACGCAGGGTCAACTTGCCCGCCAGCGGCAGGAAAAACAGGTTGGCCAGGAACGCGCCGTAGAACGTGCACACCAACGCCACGGCCATGCCCTTGCCGATACTGCTGGGGTTGTCCATGTGGCTGAACATCTGCACCAGGCCGATGAGGGTGCCGACCATGCCAAAGGCCGGGCAGCCCGAGCCCATGAACTCCAGCATCTTTTTGCCTTCGTGGTGACGTTCGGCGAGGTACTGAATCTCCATGGAGAGCTGCTTGTGAATCGCCTCGGCACTCTGGCCGTCGATGACCATCTGCACGGCCTTGACCAGGAACGCGTCGCCGGCCTTGGGCAGTTCCTTCTCCAGCGCCAATGCCCCGTCGCGGCGGTTGATGGCGGAATAGTTCACCATCTTCTGGATCAGGTCCTGCTCATTGGGCATGGGGTAGAAGAGCGTTTTTTTCAGCACCGGAAGGAGCTTGAGCACCTGTGGCAGCGAGAAGTGTACGCAGGTGGCCGCCAGCGTGCCGCCCAGCACCACCACGACGGCCGGGATATGAAAGAACAGCATGAAGTCGCCGCCGTCGGCGAGCACCGCCACGGCCATGCAACCCAGCCCCACGAACACTCCAATTACAGTTGCGATATCCACGGCTCAGCTCTCTTCCTTGATAACCTTGAGTCTGTCGAACAGCTTGGCCGCCGTTCCACGATCGGGGATCTCCGCCAGCAGCTTGGCAGCGGGCCGCTCCTGCATGTAGAACAGAATGCGGGCGGCATCATCTTCCTTGTTGTTGGCCACCATGTCGGCCAGGATGCGCCCGCCGGCAGCGGCGTCCATGCTGGCGTAAATGGTGGCGGTGCGCTTGAGGTTCGCCTTCTCCGAGGCCGCGATGGTGACACGCGACTTCTGCAGCTCGGCCTGGGCTTCCTTCAGCCTCGTCAGCGGCGCCACCAACTGCATCTGCAGCGTCTCGAGATCCTGGGCCTGCTTCTTGAGCAGGTCCTGCTCCAGTTGCACACGCTTGGCCAGCGTCGCCAGTTCCTCTTCCTTCTTGCGGCAGGCGTCGAGCTTCTGGCGGTACTCGCGCTGCATTTCTTCCAGCGCCTTTTCCTGGGGCCGGAGCGCCGCCACCTCGGCCGCCGCCCGGGCTTGCTCAGCTTCAGCGTGGGCAGGTTCCGACGCCGCCGGCTTGCTCGCGGCCGCGGCGGCTTCCTGTTGCTGCCGCTCGTGCGCCTTGCGTTTGGACAGCCCGAACATCACGCCGAAACTGGCCGCCGTCACGACGCCGATGATGACGATCTTCTTGATATTCATTCCTTCAACTCCGTTCTCGTGACACGGGCGTCTCGCCCGTGCGTGTCGCGGCCATCTCGCCCGTACGCGTCGCAGCCGTCTCGGCCGTGCCGTCTCAGGCCGGGTGCCATAGCTTGAGCCGCGCCGTCTGGCGGCTCTAGCTATGCCCGACGCTCCACATGGCCAGTCTCACCTTGCCTGCGGACTGATCCACATCAGGCCCTGGCGCCCATGCTTTGCCGGGCCGACCGCACATTGGCGAGGTCGTCCATCTGCTTCTGCTCCAAGGCCTCGTATTCCTGGATGTACTTGCGCTGGGCCTCTTCCCTGAGCTGTTCGAGCGTCTTTCGCCGCGACCGCAGCGCCACTACCTTGGCCAGCGTCTCGTCCCGCTGCTTCCGCACCTGGGCAAGGTTTCGCTCCAGCTTCTGAATCTCTTGCCGCGCCGTCTCGGCACAAGTCAGCATCACCTGGTGGTTGCTGAGCCGCTCGGGCAGTTCCCGTTTGGCCAGCTCCGCAAAGGCGTCGCGCACTTCCTGCTGAACCGCCAGAATGCCCTGCCGCAGCGACGTGGCCTGCGCGGCCAGGCGAAACATCTCCAGCCGGGCCGACTGCTCACGCATCGCCGCCACGTCCAGCACGGCCTGAAGTCGCCAACGGAACCGCTTCATCACGCCACCTCAGCGGGCCGGGAAGTCGGCCCGTCATCGGGCATCAGCGCATCCCACGTCCGCGTGACCTCTTGCAACTGGGCCACGGTCTGCTCAAAGGGCGTGCTGTTGTTCACCGCCTGGATGAGAAACTCCTTGAGCCGATCGATCAGCGTAATGGCCCGGTCGATTCGCGGACTGCTGCCGGACTGAAAAGCGCCGATGTGGATCAGATCCTCGGCGCCCAGGTACGTCGAATAGATGGCCCGGAAGTTCTGGGCGGCCCGCCGGTGGGCCTTGCTGGTCACCGACGGCATCAACCGGCTGACGCTCTGGAGAATGTCGATGGCGGGGTAATGCCCCTGCTCGGCCAGCCGGCGCGAGAGCACGAAGTGGCCGTCCAGCAGCGAACGGGCGCTGTCGGCCAGCGGGTCGTTCATGTCGTCGTTGTCGACCAGAATGCTCAGCATGCCGGTGATGCTGCCATGCTCGGCACAGCCCAGCCGCTCGGTCAGCTTGGGCAGCAGGCTAAAGACGCTGGGGCAATACCCCTTGGTGGTGGGCGGCTCGCCGCTGGCCAGGCCGATCTCGCGCTGGGCGTGGGCGAAGCGCGTCAGCGAGTCCATCATGAACAGCACGTCCTTGCCCTGGTCGCGGAAGTATTCGGCGATGGTGATGGCGGTGAAGGCGGCCTTGACGCGCTGCAGCGGCGAGGCATCGGCCGTGGCAACCACCACTACGCTCTTGGCCAGGCCTTTGGGGCCCAGCGATTCTTCCATGAAGGCCCGCACCTCGCGCCCGCGTTCGCCCACCAGCGCCAGCACGTTCACCTCAGCCGAACTGGCGCGGGCGATCTCGCCCAGCAGCGTGCTCTTGCCCACGCCGCTGCCGGCGAAGATGCCGACGCGCTGGCCCTTGCCGCAGGTCAGCAGGCCGTCGATGGCGCGAACGCCCAACGACAGCGGTTCGGTGATGGGTTTGCGGCTCAGCGGCGGCGGGCTGGCGCGGTCCAGGGACCGCATCTCCAGGGCGCGGATGGGTCCGCGCTCATCCATGGGCCGGCCCAGACCGTCCAGAACCCGACCCAGCAGATCCGGCGACAGAGCGATCTGCCGCGAGCCCGAGTGGGCGATCACCGGGTCGTTCAGCGCGATGCCGTCGACGCCCTCCAGCGGCAACAGCACGCGATTTTCGTTCTGGAAGCCCACGACCTCGGCCAGGATCCGCCGTCCGTTTGATAGCCGGATTTCGCAGAGTTGCCCCACGCCCACGCTGGGGCCCTTGGACTCCAACGTCAGGCCCGTGACGCGCACCACCTTGCCGCACAGCGGCATCAGTGAAACGCGATCCAGCCTGCTTTGATACTTGTCCAGGTTCATGGCAATTCTGCTTCTACTCGTGACACGGGCGTCTCGCCCGTGCGTGTCACGGCCGTCCCGGCCGTGCGTCTTCGTGGCACAGCCGCCCTCGGCTGTGGGTGTCTTGGCCGTGCTCGGCAAGCTCCATGGGCGAGACGCCCATGACACACATGGCCGAGACGGCCATGGCACCTGATCTTTACTCGTGCCCTCTTAAGGCACGGGCAATTTCATCCATGTGCGTATCGATCCGCGATTCCAGCACGCCGTCGGAAGATTCCAGCACGCACTCGCCCGGGGCGATCGTCGGGTCGGCCACGTACGTCAACGTCCCGGTCTCGCCGCTCGGCGGGCTCTTGGCCAGGCCGCTGCGGGCCAGGTCCTGCGGGTTCAGCCGGACCGTTGCGTCCTGCCGCGGCGGCAGCTTGGAAATCGCCTCGGCGAGAATCGGGTCTATCTCATATCGCCCGGCCTGAATTTCCTGCATCAGCACCTTGCGGGCCATCTGGAGCGACAGTTCCAACAGGTTCTCTTCCGCCTCATCCGCCAGGCGCTGCTGATACTGGCTGAGCTTCTGGGCCACCGCCAGCATGGCGGCATTGGCCTGGAGCATTCCCTCACGCTCGGCCTGGAGTTCCACACGCTGCTGCTCCACGGCGGCCTCACGCTGATCCAACGTGGCCATCCGCTGAAGCTCGGCATGATTGACCGGGTTCGCCGGCGGCTCGGGCATGACGCGCGACGTCGCCACGGAAGCGATGCGTCGGTTCAGCCGGATAACAATTGGTTCGACCATCAGCGGCTACTTTTCTTCAAAGGCCAGTTCGCCCTTGGCGTTGAGACTCCGCAGCGTTTCCAGCACCGCCTCGCGGGCTGCGCGGATGTCATCGGGCTTGGGCGACGACAGCAAGGACGCTTCTTCGTCGAGCATCAAGCTGGCACGCTCGGACATGTTGGTGCGGATCTTCTTCTTGACGTCCTCGGGGGCGTCCACCAGTGCCAGGGCCAGCTTGCGTGAGTCGATGGTTCGCAGGATCTCCTGCATGGTGCGGTCGGCCACGGCGGGAATGTCTTCCCAGATCACCATCAACTTGGCGATCCGCTCCGAGCCGTCCTTGTCCTTCTCGGCGATGCTCTGCATGAGGATGTCGCGCAGGGCCTTTTCCAGCCCGCGCAGCAGCAGCGCCACCTTGCGATACTGGGCCTCGCGGCGGTCGTCGCCCGCTTCGGCCGCCTGCGCGCCGGGACCCGCCTGGCCATCGAGCCGGGCACGAATGGCTTCAGCCACTCGCAGCCGAATTTCCGGCGGGGCGTCCTCGCCGCTGGTCATCTCGCGGACGGCCTCGCGACGAATCTTCTCATCCAACAGCAGCAGCAATGCCGGGCTTTTTTTGGACGGCAATTCCGAAAGCACGATGGCGACAACCTGGGCCGACTCGCCCCGCAGGGCCGCGGCGATCTCTTTGACCTCGCCATTGCGAATCTGGCTGAACGGATCGCGGGCCAAGATGACCCGCTTGACCTGCCGCATCATTTCCAGCGACTGGGTCTTGCCCACGGCGCTGTCCAGCATGTTGCTCAGGAAACTGCTTTCCTGCTGATCGGCGTTGCCGCCAAGCATGCTGGCGAACTCGCGCACCTGCTCGCTGCCGCTCACTGGCTGGCCGGATTGCCGCACCGTGGCTACCTCGGTGGCCAAGGCGGTGATCATGTCCGGCCGGGCGCCGCGCAGCAGCTCGGCGGCCGAGGCCGCGTCCAGGCTCGATAGCAGCAAGGCCGCTTTTTTCACATTACGAAACGCCACTACACTCCTCCTCCATCGCCCGACTCCACCCAGCGCAGGAATAGCCGGCGGACGGCGTCAGGATTCTGCTGCAAGGCCGCGGTGATTCGCGCCCGCATCATTTCCGGGTCGGTCTCGGCCCCGGCCGCTGACAACTGGCCGGCGGCGCCGCCCGGTGCGGCCAACACGGGCACGCCACCTACCGCGCCTTTGCCCTTGCCGATCTTGCGGAACAGGAACAGCGCCAGCAGCGCCCCCACCACCAGCAGTCCCAGCGACGAGCGCTGGGCGATCTCCAGCAGGAACTCGCGCTTGGAGGCGTCGGTTTCCTGGGCATCGGCGGCCGCGGGAGCTTCACCGTGATGGAACGGGGCGTTCACGACCTTCAGCGTGTCGGTCGCCTTTAGGCCGATGGCGTTGCGGATGATTTCTTCGGCGTCCTTGACGGACAAGACTTCCTTGGCGGTTTCGCCGGGCTTGACCTCGGCTGGGGTCAGGTCCACAAAGGCCGCCACGGTCAGCGACTCGACCTTGCCCATCATTTCCGACTTCTGCTGGATGGTCTTGCCCACGGCGTACTCGTTCTTGGTTACTTCTTCCTTGGCCGGGGTGCCGCTGGCGCCGGTCTTGGGGTCGGCGCCGGTGGGCGTCGACTTGGTGTTCATTTCTTCCTTGGTCACCACGCGGGCCTGCGGGTCGTACGTCTCGACGGTGGAGGTCTGGCTGCTGGTGTCGATGACGGCGTGCACGCGGACCGTGGCCCGGTTGGGACCCAACACACGCGTAAGCATGTCCTCGGCCTTGCGGCCAAGGTATTCCTCGACCTGCGTTTTGTATTCCAGGTAGCTGCCGGCCTTCTTGGCCGAGTCGGTCTCTTCCTCGCTCGACAGCAGCGTACCCTTGTCGTCAACCACCACGACCTTCTCGGGCTTGAGGCCTTCCACGCTGCCGGAGACCAAGTGCACCACGGCCGAAACGTTGGCACGGGAAAGTTTCCACCCTGGCCGCATGCGCAGTACGACGGTGGCGGAGGCCTCTTTCTCCTGGCCCATGAACATGGAGCTTTCGGGCTTTGCCAGGTGCACGCGGGCCGAGGCCACGCCTTCGAGCAATTGGATGGTCTTGGCCAATTCGCCGCTGACGGCGCGGATGTAGTTCACCCGCTGCGTAAAGGGGCTGGCGCCGATCTTCTCGTCGTCCAGGATGCGATAGCCCTGCTCGCCGCCGTTGGGCAGGCCCGCGCCGGCCAGCGTCAACCGCAGCGCGTACACGTTGGCCTGCGGGACGTAGATGGCCGTGCCGCCGCTGCGCAGCTCGTAGGGGACTTTCTCGTCGTGGAGTTTCTCGACGATCTTGCCCGCCTCGTCGGGGGCCAGGCTGGTATACAAGGCCACCATGTCGGGCTTGCTTGTCCAGGTGATCAGCAGCGCCGCCCCGCCCAGGCAGGCCAGCAGCACGCCCGCCAGCAGGGCCTTGTACAGCAGGCTCGCCCTTCGCCAGACTTCGATTATGTTCGCAATTGGCTGCACAAGACTCCCGGTTTATGCCTAAACCTGCATGTTCATGGTCTGTTTGTAGGCGTCGATGACCTTGTTGCGGACGCCCAGCAGGAGCTTGAAGCTCAGGTCGGCCTTGGCCATGGCCGAGACCGCCGGCAGGAAGTTATCCTCCCGCCCGGCCATCAAGTCGCCCACGCTCTGCACGGCCTGCTGCTGCGCGTCGCTGACGTTTTCCACGGCGCTCTTGAGCACGCTGCCGAAGGCGCCCTGGGCCGACTCGCCGGCCTTGGCCACGCCGGAGGATTCGCCCTGGCGAACCGCGCTTGCGGCGCCCGAGGCGATCTGCGTCGTGATTCCCGATACCGGTACGATTCCTGCCATGACTCGACTCCTTACCGCAGCAATTCCATGGTGGCGTCTTGCATATCGTTGTGCCGCTTGAGCACCGCCACGTTGGCCTGGTAGGCCCGGCTGGCGGTCATCATGTGCATCATTTCGATGGGCAGCTCGACGTTTGAACTCTCCACAAAACCGGTGGCGTCGGCGTCGGGGTTGCCCGGGCTGAAGATGCTCTGCAGCGGGCTCTGCACGTCCGCCACCACCGGCCCGATGCTCACGCCGCCCAGCCCGTCGCCGCCGGTGCTCAGCACCACGTCCTTCCGCCGATACGCCCCACCCTCGGCCGTTCGCGTCGTGCCGGAGTTGGCGATGTTGTTGGCGATCACGCTGAGCCGCTTGCTCTCGGCCTGAAGGCCCGTCATCGCGATGTCGCCGGCCGTCCTGACTTTGCCTACGTTCATGTCGTTCTCCTGCTAGGCCTATTCGGCGATGGCCTGGCCCATTTGCTGATAGGTCTTGCTCAGCATCCGCATGTACAGCCGGTACCGGCCGGTGTTCTTGATCAGGCCGGTCAGTTCCATGTCGAGGTTCACGTCGTTGCCCTGGGCGTTGGCCTCGGTTTCCAGCGGCTGGGTCACCTCGGCCTGAATGTCGCTAACGTGGCCCGCTTCCCCGGCCAGCGCATCGGCGAGGCGAGCTTCAAAGCTCACTTGGCTGCGCTTGAACCCTGGCGTCTCAAGATTCGCCAGGTTGTTGGCGATGGCCGACTGCCGCAGGTCCGCAAGCTTTAGGCCCGATTCCAGCAGCGAAACCATTTCGATGTTGTTAGCCATGTTCAGTCTCCTGTTCGCTCGCCGACGGCTTCGTAGCAGCCGTCCTGGCGGTACTTGCGAATCTTTTCACGCAGCGTGCGGTCGGTGATGCCCAGCAGCGTGGCGGCCTTGGCCTGGTTGCGACTGGTGCGGCGCAGGGCCTCTAGAATCGCCTGCCGCTCCAGTTCTTGCAGGCTCAGTTCCCGATTGCCGTCGGTCACTGGCTCAGGGCCGGAGGGGCCAAGCAGCACCTGCGAAGGGTCCATCGCCAGCGTCGGGCCCTCGCCCAGGATCAAGGCGGTGCGGACGACGTTGCGCAGCTCGCGGATATTGCCCGGCCAGTGGTAGCGATGCAGACGGTCCATCATGGCCTGGTCGAGCGAGGTGATTCGTCTTCCGACCTCCGGCGCGAACTCGTTGATGAAGTGCCAGACCAGCACCGGCAGATCCTCGCGCCGCTCCCGCAGCGGCGGCATGCGCAGATGCACGGCACTGATGCGAAAGAACAGGTCGGGACGGAACCGGCCTTCGCGGGCCTCGGTGGCCAGGTCGCGATTGGAAGTGCAGATGACCCGCACGTTCAGCGGCACGCTCTCGTGCCCGCCCAGGCGCTCGATTTCCTGGCTCTCCAGCACGCGGAGCAGTTCGGCCTGGAGGCGGTTGCTCGTTTCGGAGATTTCGTCCAGCAGCAGCGTACCGCCGTGGGCCCGCTCGAAGCGGCCCTTGCGCTGGGCGTGGGCGCCGGTGAAGGCCCCGCGCTCGTGGCCAAATAGTTCGCTTTCCAGCAGCGACTCGCTCAGGGCTGCGCAGTTCACGCGGATGTACGGCCCGTTCCGCCGGCTGCTGTTGCGGTGGATGAAGTGGGCGAGCAATTCCTTGCCGATGCCGCTCTCGCCGGTGATGAGCGCCGCGGCCGATGTCGGGGCGACCTTCCGCGCCAGGCGAATGATCTGCAGCAGCTTGGGGCTGGTGCCGGTCATTTTTCCGGTGGCGGCGGTGGCCGGAGCGGCCGAGGTGGCGTCGGAGTGATTGGGCAGGCAAATGTCCAGCACGTCGCCGATGGCCTGGAGAGAGAGCGGCTTGGCCAGAAAGTTCTCGCAGCCCTCGCGGACGGCCCGCACGGCCAGGCTCACCTGCGCTTGGCTGCTCAGGGCGATCACCGGCGTCTCGGGCAGCGATTCCTTGATTCGGCTGAGCAGGCCAAACGACGTCTCGCCAGCAGCGACGGAACTCTCGCCTGGCAAGTCCAGGTCCAACAGGACCAGGTCCCAGGCCCGCTGGGTGATCATCTTGGTAGCCGAGGCGACGTCGCGGCTCATCACGCCGCGCAGCGTTCGCGCCGCCAGCGCTTCAAGCGCCACGCGGGCCGTATCGGCCTGGGCCGTAATCACCAGAACATCTTTGCAGCTCTCTTGACTCATCTGACGTCCATGTCTGACCGAGTCGCTCGATCCTGGGTGGCTGTTTCGGGTGGCATGGTCAATCCCGCCGTTGGGATGACCATGCTGCCACCGGCATGGTCACCGCACCGACAACGTGCGGATGGCCATGCCACCCACAAATACGCGTCATCTCGTTTGTGAAGAAGCACTCGCTGCCGTAGCCGCCACGGCTGGCCGGCTGGCCGGTGTTGTCGTCGCCGGCACGCTGCTAGCCGATCCGCTGGCTGACATGCTGCTGGCGGCGTTTCGGCTCGTATTGGTCCTGCCCTCGGCGGCGTCCATTACGCCCTGAGGATTGTTCACCGCCGTCCAGTCGATCAGGTGGATTTCCTGCTGTGCCACCGAGGCCCAGCGGCTGTCGGGGCATTCGGTCAGCAGCTGTGCATACGCCGCTCTCGCCCCGGCGGGGTCGCGCGGTCGGCGGCAGTTGGCCATTTGCAGCAGGAACCAGTCCTTGTTGCCTTCCTCGGGCTTGCCCGCGAGCAGTTCCTGATACACGACCTCGGCCGATTCCCACTGGGCGGCCTCAAAGAGGCTGTCGGCCATCAACAAGCTGGCCTGCGGATTCCGCGCGACCTGCTTGCGAAGTTCTTCCAGTTTGGGCTGGCTGATCGTCCGCCGAACGGTCAGGCCGTCGGTTGATTCCTCGTGGTAGGGCTTGCTGGCTGCTTCAGAGGGCTTGGACGCCGGCTCCTTGTGCAGGCCGTCGATAGAGCGGACCTCGCTGATGGCCTTTTGCATGGCCGGGTCTTGCTGTTCCTCGATCGGAGTAATGTGCGCCTTCCACAACTCGCGCATCGTCTGCCGCACCGGCGAGGGCGCGCTGGCGGCCTGAGGCCCAGTGGCCGCCTGGGCGGACAGGCCCGTCAGCAGCACCAAGGCCGCTGCGCACCGGGATGTTCTCGCCAGGCCGGAAATCATGGCTGGCCTCCATCGGGTGCGTGGGCGGCGACAAAGGCCGTGGCCGCTCGCTCGTGATCCTGGCGCGCCAGGTACGCTTTGCCCAGGGCCACGCTGGCCCGAGCACGCGTGTCGGCGTCGAGGTGAAGCTGCATCACTTCGTCCAGCATGGCGATGGCATGTTCAGGCCGGCCCAAACGCAGCGCCGCCTCGGCCATGTCGCACACGGCCTGGTGAGCCAAGGGTCCGGCCGGCAGATGCGGCACCGCTTCTTGCAGGATTTCTATGGCGTCTTCATCGCAGCCTCTCTCGATGTGACAGCGCGCGATCTCCAGGCGGATCACCGCGGCCGTCTCCACGTCCTTCATGCTGTCCAGGCCCGCCCGCAACGTCGTCTCGGCTCGCTCGGGCAGCCCCATGTCGCGATAGATGCGGCTCTTCAACAGCAGCAGGTCGCGAGTCTGGGCCAGCGTCAGGTCGGCCGGGTCGATGCCCGAGGCCGCCCCGATGGCCGGAACGTAATTGCCCTGCCCCATCTGAACGCGGGCAATTTCGAACTGAGCCTCGATCCGCTGGGCCTTGGGCGGGTCCAGCGCCAGCGCTTCGGTGTAGGCTTTGACCGCGGCGGCGGCATGCCCGCGCCGGCCCTCGGCTTGGCCCAGCAGCAGATAGCCTTCGACCAGGTGGACATCCTTGCGCGTCCGCGCGCCCGGAAGGTATCGCGACAGCCACTGGCAGGCCTCGTCATCGTTCTGTTTGAGGAAGCACGCCTTGGCCAAGCCCAGACAGGCTACAGCCTTGCTCTCGGGCGAAAGGTCCAGGAAGTACAGCTTGTGGAAGACCATCATGGCTTCGTCGACTTGGTTTTCCGCCAGCCGGGCCTGGCCCAGCGTCGAGTACACCTCGTCGAGGTGCGGGCAGTCGGGGTAGCTGTCCAGAATGGACATCAGATCCTGCTGCGCGCCGGCGAAGTCCTTCATCTTGACCTTCAGCCGCACGCACGCCATCAGGGCGGCAGCGGCCTCGCTCTCACGCGAGTACGTCTTGGCAACGAATTGATACTCGCCCACGGCGCCGTTGGCGTCGCCGGCACATTCCATCAACGCGCCCAGGCAGGTATGGGCCTGCACGTTGCGGCGATCTTCGGGGTGCCGCAGGGCGAATCGCCACCATGCGGCCGTCGCTTCCTTGTGCAGTAACTCGCGGCGTTCGGCGGCTGTCAGGCAAGTCTGCGGATCTGAGACAACGATGCTGTCTCCCAGGAACCTGGCCACCAGGCCCGCTGAGCCGCAGGCGGCCTCGACGATTCGCTGGGCAGATGCGTCGCGGCAAAAGAGTGAGACGGTCCGCTGCCGGGCCGCCGGGGCCACGCCGCACCATTCCAGCGGCATATCGGCTGACATCGAGAGTTGCGAAAGAAGGTCTTCCAGGCTCGACTGGGCGCACTGGATCGTCCAGGCCTTGGCGCTGCTCTGGCCGGTGGAACGGTCCATCTTAATGCCCAGCACGGCCGAACTCAGGGCATCGGCGCCCTGTTGCACGGTATGCCGCAACTGCTCTTCGCTGAGCCCTGCCAGCGGGTCGGACTTGCTCCGGCCGGGCCACAGCAGCGTCGGACTTTCGTCGAAGCAGGCCAGCACCTCCTGTGTCAGGGCCTTGGCCAGCACGAAATCGCAGTCGGCCTCCAGCAGCGTGGGGTGATCCAGCAGGGCCAGGTGCGACAAGGCCGCATACGCATGCATGCGAGCCTGGTGTGGCTGGGACTGCTCGCACAGCAGCTCAGCCAAATGGGAATTCGCCAGCACGCGGATCAGCGGATACGCGCTATGCGTCAGAGGGGTGAGTTCCCGCATGGCCTCGGCGGCGGCGCCGTTTCGCTCGGCACACTGGCCGATCCGCAGGTGAAGCAGTTCGGCCACGACGGGGTCAGGCACTTGCTGGGAGGTTTCAAGAATGTGGCGATAGATGCCGCTGGCCCGAACGGGATCATTGGCGGTGAAGGCGTCTTCGGCCTGTTTCCACGTGCCGGCGATGGTCGCAGCGGCCGGGGCGGAGGCCGGGGCCGGGGCGGAAGTCGCCGACGGCGCCGAGGCCGGGGCGCTGCTCACATACACAATGGTCGGCCCGGCCAACGCTCTGGCCGGCTCGTGGGCATGCTTGGGCAGCACACCGGCACTGGACAAGGCCAGAATCACCAGCACGACGGTGTTTGCCGCCAGCAGGATGTGAACGGTCGAAAAGCGTTTCTTGGCCGCCGGGGTGGCGGCGCTGAGTGCCTTATCGGCAGCGGCTTGATCGGCGGCGGCCTGGGCTTGTGACGCCTCGGTCGGCGGCTGCCAGGCGGACAAGGCCGCCAAATCCTCAGCCGAAACGCCCGGAATGCTCTCAACCTCGCTCACCGGCGCGGCAGCCTGTTGTGCCGGCGCGGGCGTCGAGGCAGCTTGATCGCCCATGGCCGGGGTCGGCGCCGCGGCCCCGGCTGGCGCAGCGTTGGCCTGGCTGGCGGGAGCTGGCTCGGGTCGAGGTTGTCCTTCTGTTTCTGCCATAACGATCTGGTCTTCAACGAGGGCGCGGACCGCGCCTGCGCACTCTCGACGAAACGCTTTGCAAGCACCGTGCCAGATCGGAAAACCACCTGCGGCCACAAATCAGCCGCCAAAGCAGGCGGGATCGGGGCTTTCATCGCGTCAACGAAAGGCTCAGGCGCAGGGAGAAATCGAGGTGTGTACGAAAGTTAGTCAGGGGCGGGATGATTTTCAGACACGCTTGGTGGGTGGCCGGGCTCGTCCGCAGGCCGCGTGCAACGAGTTGCACGCCCTACGCATTGGGTGCCATGGCTGCGGAGTCCAGCGGCCATGTGCCTTGAACGCAGCTCAGTTACATTGAGAGAGTGTGAGCCGCGAGTGCGGCCGAATGCGGATGATGGATGGCATCGCATGACTTGCGGCAGAGCGATATTGGCCCTGCTTTCTACGACGCCTGCGCCTGGCTGAGGGGAGAGGCCATCTCGTAGCGCTTGAGCTTGGCGTGCAGGGTCGCCCGGCTGATGCCCAGCAAGGTGGCGGCGTGCGTCCGCTGCCAGCCCGTCTCGTTCAGGGCCCGCAGGATGAACTCGCGTTCAGCCGCTTCCAGCGAAAACTCCCGCTTGCCTTCGGAGGCGGGTTTGCCCGGGAGGTCGTGACTGATTTCTTCGCACTGGCACAGGACGACACTGCGTTCGGAGATCTCCGGGCCGCTCTCCAGCAGGATGGCCCGCTCGATGACGTTCTTGAGCTCGCGCACATTGCCCGGCCAGTCGTGGTCGAGCAGCTTTTCCATGGCCGATTCGCACAGGCCGGTGATGCCGACGCGTTTGGGCAGCGGCGAGGTGGCCAGGAAGTACTCCGCCAGCAGCGGAATGTCTGAACTACGGTCGGGGTGACGCAGCGGCGGCATCTGGATGGGCAGCACAGTCAGGCGATAATACAAGTCGCGGCGGAAGCGGCCTTGCGCCACTTCGGTCTCCAGGTCGCGATTGCTCGAAGCGATGACCGTGGCGTCGAAACGCACGCTCTTAGTCCCGCCCACGCGCCGGAATTCCCGCTCCTGCAAGACCCGCAGCAGTTTGGCCTGCAACTCCACGGACATTTCGCTGATCTCATCCAGCAGGATGCTGCCGCCCTGGGCCAATTCCAGCAAGCCCACTTTGTCGCGATCGGCGCCGGTGAAGGCGCCCTTCACGTGGCCAAACAGTTCGCTCTCAAACAGGCCGGCGGTCATGGTCGCGCAATTGATGGCGACGAAGCTTTCCGCAGGCTTGCCCTGCCAGGCATGAACGGCCCGGGCCGCCAATTCCTTGCCCGTGCCCGTCTCGCCCAGGATCAGCACTGAGCTGCACTGGTTTTGCGCCAGCACGCGAATAAGATCGAGGGTCTGCCGCATGGCAGGGCTCTGCCCTACCAGACCGGCCGACAGTTCCGCCGCGCCGGCAAAAAACCGGGCAGGGTTGGCCTGCGCATCTGGTGAATAGGATTGCGTTGGCGGTGCGTCGGTATCGACAGACGTGGCAGCAGATAACGTAACAGGCATCCTTGCCTCCAGCATTCAGACTGGACGGAAGCAACACCTCAATTCGGCTAGCCAAGCTACTGGCTACTCACCCGCCGCCCCGGCAGCATCCTTGCTGCTGGGACAGGGGCCATCTCCACTACCGAATCGATAGTCGCTACCGCACTCCGCGTTTCTCGCGCCAAGCACAAAGCTCGACGACAGGCCAATTTAGCAATGGCCGTACGCAGAATTTCGGCAAGACCTAGTGGATTTCCTTAAAGAAAGTTCCGTTGCCCCCGATAATACATAGCAACTTTTCCTCGCCGCTGCGTAAGGCGGGACAGTTCCTTTTTCGTGTTCTCGAATTCGCACGCCATCGTGGCCACGACCGTCCTGTACAGCTTCCTCACCCGTTTCCACTGGGCGGCATGCACTTGCGCGTTCGCATGATCGTAGCTCGCCAGCAGGCCAGACAGCTTTGGCATGAGTTGCTGGGCGCCTGGAGTATCGCCCGCGGCGATAAGCTTTAATTGTTCGCTCAAGGTTTCTTCTATGCCTGTGAGAAGCTTGCCCTGATCGTCAGTGGTATGACTTCCTGTCGGCACGTGGCCAACTCCTGATTGCGTGGTGCGTACGCCGGGCGGGCCAGCGCCAGCTCGGATTCAACCTCGTCGAGAAGTTCCCGGGCCTCGATCTTGTCCGGCTCGCGGGCCACGACGCGGCGGAGAAACGCCTGGGCTCGCGGCAGGTCCCCTTCCTTAACGTACAGCGAGGCCAGGCAGAAGATCACCGACACGTCGTCGGCGTGCTTGGCCAGGTAGATCTCCAGAAAGTGGATGATCTTTCCGAACGTGCCCATCTGGCAGGATGTCTGGAATAGCCCCAGCAACGCCACCAGGTTGTCCACGTCGCGTTCGAGGCATTTCAGGTACATCTCGAAAGCGGCTGAGTATTCGCGCCGCTGCTGGTGAATCATCGCCAAGCCGCCATAGGCCTCGGCACAATCGGCATCGAGCCGCCTGGCGGTTTCAAAGCAATGCTGCGCCTCGGCCAGGTCGCCGTCGCGCGCCGCCAGCGTGCCAAGCCGCAGATACGGAATCGGACGTTGCGGCGAAAGCTTCCGAGCGGCCTCAAAGCAATTGCGCGCCAGCGCGTGCTTATCATCCTGCAAACAGCGGTCGCCCAGTTCCTCCAGCGCCGCGTGCTGCTGCTCCAACTCGCTTTCGAGCTTGTTCGTTTTGACGGCCCAATGCTTCACTCAGATCGCTCCTCGTACTTGTCCGATTACGTCCAGAGCAAACCCCGTGCCGAATGCATCTCCATGTGAGAAACACCCAGTGAGGCAGCGCCGGAGACGTCTTTGCACCCACGTTCTAGCAGCAGCGTCAGGTTTTGACGCATCTGCGTCGAGGATTCAGACGCGGTAGCAGCCAGGAATCGTACGGGGTCAACAAGCGGGAAGCGGGAATCGGGAGGCGGGAATCGGGAACAAAGACAAAGCTGGAGTCCCGATTCCGGTTTCCCGATTCCGGATTCCGGTTCTCCGGATTCCGGATTCCCGACTCCCGATTCCAGATTCCCGCTTACTTGATGTAATCCAGCAGCGACAGGTTGAGCATCCGGGCCGAGGTCTGGAGCGCCATTTGGTACAGGGTCTGCTCGCGCGCCAGGTCGGCGGCCAGTTGGGCCACGTCGGCCTCTTCCACGGTGTTGATCTGGTCCGTAGCGCCGCTCTTGAGGTTGCTCAGGCTGGTTTTGAGGCTGTCCATGGCCTGCAGCCGGCTGCCCACGGCCGCTAGGTGCTCGGTGGTGCCATGAATGACCACGTCCATCGCATCGGCGGCCTTTGTCAGCAGGTCGCTCTGCGTAGTCGCGTCGATGTTTCGGGTGTTTTTGAGCAGGTCGCGTTCGTCGATGAGGCTTTGAAACATGTCGAACGTTCCTGTGGCCGTGACCGGCTCGGCGCCGATGCGGGTCAGGCCCTGCGCATTGACGTACAGCACCTTTCCGGTCTGGCTGTCGGTTACGGCCATGTTGGTCGGGAAATTCGTAACGGTGACCGAGTTGGCCGAGCTGCCGATGGACAGCTTGGCTGAGGCGGTGATGGCGACCTTGACCTGGCCGGCCAGGGCGGGGTTGATGCCTGAAACGTTGACGTAGGCTTTGTCGCCCGCGGCGTTGTGGAGCTGTAAATCGGCGCCGCCGACGGTGTACGAAACGGCTGGGCCGTCATCGAGCTTAATGGTCTTGGCTACGCCGTCGATCGTGACGGAATGGCCCTTGCCGACAATGGTGTCGCCGCTGGCGGAGCTATTGCCGGCCAATACGCCGGTGGCGCTGGTGTCGAGGTACTGCGTCTGCACGTGCTGCACGCTCAGCCACACGCTGCCGATGATATTGGAGGTGCCGCTGCCGGCGGCGGCGCCGGTTTGGCCCAGGAACACCGGCGTCTTCCGTTCGCTGCTGCTGAAGATGTCCGAGCCCACCAGCGAGGCCATGTCCGAGACGCCGGGGGCGACCGGCACGGCTCCGGCCAGGCTGCTGCCCTGGTAGGTGATCCTGCTGATGCTTCCGCCGGTACGCTCGATGGCGTATGGCGCGACCTCGCCTTTGTCGCCGCCAAAGAGGTATCCCGAGGTGGACTTGGTATTGGCCAGGCTGACGACCTGTTCCAGGATCGAGTTGATCTCCTCGGCGATCGGCGCCTGGGCGGTTTGCCCGCCCGTGCCGCTGGCGGCCTGCGTCATCAACTGCTTGGCCGAAATCAGTTGGTCAGATATTTCCTGCAGGATGCTGGAGGATTGTTCCAGGTTGCCCGTCACCGTCTGAAGGTTGGTATTGAAGGCGTCGAGCGAGCGAACCTGGTCCTGCAGGTTCATCACCCGCCAAGCCGCGTTGGGGTCGTCCGAGGGCCGGTTGATCCGCGAACCGCTGGAGACCTCCTCCTGAAAACGCGAGATCGCGGCGGTGTGCGTCTGCAGGGCAGTGATCATGTTTCGGTAAACGGACATCCAACCGCTCATCGGCTTCTCCTGGTGCTACCGGACCGTCTCGACCAGCACCTGCAGCATGTTGTCCTGGGCGCCGATCAGCTTGGCCATCGCCTGGTACATGCGCTGGAAGGCCATCAGCTTGGCGGCCTCTTCGTTGACATCCACGACGCTGACGCCTTCCCTCTGGGAGGCCAGCATATTCAGCACGGCCTCGGTGCCGGTCTGGCGGCTCAGCAGCCCGGAGATCTTCTGGCCGATGCCCGTAATGAACTGCCGCACGTACTCGCGACAGTCCAATCCGCCCAGGCTGTCCATGGCCTTGTCGCCCACAGCCGCCAGCGCGGCGGCATTGCCGCCGTCCGTGTTTGACTGCATGTTCACGGCCAATTGGCTCGGATCGCGCAGCAGGTCAGGCCGCACCGCCACCGACGCGGCCGAGTTGCCCACGAAGAATGCGTTCAGCCCGGCCGCCGCCAGAAAGCCCGCCTCGTCCGACGTGGCCAGGGCCTGAACCGTGAACGTGTCGCCATTGTTCAGCGTGCCGCTCGACAGCGACAGCACCACGCCGTTGGCAAGGTCCAGCGGATCGCCCGCGGCATACCCTTGGCCGACAACGAAGGTCTTGATGATGTCGCCAGCCTGGTTCTTGACCTCCAAGCTCAGGCCGCCCGTCACGCTCGCATCTCCCGAGCCCTTGACGGTGCAGCTGAACAACTCGTTGCTCTGGCCGGCGTACTGGCCGCTGACCGTGGCCTTGGACGTGCCCGAGAGGTTGTCGTGGTAAGGCCCGCCGTCCAGCGCGGGCATGAAGTCAAAGCCATACCCCAGGTCGGCCTGGATGTGCAACGCCCCGCCGCTGACCGACGCCTGCACGTGGTCCAGGGCGTCGATCTTGGCCGCCACGCTCGCCATGGTGTCAGTGGCCGGGTCGATCGCAATGGCGGTGCGCGCAGACCCGCCGGTGGTCTTGTCCACCACGCGAACGTACAGCGTACCAGCCTGGACATCGTCGGCCCACGAGCCAATCGCACCCGGCAGTCGGGCAACGCCCAGCAGGTCGGTGAAAGGACCATCGGCGCTGGTGCCCTGGGCGTGCTGCTCGTTCACGCCGTCCATGATGGCCTGGCAGGCCTTGTCCAGCTGGCTCTGCAGATCCACCAGATCCTTGTTGTGTACGGTCAACAGCCCGCCGATCTGGCCGCCGACCGGATTATTGATGATGCTGGCGCTGCTCTTGATTTGCACGTTCATTTCGCCGGTCTGGCGGTCCACGCCGGCCGACAGATTCCAGGCGATGGCTCCCGAAACCAGCGGCACGCCCCAGGCGATCACGTCAACGGCCTCTTCGCCGGGCCGGACCACCGTCTGGATCTCGCACAGCTTGCCAAGATCCTGCACCGCCTGGTCACGCTGGTCGCGCAGCAGATTGGCCGAAGCGCCCTTTATGCCCATGCTGTTGAGCTGCTGATTCAAACTGGCCACGCGATTGGCCAGGTCGTTGACCTGCGTAACCAGGTCGGGCAGCTTGGCGCTGGTGCTGGCGGCAAGGTCGGACAGAAACGTCGACATGGTGTGGAACTGCTGCGTCACCGCGTCGGCGTCCCATACCGCCTGCTGCTGCAAGGGCTGGCTGTCGGGCTGGGCCGCCAACTGCCGCAGGGCCTCGAAGAACGTGCCGATGGCGGCATCAAGCTTATTGGTCTGCATGTCGCCAAAGGCAGACTCGATGGTCTGGAGACTCTCGAGTTCCTCGCTCGTCTGCGCCTGCGAGGTCTGCTGGCGCGTGATCTCCAGTTCCAGCAGTTTGTCCACCGAACGCGTCACGGCCGTGATCTCGGCGCCGCCGCCGGAAACCACCTTGCCAGTGGCAAAGTCCAGCGACGAGATTACCGGGTCCTGCCGGTGGTAGCCTTCGGTGGTGGCGTTGGCCATGTTCGTGCCGATCAGGTCGATAGCGCCCTGGGCGACGGACAAACCCGAAATGCCGATGGAAAAACCGCTCATTTAGCGTTCCGTATCCAAGAGGGTGGCCGAGCCCTTCCAGACGCTCGTGCCGCCCGCGCCATACGTGACACAGGATTGGTCGCCGGGGAACAACGCCCCCAGCAACGTGCGATTGATGCGGGCGCACTCCGCCACCAACAGACTCGTCCGAAGATGCTCCTGGCGCACGTGGCCTACCAGGGCTATGATCTGCTCGCGCTTGTCCCGCACCGACGCCGCCTGCTCGTCGCTCAGCGCCTTGGCCAGCTTTGACAGCCCAAACTCCTCCTGGGCGCAGGGCATCTCCGCAGCCAATCGCCGCCGCAAGAGTTGCAGAATTCGATCCGTCTGCAGCTGCCGCTTCTCGACCTGCTCCATCGCGAGCAGCAGCGACTCCATCACGCGGTCATTGCGGCCAATGGTGGCATCGTACAGCTGCACCAGCAGCCCGCGCCGCTCCCGCAGCAATGCGATCTCGTCATCCAGCGCCCGCAGCAGGTCATCGACCGCCTGGGGCGATATGGTGCGCGGCATAATCATTTCAGCGTTCCCAGCATCTCTGTGGCCGAGGTCCCGTCCGCTCCGGCTGAAGCGTCAGTCTTGGCGATCTGCTTGTAGATCTGCTTGGCCAGGCCCAGGCCGCCCTTCTTGCCGATCTCGTCAGCCAACTGGCTCCAGAACATGTCCTGGTACTGGTCGGTGGCCGAAGTGTTCAACAGCCCGGACTGGGGAATGGTGCGTTTCATTTCCTGGGCCAGGCGGTTGACGAGGACCGACTCGAACTTCTTGGCCGCGTCCATGGCCTTGGCGTCCAGCGGCATCTTGCTGGGGGCCGAGGGTTGAGGCGCCGCCAGGTTTGGCAGGTCCGTCGCCGGCGAGACAGGATTTAGAGCACCGATGGATAGTCCGCTCATGAGATCTCCTAGATGACCTTGAGCTGTGCCTGCAGCGCCCCGGCCTGACGCAGCGCCTCGAAAATCGCCACGATGTCGCGCGGGCTCAGGCCCATCGCGTTCAGGGCTCGCGCCAACTCCGCCACCGACACCTGCCGCTGCATCACGTGCATCGAGCCGCCTTGCTCATTGGCCGAAATGTCCGTGCGGTGGACCTTCTCGGTCTTGCCCCGCTCAGAGAACGGGTTGGCCTGGCTGACCATGTCCTTTTCCTGAGTAATGATCGAGAGATTGCCGTGCGAGATCGCCACCGTCGAAATACCCACGTTCTCGCCGACCACGACCGTGCCCGTCCGCTCGTTGACGACCACCGTGGCCACGTAATCGACCTGCACGCTGAGGTTGGTGATGCGGTCGATGAAGCCGGGCACCTGCGCCGGCGTCATGCCCTTGGGCAGATCGACTTTGATCGAGGCTGAATCGACCGGATAGGCCGCGTTGGGGATTTCCTTGTTGATCTCCTGGGCGATGCGCTCGGAGGTGCTGAAGTCGGCGTTGCGCAGCTGCAGGGCGAGCTGGCCATTCTTGATGAAGGTGGCGATTTCTTCGCGTTCGACGGTGGCCCCGCCGGGAATCGTGCCGGCCGTGGTGTGATTCTTCGTCACCGTGGCGGACTGGCCCGTCACCGAGAAGGCCCCGCCCACGCTCACGGGCCCCTGGGCCACGGCGTACACTTGGCCGTCGGCGCCCATCAGGGGCGTCATCAGCAGCGTGCCGCCCTGCAAGCCCGAGCAGTTGCCCACGGTCGAGACATTCACGTCGATGGTGCCGCCGACGCGGGCAAAGGGCGGCAGATCGGCCATGACCAGCACGCTGGCGATATTCTTACTGCTCACATCGTCAGGTGTCAGGATCAGGCCTGTCCGCCGCAAAGTATTGGCCAAGGCGCGCTGGCTGGCCTTGGAGTTGTCGCCCGTGGCGTTGAGCCCGATCACCAGGCCATACCCCCACAGCGGGTTGGACCGGATGCCCAGAATGTCCACGATGTCCTTGATCCGCTCGCCGCGGGCCTGCCCGCTCAACATCGCGGCCACCAGCATCGTCAGTACTGCGATCCGTCGCATCACGTCCTGCCTTCCTTGGCACAGCCTTCCATGCCGTGCCCGTGCCAGGCCTCAAAGCCTGCTGCAACCGCCGTTAGAACGGGCTGATCATGTGACATGGGCGTCTCGCCCATGAGTTGTTCCGCTTCCTTGACGATGCTTACTCACGGGCGGGACGCCCGTGCCACAGTTATGAAACCAACTCTAGAACGGGCTGATTACGTTCAAGATCGAGTCCAGCCAGTTGGGTTTGGTGAAGTTGGAATCCCTGCCCTTGTAGTGGTAGACCATGCGGAAGTCGGCCACCTGATCGCTGCGGACCATGTTTTCAAAGCTCACGTCGATGGGCCGGACGATGCCGCTGATCTGGATGAGTTCCTTGTCGCCGTCGATGTCGCGTTGCCGCCAGCCCAGCACCACTAAGTTGCCGTTGGGCAGCACATCTTCGACGGTGACCGTAACGGTGTCCGTCACCTGCCGGTCATTCTGATACTTGGCCGTGCCGTCGAATTTCGTGTCGCCCGAGCTGCTCATGTCGGCGCTATAGCCCACTGCCTGGGTGTTGGATCCGCTCCACTGCACGTTGCCGGCGGTCTTGAGCGAGCGGTCGGACTTCTTCTCCATGTTCCGCTCGGCGTTGTTGTTGATGACGCTGCGCTCGTTGACCACGATGCTGATGGTGTCGCCGACGCGCCGGGCCGTGTTGTCGGAGGTCGGGCTCACGGCCGCGGCCGTCGCCCTCAGCCAGATAGAATCCGCCCGCGCCGTCTGACCCACCGCCAATGCCGCTGCCATCGTCAATGCCAGAATGATCTTCATTTGCATGCCTCCTCGATAATCGGTTCCACGTTGCCCTGGGGCGTCACGCGGGCCGTAATGATTCGCTGCGTGTCTGAGTTGCGGACTTTTACCAGGTCGCCGACCCGGCCATCCTGCAAGGCCGTGCCCAGCGCCGACAGGGCAAAGCCCGCCCCCGCCAGCCGGATCGAAACCGGCTGATTGCAGCGCACCAGCAGTTCCTTGGGATTGGGCCGCTTGGTTGTCGTCATGCTGGTGTGGATGACTTCGCCAGCCTGGATCGTCCGCACCGCCGCTGAGCCCAGCACCGGCACGTCATCCTCGGCGGCCTTAGTTTCGGCCTCTGCCGTTTCCATCGTGATGTTGGCGTCGCACAGGATGCTGCCGGCGGTAAGCGTCTCCTTGGCCACGGCCCGGCGGCTCAGGTACATGGGCTTGTAATAGAACTCGCGCGTCGCCACTTCCTTGCCGCCGCTCAGCACGCGGACCTGGACCTTCAAAGCTGAGACCAAGGACGCATCGGTGAGGATCTTCGCCTCGAGCTGGACGTCCTGCGGCAGGCCCAGCACCAGCTCGCCGGGCGGCTGGGTGCAACGCCAGTGAATGCTGTCCTTGTTGGGGGCGTTGACGGCCAGGTAGGCATCGGCGGAGTGCATAAACTGCTCGGGCGTGATGGTGGCCTGCTGAATGCCGACGCTGACGGCGTCGGCCCCGCTGATCGTGACGTGTGCGGTCTCGATGCCGCAGGAGGCCAGGCGCGACAGAATCGTGGTGCGGTTGATCGGGATCGTCTCGCCCGGCTGGGGCAGCCGACCCATCTCCACCGCCGACGCCTTGGCCGCCAAGGCCGGGTCCTCGCACTCGACCATGACCAGCGTGCCCAGCGACATGGCCCCGCCGTTGACGGTGACGTTGCGCGGCACGTAAATCTTTACGGTCGGCTGATCGGCAGCCCCGGCCATCGCCGCCAAGCCCGCCAGCACCAGCACGATCCCTGTGATGTTTCGTTTCATAATCATGTCCTTGTGCAGCACCCCAGCGTCTCAACCTTCCGCCGTCGTGTAACAGGCCCCGGCTTTAGCCGGGGTTCATTGCCAGCGTCCTTCTTCACCCCTCCCCCGCGGCAACACGACCACCTCGCCCGTCGAGCCTCGCCCCCGCGGGGGAGGGGCAGGGGGTGGGGGCGTCTTTGGTACCGGCCCTGAAGGGCCGGCCTGTTACACGGCAGCAGCAGCGCTGTTCTGCAATTCACCGTTCTAAGATTCCTGTCTGACACTACATCACATTCCCAGCCGATTGGCCGTCTGGAGCATCTGATCGCCGGCGGTGATGGCCCGCGAGTTGATCTCGTACGCCCGCTGGGCCGTAATCATGTTCACCAGCTCGGTCACCATCTGGACGTTGGACCGCTCCAGGAACCCTTGCTGGATGGTGCCGATACCGGTTTGCCCAGCCGTGCCCATGGTCGGCGTGCCGCTGGCCGGCGTCTCAACCAGCAAGTTTCCACCCTCATTGGACAGGCCCGATGGATTGGGAAAACGCGCCAGCGTCAACGTGCCAACCGTGGTGGCCGTAGTGTTCTGGTCAGTGAAGACCGAAATGGTGCCGTCCTTGCCGATGCTAATCGAGCGGGCATTGACCGGAATGGTGATAGCCGGTTCGACGATATAGCCCGAACTGGTCACCAGGTTGCCGGTGGCATTGATCCGCAGGCTGCCGTCGCGCGTGTACCGCGTGCCGCCGCCGGGATTGCTCACCTGGATGAACCCGTCGCCCTCGATGGCGATGTCCAAGTCTCGCCCGGTGTTGTCCATCTCGCCCTGCGTGTACACCTTCAAGGTCGAGGCCGGACGGACGCCGCTGCCGACCTCAAAGCCAGTCGGGGCGGTCACGCCCGACGCCACCTCGCGCCCGGCCTCCTGCAGCTTGAGATACATAAGGTCCTGAAAATCGACCTGGCTGCGTTTGAAGCCCACCGTGTTCATGTTCGCCAGGTTGTTGGCGATCGTGTCCACGATCATCTGCTGGGCGGTCATGCCCGTAGCGGCCGTCGAAAACGCTCTCAACATCGCAATCTCCTTGGTAGCACAGCCACGCTCGACTGTGTTTCGTGGCACAGCCGCCCTCAGCTGTGGACCACGCGCGGGCAAGAACCCGCGTCACGCAGCTACTCCATGGCCAACTTCAGCAGGTTCTTGCTGCCGTCGTCATTGGTCTGCAACATGTGAATGTTCGCTTCGTACATCCGCGAAACCGTGATGAGCCCCACCAGTTCCTCCACGCCGTTGACGTTGGATGACTCCTGGTAGCCCTGATGAAGCACGGCTTTTGTCGTGATCGGGTCGGCGGAGCTGGGGGCAGTGAAGAAGCCGCCGCCCACGTTTTGCAGCACCTTGGGATCGGTAAAGTCCACGATCGACAGCTTGCCCACCTTGGCCTTGTCGGCCATGATCACGCCGTCGCGCGAGACGCTGATCTTCGAAACCGGCGTGCCAGGGGGGATGGTCAAAGCTCCGTCCTCGCCGCCGACCATCTCGCCCAGTGAATCCACGAGCTGCCCGGTGGGGCCCAGGCGAAAGCTGCCGTTGCGGGTGTACCGCTTGCCCTGCGGCGTCTCGATGACGAAGAAGCCCTTGCCTTCGATGGCCAGGTCCAGCGGGGCGCCGGTCTGGGCCAGACTGCCCGGAGAAAAGTCGATGCCGCCCAGCCCCGTCACGCTGCCGGCGGGCGCGCCCGCCGCCATGTCGTCGGTGAGGCTCTGCACCAAGGAGGTGCGGGCCCGCTTGTAGCCGATGGTGCTGGTGTTGGCCAAGTTCTGGGTGATGGTGTCAAACTGCTGGCTCAACGCCTGCAGCGCCGGCCCGACGGACTGGATCATGTCGGCCATGCTAACTCCTCACCGCTTCGGCCTGGCTGGGTCGAAGTTCCACCTTGGGCGCGCCGGACTTGCCGGCCGCCTCGCACGCCGCCTGATTCGTCTCGCGCACCAGTTCGGTCAGTTCCTCTCGGCTAAGCCCGCTGAGTTCGACAGCGAATTCGCATACCGCAGGCTCGTCCGACACGATCCGCCGAACGGTGCCGACGGAGGAGACATTCCTGGTTTCATCGAAATTCACCACGACCATCAGCCGGTCTCCCACGGCTGGGTGCAGCGGGGCCTTGAGCCGCATTCCCGGCCCGGCGATTTCCGTCAGTTCGGCCGGCACGAACTCCGGCCGCTGATGCGACTCGCCTACAAACGGAAGCTCGGCCGCACTGGCCGGCCGCTGAATCTGCACGCGCGGGTAGCGCCGCCGACTCAGGAAGTGCAAGTTAGTCGAATGCGTCAACCTCACCGTCGTGCCGCTGACCATGGTGACGACGCTGGTGAACTCCCACGTGCTGAGGGGATCCGCGAAACGAACCGTTACGTTCTGGCGCACCGCCAGCGGGCCGGCGGATTCCGTCTCGACCTCCAGGCCGTTAAGCTGGTTGATTCGCAACGTGGCGCCCAGCATGGCGCCTTTGGGCGTCTGGATCGACAGTGTCGCCCCTGGCTGAATCCGCCGCGTGTCGCCGATGCTCCTGCGACTGTCCTCTTCGGACAGGACGTACTTCATCTTCTCGCGCAGCCCGGACAGGAACCGCCCCGTGCCCTCGATGACGTTGGACGGGGCCGTCTGCATGGACGGGCTGTTGAGGAACGCTTCCTGGCCGACGCGAAACGCCTCGGCGGAGGTGAAGATCGCCAGCGGGTCCTTCAGCTTGGCCAGGCGAACGAGGTTCAGCAGTGCTTTGCATTCGGTCTCGGTCAGGCCGATCTTACCGGCGCTGTCGCGGAACTCCGCCCGCGCGCGCCGCAGCCGGGAGATCCAGAACCAACCCAGGCTGGCGGCCCCGATACCTACCACGGCCACGCCCAGCACGATCAGCCAGTCCGGCACGCTCGAATCGGGCGCCCATGTCTTCATGCCTTGCCAGCGGGCTTTCACCGAGGAAGCCAGCGGCCAAGTCGCCAGTATGTTCACAACGCCATACATCGCGTTAACCCTTGTGTTACCGGATCAGGTTGGACAGTTGCTGCAACATCTCCGAGGTCGTGCGGATGGTCGTGGCGTTGGCCTGGAAACCGCTCTGGGCCTCGATCAGGTTCACAAACTCGATGGCCATTTCGACGTTGCTCTTCTCCAGGGCGCCGCCACGCAAGGAGCCTGCCGAACCGGCCTGGGCCTTGCTGATCGTCGGGTCGCCCGAGTTGGTGGAGGTCGTGAAATAGTTGTTGCCAGTGCTGCTCAGGCCGGCGGGGTTCTGGAAGGTGGCGATTTGCAGGGCCGCCAGGTCGCGGCGGACGCCGTTGGTGAACACGCCCGTCAGCACGCCGTTCTGGTTCACCGACACGTCCGACAGCCAGCCGGCCGCATACCCGTCCTGGCCGTTGGGAGCGACGGTGAAGCCGCCGCCAAACTGGCTCAAGCCGTCGGACTCGCCCACCGTGCCGAGTTTGAACTGGACCTCGCGCGGCGTGGTCGGCTCGTTGCCGAAGGTGATGGTCAGCGAGCTCTTGTCCGGCGAGGCCCCGCCAATGCCGCCAAAGGCTCCATTGGTCAGGAAGGTCAGGCCCTTAATCCGCCGGTCGACGATATTGGCCACGTCGCCCGTCACCGAGGTCAGCACCAGGTCCCACTCGTTGGGCGTCTTGGTCTTGACGAACGAGGCCGACGCGGTGTGCAGCGTGCCCTGCGAGTCATACACGCCGATGTCCACGTTCTTGTTGGCCTCGCCGCCCACCGAGGTCATCTTGAAGTACGGCGGCATGGTGAAGCTGCCCGCGCCGGTGTAGCTCAGGGAGATATCCGTCTGGCTGTAACCGGCCGCATTGTCGGTCAGCGTCAATTCGCCGTTGCTCATGGTCGCGGTCGAACCGGTAAAGGCGCCGTTGATGGCGGCCAGCAGGTCGCCGACTGTGGCGATGGTCGGGTCGGCAATCGTGTAGCTGACGTTGACGGCCGTGCCGTCGGCGGCAGAGCCCGTGATGTTGATCTTGTCGCCGGCGGTCAGCGTGGCGACGCCGTCGAGGTCTTTCAGCAGCGTGGCGCCGGAGGCCACCACGCCACCGGCCTTGTACTGCGTGCCGCCCGTCAGGACGGCGGTGGTCTCCTCCACGGCATCGCCGCTGAGGTTGCCCGCCAGCGTAACGCTGCTGGTGGCCTGGGCCGGCAGGGCCTTGCCGTAGGGAATCTGGATGTCGGTGCTGGTGCCGGACTGGAAGCCGTCGGCCACGCCCTCAGAACCCGTCCGCTGCACCCTAAAGCCCGTGCTGGGATCGACCAGGTAGTTCTGCGAGTCCACGGCGAACGAACCCACGCGCGTGTACACGCTCTCCCGGCCATCGTTCAGCACGAAATACCCGTTGCCGTCGATGGCCATGTCCAGCGGCTGGCCGGTGTCAACGATGGTGCCCTGCTGCATGTTGCGGTCCACGCCGGCCACGCGTACGCCGGCGCCCGTCTGCACCGGGTTGGTGCCGCCGCTGGTGGCCGTGGGGGCCGATGCCTCGCGCAGGGTCTCGCCCAGCACGTCGGAGAAAACCACGCGGCTGGACTTGAACGAGTTGGTGTTCACGTTGGCCAGGTTGTTGCCCGCCACGTCCAGCATCTTCTGACATGCCTGCAAACCCGAAACGCCGGCTAGTAGTGCACTATTCATGACTATCCTTTCCGCTAATGCGCGTTGCTTTGATACGCTTGAATGGACGTAAGGCTGCTCACGGGGACGCTATCCTTCCCGATGTGGACGCTCACGCCGTTGTTGTCGATGGTGACTGCGCTGACCAGCCCCGATGTCGCGGTGCTGCTGCCCGAGGGCATGTAGCTGACCTGACGCCCGATCAACTCATTGGCCTGCATGATCTGGGTCGATTCCAGAACCTGGGAAAAGTTGCTGTTCAGATTCTCCATCTGCTGGAGTTGCGAAATCTGCGCCAGCTGGCTGGTCATCTGGCTGTTGTCCACCGGATTGGTCGGATCCTGGTTCTTCAGCTGGGTCACCAACAAGTTCAGATAGTCGATCTGAAGCTTACTGGCGGACTCGACGCTGCCCACAGGTGCACTGGCCATATTCGCTCCTTACATCCACACGTTAAGGCCGCCGGCTGGACCGGCGACGCTGGTTTCACTGGCACTTGGAACCGAGACCGGCTCGGCGGCCCGCAGGCCCAGCGCGCCGGAGGCGCTCTGGTTCATGGCCTGACGCTGGCCCTGTTCCTGTGGCTGCTGAGACAAGGCGCCGCGCGAGTCATTGGGGGTATGGCTGGCCGTGCTGGAAGACTGGCCCGCACTCACCACCACGTCGATCCGGTGCAGCGGAACGCCGCTCTCGTTAAGCCGGTTCAGCAGCGCCGGGGTCTCGGCTCGCACGTCGTCCAGCGTGGAGCGGTTGGCCACTTCCAGGTGGCCTCGCAGCACGCCGCCGTCGTCCCGCACCGTCAGGCGAACCGAGCCCAGTTCCACCGGATGCAACTGCACGGTGATGGACTTGTCTCGCTGGATGGCGCTGGCCCGCAGGCCGGTGACGATCTGGTCCACCAAGGCTTGGCGGTCGGTTCGAGCCGGCGTTTGCGGCGCATCGGCGGCGGCCAGCTTTTCGGCCGGCCCGGCATCTTCGGCGAGACGCCCGCGGCCATCGGCCAGTAGCGCGTCAATCGCGGTCGCCCGGCCGCTGCGACGCTCGCTCGATGCCCCACGCGTCCCTTGAACTGCATCAGGATTGGTGGCGTGGCCACTCTTGACTGCGCCCATCACGGCTGGGGTTTCGGTATTCATCGCCTGCGCGTCGGCGTCAACCGGCTGCGCTGAGGCTTCGGGCCGGACGCTATTGGCAACCGCGGCAGCGAATGGCTGCGCGCCCGAGGCGGTGACCGATGGCTGCGTACTTGTAGGTGGACGCTGCTCAGTCGCCGCAGCGGCCGAGGGCTGCTCAGTGCGGGCGGTTGCGGCATCGCTTCGCGCGGCAGTCTGTTGTTTGTTTTCCGGCTCGACTGGCGCGGCGGAGTTCTGCCCCGCTGCGCTGACGGCCGCCGAAGCGGGCGCGACAGTGGCGTCACTTTGCGCGGGCTGCGATTGCGTTGATCCTGCTCGCTGCGACACGTCGGCCTTTGCGGTCGGCACGGCTGGCAGGTGAAGCGATCCGCCGGAGAGCGGCGAAACGGTCTGCGTCTGTTTGCTGTTTGACTGGCCCGAGGCCGGGGCTGTGCTCGCGTCGCTTGAGGCGGTCGTGGCCACTTCCACAACCACGGACGCAGGCGTGCCAGCGGCCATGACGACGCGGGCATCGTCCGGCATTTCGTTCGTTTGGGCTTGGGCTTGAGCCTCAGGGTTCGAAGCTTTCGCCGCGCGGCGTGCGGCAGCTCGGCCGTTCGTCGGCTTGGCTGGAGGGGCGTTCTTGTCAGGCTTGCTCGTCGCCGGCGCGTCCGGTGTTGCGTCTTCCGGCTGGCGGGCGGACGCAAGGGCCGCCAGATGGGCCACGTCGGCGGGCTTTTCCGCGGCGGCGTCCTGGGCTTCCGAAGCGCCGGTTGCATACGCGGCCACTGCCGCAGCCAGTGCCGCCGAGGTTGCTGGGGCGACGGTTTCGCCGGTCGCGGTTGCCGGGGTCGCCGCGTTGCCTGCCGATTCAGCGGCTGTGTCAGCGGGAGTTGTCGCAGCCTTCGCCCCGCCGGCCAGCGCGTTCAGCACGGCCTGGAAGTCGCCACCCGCGCCAGCGTTGGCTTGGGGCGCGACCGCATCGACCAGCGAGGTCGAAGTCGGCGCAGCTCCGGCCGCCTTGGGCAGGGTCGTCGAACTGACGCATGTCGGCATCATTCCGGCATGTCTTAATGCAATGATCGTGCCAAAGGCGGAATGAACGACGCGCCCGCAGCGGCAACGTCATGCCGGCCAGCGTGTTGCATGCAGCAGAAGTGTGGACGTCGCCCGCACCGTGCAGCTTGCGAGGCGGTGGCAAACCGGAAGGAGTTTCCTGCTCAAGCGGAAGATTCTTCCGCATCGAACGCGATTCCATCAGCAGATTTGATCAGCGTGGCATGGGCGTCTCGCCCATGAGTTCTCGGCCGTCTTGATGACGCGCAGTCAAGCAGCCAAGTAGGGTCCGCAGGTTCCGCGAGTACGCGAGCGGGTTCTGCGGACGGAAGCCGGACGACCCGACAGTTGCGGTCTCTCCCGCGTGGCAGCTGGACGCCGCGACCACCGCACCCACACCACCGGAAGCTGGCGAACCGCTACGCCATCGGCAGCACGCGATCCAACTCCTCCAGCGAGGTCTCGCCGGCCAGCACCTTCTTTAGGCCGGCCTGGACGAGCGACTCAAAGCTCGTCGCGGCGTCCGCCAGGGCCTGCGCGTCGGCGCCGTGGCGGATCATCGCCCCCAACGCAGAATCTACATGGAGGATCGAGAATACGCCCGTCCGGCCAGAGTAGCCGCTCTTGCCGCACCGCTCGCACCCTAAGGCCGTGAAGATCGGGCCGCGGCCTTCGAGCATCGCCTCCCAGCGCGGCGGGATCTCTGCCGCCACGACCGGCCGCCGGCACTCCGGACAAAGCCGCCGGAGCGTCCGCTGCGTGATGATGGCCGAGAGGCTCGCCGCCGTCGCCCAGCGCTCCAGACCGACTTCCCACAACCGCCCCAGGCCCGCCACGCAGTCGGGGGCATTCAGCGCTGCCAGCACCGTCGCACCGGCCTGGGCGCTCCTGAGCAGTTCGGCGCAAGTGGCGGCATCGGGCACGTCGCAAGCAGCGATCATGTCCGCGTCCTGGGCGGCGAAGGCTTGCACGGCCGAAGCCATGCCAAAACCCGCCGCCGCATCGACCGTGGCCTGGGCAACATCGGGCACGAATGCACTTGGGCCCGCCTCCAGCAGCGCCACCAGGCGCGACGGATCGGCCCGGTCGGCCACCATCGCCCGCAGCGTCGTGCTCTTGCCGCTCCGCGGCGGCCCGACCAGCAGGATCATCGCCCCCGCCGTCCGCAGCAGGCCGCGAAGCCGTCGCTCGTCGGCGCTCTCCAAGCCAAGGTCGGCCAAGCTCATCAGGCCACGTTGGCTGTCCAGCACGTGCAGCGTCAGCCGTTCGCCGTGACGGACCGGGCAAGCGATGAGTTCGAACTCCTGGGCCGAGCCATCCAGCAGGCTGGAGAATCGCCCCCGCTGCAAGCCACGGGATGAAACGTCCACTCCGGCCAGAAACTTCAGGTGTGCCAAAAGCTGCGGAGCCACGGCAGCATCCAGTCGGCCCTGAAGCGCGCCGCGGCCTTGCAGCACGCCGTCAATGCGCATGCGCAGATTCAGCCCCGATCCGTCGGCATCGAGGTGGATCTCTTCAGCGTTTCGCGCCAGGGCTTCACGGAAGATGGCCTGGGCCAGTTGCGCCGCGGCGTCGCCGGGCGTCGGGGCGGTCTGCCCAGATGTTTCCGACCCGACGCGTGCGGCCTGGATTTCGCCGGCCGGCGCTGGGGATTCTTCCGTCACTCGGGATTCATTCTTCAACTCGGCCAGCTCGTCCTCGGCGCGGAGTTCCGCCGCCTCCAAATCCTCGATCGTATCTTTCGCTTCGATGGCCAAGACGGGCGCCGCGGCCTCAGACGGTGTCACGGTCGTTGCCCGACCCTGCACCCCGGATTCCAGATTCCGGCTTCCGGCTTCCGATTTCCAGCTTCCCGATTCCCGACTCCCGATTCCGACTTCCGGATTCCGGCTTCCCGATTCCCGATTCCCGATTCCCGCCTGTGCCACCAACTCCGGCCGGGCCGGCGCCATCGGCCGCTCGGATGGGCGCTCCGGCGTGGTTGGCGCGGGGGTGTCCACAAGATCGCCGGTTTGCGGCGCATTGGGGCCCAGCACATCGCGGATGTCGATGCCCTGGCCTTTGAGGAATTCGATGAGGTTGGTCTCGGAAATTCTCAGCGTGCCTTCCGGCAGCCGGCGAAACGGCAGCCAGGATTTCTGCATCCACTGGGCCACTTCGCGGGTGTCGGCGCCGAGCATCCGTGCCACCTGATGTATTGTGTACAGCCGCTCCGTCATGAGGCGCCTCCTGGCCGATCTGTCAGCCGTCACTCCAGGCGACATTGTGGCACGCAATGACGAAAACGCCAAAACAAAACGGGGGCGCGGAACAAGGCAACAGCTTTTGCCACGGAGGCACAGAGAAAGGCCGAGAATGCGAAAAGCCACGAAGGACATGAAGCCAATGTGAGAACTGATTTCATACCCGTGGCACGCCCGCCCTCGGGCGTGAAACCGCGCGAGAAGACATTGATCTGGCCGCAACAGCCACAGCCGAGGGCGGCTGTGCCACGAAGACGGGGAGACGCAGCGCCGCGTGGAAGGTCCTCCGCGTGGAAGATCCTCACATGGTCACGCGAACAGCGTGACCATGCCACCCATCCGGCTATGGGTGCCATAGGTTGAGCCGCGTTGTCCTGCGGCTCTACCTATGCCAGCGTCGGCGAGGTAAGGTGGGCAAGACTGCCCGCGCGGGCGAGACGCCCGGCGACCAAAGACCACAGCCGAGGGCGGCTGTGCCACGAGGCAAACCGGGTATGAAACCGGTTCGAAGTCTTCGCCTGTTCTTTGTGCCCTTTGTGGCGGCGCTTCTTTGTGCCTTTGTGGTTAGCGTCGCTATCGGCGGCCCGTTCCTCCGGCGCGGCCAGCGCTACACGGCCGCGACAGCCACCGCTTTGGGGTGGGACGAGAAGCCATCGACTATGGCCGAGGGAATCCGGTCGAGCCCCAGAACCCTCTCGGCCGCACCCAGGCGAATGGCCTCCCTGGGCATGCCGAACACGACGCAACTGTCCTCATCCTGGGCGACGGTCCTGGCCCCAGCGTGGCGCATGGCCAGCAAGCCCTGGGCGCCATCGGCGCCCATGCCGGTGAGGATGACGCCCAGGCTGTTCTGGCCGGCCGCTTGGGCCACCGACTGAAACAGCACGTCCACGCTGGGCCGCTGGTGAAACACCGGCGGACCGCCCTTGATCTGAACGAAGTACTTGGCGCCGCTGGCCCGCAGGATCATGTGATAGTTGCCCGGCGCGATCAGCGCCACGCCGGTGGTGACGATGTCGCCGTCGCACGCCTCGCGCACCTGCATCTGGCAGCACTCGTTAAGCCGCTTGGCAAAGGCGCTGGTGAAGTGTTCAGGCATGTGCTGGACGATGACGATGCCGTGCATGTCCGCCGGCAGGCGCGTCAGCACGTTGGTGATAGCGGTCGTGCCGCCGGTCGAGGCGCCGATGGCGACGATCTTCTGCGTGGTGTGCAGGCCGGCCGCTCCCTTGGCCATCGGCGCCGATGCGACGCCCTGGGGCGGCGAATCGGGCAGCTTGCGGAAGCGGCAGCTGTCCGCCTGGCGAATCTTCTCCGCCAGCATCGCCGACATCGTACCGATGGAGAACGACGAGCCGGGCTTGGCCACCACGTCCACCGCACCCAGTTCCAGGGCCCGAACGGCCATGTCGCTGCCCTCGGGCGTCAGCGAGCTGACCACGATGACCGGCATGGGCATGTACTTCATCAGCTTGGACAGGAACGTCAGGCCGTCCATGCGCGGCATTTCCACGTCCAGCGTCACCACGTCAGGCCGGAGTTGGACGATCTTGTCCCGCGCGATGTACGGATCAATGGCCGTGCCGACCACCTCGATGCCGGGCGTCTTGGCCAGTTCGGCCGAGAGCACCTGACGCACCACCGCGGAGTCATCGACGATCAACACCCTGATGGAACGGTTCAAAGCCATGACAGTTACCCTACTTTCGCCATCCGATCCGGTTGACCGACACACAACGTCAATTCGACCATGCCAAGTTCCAGATTGATCTTCGCATTGGCCGCCTGGGCTGCCCCCGTCCGCCGGCACAGGTAGCCGACATGAGCGTCCGCGGGCGCCGAAGCCAGGATGAGCGGGCTATGCACTCGATACTCCGCCTCCGGCCCGTAGATGGCCGGCAACAGATTGCCGCACAGCACGTTGGCCAGTTCCTTCAGCGCATCGACTTGCTGCTCGGGAGTCGGTGGCGCGGTTTCGTCCAGCCCCAGCATGTTTGACGCCAGGGCGCACAGCATCTGCGTCGGCAGCGCCAGGATGATGCCACCGGCGTGCGCGCCCTCGAAGATGACCGCCGAGGTGGTTCGTTCGCAGGCCGGATCGTGGTCGCGCTCGCCCTCGGCCGGGAAGATGAACGCCAGCTCCTGGAATACCTCGAACGCCACGTTGTTCAGCACCGCATTGAGCTGCAAATCATTGCTCATGGGCCACTCCTGTCAGTTCAAGCACAATGGAACTAACGATTTCGGGCGTAAACGGCTTATGCACGAAGCTGGCGCCTTCGGATCGCAGCCGCTCGATGCGAGTCTGGCTGCCCTCGGTGGAGACCACGATCACGGGCAGATCCTTCCAGAGCGGATTGTTGCGGACGGCGCTGAGCATCTGTTCGCCGTCCATGATGGGCATGTTGATATCCACCAGCACCAGATCGACCCAGTTTTGTTCCAGCGCCGCCAGGCCTTCCTGGCCGTTGCCAGCCTGGAAAACCTCGCCCAGCGGCAGGCCTGACATCCGCAGCGTCCGGATCATCATGCTTCGCGCCACCGCCGAATCATCCACAACCAATACGTTCAGGGCCATTTTCTCACCTCTCGCTCGCTCAGGCTCGGGCCCGGCAGCGTCTAAAGTTCTTTTTCGATCCCGCCACTATGCAGCCACACCCGCCCGGTGCCGATTTCCAGGTACATCGTTCTGGGCTGGCTGCCTCCGACGTCCTCGCCGCGGATCAAGATGCCGTTTTTCCAGAAGATCTTCCGCAGCATCACGAAGTTGCGTTTGCCGATGGCGAAGTAGTCCTCGCCCCCACCCGCGCTGCCGCTGTGCGAGGCCGCCCCGCCGGCCACCCGGACCTGCAGGCGTCCCTTCATGCCGCCGGCTGCATAGAGGGCGCGGAAGAACGCGGGCACGCCGGTATCCACAAACATGTACGGATTGGCGGCGGCCTTCTCCGGATTGGCTTCGGAGGATGGCATCATGACGTGCAGCAGCCCGCCGACCTGCGCCGTGGGGTCATACACCGCCACGCCCAGGCAACTGCCCAGTGCGTGCGTGACCAGCACGTCGCCGCGGCGATCCGACACTTTCATGTCCGCCACGCCGACGACCACCTTGGCGCCCGCCTGATCGGAATGTTGGCACAGTACACTCATTTGTTGTACACCGTCGGTTGAATGTAGTGAAAACGATGCTTCACGCCGGCCAGGCTCTCCGAATGCCCCAAAAACAGCGTGCCGCCCGGGGCCAGAATCTCCCAGAACCGCTGCACCAGCCGCTCCTGCGTGGGCTTGTCGAAGTAGATCATCACGTTGCGGCAGAAGATGGCGTCAAACGGCCCGTGCATCGGCCAACGCTCCATCAGGTTGAGCCGCGCAAAGTGCACCATCTGCCGCACCTCCGGCGCCACCTGGTACCGCCGCGCGGGCCGGGCCTCGATGAGCTGGAAGTGCTTGGACAGCAGCCCGGCGGGCACGTCGCGCAGACGCATTGACTCGTACACGCCCTGCTTGGCCCGGTGCAGCATGCGCGTGGACAGGTCCGTCGCCAGCACGGCCGCGTTCCAGTCGCTCTTGCCCAGGTGCTCGCGCAACACGATTGCGATGGAATATGGCTCTTCGCCCGACGAACAACCTGCCGACCAGATGCGGATCTGCCGCTCCTGGCTCCTCCGGCGCACGACCTCGGGCAGCACGGTGCCGCGAAGGTGCTCAAAGTGCTTGGGCTCGCGGAAGAACTGCGTCAGGTTGGTCGAGAGCGAGTCCAGCATGACCGTCAACTCGTCGCCGTTGACGTCAGAGCGAACATGGTCCAGATAGGCCTCGTACGTGGGCAGGTTGGTGGCCCGCAGCCGCTTGTTGAGCCGGGCTTTGACCAGTTGCTTCTTGCCCTCGTGCAGGTTGATGCCGCAGATGCTCTTGACCAGCGTGCTGATCTCTTCAAACATCGCGTCGCTGAGCTGCGGGCCGAGAACGTCGCTCTCGTCGATGCGTTGCGACGGCGACTTGGCCAGCAGTGCGACGTTTTCTTCACTCGATCGCGTTGAACGGAACACGCGTTCCTCCATCTCGTGGCATGGGCGTCAGGTGGCACAGCCTTTCAGACTGTGCAGCCCAGGCACGAAGCCTGCCCCATCAATGCCCAACTACGTTCGCACACAGAGCCGCTACGCCGCCTGTACATCCGACCGGCCGGCGGATGTCAACGCCGCCGGTTCGAGAATCAATCCCACCCTGCCGTCGCCCAGGATGGCCGCTCCGGCCACGCCCGGCACGTTGGCCAACGAACGCCCCAGCGACTTGATCACCACCTGCTGTTGGCCCAGCAGTTCATCGACCAGTATGGCGCACCGGCCGCCGGACGCCTGCACGACGATCATGAGCCCCGCCGAAGCGTCTTCCACCGCGCCGGTAAGCCCAAAGAGCTTGTGCAGCCGCAGGACCGGCAGCAGTTCGTTGCGCAACCTCACCATCTCGCCCTTGCCCACCACCGTGGACATGGCCCCGGCCTTGGGGCGGAAACTCTGCTCCACCGAGACGATGGGCAGCAGGTATCGCTCGCGGGAAACGTGCACGACCATCGCGTCGATGATCGCCATCGTCAGCGGCAGCCGCACCGTGAACAGCGAACCGGCCCCCAGCGTCGAGGCAATGTCCACCTGCCCGCGCAGGGCCTGCACATTCTTCCGCACCACGTCCATGCCCACGCCCCGGCCTGAGACGTCACTGACCACCTCTGCCGTCGAAAAGCCCGGCGCGAAGATCAGTTCAAAGACCTCGCGATCGCTAAGTTCCGAGCCGTCGGCCACCAGGCCGCGCTCGCGCGCCTTCTTCAGCAGCTTCTCGCGGTCGAGTCCCTTGCCGTCGTCGCGCAGCTCGATGACGACGCTGCCGGCCGAGTGGTAGGCCCGGATCGTAACGGTGCCGGTGGGGTTCTTGCCGCCCTGCTGGCGGACCTCGGGCGCCTCAACGCCGTGATCGACGGCGTTGCGAATCATGTGGACGAGAGGGTCGTTGAGCATGTCCACCATGTTGCGGTCGATCTCGGTGTCCTCGCCCTCGGTGACAAGTTCGACCTGCTTGCCGGACTTGCGTGCCACGTCGCGCACCAACCGGGCCATTTTCTGGAAGGTGGCCTTGAGCGGCACCATCCGCAGCGACATGCTCAGGTCCTGCAACTCGCGAATGATCTTGCTGGCATGGGCGATGTTCCGCGCCAGTTGGGCATATTCCTGGCTGCGGCTGCGCAACATCGGGTCTTGCGCGACCATGGCGTGCGCGATCACTAACTCGCCCATGGTGTCTATGACCTGGTCAAGCCGCTGGGTGTTCACGCGGATGGCCGATTCGCCCGCCGGCTGGCCGGAGGCCTCTTTCTGCGTCCGCAGCGCCTTGACCACGTCGGCAGCCCCGGCCTTGCCGTCGCGGACCAGGGCCTCGCCCAGCAGCGCCGAGCCCTGCTGCTGCACCGTCTCTTCTACCGCGGTCCGCTCGACCTTGCCCTGGGCCACCAGGATGTCGCCCAGTCTCAGCCGGTCAGGCGCTTGCGGTGCAGCGGTTGTGGGGTCTTTCAACTGCCCCGTCAACTCAGCCAGGCCCTCGGGAATCGTGATCGGGTCGCCGGGCTTCAAGCCTTCAAGCCCCTGGATCATGCTTCGCAGCATGTCGCAGGCCCGCAGCGACAGGTCGGCGTGGACGCCCACCACCTGAATCTCGCCCGTGCGGGCGCGATCGAGCAGGCTCTCGGCCACGTGGGCCAGCCGCTGGATGTCCTCCAGCCCCATGAAACCGCTGGTGCCCTTGATAGTGTGGAATGCGCGGAAGATGACGTTGATCGGCTCGGCCTGGGCAGGGTCTTTCTCCAGCGACAGCAGCGCGACCTCGCCGGCGGCGATGTGCTCCAACGACTCGGTCATGTATTCCTTGATCAACTCCGTGTCCGCGTCGGCGGGCAGAATCCTGGCTTGGGTGCTGACCACGGCGGCAATCGCTTTGCCAGCGCTGTTTGCCGGCGGTTCCGCGGGCTGGCTGGAGGCGACAACGCTGGCCGCATCAACCTTTGGGGCCGCCGGTTCGCAAGGGGCGGCCGCAAGTGGTTCGGCCGATGCCAGCGGCGGCTCGATCTCTGCATCGTTGAGTGGCGAAGCCTCCGCAGACTCCGCCTCGCCGGCCTCTTGCACCGGCTCGGATTCCGCAGCCTGCATGGCCGATTCGAGGTGGGCCGATGCCGAGGCGATCGCGTCATCGGCCGAGGTGGCCGTCTGAGTCACAACGCCGACCAACGCCCCCGCAGCCTGGGCCAAAGCCGCGGCCACCTGCGCGTCGCCTGTGGCCTGGCAGCACAACTTCACCAGTTCGCCGTGAAAGCCCGACAGGCCCTGGGCGTCATCGGAGCTGATAATCATGAATCGCGCCGCCAAGCCATTCAGGATCGTTCGCAGGTCCAGCGACTTGGCTGGTTTGGCATCGACCCGGCATTGCCTGGCCGCCGTGGCCAAGGCGTCGAGTTCGGCGTGGTCCGGGGCGGGAATTCGCTCGGTGCCGGCGCGGACATGGCCAAGAGCCAGCGTCATCGCCCGGGCCGCCACCAGCATGGCCGGATGCGGATGGGCCAGTTCCTCCTGATACGCCGCCTGAAGAGTGTCCAAGGCCAGCTTCAGGTACGCACAGGCCGGCGCGACGGTTGCGCAAGAGGCTTTCAGTGCCTCCAGATCGGCGCCGGCGGCAATGATCGCCGGCTTGTCGGCCACGTCCAGGCCGATCAGCCGCGAACTGAGGTCCGCCAGCAGGTCGAGATTCTTCTGCATGTCGCTCATAGACTCTGACTCCGTGGCCAGGCAGCGGTATTGCTGCTAGCCCTTTGCGCCGAGCACCTGTCGGCCGGCCACGATGCCGGCGCGGATCTTGCCGGCCGGGCAGGCGAACAGCCATTTATTGCGTGGCAGGCCCTTTTGCAGCACAAGGTTCACGTGTTCGCCGCGCAGCACGCTGGGCAGGGACAGGTCGGCGCGAACGCCGCGGCTATCCAGGCGGGCCTTGATGTCACCGGCCAGGATGTTGGCCAGTTCGCCAATGGCGTCGCCCATGTCGGCGCTGTCGAAGGGAATCTCAAAGCCGGCAAATTTGGCCGCCAGCAGGCAGGCGCTGGGGGCGGGCAAGTCCAGGAACAACGTCCACTCCACTTCGCCAACCAGCGAGATGACGGCCATGACGGTGCTGTCGGCGAACGCTTCATCCGCCGATGACGGGTCGGGAGCTACCGCCGTGCCACATGTGGCCGCAAAGACCGAAATGACCGCCTCTGGAACGCAATCGCTATGCATTAAGAGACTCCCCTTTTCTGTTTGTACCGCCGTTTCCATACTCGCAATTCCTTGTTGGAGAACGTTGGGTCGGGTTAAGACAACTTTCCCGCCAGCTTGCTGAAGAAGCTTCCGCCGGCCTTCTTGGCCTCGGCCATCTTGTCCAGCAGCGGCTCGACCTTCTGCCGCACCACGTCGGGGGTAAAAGGTTTGATGACATACGAATCGACACCGCCGGCGGCCAGCGCCTCTTCAACCCTGGCCATGGTGCTTTCGGTGGTGATCATCACGATCGGCACGTGCCGCTTCTGGCGGGCGCGGATCTCATGCACCATCTCGATGCCCGTCATGTTGGGCATGTTCCAGTCCACGAAGATCATGTCCGTGTTCTCGACGTCGAACTGGGACACCGCGTCTTGCCCGTCCTTGGCCTCGGTGAACAGGAACAGCGCCATCTTGCTCTCCACCAGCGACCGCATCACCAGCTTTCGCATGATGGCGGAGTCGTCTACGACCAATGCGCGGATTTCCATCATCGTGTTCCTCGATTGGAGGGAAAGTACAGGCCCAGACATGGGCCGGGACGGCCCTGCAGGCAGAAACGACGCGCGCCGCCAAGGCCAGTGCTGGCCTTGCCCGACACGCCCAGATAATACCATGCACAACCGCGAACCATCGGCGCACCGCCTTGGCTCGCAACCCTAATTCCGACGTGCTAGCTATCGACCAGTGCGCGACGCCCCTTAAGCAGCCCTCGGAAATCCCCGCACTCGGAAAATCAGGCCGACCACTACCGGCGCAACTCAACCGCCTGCCTTGGCGGGCCGATGTTCACCTTGGGTCCCGGGTGCAATCCGTGAATGCGAGAAGATCATGGCAGCCGTTAGCCGTATCGAACGACTGGTCAAACGCGATGCAACGCTTGTCTCCATTACTCTCACCGACACCGTTGTGGCCGCGGCCCAACTCATGTCCAAGCATGGAATCGGCAGCCTGGTCGTGCTGGGAAGCGACAACCACCTGCTAGGCATCGTGACCGAACGCGACGTCCTGGGCAAAGTGGTGGCCGCGAACCTCAACCCCGCCAAGACCCCCGTGGCCGACATCATGGTCAAGAACGTGCATACCTGCACGCCGCAGACCGACCTGGATCAGGCCGAACGCATGATGGCCCAGCACCACATTCGGCACCTGCCCATCGTGGACAACAACGCGGTGGCGGGAATGGTCTCCAGCAGGGACGTAATGGCGCACAAGCTGGCCATGGCCCAGTCGGCCGTCAGGCGGCAAAGCCACATTCTGCAAGATCTGGAGTTTCAGCACCCCGGCATCACCCGGCTGGAGACGGATTCCGCCGGGCGAATCATCATGTGAGATAGAGGCAGGGCATAGGGGGTAGGCTGTAGGGCGTAGGGCGTGCAACTGGTTGCACGCGTGCGGGGGGAGTCTCTCCGGCCAGGTGCCACGGCTGCGACGTTTGCCGTGAGATCAGCCCGCACACCTGCATACTCCGCAGGTGTGGCACCCCTCCGGCCTCAGGCCTCAGGCCTCCGACCTCCGGCCTGCTTTACGAAGCGATTTCCTTCCAGGCGCCGTTCAACTCGTCCAACAGCGTAATGACGCGTTCAATAGACCTGGTGTCCAGGGTGACACTGGCGTCGTTGAGCCGGTCGATCATGAACAGGTACAGCCGCCGGAGGTTGTCAGCGAGCTCGCCGCCGACCTGCATGTCCAGCGCGCCGTTGAGTTCGTGAATGATCGCAATGGCCTTGCCAAAGCACTTGGCCTTGCGCTCGAAGTCCTTTTCTTCGATCGCGATAATCCCCTGCCGCAAGGCCTTGAGCGCGCCGTCGTACAACATCACGACCAGCCGGCCCGGCGTCTGCGTCAGAATCCCTATTTCCTGGTAAGCTGCGATGCCATCCATGGTATTGCGTCCTATTAGGAGCTGGAAGAGCTTGATGAACTGGAGGAACTCGAGGTCGTGCCCGTCAGCGAGGCATACGCCGCCCGGAAGGAATCCAACTGCGTCAACGTCGTTTCCATGCGGGCATACTTAGCCTTTAGCGTCACTTGGAGCTGATCGAGTCTGGCCTGTTCGCTGTCGATCTGCTTGCCGACCTGCGCCAGCGCGTCGTCATACTGCTTCTTCTTGCTGGTCATCGTGCCCGAGACAGGGTCAAGAATGAGGTTTGCATTGTCGTATACCGCGCCGGCAAAGCCTTTTTGCACGTTGACCGTGGCGGTCTGCGTCGTGCTAGTGCCATCCCACACCGCCGTCAGCGACAGCCCCTGTTCCGGGCTGCCCGTCTTGCCGGTGATGGTGGTGCCTGAGATCTCGGCCGTTCGCCACTCCGTCTCGCCGGCCTTGCGAATCCGAGCGGCCGATGGCACGCCATCGGTAAAGTCGATCTCCACCTGGTACGCCCCGCTGGTCGTCACTAACGCCGCGGAGTTGAACTGGATGTGCGAATCACTGGACATGCCCCTGCACTGGGCGCCCACCAGGTTCAGCACGCCGTCGTAGTTCTTGGTCAGCGCCGCGCTGAGTTTGTCCTGGTCAATGGCAAGCTGCCCGTTCTTGTCCACGCTCATGCCGATGTCGGCCGGCCCGAGGAAAGAATCCGTTCCCTGCACAAAGCCGCTGGCCATCGCCGTCAGCGGAGCCCGCAACTGGAAGAGCATGTTGTTAGTGACGGAGTCGCCCTGCAGCAAGCCGCTGGTCTTGGTCGCAGTGTCGTAGCCGGTGTACTGGGCAAACTTGGCCTGCGCGGCGTTGTACGCCGTCACGAGGCTTTGCAGGTTGTTCTTGAAACTGTTCGTATCCTGCGACACCGTCACGTTGGTCGTGCCAAGCTTCTGGAGAGTGAGCGTCAGGCCGGGAATCACGTCGGTGATGCTGTTGCTGCTACGCGTCATCCAGGCAGGATCGACCGGGTAGCCGTCCACGCGAATCTTGGCGTCCTGGGCCTGCTGCGTCTCCAAAAATGACGCCTGGCGAAAATCCACTGTTCCGTTGGAGCCATCCAAGGTAGTGGCTGTGTCGTTCACGACAGCGTTGAACGTCGAGCCGCTGTCATGCCCCGACAGCACCAGGTGATACTGCCCGCCCGAACCGTCATTGTAGTTCAGGATACTGGCCGTCACGCCCGGGTTGCCGGCGTCGTTGTTGATGAGGTTCTGCAAGTCCGTCACGGTGCTATCGGCCGTGGTGTAGACCGTGCGCGTGACGGCATCGGCCTGCCCGGCCTTGTACGTGTAGCTAAAGGCGCCGGCGCCGACCTTGGTGTCCACGGCTGCCACGCCGCCATGTACCTGCCGCTTGGCCGTCGCCAACCCGCCCACCACGATTGTGTGCGAGCCGCTCAACGCCCCGCCGGTAGATGTGGCGGTGGCAACGGTCGTGTCCGAGACGTTGACGGTGGTGGCACGAAGGCCAGCGGCGCTCCGCAGCCGGTCGGCGGCGGCCTGGACGGCCTTGACCTGCGCGGTCAGGTCGCTCAGGGCCGTCTCTTTGCTGGTGATCGTCTGCTTCTGCGTGGTCAGTTCGCTCATCGGAATCTGGGCGATGGCCATGTCCCGCTGGACCAGCGTGTCGGTATTGATCCCGGAAAACACGCCGGCCATTCCGGACGAGCCGCTCAGAGAACTGATGCCGCTGGTTATGGTTGACATTCTGCCGTCCTTCGCTCGGCGAGTTCTTAGTTCCTAGTTCTTAGTTCCTAGGGGGCCGGGCCCCGCACAAGGACTCCCAACTAGGAACTCACAACTAAGAACTCGCTTCTGCTTCTATTGTCGTTACAGACGCCCAGGACTTGAGGCGATTTGGGCGCAACAAAGACAGCCACAGAGGTGGAGGACGGGTTGAGGTCCATGTTCACCACTGTGGCTGCCGTTCTTTCAGGCCCTGACGTTGGGTCGGATCGGGTGCGAACCGCTAAAGGGTTCTACGCCGGGCCTGCATTACGCTTACATCACTTAGCCGCGGAGCAACTGCGTCGCCATCTGCGGCATGTTGTTGGCCTGCGTCAACATGGAGATGCCGGCCTGGGCCAACACGTTCGTGCGGGTCATGTTCGCCATCTCGGTGGCAACGTCAACGTCACTGATACGCGAACTTGCCGTCTTGAGGTTTTCCGCCTGAATGTCCACAACGCGAACGGCGGACTGCAGACGGTTCATCATGTAGCCCAGGGACGCGCGGTACGTGTCCTTGGTGTTGATGGCGGCGGACAGGTTAGTCAGGGCCTGGCCGGCATTGACCGAACTTGTGATGTCCAGGGCGGTCGTGCCAGTCACCTTATTGAAGTTGGCGGTGGCCAGGCTGCCAGCGCCCGAGTTCGCGATGGTGATGGTCTTGACGCCGCCATCCTTGGCCTTGAGCTGCAGGCTGTACAGGCCCGAGGCGTTGTCGAACACGGCCGCTGCGGCGTCATAGCCGCTGACCGCCCGCGAGGCACTGTTGATCTGGCTGACGACTGTGTTCAGGCTGGTGGCGCCGGTGTTGCCGGACGCGGTCAACCAATTCACCACGATGGCGGACTCGCCCTGGAACGTGATCGTTAGCGAGTTGGTGTCAGCCGTCGTGATGAAGCCGGTGTTCGTCGCGTCGGCCACGCCAGCCAGCAGCGTGGCGGTGGACTTGGTGGAGCCCACGCCCAGGGTGGTCGCGTCCATCTTCTGGCAGGTGACGTCGATGGTCTGCGCAGACCCGACGTTGATCGCCATGGTGCTGGTGCTGTTCAGCATGGTGATGCCGTTGAACGACGTCGAGTTGGCAATACGCGTGATTTCGGCGGACAGCTGCTGGAATTCCTGGTTCATGATGGACTTCTGGGGCGCCGAATACGAATCGGTCGAGGCCTGCTCGGCCAGTTCCTTCATGCGGACCAGGTTATCGTCGATAACGGACATGGCGCCTTCAGCGGTCTGCAACATGCTGATGCCGTCCTGAGCGTTACGTGAGCCCTGCTGCAGCGTGGCCACGTCGGCACGAATGCCTTCGTTGACGGCCATGCCGGCGGCGTCGTCCTTGGCCGAGTTGATACGCAGGCCGGAAGACAGTCTTTCGACTGACGTGGCCAGCGAATCATAGTTAATGCCCAAGTGCCGTGCAGCGTTCGCAGACATCATGTTGTTCTTGATCGATAACATGTTCTTCTCCACTTTTACCCGCGTGGTGCAGGCTCCGCAGCATGCGTTTTAGCCACGCTCGGCCCATGGGCCGTGTCTTCTACGGGTCATTGTCGATGTGAAGCTGGATAACTTGAGGGCAGTGGGAAGAAAATCCTTAGGGGCTACCCCCTAGCCAAGCCGCAAAACCCAACATGTGGGGCAATCCGAGCGTCCCGCACCCATATCTGCGGTCAAGACGGGCCACAGAATCTTGAAGTTTCCGGTTTCGGGGCTATGTTGAACACGCTACCCCGCCCTTGCTACGCTGCGGGACGGGGCTACTTTCAGACGCCCTGCCGGGCTAACAGAAGAAGGAATGAGAAGAGGTGCCCCCACCTTACAGCTTGCCGGAAGCTTCAGCCGCCCTCACAGCCGCGGTGAGGCGTTCTGCCAGCATCTTCACCAGCAGCGGCGCCGGCCAGGTGTGGCGGAATCGGCCCAGGTTGGCCCGCACCCAGTGCATCGTCAGGGGCAGCAGGACCGACTCGATCGGCCGCTGCTCCAGCTCGGCCGTCACTTCGGCCAGGCAATTCACCAGGCTCGCGGGCATGATCACCCGCTGCCCGGCCGTGGCCGAAGGGTTGGTGCAGCCCGAAGGATCGGTCAGCATCACGTGCTCGCGGCACGCCAGCGGCCTGGTGGCGTAGACCGAGCACAGGTGCTCGCGCAGGAGCGGGCAGGCCAAATCCAGCGCCCGGTACCACTCAGAAACGCGGCCGATTTCTTCGCTCTGGCTGTCCTGGCTGGAAAGCATGGGCAACCGGCCGCCGGAAAACAGCTTTGCGGCCGCAACCGTAAAAGCCCGCATGACCGTGCGGCGCCGCGCCGACGGCAAGGCCTGGACGTGCTCGTACAACCATAAGGACTCGGGCACCGACAGCGGCACGAGATAGTGGCAGCAGGCCGAGCAGCCCTTGCGGCAGGCGACGCTCTCGCCGGTCGCGCCGGCATCGTGCACGGCGGATTGCATGATCTGACTCGACAGGTACCGGCACACGGGGACCAGTTCGCTCAGGCGAACCGGCCGCTCCGGCGCAGCCAGATGGAACGCCATGGGCCCACCGGGCAGCGCCAGGCGCAGATGAATTACCTCGCACCCGGCTGCGCGCAGCCTGGGCCGACCTGTCAGAGCGTCCACCAGGACGCCCGCAGACGTAGCGAGAGCACTAACCATCATCTAGTGACTTCCTCTCCGGAAGCCCGATCTTGACCCAAAGTCTATTATCGGAAGTTTTGCGAGATGGTTTAACTTGCGCCCGCGACGGCAGTATTCTTCCCTGGGACGGGTGGCATAGCTGGGTGGCATGGTCGCGCTGTTCGCGTGACCATGTTCAGACGAAAAGTTCCCTTAGCGGGTCCACACATGGTCACCCCAACGAAAGGGTGACCATGCCACCCACTGGAGCGGTGGATGCCACAGGTGGGTCATGGGTAGGTGGCATAGCTGGGTGCCATAGGCTGGCACGGCTTCGCGCTTTCTTGCGAAGGCGGGACTGCCTATGCCCGACGTCAAGCATAGCACTACCGGCGTGGCCGCTGGACGCCGCGGCCACGGCACCCCCGGCATAGGTAGAGCCGCCAGACAGCGCGGCTCAACCTATGGCACCCTTGCCGACTCAACCTATGGCACCCAGTAAAGCGTGCTTCCAGAACATTATTTGCCTTCCCAGACCGCGCCGCAGACCCATTGCACCTCGCGCAGCGACGTGAAGCCATGGGCGGCCTTGCGGATGCCGTCGGCCCGCATGGTGGTCATGCCTTCGGAGATGGCCAAGCGGCGTAGATCGTCCACGTTGGCCTCGTCACGCAATGCTTTGGCGATCGCGCCGCTGATCTTGAGCGTCTCGGCCACCACCGCTCTGCCGCGATACCCGGTGCCCGCGCACTCGGGGCAGCCCACAGGCTGGCGGAACTCGCGCGGCAGCGTCGCCAAGGCCAAGCCGCCACTAACCGCGCCTTCGGCCACCATCGCCTCTTCCTCGGCCGATAGCGTCACGGGCTTGCTGCACTTGGTGCACAGCCGGCGAATCAGCCGCTGCGAAATGACCAGCCGGACGCCGTCGCTGACCATGAAAGGCTTGCAGCCGATCTCAACCATCCGACGCAAGGCCGAGGCCGAGTCCGTGGCGTGAAGTTGCGTCATCACCAAGTGCCCCGTCATGGCCGCCTGGATGCAGGTCTCCAGTACCTCCAGGTCGCGAATCTCTCCGACCATGATGACGTCAGGATCGGAGCGCAGGAAAGCCCGCACCGCGCGGGCAAAGCCCAGGCCGACCTGGAAATTCGCCGAGACTTGCGTCACCCAGGGCAGGATGTATTCCACCGGGTCTTCGACGCTCAGGGTCTTTATCTCCGGCCCGGCCAGCATCGACAGGCAGGCGTACAGCGTCGTGGTCTTGCCGCTGCCCGAGGGGCCATTGCAGACGATGACGCCGTGCGGGGCATGCACGGCCTCGATGATCCGCTTCAGGTCGGCCGGATCGAAGCCAAACTTGTTCAAGTCGAAGGTCAGAAGATCCTGAAGCCGCAGCAGCAGCCGCACCGTCAACGCCTCGCCACCTTGGGCCGGAAGGATCGACGTGCGAAGATCCGCTTCCGTGCCCTCGACCATGACGGTCATCCGGCCATCCTGGGGCATGTTCTTGTCCAAGCCGCTCATGGCCGCCAGGCTTTTCCAGCGCTCCATTAGCGCCGGCAGCAGGCGGATGTCGGCCTGGGCCTGCACGTGCAGCACGCCGTCGATGCGAGTTCGCATGACGGCCGACCACGCGCCCGATTCGTACTGCGGCGTTATGTGGATGTCGCTGGCCCGCTGGTGATAGGCCAGGGCGATCATCAGATAGACCGCGTCGGCCACGGGATCGTCGGGAAAACGTCCCGCCTCGACGCGCTTGCCGACGGCAGCGAGCTTCGCCTCCAACTGCCGCACCAGCGGCGCGGGGCTGACGGGCAGGTCGATCCGCGGGCCAAGCCCCTGCAAGAACCGTTCGATGTCCTGCCGCTCGAACCGCCACTGCCGGCCGATCTTGAAACCCTTGATCTTGCCCTCGCGCAACCAGCGATAGAACGACGGCCTGGTGGTCTTGAGCTGGTCGATGGCCTCTTCCATGGTCAACAGATCCTGCTTGGGCGAACCGCCCGGCTCGGACTTGGCCAGCGCGACGCTGGCCGAGGGGGCCTTAGCGACTTGGCTGAAAGAACCCTTGGCTGACTGACCTGCACCGTTTCGGCTGTGTGGCTTCTTGCCCATGGGCATCTCCTTCTTTAGTGTATCACTACAGTAATGATACACCATGAGATATTTTTGTCAATATGAGACGTGAATAATTATACGATGGACCGATTGGAACCGTGGGGAACGATTCGGGACGCGTGCCCCCGTGTGCGAACGTGGTTGCTCGCTTCACTCGCAAGCCACGGCACCTGATTCGGCGCAGAGCGCAGGGTTGCGTGATGCGTCCTCACATGGTCACGCGAACAGCGTGACCATGCCACCCTGCGGACGTCTTTTCTCTTTCCTCCGCCCTATGCCCTACGCCCTGCCGTTCAAACGTACTCGGCAAAGAGTTCGCGGCTGGGCTGGGCGATGACTACGTCGTTGACCAGCAGGCCGCGCTTGCGGACTTCATCGGCGGCGGTGGCTACGCCTGAGGTCACGTCGGCCAGCGTGCCGGTCATGAGGCAGAATCCCTTGCCACCCAGCGCCATGGCCACGTGGATGCGGAAGAGTTGGACATCGGCGGCCTTGGCGGCGGCATCGGCGGCGGCGATGATCGAGACGCCCGAGAAGCTCTCGACGACGCCCAGGGCCTGCGGGTTCTTTTCGTTGAGCACGACCGACTGCGTCAAGGCCGGAAAGACCGACTCGTGCACCGTCGGCAGGATCAGGTGGTCGATAATGGCCTCGCCGGAGGCCCGCAGGCCGGCGTCGGTGGCGGAGCGGACATCGCTGACCCCACCGGTATAGACGATGAGGTACTTGCCCGAGCAGATCGTCCGCGCGATGACGATCTCCACCGTCGCGGCCTTGAGCAGTTCATCCTGCACCCGATAGCCCACAGCCACAGAGGACAGTTCAATCGCACCGATCGATCGCTGATTACTCATTCATTCACCTTCAGAAGCGAACTTATCGTCTTGCATGGTCAGCCTCAATCTCGCCTTCGGCTCGGTCGAGTCAGACCATGGCACCCATCTTTCACACGCGGGTGCCATAGGTTGAGCCGGCAAGGGTGCCATAGGTTGAGCCGCGTCGTCTTGCGGCTCTATCTATGTCCTGACGCGATTCAATGCCTGACGCAACTCAATACCTAACGCGGCCACGCCTACCGCTGTTCAATCCAGATGACGCCGTCAGTGATGGCCGTTACCGCCCCGTCGATGGACGCATGCACGGGGGCGCCCAGGGCGGGCTTGCCCTCGCTCATGGCCCGCTCGCCGACGACCTGGCCACGCGCGACCTTCTGCCCCACCGCCACGGTGGCCTGGCAGGGCGCGCCCACATGCTGCTTGAGCTTGATGCCCACGCGCCGCGTCGACAGCAATTCTTCGGTCAGCGGGCCGACGTTGTTGAACCCGCTCAAGCCCAGTTTGCGTATCAGCCGGGCCGTCGGGGCCTTGCGGTTCTTCATCAGCAGGTCAGGCCGCGTGCCGTTGAACGGCGCGTCGGGCCACTTCGTGCCTTCGCCCATCAGCCGGCGCTTGTTCTGGCCGCAGACGCTGCGCGGGTCGAGGTCCTCAGGGCAGGCGTACATGCTGCACAGGTTGCACTCGCAGCAGAACAGCGTGCCCGTCACGTCGGCCTGGCCGACCTTGTTAAAGCCCGGGCTGCGCATGGCCCGGTGCGGCTGGATGGGATGTCCCAGCAGGTACCGCGGGCACAGTTCGGTGCAGAAGCTGCACTGGTCGCAGGCGCTTCGGCCAATGCGGGCGGCGTGGCTCCACGTCCGCCGATGCCGCCGCACTACATAATGATCCGCCGGCAGCACGATCACCGCCCCGGTAGTCTTGTCCACCACGGCGCTGGGGTTATCTTCGATCCGCCCCATCATCACGCCGCCGACGATCAGCACCGGGTGTTCGGCCGTTGTCCCGCCCGCGGCGGCAATGCACTGGGCCAGGCTTACGCCCACGGGCACGCGCAGCGTCATCGGGCTGGCCACCGCGCCGGCCACCGATACGAATTTCTCGACCACGGCCTGGCGCGGCGACTGGGCCACGTTGTACGCGGTCTCGACGTTCATCACCACGGCCCCGACGTGCAGCGGAATGCCGCCCGGCGGAATCACCCGGCCAAGAACTTCATAGACCAGGATGAACTCATCGCCGGCTGGGTAGGCGTCGGGCAGGGCTTTGATGCGCGTGCCGCCTTGCAGCATGGGCGTGAGCGTCTCGATCAGGTCGTGGTACTTTTCCTTGATGCCGATGATGCCCTGCGTGGCGCCGGTAAGTTCCATCGCCGCGGCCAGGCCCGAGAGCACGGAAGGGGCAAAGCGGCGCAGGACTTCCTTATCCTTATGCAACAGCGGCTCGCACTCGGCAGCGTTGATAATGACGGTGTCGGCCTTGGCGGCGAGTTTGACGTGGGTGGGAAAACCCGCCCCGCCCGAACCCACTACGCCGGCCTGGGCAATCTGCTGGAGTGTAATTCCGGTCATGGAACCTCGACTGTAAAGCCCTAGAATACCCTTTACGGACCGCCCAGAGCAAGGCCAAGCCGCCTCGGGGCGCGGACAAGGCACGACAAAATGGCGCCACACGGCCGGAGAAAATCCTCTTGCCTCCGTCGGGCGAGTCGCTAGAATACGGATCTTTTCCGCCCCGGTGGAGATGCTGTTGCCACAAGCGGAAGGGCTGGGCCGCGTTGGCCGGCCTGGTCGTATGATGGTTTTGAAAGACAAAGGTAAGTCGGCATGCCGAAGCAAAAGACGAATAAGTCCGTCGCCAAGCGCGTCAAAGTGACCGCCAATGGCAGGATCAAGATGAGCCGCCCCTCGCGTGGCCACCTCAAGTCGGCCAAGAGTTCGGGCCAACTGCGTGGCCTGCGCAAGAAGATCATGCTGAACAAGAGTTTTGAAAAGGCAGCCAAGAAGCTGCTGGGTCTGGGCTAAGCTTTCTTCAGCGAGTTGCTGAAGCAAGCGGTACGGCGGGCAAATTCGCCCGCGCCTGGTGAAAACGCTGCGAAGTTCGCAGTGCAACGAGTTCACTGCTGCAAACGCCGCAGCAGTGGCACCCGCACCAGGAAGCCCTTTTATACCGGCCTGCGTGGGAAAGAACGGGTCCCGAAATTCGGGGCTGTCCACCGGCCGAAGGGAGTTTGAGTTATGCCACGTTCCACACGCGGCGTCGTCAAGACGCGCAAGCACAAGAAAGTCCTCAAAAAGGCCCGTGGTCATGTGGGTGCGGGCAGTCGCCGCTACCGCGTTGCCATCCAGGTCCTCATGCACGCCGGCGAGAACGCCACGCGCGACCGCCGCACGAAGAAGCGCGATTTCCGCGGGCTGTGGATCACCCGCATCTCGGCCGCCTGCCGCGCTCGCGGCCTGACCTACAGCCGGTTTATGGCCGCCCTCAACGAAGCGGGCGTCCAACTCAACCGCAAGATGCTCTCGGAAGTGGCCATTGCCGACCCCGCCGCCTTCGATAAGATCTACGCCATCGCCCGCGACAAGGCCCCCAGCTACGCCAAGGCCGCGGTGATTCGGTAAGTATCCGGGTGGCATGGCCAGTCCTGTACTCAGGATGACCATGCTATTGATCGAGCACCGTAGAGCGGGCAGGCTTGCCCGCGCTTCCCGGTGCGATCGATTTCGGGTGCCATGGTCAGCCCGCTGTCTTGGGCTGGCCATGCCCAGACGCCCATTGCCGGGTGCCACGGCTGCGGTGTTTGCAGCCGTGCGACACACACCTGCAAGGCGCGGCACCCACTCACAGCCGAGGGCGGCTGTGAGACGAAGACGCACGCGATCCGAGGACGGTCATGGCCAACCTGGACGATCTCCAGAAATTGCGCGATCAGGCCCTCGCCCAACTGGCAGAGGTCAGGGACGATGCGCTCGAAGCTTGGCGCATCGCCTGGCTGGGCGCCAAGGGCGCGGTCAAGGCCGCCATGGGCAAGCTCAAGGAAATCCCACCTGAGCACCGCTCCGAGTACGGCAAACTGGCCAACGATCTGAAGCAGGCCCTTTCTTCGGCCTTCGAGGCCCGCAAGGCCACGGTCTCGACCGTCAAACGCGGACCCGTGACCGACGTCACCCTGCCCGGCGAGGCCAGCCGGATCGGCCATCAGCACCTCATCACGCAAACCGTGGCCGAACTCAACGAGATTTTCGGGCGGATGGGCTTTTCCACCGCCTATGGGCCCGAGGTCGAGGACGAGCGGCACAACTTCAACGCCCTGAACATTCCGCCCTCGCACCCGGCCCGCGACGAACTGGACAACTTTTACATCAGCCCGTCGGTGATGCTGCGCAGCCAGACCTCCACCGTGCAGATCCGCGTGATGGAGAGCCAGTCTCCGCCGGTGCGGATCATCGCCCCAGGCCGGGTGTATCGGCCTGACACCGTCGATGCCACGCACAGCTTCATGTTCCACCAGGTCGAGGGCCTGTACGTCGATGAGGGCGTGACCATGGCCGACCTGAAGACCTGCCTCGACCAGTTCTGCAAGGCGTACTTCGGGCCCGACATCACGACGCGGCTGCGGCCAAGTTTCTTCCCCTTCACCGAGCCCTCGGCCGAGTTGGACGTGCTGTTCCACTTCGACGATGGCCGGAAAGCCTGGGTGGAACTGGGCGGCTGCGGCATGGTCGATCCCAACGTGCTGGACGACGTCGGCTACGACAGCGAAAAGTACACAGGCTTTGCCTTTGGCCTGGGCATCGAACGCATGGTCATGCGTAAGTACGGCATTCCGGATATCCGCCTGCTGTTCGAAAACGACGTGCGATTCCTGCAGCAGTTCTGAGCGGCAGGGCATAGGGCGTAGGGCATAGGGCATAGGGCGTAGGGCGTAGGGCGTAGGGGAAATGCGAACGACAGGCACTCGGTAGGGTCCCCAGATTCTTCGCCGCACTCGGTAGGGTCCGCAGGTTCTTCGCGCTGTTGCGAAGGTTCTGCGGACGGGGCCGAACGACGGAGCAGTGATGCAGGGGATTCAAGGGATAATACGGTGAAATAAAGGGCCGGCGGGTCAACGATCCGCCGGCCTTTTTCATGCTCATGCAGCCGGTGCCGTGGTTTGCGCAGCGAAGCGAAGCAACCACGTCGGGCCGACACCACGCGGAACCTGACGGAACAACCTGGAACCGTTGGGAACGATTGGGAACCAAGCGGCACCAAACGGAACGAAACGGAACCAAACGGAACCAAACGGAACGGTTCGGAACCATTGGGCACGATTCGTAACGTTCCGCTCCCAGTGCGATATATCTTGGCCCCATGATGTTCCGCGTCGCTGACGGTCGGCACTGCCAGGTTGCGAACGTGGTTGCGGCGCGGGGTGTGCGCATGGGGGCGCTTATGGGCGAAAGGGCCCCGACGCCGCTTATTGGCGGCAGCGGCCTCGTTGGCCCAAGAGTAGCGGGACGTGCAGGCATGCCGTTCAGCGCTCCCAGCTGAACCTCTGCCTCACGGCCGGCGTCATCTCCGGGCTGAGCAGGAATTGATACAGGTCCATCCAATAAGCCATGACAAGCTCCTTTTGGGCGTGAACTTCCCTTCAGGCATCCCCGTGATGCGATATATCTGATGTCTAGAAAACATACTCAAGGCAGTTTGTCAAGCGAAATCGCCCGAAAATGGCCGGATTCTAGCCGAGGTAGCCGCAGGGCGGGCAGGCGTGTCCGCGTGATGGGTGCCATAGGTTGAGCCGCGCCGTCTGGCAGCTCTACCTATGCGAGGCGTCCAGCATAGGCAGTCCCGCCTTCGCCAGACGCGAAGCCGTGCCAGCCAGTGGCACCCAGCGTTGCGCCGGGTGCCATGGCCAGCCCGCTTTGGGGCTGGCCATGCAGAAGGTCGAAACATGGCCAGGCCAAAGGATGGCCTGACCATGCCACCCGCCATGCCACCCGGCCTTGTCGGAGGTTGACAAGGTGGGAATTCGTGGTAGAGTTAAGCTGTTGTCGGGGCCTATCTACATTTATGCCCTTCGGAGGTTCGTTCGCTCAATCGTGCTCACGGGTGAGAGTCTGCGCATTCTGAGTAGAACGGAGCAACGATCATGCGGAGCACATGGGCGATTCTGGCAGCGGCTGTGGCGATCTACGCATCGGTTGCGCTCGGTGAAGTGCGTTACACGGTCACGGGCCTTGGCCAAGGCTACGCTTGGGACATCAACAATTCGGGGCAGGTTGTCGGCTATTCCATTACGCCCGATCACTGGGGCCAAGCGTTTCTCTACACCAGTGGCACTATGACTTACTTGAGTTCCGATAGCCGAGCCTGGGGCATCAATGATCTGGGGCAGGTCGTTGGGGAGTCCGGCGGACACCCATTCCTGTACAGCAACGGCATTATGATGAGCACTTTGTCCGGCGGGTCGCTCGGCTGCGCCTATAGCATCAACAATGCGGGCAGCATTGTCGGAACCGCAGTCGTAGACGGATCCCTCTACGCATGCCTGTACAGCGACGGCCAGGCAGACTGCCTCTGGCCGAGCGTCAACACGGTCAACGCTGTCAGTATCAACAACTCCGGCCAAGTTGTCGGTTCGTCCGTCACACCGACACGCGCAATGTTCCGCGAGAATGGGGCCACCACCGACCTGGGATCGCTGTTCGACGGTGCCTGGAGCTACGCTTGGGGGATCAATGACGCCGGGCAGATTGTCGGCACGATGGAGCCCAGTATTGCCTTCTTATGCAGCAACGGAACGGTAACAGGGCTTGGAACGCTGGGCGGAACGTACAGCGAAGCTTACTGCATCAATAACGAGGGGCAAGTCGTTGGCGATTCTGACACGGTCCCTGGCGTCAACTCTACACGCGCCTTTATCTACGGCGATGGAAAGATGACCGACCTAAACAGTCTCATCGACCCCGCTTCCGGCTGGACGCTCGTACAAGCTACCGCCATCAACGACAGCGGCCAGATTGTCGGCTACGGCAGCATGGGTGCGTTCCTGCTGACGCCCGTGCCCGAACCCGCCACGCTGTCACTTCTGGCCTTGGCCGGAATGGCGATGGTGAGGCGGCGGAAGTAGCCATCAATGGCTGGGTGGCATCGCCAGATGCCATGCCTTTACGTGTACTCGCGGAAAGGCATGCGGGCCGCCTCCTGGGGCCAGGCCGATCAACATGCCCTGCCGTCATCCGCGTCGGGCGTGGTTGCTCGCTGCACTCGCAAACCACGGCACCCAAGCCTGCGCAGGCCTGCCCTGCGACGCCGCTGCCCGTGGTGGGACTCGTCGCTTCGCTCCTCGGCCCACCCTACAGGATTCGGCCCACCCTACATATGGTTGAAACTTCTCCGCGCTCTGTGCGCCTCTGCGGCAAATTGCCGTTTCTGCTTCTGTTGCTGCTTCTGCTGCCGCGTCCGCTTCTGCTGCTGTTTCTTCTGCCGCTTCTGTCTCTTCTGTCTCCTCTGTTTCTTCTTCCCTACGACCTATGACCTACGACCTATGACCTTCCGTTCATCCCTGCATCTCAACCATCTGATGCCCTTCCAACTTGGGCAGGACGAACTCCACTCTGCCGTTTTTCTGCGCGAACTTCAGCTTCTCCCCTTGGGGCACGCAGGTGACGCTCTTGATCGGTGCATCGACGGCCACTGAGCAGGTCAGCTCGTATAGCGGGATCACGTCCTCCACGATATCGAACGACTGGCACTTGCGCTGCGGGATGTAATGCAGCAGGTGCAGCACGTCGCGGCCAGGCTGGTCCTGGCGCATCAGGCTCGCCAGCAGCGTCGATGGCCCAGCCACCTGCACCAGCGCCGGGCCGATGAGCAGGTCAAGGGCGGCTGACAGCATCTGCTTGACCCAGCGCGGGGCCTTGTCCTGATATTGCCGGAAGATCGGGTGCATGAAGTAAATGACGCCGCCGCGGCGCAGCACGGCTGGGTATGCCTTCTTATTGGACGAGGGCGTGTGCGCGTGCGAGCAGAAGTGCCTCCAGGTGCGGTTGAAGTACGGCGCGTACGCGTCGGCCAGCACCTCGCTGCCGGGGGCGGCCTGGACCTCCAGGCCTTGCAGGTACATCACGTGCTGCACCTGCGGCAGATCCTTGGCCAGTTTGGGCCCGGGCATAATGAAGTCCGGACTAAACGGCGCGTCGCCCTTGTACGCCATCGGCCAGTACTCGCCGGCAAAGCTCTTGCCCTCGGCGTCCAAGCCCGACTTGTAGCTGGCGATGAGCTTGCCGCCCGCCCGCGCGTACGCATCCAGCTTTCGGGCCAAGGCCTCATCGACGGCCACCTCGTCGGGCAGCACCAGCAACTTGTAGCGCGAAAACTCCGCCAGGGCGTCCACGATGTCGAATTGCATCCGCAACTCCCCCAGCACGGCCACGGCCCCCTTGATGGATTCAGGCAGCCCGCCCCTGCCGCGTTCGGGCGTCAGCACCGCCAACTCGGTCCGCGCTGCCGCCCCGACGCACCAGGGCTCCTTCTTCTCGACCTGGGCGTACACCGAGCCGATCAGGTCGTACGTGGCCTGGCAGGTAGCGCCTGAGGGGTGAAGTTGATCGCCGATGGAACAGGCCGCACCCAGGGCCAGCGAGTGGAAGCACTCGAATTCCAGGGCGGCGCGATTCTTAAAAGAGTGGAAGTCGCCCCAACTGGTGTGGAACTTGCCGGTCATGCCCAGGCAGGGCTTGTCCAGCGTGCGGGCATACCGCATCGACACCGGAAAGTGCAGATAGCCCCAGCCGCCCGAGGGCAGCGATTCCAACTCCAGGTGCGTGAAGGCGTCGATGGACGTGCGAATCGATGGCCCCACGTGGCCGGCGTTGTGGAAGACGGTGCAATCGCCGCTGAGTTGATGGACGAATTGCGTCATGTCCAGCCGGAAGCGATCGACGACCTCCTGTGCGAACGCCAGCCGCTGCGGGGCGTTCGATGGGTCGATGCCGCGGAAAAGCATCTCGCGCCGGCAATGCGCGCAGGAGCAGTCTCGCACGGAAACGATGTCGAAGAACATGCCATCAACGGCCGGGACGCTCTGGAAGATGTCGCGAACGTGGGCCTTGAGGAAGTCAACGTACGGCGTGTTGACGCACAGGTCGCGGTAGAAGCCCGGCTCGTACGGCCTGGTGCCGCTGATGGCGCCATCGGCGGTGAGGCACAGCCACTCGGGATGCTGCTGGGCGGTCAGGTCGTCCCAGCGGACGCTGGTGTAGATGGGCGTGCGAATGCCGCGGGCGTGAAGTGCGTCTATCTGCTCGACGAGCAGGTTGCGCTTCAGGTGCGGGTGCCGCCGGGCGGGGTCGTTCTTGCTGTCATAGTACAGCCAGCCGTGATGGCAGCGGGCGAAACACGTCACCGAGTTGACGCGGGCCTTGGCCAGTGTGTCGGCAAAAAGCTCCGGGTCGAAATCCGCGGCGATGCCGGTGATGTCCGGGCTGGTGTGAAAATCCAAGTGGACCTGTCGCACGGGGATTGATGGCATGGGCATGGAGATTTCCTTGAAAGAGTGGCTGTATGCTAGGAGGCCCGCCCGCAAGAAGCAACGGCCAGCGTGCCGATACGCTTCCGCAGATTACACAGATGACGCAGAGAGAGATCTGTGGAATCTGCGAAATCTGTGGATGCCGCTGTGCCGTCACTGGTGCGTGACGCGTGCGAGTGTCGAAACGCTTCCGCAGATGACACAGAGAGAAATCTCTGGAATCTGCGAAATCTGCGAAATCTGTGGATGTGGATGTGGATGCTCGCTGCTATCGCCGGAAGGCCTGCTCCATCAGCTTAAAGCCCAGCGGCGTCTGGGTGATGATCAACTGCGTGCCGCGCAGCTTCACGTCGCCCTTGCCCGTGGGCTGCCACATGTCCGGGCCGATGGATTCCTTGATGACGGCGATCAGCGTGTCGCCGGGCTGCTGACCGACGCCCGATGTGCCGGAACTTCCCGATGCGCCGCCGCCATAGGAGCCGCCCGATCGGCCCGGCGAACCGCTCGAACTGGTTCCGCTCGAACCGCCCCCCGAGGACGTCCCGGCAGCGCCGCCGCCGGTGCTGCCATTGCTCAGCCCGCCCGAGCCGCCCACGCCGGGGGCATCGAATCTCGGCAGGCTCATCAGCAAGTCACCGACCTCGAAGACCTTGGTCTTGACGGTGTTGCTCAGGGCCAGGCCGCTGGCGATTTCCACCACGCCCTCGTCCACGATCCAGTACACGCTGCTCATCCTGTCCTTGCCGGCGTTGATGCCGTCGAAGACCAGGTCCATGCCGCGGGCAATCGAGACGTCGCGAACCTTCAGCGTCACCGGCGTGTCAGGCGTGATTCCCGCCAATTCCAGCGAGCGCCAGTTCACGTGGAAATTCACCTTCGAGGTGTCGCGAAAATTGTCCAGCACGGCACTGAGCGGGAGATTGTCAAAGCTGATTTCTTTACCGCCGTCGGAGCGATCGGAGCGGGCGGACTGCCCGGCCGGCCGGCTGGTTGCCCCAGCCGTCATGGAAGGCGGCGTGGCGAAGATCGGCAAGGAGCCCATTTGGTTGGCCAGCAGCACGCGCATCTGCGTGCTGATGAAGATTTCCTCGCCCACCACGCGCCAGGCCAGGCCGGTGTTGCCGGCAGAGGCCGAGCGGGCCGCCAGGTCCAGCATCTGGGCGATCGACATCTTCCCGCCGGGGACGCTGATGGGCTTCTGGCTGGTCACGCCGGCCAGCCGCAGGGCCTGCCAATCGATGGCGAAGTTGAGACGGCACTCGCGGGCGTACTGCTGGAGCGCCTTCTCCAGCGGCATGTTCGCAATGGCCGGAACGTCGATGACCTGATTGATGCGCTGCCAGAGCGGCAGCTTGGCCTTCTGGCTGGTCTGGGCCAGACCAGCCCCGGCCAGGGCAAGAACCATCAGGCAGGATAGCGCTGTCCTCATGGCTGGATATTATACCGCAGGTCCGCGCCGCGGCGGTACGCATAGGGTGCGTTAGGCATAGGTAGAGCCGCAAGACAGCGCGGCTCAACCTATGGCACCCTTGGATACTCAACCTATGGCAGCCGTTGCGCGACTATTTGATTCCCAGGTCTTTGGCGTTCAGGACGGCCTGGAATTCATACCCGGCGGCCTGGACGTTTTCGCGGGCGCCTTCCATGCGGTCGATGGCGAAGACCAGCCGCGTGATGGTCGCACCGGCCGCCACCAGCACCTTGGCCGCCTCCAGAGCAGCCCCGGCCGTGGTGCCGACGTCTTCCACCAGCAGCACCTTCTTGCCCGCCACCGGCGTGCCCTCGATGAGCTTGCTGGTGCCGTACTCCTTGGCGGCTTTGCGCACGATGGTAAAGGGCTTGCCCGTCGCCATGGACGTTGCCGCCGCCAGGGCCACCGCGCCCAGTTCGGGCCCGGCGATCATGTCGGCATCGCCCGCGAACGCGCCCATCCGCCGGCCCATCTCCGCCAGGATGTCCGGCGTGGTCTCAAAGAGGTACTTGTCCAGGTAGAAACGGCTCCGCTTGCCGCTGCGCAACAGAAAGTCGCCTTCCAGATACGCCACGGCCTTGACCCGCTTGGCCAGTTCTTCGGTCGTCATTCGTGAATACTCCCAGGGATTCGAGTGCGATTCGTTAAGGGCAAAACCATAACACAAAATGGCCGGCAAGCGAACCGGCGGGGAAGGAATTCGTGGGTTCGTGAATCCGTGAACTCGTGAGTCCGTGAACTCGTGGACTCGTCGAACGCGGGGCGCAATGAGAATGGTTGACCTTCCCGCGCTCAGGCCTCCGGCCTCGGACCTCGGACCTCAGCTCTGGCCTCCGGCCTCTGGCCTCCGGCCTCCGACCTCCGACCTTCCTTCCGCCCCTTTCCGCGCCGAAATCACCGATTCCGCCTTTCCGCACTGACCCTGCCCGTGGCCGGCTCGGTATAATCCACAGGTGACATGGCGACGGAACAGAAACAACGCGTCAGCAGTCTGCGCTTTCTCTTGTACAGCCGGCCTCTGCACCCGGAGCTGTTCGACATCTACCACACCCAGACGATCCGGCGGCGATATTACGAGGCCCAGATCCTGGTGACGGGCTCAGGCCACAGCATCGGCTTTTACGACCGGCAAAAAGGGGTCTTGACGGAGATCGTCTCGGACCGGCCCGAGCGGCTACCGGCCCGCAATCGCCTGCTGAGTCTGGCCTTGCGCGGCGAAAAGAGCCGGCGCGTCGATCTCATCACCGGCCTGCGCTACCTCGTCAACGTCCAGGTCGAACGCATGAGCCCCCGCACCTTCGCCCGCAGCCACGCCGACCTGACCGAGCAGGCCCACCGCACGGGAATCTATATTTCCTTCCCGCAGTGGTCGGTGGGCGACCTTTCCCCCTTCACGTACCTGGACTTCGAGACGCGCACCCGGCAATTCCACGTCTTCACGTACCACGCCTTCCCCGACGAACGCGCCATCGTGAAAAGCCAGTCGATCTTCGAGCTGTTTTAGCGGCAGGGAATAGGTCGTAGGTCGCAGGTCGCAGGCCATGGTGAGTAGTTGTTAGTTGTTAGTTCCTGGTTCCTGGTTCCTGGGCGAGTCAATGAATCAGCGGACGCGATGGCCGGTTGGTCTGGGGAAGGTGCAACTGACAACGCATTTCAGCACGTTGCAGCGTAGACCGGCTGCAACAGAGCCCCGATTGCAGCAAAACCTGATTGCAGCAAAACCCGGTTGCAGTAGAGCCCCGAAGGGGCGTGACGATTGTAGCCGGGGGCGTGAGCCCCCGGCAGCGACGTTTGGACATTCGAGCCCCGAAGGGGCGACAGAGTAGACCGCCAGTGCCGCCCCTTCGGGGCTATACGTTCTGGGCCTGATTCCGGGGGCTCACGCCCCCCTCTACAATCGTTCCGGCCCTTCGGGCCTGGCAAGCGGCACGATGGCAGAGTCGGTTGCAGGTGCGACTCGCGCCCGCCCTCGGGTGCGAGCCGCGTGAAAAGACGTCGACTAGGCGGCAAGATCCACAGCCGAGGGCGGCTGTGCCACGGGTCCAATTAGTCACGGGTCCAATTAGTCACGAGTCCAATTCGTCACGGGTCAGATTATGAAACCGTTTCTCATCGACTGACTGAGCCTCCTGCCCGTCCTGCCACGCGAATCTACAGAATGCCCGAAAGGTAGTCCTTCCCGAAGGCCAGCAATCCGCCGTAGTGGGCCGTCACGCCGACCAGGGCGACCGATCCCGCGATGAGCAAGCCGTACGCGCAGGCCCACATGCCCGAAAGCTTGTTCTTCCGCCAGGCTCTCACCACGGCCGCCAGCACCACCACCATCACGGTCATGATCCCCAGCGTTTCATGCGTCTCGGCCAGGCTGGCCTCCTCGGGCGTGAACTTCAGCGTGTCAATCAGCATCAGCCCGGTGGCCATGGTCGGGATGCACGCCAGCGTCCCCAGCAGCAGGCAGAAGTATCCAGCCAACTGGAAGATCGGCTTGCGCCAGCGCAGCCAGATAACGTCCGCCAAAGCCACCGTGAGCACCAGCGCCACCGGGAAGTGCAGCACGAGCAGATGAAGTTTTCCGAGTGCCACGCGTCTTTCCTTTCTCATGTCGCCAGCGGTCTGCCCGTTGCCGGCAGGCCGTCGGTGCCTATGATTCGGCAGTGACTCATCTTATGCAGCGAACCGGACGCTCGACCCGTTTCGACAGGTTTTGAGAGAAAGGAAGAACCATGACTGACATGCTCGGCGTTGTCGTGCCCCAGCCCATCCAGTTCCTGAATTGGGGATGGTGGGTCATTCATGCCATCGGCATTACGCTGGTCTTTATGATCGGCATGGCCGTGGCCAAGAAGTGCTGCAAGGCCAAGCCGTAGCAGGCCGTTGAATAAGTGTCGCGGGCGCTCGCCCGCGTTTTGACGGGTGGCATGGTCACGCTTTCGTTGGCGTGACCATGTTGAGACGTGCTGCCAGGGTGCCGTGGCCGCGGCGTCCAGCGGCCACGTTGCTCGGGCCTGCCATGGCACCCAATTCGGATCACGCTCCGGCGAACATGCCTTTCCGCGAGTACACGTAAAGGCATGGCACCAGGCCTCTTTGAAACATTTCAGCTTCGCGGGCTTTGCGGTCTCGGCGGTGAATCCGTTTTGCGTTACTTAACATGGTCACCCCAAAAGCAGGGTGACCATGCCACCCAAGGCGTGCCACCCAAATCAGGCTGTTGCCCCACCCACTTCCGGCCGCTGGCGCAAACGCGGTTGTGCCTGCCGCTGCCATCCTTATAATGTCCGCATGGCGGCAAATCTCACCCCAGAGTATCAGAAGAACGAAGCGCGGTACAAGTCGGCCACGACCGACGAGGAACGGCTCGACGCCCTCCAGGCCATGCTCCAGACCATCCCCAAGCACAAGGCCTCGGAGAAGATGCAGGCCGAGCTGAAACGCAAGATCAGCCAGCTGCGCAAGGACATGGCCAGCAAGCCCGCCGCCAAGGGCACCGTGGACCACTTTCACGTCCCCAAGAGCGGCGCCGGGCAGGTCGTGCTGGCCGGGCCGCCCAACACGGGCAAGAGTTCCATCGTGGCCGTCACTACCAACGCACCGGTCAAGGTGGGCGACTATCCCTACACCACCGCCCTGCCTGCCCCGGGCATGTGGCCCTTTGAGGACGTGCAGATTCAGCTGGTCGATACCCCGCCCATGACGGTTGACAATATCCCTAGCGGGCTGCTGGGCACGATCCGCTCTGCCGACATCATCGGCATCGTGGTGGACGCCTCGGCCGACTGCCTGGAACAGGCCGACATGATGCATTCGGTGCTGACCGAGCGCGGCGTCGAACTCAAGAGCGTGCCGGTGGCCGAACTGGACGTGGCCAACCCCAACGCCCGCTCGGCCATAGTCATCGCCAACAAGCTCGACCTGGCCAGCGAAGGCGACATCGAGGTGCTGCGCGAACTCTTCGATAACAAGCTGGAGATCATCGCCATCAGCACCGCCAGCGGCCAGGGGCTCGACGTTCTGCGGGCGCGGCTGTGGCAGCTGCTGTCGGTCATCCGCATCTACACCAAGGAGCCGGGCAAGCCGGCCGACTTCGACAGGCCGTACATCCTGCCGCTGGGCTCGACGGTCGAGGAACTGGCCAGCGCCGTCCACCGCGACCTGCCCGAGATCATGACCTTCGCCCGCATCTGGGGCGACGGCTGGTTCGAAGGCCAGCGCGTCCAGCGCAGCGACGTGCTGCACGACAAGAACGTGGTGGAAATACACCAGTAGGATGCAGGGTGTAGGGATTAGGGCGTAGGGAAGACAACCCACCACAAAGGCACGAAGAAACGGCCTCACAAAGGGCACGAAGGAAAAGACGAAGAGGAGGCAGCGGGGTGGAGTCACTGCCCAAACAGCTTTTCGCGTGGCGGGTTTCCCAACCCGCCACGTCCCCACTGACGAGAGATGGCAGGTTAGAAAACCCGCCATTCCAGTCAGAGAAGAGTTTTAGCAACCTCTCCGTAACATCCCAAATCGAACATATCCGGCGCGGTGGCGGGGTTGGCTAAGCGCGAGCATTGTTTCGAGCCGATAGATTCTCTACAATACGTTCGTGCAGCCATGCCTTCAGGTGGCGTTGAGCCCGAAAGCGTGGCTGGAACTTTTTGAGGAACCTGCGCCGCATGCGTGATGTAACCCTCGTCCTTCTAGTTATGTTGACCCTGCTGGTGTCGGGCTGTCCCGTGCCCCAGCCGCAGAACACTCCCGTGCCCGAAAAACTCCTGAGCGACCCGGTCACCGGCAGCGGCTACTACCTGTACGTCTCGACGGCGTACAATCGCAATCGCCCGGCCCCGGTGATCGTCAGCTGCCACGGCACGGTGCCCTTCGACCCGGCCGACTCGCAGGTGCGCGAGCTAAAGATGCTGGCCGAGCAGCATGGCTGCATCCTGATCTGCCCCAAGCTGGTGGGCACCGACGGCATTTTGGGCAACGGCTCAGTGGGCGCGATGCTCCAGGATGAAAAGATCATCATGGGCATCATCGGACACCTGAACTACCTGTACAACATCGACCGCCACAACGTCCTGATCACCGGCTTTTCGGGCGGCGGCTTCCCGGTGTATTTCGTCGGGCTCCGGCACCCTGATGTCTTTTCCTGCGTGGTGGCGCGGAGCTGCAATTTCAACCGCAAGGCCATCGAGGACTGGTATCCGCCCGAGGCCTTGGAGACGCCGGTCATGGTGTACTGGGGCGAGGCCGACCCCGGCCCCATCAAGCCGCAGTCGCGTGACGCCGTCGACTATCTTCGCTCAGCCGGTTTCGTGGTGGACCAGCAAGAACTGCCCGGCGTTGGCCACGAACGGCATCCCGAGGTCATGATGCGTTTCTGGCTCCAGCACTGGCATGGCACGGCGCCGGCGTCATACCTGATGGCCGGGGCGACAAAGTAGCTTGCCCGTGGCATGGGCGCCGTAGGCCGACACGGCTTCATCATGGGTGCCATAGGCTGACACGGCTTCGCGCCGTCCAGCGAAGACGGGGCTGCCTATGCGGGCGCTCCGTGTGAACCGACGCTTCGCAGCCGAAACTCCACATAGGTAGAGCCGCAACAGCGCGGCTCAACCTATGGCACCCATGCGCGGCTCAACCTATGGCACCCATGTGACACCCATGTGTGGCACCACCCGCGGCACGGCCGCTTGCGGCTTTGCGCCACCGCTAACAACGCCCCGCGCTGTCCTACCCCCTTGCCCCCGATCACTCGCGTTGCTACGTTACGCCCGTTCACCAAGGAGAGCGACGCATGAAGATTTCGTGCAGTTCCTGGAGTTATCACCGCGCCATCGACGCCAAGCAGATGGACCAGCTGGGCTTTCTGGACGCCTGTGCCGCCAACGAGCTGGACGGCGTCGAACTGCTGGGCGGGCACTTCCCCTCGACTGAAATTGACTACCTGCGACAGATCAAGAAGGCGTGCATTGATCGCTTCCTGACCATCGCCATGCTCTCCGCCGGCGGGCACTTGACGGTTGCGGACGACCAGAAGCGGCTAGAGCACGTGCGGACCATCGCCCGCTGGGTAGAGGTGGCCGAATTCCTGGGCGCCCCACTGGTGCGGTTCTTCTGCGGCAGCGGGCAGGAACTCGACGCCGGCGGGCCGGAGCTGTACGAAAAGGTCCGCCAGGCCATGCAGGAGATCGCGGCCATTGGCGAGAAACGCGGCATCGTCATGAGCCTGGAAAACCACGGCGGCACCACGGCCGACCAGGTGCTCAGCCTGCACCGCGACGTGGGTAGCCCGTATCTCAAGCTCACGATGGATACGGGAAACTTCCCGCCCACCAGCCACGTCGGGCCCGAGACGTATCGCAGCCACGAGCGCTGCGCCCCGCACGCGGCCATCGTGCATGCCAAGTTCTTCAACGTCAACCCCGACGGCACCGACGACGAATTCGATTGGCGACGGATTCACGGCATCCTGGCGAAGGCCGGCTTCCGCGGCTTCCTGTCCGTGGAGTACGAAGGCAAAGACGGCGACGAAGTGGCGGTGCTCAATCGCATCACGAAATTCCTGCGGACGCTGCGGTAGGCGGCCAGGCCTGGCGCGACTAGCTGGTCAGTCTTCAATCATGGGTGCCATAGGCTGACCCGGCTTCGCGCCGTCTGGCGAAGGCGGGGCTGCCTATGCGGACGCACCACATAGGTAGAGCCAGCATGGGTGCCATAGGCTGACCCGGCTTCGCGCCGTCTGGCGAAGGCGGGGCTGCCTATGCGGACGCACCGCATAGGTAGAGCCAGCATGGGTGCCATAGGCTGACACGGCTTCGCGCCGTCTGGCGAAGGCGGGGCTGCCTACGCGGACGCACCACATAGGTAGAGCCGCAACGGCGCGGCTCAACCTATGGCACCCGCTTCAAACTATGGCAGCCGTTTCAAACTATGGCACCCACTTGGGGCACCCGTTTCAACCAATGGAAATCCTGGCCATCCATCCCGGTGCGTTGGGCGACGTGATCTTGTTTGGCCAGTTCCTGCAAGGGCTGGGCGGATGCGTCCGCCTGGTCGCTGGCCGAGAGAAGGGCCGGCTGCTGCACGGGCTGGGCGTCGTCGCTGCGGCCAGCGACTTTGAATCCCTGCCCATGCACGAGCTGTTCCGGTCAGCCGATCCTGAGCCCAATCAGATGGCAGGCTTGAAAGATCGTCTTGGCCACTGCGATTGCCTCATCAGTTGCTTTGCCGGCGATGCCCCCGCTGCCCGGTTGCGGCTGATCGAAATTACCCAGGCTGCAAGAGCCCATTTCCTGCCGATCCGCCCGCCGTCGAATTTCCCCGGCCATCTGGTCGAGTGTTGGGCGCAGCAAGTGAACGTGCCCTTCGCCCCGCCGCCGCACTGGCAAGTTCCGCGCACCTGGCAAGCGCTGGCCCGTGAGCAGATTAGTCGCGCCGGCGTGGCACCCGGCCGAAAGCTCTTCGTCATTCATCCCGGGGCCGGGGCCGGCAGCAAATGCTGGCCCATGGACAGGTTCGCCGAGCTTTCCCGCGGGCTGGCGCAGCGGCATGCCGTGCTCTGGCTCGTCGGCCCGACGGAACTTGATTGGTGGGGGCCCGAAAAGATCGCGGCCTTGGCGGGCGACGCTCCCCTGCTGTCCTGCCCGCCTGTGGAGGTTCTGGCCGGCGTGCTGGCGCAGTGCGCCGGCTTCGTCGGCAACGACAGCGGCCCATCTCACCTGGCTGCGGCCATCGGGGCCAAGACCGTCGCCATCTTCGGCCCCACCAGCCCGATTCACTTCGCCCCGCGTGGCCAGAATGTCCGCGTTATCTCAGCTGAGCGGCTCGAAAACATCGCCGTCGAGCCAGTGTTCGATTCACTTATCGCTTGAATTTGCCGGACGTTGCGTGGATTATCATAGCGCTACACTTCTACAATTCGCCAACCAAGTGAAAGGAAACGTTATGAACTTACAGGAATGCTGCAGCTTCAAGAAGATGATTACCCCCGTCATCATCCAGGTGCTGTTCTGGATCGGCGTCGTGATCACAACAGTCTCGGGGTTGATCGGCATTATCGGCGGCTTGGCCAGCCACTCCGGCGGGGGCGGGGGCATGGTATTGACAGGGCTGATCGTGTTGCTGGTCGGCCCGATCGTCATTCGCGTGCAGTGCGAGCTGATCATCGTGATCTTCCGCATCCTGGACGTGCTGGTGGATATCCGCGACCGCCAGTGCGGCGCCGGCAGCAGCACCACGACCACGCCGCCAACGCCTCCGACCGGTATGTAGGACTCTTGTAGCGTGGGCCGAGGAGCGAAGCGACGAGCCCCACCGGACGGTCAGCCGACCGTCGGTGGGACTCGCCCTTTCGGGGCTCCGGCCCACCCTACAAATACTCCGGCTCCGCCCCCCACGCCTGCCGCGTTCACATTTCCCCGGGCCTCTTCGTATTGGCCAAACCCGCCCTCCGGCGATACGATACGCCTGCTTGCCGTGAGCAGGAATGCACATGGCGCGACGCGCCACAAGGCCCTTGATCGCAGGAACGCACCATGAAGGTTTCACTGAACTGGCTGACGGATTACGTGAATCTGGGTTCTCACTCGGCCCAGCAGATCGCCGACGTGCTCACGCGCATCGGGCTGGTCTGCGACGCCATTGACGAGACCGACGCCGACGTGGTCTTTGACCTCGACGTTACCTCCAACCGCCCCGACTGCCTGGGCCACGTGGGCATCGCCCGCGAACTGGCCACGGCCTTGGGCTTGCCGCTCAGCCAGCCGGACCTGTCGGGCCTCAAGGCGGCCAAGCCCACCGCGGCCGAACTGACCAGCGTGCAGGTGCTCGATGCCGACCTGTGCCCGCGATACACCGCCCGCGTAATCCGCGGCGTACGCGTGGGGCCCTCGCCGGCGTGGATGGTCGATCGCCTGCAAGCCGTCGGCCTGCGCAGCGTCAACAACATCGTCGACGTGACCAACTACGTCATGCTCGAATACAGCCAGCCGCTGCACTCGTTCGACATGGACCGGCTCTCTGAAGGCCGCATCGTCGTCCGCCGCGCCAAAGCCGGTGAGCAGATCGTCAGCATCGATGGCTCGCGCTGCGAACTGAATCCGGCCATGCTCGTCATCGCCGACGCCGCGCACCCCGTGGCCGTGGCGGGCATCATGGGCGGGCTGGAGAGCGAGATCGGCGACAAAACCGTCAACGTCCTGCTGGAATCGGCCCGGTTCGATCCCATGAGCATCCGCCAGACCTCGCGCAACCTCGGGCTGCTGAGCGATTCGAGCTACCGTTTCGAGCGTGGCGTCGATCCCGTGGGCGTCGAGATCGCCTCGCGCCGGGCCTGCCAACTCATCCTGCAACTGGCCGGCGGGCAACTGGCTGACCATGTTCCCACTAAACGCGGAGCAATAGGTGCAACCTTTCAACTGCCCCCGCAGCTGGCCGAAGGCGTCGTGGATGTCTGGGCCACGCCTTTCGCGCCCGCCAAGGTGGCGCTAAGGCCTGAGCGAACGAACAAGATCCTGGGCATCGACGTGCCGGCCGAGCGGCAGCTTGAGCTGCTCCAGAGCCTGGGCCTTTCGCCCGTAATGGACGCCGGCAAGATCGTGTGCACCATCCCCAGCCACCGCGCCGACCTGTCGCGCGAGATCGACCTGATCGAAGAAGTCTGCCGCCTGCATGGGCTGGACAAGATTCCGCTGTACGACCGGCTGACGCATCGCGTGGTCGGGCCCTCGCGGCAAGAGGTGCTGCGTGGCCGGCTGCGGCGGGCGATGGAGTCCTCGGGGTTCGACGAGGCCATGACCTTCACCTTCTGCGATCCGGCTGAGGCGGGCTTGTTCGGGTTCGCCCAGCCGATTTGCGTGGACGAACGCGTCCGCAAGACCAACAACGTGCTCCGGCCGACGCTGCTGTGCTCGCTGCTGCGCGTGGCCAAGAATAACCAGGACGTGGGCAACACCGACGTGAACCTGTACGAGATCGCCTCCGTGTTCCCGCCCAAGCCCCACGCCACCGCCGACGACCTGCCCGACGAATACACCGGCCTGGCCATTTTGAGCCAGCGCAGCGCCACGCACATTCGCGGCGCGCTGGACTCGGCCTTGGCCCAGCTTTCGCCCACGGCGCGGCTGGATGTGACGCCGGCCGAAATCGCAGGCTTGGCAGAAGGGGCGGCGGCGAATTTCACCATCGACGGCAAGCCGGCTGGGCACATCGGCATGATCAGCCAGGCGGCGCTGGATTATTACGGGCTGGAGCAGCCCTGCTCGGCTGCGATGGTTCGGCTAGAGCCCCTGCTGGCCGTGGCGGAGATGTCGTGGAAGTATCGCCCGCTGCCGAAATTCCCGCCCATCCGCCGCGACCTGTCGCTGCTGCTGGACGAGGCCGTCACGTGGAAGGAACTCTCCGAGACGATCCGCGCCCTGAATCAGCCGGAGTTGGAAGAGCTGGATTACGTCGGCACGTATCGCGGCAAGCAGGTGCCGCCGGGCAAGAAGTCGCTGACACTGACGCTGACGTATCGCTCCGCCACCGAAACGCTGCGACACGAGCAGGCCGACGCGTTCGTCGCCCAAGTGCTGGCAGCGGCGCAAAAACGCCTGGCTGCCGAGCTGCGGGCGTAAGAAGAGATTAACCGCCGAGAGCGCGGAGATCGCCGAGAGGAGACTTCCGCCATACAGACCCGCAGCGCCTAGGAGCCCGTTGAAGAAGTGCCTGGCGTTGTAGCATGGGCGTCTCGCCCATGAGTATTTCGGCCACTTTCGCGTTGTTGAACCACGGGCGAGACGCCCGTGCTACGTTCTTCAACGGGCTGCTAGGGCGTACGGCGGGTGGACAGATGGGCAGCCCGGACACATGGGCTTCCCGACACATGGGCTTCCCGATGGGCCCTAAGTCACGTCTCCTCAGCCCGAAGGGCTGGCACAATACAGCCCAGGGCAGAGCGAAGCGCCGCCCTGGGTGACGATATCTCTTGGACTCAGCCCTGAAAGGGCGCGAGAGGCAAAGCTCTCCCGCCCTTGCAGGGCTGAGTCGTCACACCCTGCCAACCCAGGGCGTCGCTGCGCTTGCCCTGGGCTGTATTCTCTGAGCCTTTCAGGCTCGCGTGGTTTCTGACCTCGGGGTCGTTTTATCTGAGGATCATTGTGCGGGACTTGTCCGTAGGTTTGCCCCGTTGCTTGCCGAGGCGGGCCCGCGGCGAATTGTGGGAAGTACGGTCCGCAAAATGTGTTGTGCGCGAGCATCGGGCCCTCTTGCGCCCGCCGCCAAAGAGCCCCGAAGAAAAATCGCATCTCCAAGCCGCTGACAATTCAAGCTTTGCGTAGCGCTGTCCGATAGTTCAAACAGTCGCGGGTATAATACACATAGCGACACGAACTTTGCCTCTGCCAAGCACGACAGAGAAGCGATTATAAAGAACCGACAACCCGTTCGAGGATGGCGAATCAGTACCAGCCACTGGCCGGTATGTGAGCCAACCCCATCAACGTAAAGGGTTCTTCTAAATGGCTTCCCATCGGCTACCGGTGGAGGCCTTTTTTTGCGCCCTTGGGCTGCGAGAGTCTCGCCCGCGTTTGGGGACCATCAGTACCGCGGCATTGCTTGCGCGGGCGAGACGCCCGCGACACTTGACCTACCTACGCCCACTGCTCGACGATCTCGCCTGCCTGTCCGGGCAGCACGCCGGCCAGGATGGCCAGGTCAAGTATCGTGAAGCGGCTGCGGAATTCGTGGGCATGCAGCAGGCACTCCAGCAGCAGGTCTTTCGTACAGCCCAGGTCGGCCGCCTTCGTCGCCCCGCGTGCCTGCGCCAGGCAGTTGTGGATTTTCTCTGGCCCGTGCAGCATGGGCGAAAGCTCCCTCCGCAGGGCATCCCACGTGCCGCCGTGACTCAGCGATTCGACGGCCCGGCCAAGTCGCGGCACCTTGGCTTGATACTCTTGTCGGGCGGCATCGGCCAGCGGGCCCCAGAAGCCCCCGTCCACGCCGCGATCGGACAGCCGCCAGCGCGGGCTGTCGATGGCCAGCACCCGCCGGTAGATCTCGGCCGCCAGCGTTGTGCCCACGCCCACCTGCCGGCCATGCAGATCGTGCTGGCGGCCCAGCAGGTGGCTCTTCATATCCAGCGTGTGCGAGATCATGTGCTCGCCGCCGCTGGCAGGGGCGGAACTCTCGGCCATGGTCATGGCCACGCCCGTCAGCAGCAGCGCCTCGAACAGCGCCGCGATGCTCTCAGGCCGGCGGGCGAGAATGCCCAGCGGGTCGTTGAGGTACTTCGGCTCGATCTGCGCGATCAGGTCCACGGAACGCTGGCAGTAGTAATCGCCAAAGAGCAGGTGATTCATCCGCCAGTCGGCCGAGCTGACCGGCTTGGCCAGCACGTCGCCTAAGCCCGCGACGGTCATTTCGTATGGGGCGTTTGCGATATCATCCGGGCGGGCCAGCACTGCCGCGGCGGCGTTGGAGTGCAGCAGCGTCTTTAGCCCCCCTACCGTCAGCGCCACGTTGGCCGAGGCGTAACCGTTCATGCTGCCGGCTGTGGCGACACAGATCGAGGCCACTTTCCGCTCGTCGGCCAGCATCTTGCCAAAGTCGCTGATCACGCCGCTGCCCACAGGCACGATCACGTCGGCCCAGCCCACCTGCTGCGTCAGCGTGGCAAAGGTGAGGTCGTCGCACACGGGGCTGTGGCCGGGCTTGGGGTCCGCCAGCAGCACGCGCTTGACGCGAAAGCCCTCTCCGGCCAGTGCATCGGCGGCCGCGACTCCGGCCACGGCGGCGGTGCGGGCGTCATACACCACCGACGCCGAATCGCCCTTGGCGTGCTGCCGGGCCAGCGGACCCAGCTGCGTCAGCGCGTCGCGATCGTAGATGATGCGCTCAGGCCGGATGGTATGAGTCTTGCCGCACGGACACGCAAAGGTACTGCCGTAGAGAGTAGCGTCTTGAGAAGTCATGGCCGCATTAGACCAGATTCGCCTGAGCACGCCACACTCTTCCGAGCCGAGGCGCACTCGCTGGCCTGAGGCCATCACAACCCTTTGTAGACGTCCTTACGATGCGCGACACGAACGACGTAAACGGTCAAGACTCGCTTGACAATCTCATACACAATGCGGTAGTCGCCGACTCGGATCCGATAAGCATCCTGAGCCCCGACGATCTTTCGCGCCCCTTCTGGCCGCGGAACATCGGCCAAGCCCGCGATGGCGGCAATCACCCGCCGCTGGTCGATTCGCGCCAAGGCGGCAACCTGCTTCTGTGCCGACTTTTTGATTTCCACGCGATACGACATCTACAGACCGAGTTCCTTCTTGAGTTTGGCCAGGGAAATCGTGGGCTCGTGTTTGGCGGCGCGAATCGCATCGAGATCCAGCACATCTTCCAGCCGTTCCAGCAATTCCACGTCTTCCACCGGGACCAGGGCAAACAGGTTCTTGCCCCGCCGCTCCACAACCACGCGTTCCCCGCGCAAGGACACGCGATTGCCCAGGTCGGACAAGTGTTCGCGGGCTTCACTGATAGGCACAGTTGTCATGAGACACGCTCCAATCTGCTTGTTCGTACCAATTGTACGTTTCGGCAGTTCTCACGTCAATGACTTTGCCGGACCCCTGAGAGCCGATTAGGCTTGCATGGCTACAGGTGGCACGGCCTTTCAGGCTGTGCCGCACAGGCTGGAAGGCCTGTGCCAACCGATGCATATACACACACAAACCTCGCCGCTCTAGCCCAAGCCAAGACGAGGCGCCGCCCTGGGTTGTCAGAGATGCCGAACTTTCGGCCTTGAAAGGCGGGATAGCTTTGCCTGTCGCGCCCTTTCAGGGCTTGGCTGGGCAACGCATCTTCACCTGGGGCGTTGCCCCAGGCTGTAGCCTTTCAGCCCTTCGGGCTGCATGCCCACACTACCCAATGGGCGGTCACCGATGCTCGACTATCAGAAGCCTGAACACAGAGCCACGCGAGCATGACACTGCAAACCTGTTCACGAATGCATCCCGGTTTCTCTTTGTGACCTTTGTGATCCGGCCTTCGTGCCTTTGTGGTCTATTGCTGATCGCACTGGCGGGAAGGGCGCAAAACAAAAGCGGGAGCCAGTCTTGGCCAAACAGCGCCGCCACTGACTCCCGCCCCTAGTAAGACTGTCTGGGCGAATTCGCCAGGCTCGGGCGATGCAACCGCCGCCAAGCCCTGCGTCAGCCCGTAAGTATTTCGCTCGCCCTACCGGCCTGCCATCACCTTGGAGATCGAGAAGACAGGCAACAGTAGCGCCATGGCAATGCCGCCGACCACCACGCCCATGATCATGATCATCACGGGTTCGATGAAGCTGGTGACCGTGCGGATGGTGATATCGAGATCCTCCTCGCAGAATGTGGCCACGCGATCCAGCACGGTGCCCAGCTTGCCGGTGCGCTCGCCGGCCGCCACCATCTGCGTAATGCTCTGAGGCATGAGCTTGCAGTCGTACAGCTCATCGGCCAGGGCGCTGCCCTGCTTAAGTTCATCGATCAGTCCGCGCCACATTCGGGCGAAACGCAGGCTGCCGGCCACTTCGCTGGTGATGTCCAACCCCTCCAGCACGGACACGCCGCTGGCGACCATGGTGGCCAGGGTGCGCAGGCTGCGCGCCAACGCGGCCTTGCGCGCCATGTTGCCCAATATGGGCGTGTTCAGTCGCACGGCGTCGGCCCAGTCTTTGCCCTTGTCGGTCCTGGCGGCCACGATGATGCCCGCGATGGCGGCGACCAGCAGGCCCAGGATGAGTCCCCAGTGATTGATCAAGCCGTTGCTGACGGACAGCAGAAACTGCGTCGGGACGGGCAGCGCCGCCTTCTTGCCGGCGTAGATCTTTTCGAATCGCGGCAAAATGAAGATCAGCATGCCCACCACGATGAAGATGCAGAAGACCAGCATCATCACCGGGTACGCCATCGCGCCCTTGACCCGCTTGCGCAACTGCCGCTGCTGCTCTAAGTACCCGGCCACGCGCTGGAGCATCTTGCCCAGCGTGCCGGTGGCCTCGGAGGCCCGCACCATCGAGACGAACAACTGCTCGAAGGACTTGGGATGCCGGGCCAGTGCCCGCGAGAATTCCATGCCGCCCCGCACCTGCTCGTTCACATCCTCCAGCACGGCCCGTAAGCCCAGGCTGGTGGTCTGCTGATAGATTGCGTCCAGTGCATCCGACAACGGCACGCCGGTATCGACCATGATCGCCAACTGGTTGGCAAAGAAGATGATGTCGTCGCGCTTGACGGGCGGCGGGCCGAACAGCCCCACGCTCTTGGGCGCACCGGCCGGCGCGGCGCCGGGACGCTGCTCCTGGAGTTCCAGGATCACGCCGCCGTCGCTGCGGAGTTGGCGAGCGGCATCATCGGCGTTGGGAGCCTTCAGCACGCCCTTGCTGCAACTGCCTCGATTGTCTCGAACCTGATACGCAAAGCGCGGCATATCTGCGCCTCCTATGCCGCCAGGTGGCGGCGCATCTTTTCAGGGTCCTGGGCGAACAACACGGCGTCCTGGGCGTTGATCCGGCCGGTCCGCACCAGGTCGCTCATGGCCATGTCCATCGTCTGCATGCCCAGGGTTTTGCCGGTCTCGATCATGCTGGTCAGCAGGTGCGTCTCGCCGTCGCGAATGGCCCGGCGAATGGCCTGCGTCGGCACGAGAATTTCCGCCGCCGGCACCAGGGCGTGATTCAACGCGTCGCGAAAGAGCCGCTGGCAGGTGATGCCTTGCAGGCAGCTCGACAACTGCACGCGCACTTGGGCCTGCTGGGCGGCCGGGAAGATGTCGATGATCCGGTCCACCGTCTGCACGGCCGAGCTGGTGTGCAGCGTGGCCAGCACCAGATGCCCCGTCTCCACCGCCGTCAGGGCGGCCGACACCGTCTCCAAATCCCGCATCTCGCCGATAAGCACAACGTCAGGGCGCTGCCGCACCACGTGCCGCAATGCCGAGCCGAAACTTACGCTGTCCAGGCCGATTTCGCGCTGCTCGATGACGCTCTTTTGGTGCTGAAACATGTACTCGATCGGGTCTTCAAGCGTCACGATGTGATAGGTGTAGGTCCGGTTCATGTAGTCGATCATGGCCGCCAGCGTGGTGCTCTTGCCCATGGCGGCGGCGCCGGTCACCAGCACCAGCCCCTGCGGCAGCGTGGCGAAGTCGCGCACGCGCGGCGGCAGGTTGAGTTGCTCAAACGTCGGGATTTCCTGCGTGACGAAGCGGATGGCGGCGCTGAGGCTGCCGCGCTGGCGGTGCAGGTTGATGCGCAGCCGGCCATAGTTCTTTTTCCCGACCGCGAAGTCGATGTCGCCCGTGCGGTTGAATTGCTCGCGTTGCACATCGTCCAGCAGCGGCAGGAACGTCGCCTCGATGTCCTGCGGCGCCAGGGGCTCAAGCGTGGACACCGTCATCCGCCCCAGGATCCACAGCGTCGGCGGCAGCCCGGCCACCAGGATCACGTCGCTGGCGCGGTGCTCTTTGACGACTTCGAATATGCGGTCCAGTTCCAGTCGCATGAATCGCCTCTCGTAGCACGGGCGTCTCGCCCGTGAATAGCTTTCTCACTCCGCAGGGGCGAGACGCCCCTGCGACACATGGGCAAGATGCCCATGCCACGTTGACGCCGGCCCGTTAGATGGCCGTGGTGGCCCGCAGCACTTCCTCGATGGTGGTGATGCCGGCCTTGATCTTGTCCATGCCGTCTTGACGCAGGTTGATCATGCCCGCCCTGGCCGCCTGGGCCCGCAGTTCGTTGATGCTGGGGGCCGAGGTGATGCAGTCGCGCATGGCGTCGTCGGGCACGAGCAGTTCATAGATGCCGATTCGGCCGGAGAAGCCGCTGCGCCGGCACTTCGTGCAGCCCGCGCCGTGGTAGAACGTGTCCATGTCGCCCACCATCCGCTCCACGGCCTTGCGGAGATTCACCGGCGGCTCGTACGGTTCCTTGCAGTTGGTGCAGATCTTCCGCACCAGCCGCTGGGCCAGCACGCCCATGACCGAGGCCGCCACCAGGTATGGCTCCACGCCGATGTTCAACAGTCGCGTTACGGCCCCGGGGGCGTCGTTGGTGTGCAGGCTGGACAGCACCATGTGGCCGGTGAGGGCAGCCTGGACGGCGATGCGGGCGGTCTCGCCGTCGCGGATTTCGCCGACCATTACGATGTCGGGGTCCTGCCGCAGCAGCGACCGCAAGGCCGCCGCGAAGGTAAAGCCGATCTTCTCATTGGCCTGGAACTGATTCACCCAGGGCATGTTGTACTCAATGGGGTCTTCGATGGTGCAGATGTTGACCTGGTCGTCGTTGATCTCGCGCAGCACGCTGTACAGCGTGGTGCTCTTGCCGCTGCCGGTCGGGCCGGTCACCAGCACGATGCCGTTGGGGCTGGCGATCACCTTTCGCCACAGCTTGAGCGTTTCATACGAGAAGCCCAGCTTCTCGAGGTTGACCATGACGTTGGAGTTGTCGATGATGCGGATGACGACCTTCTCGCCGGTCTTGCCGCGGATGGTCGAGACGCGCAGGTCGATGGGCCGGCCCTGCATCATCACGTGGATGCCGCCGTCCTGCGGCAAGCGACGCTCGGAGATGTCCAGCGAGGCCATGATCTTGATGCGGCTAACCAGCGCCGGCAGCATCTTGTACGGCAGGCGCATCTTCTCGAACAGCCGGCCATCCACGCGGAAGCGAATCCGCAGCGCGTTGTCGTCGGGCTCGATGTGAATGTCGCTGGCGCCCTCGTGCACCGCATGGTAGATCAAGTGATTGACCATGCGGATGACCGGCGAGTCGCCCGCCGCCGATTCGAGGTCGGCAATGTCGTCCAGGTTGTGATCTTCGACCACGGCCAGCGAAGCCGAGTCGATCTCGCCCACGATGTCGTCGATGACGAAGACGTTGGCCTGCGGCAGGTGCGTCTGCAGCGTGTTCTGTATTTCGCGGGCCGTGGCGCACACCACCAGCAGTTCACACTCGGTGATTCGGCCAATCTCCTCCAGCAGGAAGACGTTGGCCGGCTCGCTGACGGCGATGGTGAGCTTGCCGTGCACCTTGAACAGCGGCAGGACGTGGTGTTTTTCCAGGAACTCGCGCGGCAGCACGTCGACGACCCGGGGGTCGGCAATGTGGGGATTGATGCGGGCGAAGGGCAGCCCGTAGCCGCGGGCCAGCGATTCCATGATCTGCTCTTCGGTGCAGAAGCCCTGCTGCACCAGCACTTCGCCCAGCAGCAACTTGTTCCCGTCGGACTCTTGAATATGCAGCGCCTGCTCCAACTGCTCGGGCTTGACGATGCCGGCGTTGAGCAGCTGCTGTCCCAACTGCAACCGAGTTTCTCTACTGGTGGTAATCATTAGAGCGTCTTTACCGCCTTGTCGGAGTCTTCGAAGCACTCGAAGCACGCGTCCAGCCGCGTAATCTCCAGGATCTTCCGCACGTTGGCATCGGCCTTGAGGAGCTTCACCTGCCCCATCCGCTCCAGCAGCCGCTGTTGCAGCGTCAGCGTGCTTTCCAACGCGGCCGAATCGATGAACGGCACGCCTTCGAGGTTCAGCACGATGTCGCGCACCGTGGCGTCGGTCAACTGGTGCTCGACGGCCACGTTAAAGGCCTCCAGCGTATCGGCGTTGAACTCGCCTTTGAGGATGAGCACCACCGCCTGACCGTAGCTTTCCGCCGCAATGTTCATGCCGTCACTCCGTGCTCGCTGAGTTCGCGCAGTTGGCCCAGGAACGATTCCAAATCCAGCGACAACATGTACCCCACCAGCTGGGCGTCGAACTGGGTGCCGCAGCAGCGGCGAATCTCGTCCGTCACGGTCTTAAGCGGCAGGGCGGCGCGATACGTGCGGTTGGAAGTCATGGCGTCGAAGCCGTCGGCCAGCCCGACGATCCGCGCCTCCAGGCCGATCTGGTTGCCTGCGAGCCCGTGGGGATACCCGCGTCCGTCCAGGCGCTCGTGGTGACCCAGCACGGCCGGAATGATGTCCGCCATCTGCCGGATGCCGCCTAAGATCCTGGCCCCGATCAGCGGGTGTTCCCGGATCTTGGCGAACTCCTCGTCGGTCAGCTTGCCCGGCTTGCACAGCACGCTTTCGGGCATGCCGATCTTGCCCACGTCGTGCAGCAGCCCGGCCAGGTACACGCGCTCCACGTGCTTGGGGTCCAAGGTGGACATTTCGGCCAGCTTGCGCGAGATGGCCGCCACGCGTTGCGAATGGCCGCTGGTGTAGGGATCCTTGGCGTCGATGCTGGCCGTCAGGGCGTGCAACAGGCCCATCAGCAGCGCCTGTTGGTCCTGGTACAAGTGATGATTTTCCAGGAAGACGTTGGCTTGGCTGCTGATGGAGCTGATGAGTTTCAGGTCGGTGCTGTCGAAGTCGCCAGTGGTCTTGTTGGCGCCGACAACCATGCCGTTGCAGTGATCGGCGCTGACCAGCGGCACGGCGATAATGCGCTCGATGCCCGCGCCTTGGCCACCGGAAGAGGCGAAGTCGTTGTCGATCATCGGCTGACCCGACGTGAGCACCCGGCCCGACAGGTGCGTCCGAATCACGTGCGTGAACTTGTCCTCTGGCTCCAGCAGCGTCCCGGCCGTGATCGACTGCCGCGCGATGCCCAGTTCCGGCCGGCCTTCCAGCAGGACGGCGGCCGTTTCGAGCTGCATCACTTCCAGCAGTTCGCGGCACAGCGTTTCAAAGAATCGCGACGGCGTCTGGGTGACCTTCATCGAACTGCTGATCCGGTAGACCAGCGACAGTTCCTCGTACGTGCTGGAAAGGTTGGAGGACAACGTGGCCAGTTCCTCGCCGGCGACGTCGCGGGCCTGGTCGTTTTCCAGCACCCACTCCATCACTTGCAGCAGGGTATTGGCCTCGCTGCGATTGTGGCGGACGATGTGCCGGCACAGATCGCGCATGAAGGTGTAATCCAGTTGTTGCTGCGAGCAGGCGCGGTGGAGTTCCTCGCTGTCGGGCGTGGTGTCGGAGGCAAAGCAGCCCACGGCCGAACCAATGAGCTTGCGCCGGCGGCGCACGGGCACGCCCATCATGCAGCAGCCACAGGGCGAATCGGCCATGCTCGAGCGCTCGTCGAGGCAGACTCTTTGGGCCAGGTTCACCATGGCTTGGCGGCAGTAGTGCGTTCGTTGGCAGATCCGGCCACAGAATTCGTCCTCGCCGGTGGGCTCGGCCAGAGGTGTCCCGCAGGGGTCGAAGAGGTGCACAGTCAGGCCGATCTTTCGCAGCGGCCCCTGCAGACGCGACGCAAACCTTTGCGCCAGCGACGCCAGACTATGTGGGCTGACAATAGCCATTTTTACGCCGTTTCTCCCGTGGCGGCGGCGCTGGGGGCGCCACGCAGCAGGCCTTGCACCTTGTTGAGCACTTCACGCGGACTGAAGGGTTTACTCAGCACGTCGGCGATGCCGGCCTCGCTCATCTCCTGTGCTTCGATATCGGCACCCCGCGCGGTCAACATCAGTACGGGCAATGTTTTGAGGGCGTCATGCGCATGCACGCGCTTGGCCACCTCGGCGCCGGTCAGGAATGGCATCTGGTAATCCGTGATGAGCATGTCCGGCTCCTCGGCTAGGCACAGCTCCAGCGCCTCTTCGCCATCCATGGCCGTCATCACCGAATAGCCCGCGTTGGTGAGCTTCATCGACACCACGTGCCGAATGTGCGATTCGTCATCGGCCACCACGATTCTCATCACCCTGGTCATAAGTTCCTCCTAGAGAACCGGCAGTTCAAAGCTGAACGTGCTGCCCCGCCCGGCTTCGCTGGTCACGGCCAGCTTGCCGCCATGGACGGTCTCGATAATGTGCTTTACCAGCGTTAAGCCCAGGCCGGTGCCCTTGGCCATCTTGGTGTGGCTCTGCACGCGATAGAACTTGTCGAAAATGTGCGGCAGGTCGGCCGGGCTGATGCCCACGCCCGTGTCGGTGACCTCGAAGACCGCCAGCCCGCGACGCTCGTCGATATCGGTGCTCACCGAGACCGTGCCGCCGTCGGGCGTGTACTTCAGGGCGTTGCTGGCCAGGTTCAGCACGGCCTGGTAAATCATGTCCTTGTCGGCCTCGACCTGGTGCGTCACGGGCACCAGGCGATCGGCCAGCCGAATATTCTTGGCCTTGGCCTGCGGGGCCAGCACGTCCAGCACGTGCTTCACCACCTCGGTCAGGTTCACCGGCTCGCGGACGACGCGGACCACGCCCGATTCGATGCGCGAAATGTTCAGGATGTTGTCGATCAGCCGGCTGAGCCGCTCGGCCTCGCTGGCGATCGTGTCGTAGAACTCGCGCCGGGTCTTCTCGTCCTGGGCCTCGCCGTCAACCAGCATCTCCACGTACGCCTTGATGCTCGACAGCGGCGTGCGCAGCTCGTGCGAGACGTTGGATACGAAGTCCGTCTTCATCTGCGCGATTTCTTTCTCGCGCGTCACGTCGTGCAGCACGGCCACCACGCCGGCGACCTCGCCCTGGGCCGTCATCACGCACGAGAGCGTGACGTTGAATATCTTGGGCTGGGCCTTCTGGTCGATGGTGTGCTCGACGACCTTACGCGTGAAGCTGCGCCCGCCCGAGCGGGTTTCGCGGATCAGCCGCACCAGCGTGCCGTCCTGCATGATGTGGTCGATGTTCTTGCGCAGGCTGTGCTCGAGCTTGAAGCCCAGCAGATCCTCGGCGCCCTGGTTGGCCAGGATGAGCTCGTCGAAGCGGTTGGTCACCACCACCGCATCGGTGATGGAGATGATGATGGCCTCGGCGTTCTTCTTCTCGGCGTCGGCGATGCGCGACTGGATCTGCAGTTCGCGACTCTCTTCCTGCAAGTGGTTGATGTCGCCGCGCACCAGCGTCAGGAAGCGATTCAGCGGGCCGGTGATCTGGGCCAGCTCGTGCCCTTCTTCGATCATCACCAGCCCGTATTGATGCTCTTTGACCATGCGATCAAGCTGCTGGGAGATGCTCTTGACGGTCTGGTGGACGCTGCGCCAGAACAGCACCAGCAACAAGCTGGCCAGCGCCGCCACCAGCGCCAGGACCAGGTAGTCCAGGCGCCGGGCCTGCGTCTGGTACCCGCGCATGGCCATGATGGTGGCGTAATACGCGGCGCTGGCGCCCAGGGAAATCAGCGCCACGCTCGCCAGTCCTAGCCGTTTGGCAATGGTCAAGGCTGTCTCCTACTCTGCCGAGGCATTGCGACGCTCGTCGGCCGACGCCAGCAGGCCCTTGGCCAACGCGCTGTCCGGATCGCTCTTGAGCGCCTGGGCGTAACAATCCGTCGCTCGTGCATTCAGGCCCTTGGCTTCGTAGCATCGACCCAGGGCGCAACGAATCAGGGAATCCTCTGGATGCTGTTTGGCGCCAGTCTCCAGAACTTGTATGGCCCCGTCGATCTGGCCCTGGCGGAACATGGCGTAACCCAGCAGCAGGCTGCCCTCGGCCAGCGTAGGCTCAATAGCCAGCGCCCGCTTGGCCGACAGAGTTGCACGGTCGTTGTCCTTCACGGCCAGGGCGGTCTTGGCCAGGCCCACCCACACCTGCGCCTCGCCGGGGTTCAGCCGGCTGGCGAGTTCGTAGGCGCTCTTGGCATCGGCCGTCCGCCCTATCGCCAGCAGGCAGTCGCCCATCATGGAATACACCCAGCCGACTTTGTCCTTGTACTCGACGTTCTCGGCCAACTTGCGGAGTTGCACCAGGGCGTCGTTGTAATGACCGGCGAAGTAGTGCGACTTGGCCAGACCCTCGCGCATCGTCAGGTCATCCTTGCGCAGGTCCAGCGCCCGCTGATAGAACTCGGCCGCCTTGGCGGGTTCGTCGGCCTGGAGAGCCGCCTCGCCCGTCAGGCTCAGCATGCCCGCCTCGCCTTCGGTCTTGGCCAACCGAACCGACAGCAGCGAGAAGGCCTCTTTGGGCTGGCCCTTGGCCACCAGCACCTCGGCCGTGGCCATGACATAGGCGTTGTTCGACTCGTCCATGGCCATCGCCTGTCGGTAGCTTTCCAGGGCGTCATCCCACTGGCCACGCTTCTCCAGGGCGATGCCCATCAGGTACGGAATCTGAGCGCTGTGCGGCGCCAGGGCCTGGGCCTTCTGCAGCTCCGCGGCGGCTTCGCCGTACCGGCCCTTCTCCAGATGCACCTTGGCCAGCAGTATCCGGCCAGCCAACATATCTTCCTGCAGATGCAGCGCCTCTTCGGCGTTGGCCTGAGCCTTGTCCAGTTCGCCGACCTTGAGATACTCGTTACCCACGCCGCAGATGACCACCGCCCGGGCACTCTGCCAACGCTGCTTGGCCGCGGCCCGCTCGTTCACCATCTGGGTCTGCTGGCATCCCGCCAGAAGCAGCAACAATGTCATTGCGATCACAATACGTTTCATAACGAAGCTCCTTGGCTTCTTACCAGGCCTGTGCATATTTGTCATTTTGACAGGCCTGGGCAAAAAAACTTGTTACTCGCCGCCGGAGGGCTGGGACGAAGCTTCCGCATCAGGCTTGGGCGTCCCAGGCACGGCCTCGTCAGGCAGCGGCTCGACGGGCATGTCCTTGGAGTTCAGGCCGTAGTCCTTCAGCGGCAACTGCGGAATTTCCTCGATGCCGAAGACCTGCTTGACCTTCTCGTCCAGCACGGCGGGGTCTCTGGGACGCAGCGGCGGTATGACTTCACCCACCGGCTTGCCCAGTTCCTGCATCATCATCGCCTGCACGACGTACTTGACGGCCGAGTGGCGCGGCTCGTGCGCCCAGATGGCCTGCCGCGTCAGCTGCTCCTTCATTTGCAGGGCTTCTTCCATGCGCGACTCCAGCGACAGGGCCAGTTCCACGTCCCACAGCGCCCGGTCGTACTGCCCCGCGGCCAAGTGCTGCCGGGCCCAGTTCATGTGCGCCTGGGCCAGGCGGTCGCGGCCAAACCACAGCATCCCTTGCCGCATGCCGGCGCGGAAGCGCTCGATCTGATCCTTGGCCAGTTCGCCCACGGCCTCGGCGGCGTTCTGCTTGATGATGTGCGGTGTGAGCAAAATGATGACTTCTTCACGCTTGGTCGCGTCGCTGCGATTGCGGAACAGCGTGCCGGCGATGGGAATGTTTCCCAGCCCGGGGATCTGCGTGCGGCTGTTGGTGGTCTTCTCACGGAACAGGCCGCCGATGATGATCGTGTGCCCATCCTGCACGCGGACGTTGGTCGTCACTTCCGTCGTCTCTTCGAAGGGCAGGTTCTGGGCCGTGACGCCGCCGGTGGAGTCTTCGGGGTGAATTTCCAACCGGACGCTGCCGTCGGTGTAGATGTACGGCCGGACGATCAGCCGCGTGCCCGTCTCCAGGAACTGGACGGTCTGCGTCGAGGTCGTCTCGGTGTAGGTGGTCGTCAGGTAGCCGTCGCGGTTGCCGACCAGCACTTCGCCACGCTGCTTGTTCATGACCAGCAGCTTGGGGTTGGCCATGACGGCCACGTCGGTCACCGTCTCCAGAGCGCGGATGACGAACGAGACGTTGCTGGAGATAAAGCCAATGGACAGGCCACCGGAGGGCATTCCGGTATTGACGTCGCTGTTGAAGACGGCGGCGTTGGCGTTGACCGGGATCTTGACGGCCGGAGGAAGATCGCCCGCTTGCCCCACAGCCCCGAAATCCACTCCGGCCAGCACGTTGAAATCGATGCCCAGCGCGTTGGATTCATCCAGCGTCGCCCGCAGCATGGTGGCCTCGATCATGACCTGCTGAGGCGGCACGTCCAGTTCGCGAATGAGGCTGGTGACCTTTTCCATGACCTCGGGGAAGTCGTGCACGACCAGCACGTCCTCGTTGGCCAGGGCGTTGCCGCCGGCTTGATCCTTGGCGCTGGCCACGCCCTGCGCAGCCGGCGGGGTCGTCGAGATCAGACCTTCCTTGCTGAGCATGGGAGTGATGAGCACCTTGGTGTCGGCACAGGTGATGTAGTTGAGGTGGAAAACCTTGGTTTCGAGCTTACGCCGGGCGGCTTCGATGTCTTCCAGTTGCTTGGGCGTGTACACGTACACAAAGTTGCCGTCGCGGACGTACACGAAGCCGGCCGACTTCAGCACGGCATCCAAGGCTTCGTTAAAGGTCACCCCGTACAGGTCCGCCGTCACCGTGCCGCTGACTTCCTTGCTGGCGACGATGTTGATGCGGCTTTGCGTGGAGAGCAGTTGCAGCACTTGTCGCAGGTCGGCGCCCTGGGCATTGAGGTCGACCGTGCCGGCCTCGCTCACCGCCACGCCTGGCTTGCCCGACGACGGCTGGGAGCCCGCCTCTGCGGGCGCGCCATTTCCAGCTTGGACCAACCCCGGTCCCATCCCCACCAGCGCGGCAGCCAGCCACACAGCCGGCGCAAGCGCCAACAGTCTTTTTAGACACAGAAACATGGGTATCTCCTTACTAGGTTGTCAGAAGCCCTACCCAAGGCCACTGACCGCTTCTGAAGCATTGATGCCATGGCGGCGCTCCGTGGCGCCGTGAAACAGTTATGGCATTAACGTCTCTCTTTCGTCATGGGCACCTCGATGACCATGCCTTCGCGGCTGACCACGCAGGCGGTCGGGGAGATGCTTTGGACCTTGAACCGATTGATCGAATCACCCACGCACAGCACCTGGCCGTTGACCAGGGCTGTGGGACAGCTTCCCATAATGGTCGATTGCAGCGTCAGGGCGCGGGCCTCGATGCGGATGGTGTTGACCCTTTCGATCTGGTCGCGCTGCACCATCTGCTGGTCGCACAGCAGCTGGGCCATTTCGCCCAGGTAGCCGGGCCCTTCGGCGCCGGTGGAGGCGACCGACACGATGTCCACCTCGCTCAGCGTGCCGCTGGTCGGGAACGCTTCCAGGTTGGGCCGGAACAGGTCGCGGCGAATCGTGCGATCCATCTTCGTGAGGTATTCCTGCCGCCGGTTCTGCTCGGCTGGATGCTGCGACGCAGTCTCATCGCTGCCCGAGGCGATCTGCTGCTCGGGCGTGGCGGAGGTCAGGTCTGTCGACGTGGGCGAAGCCGCCGCCACGGCCGGCGAGGGCTTCATCTTAATGACCGCCCGCACGACCATCACGGCGCAGATGCCCACCAGCACGCACATGATGGCAAGCTTCTTCTTGTCACGGAACAGCTCCGCTTTCAACTTGGCGCCGAAGTCTGGATTTTCCGCGTTTGCCATGGGCCTTGCCTCGTTACTGTTCCGTGAAATAAATGTTCATGCCCAGCTCGATATCGAGCGAGTCTTCCTTTTCGGCCGGCTTGATGGTCAGCCGGTCGATCCGCGTCAGTCGCGACATCGAGTCGATGTTCCGCAGAAAGTTCGTCAGCGAGGTGAACTCGCCCTCGAACTTCATAGTGATGGGCAAACGGTTGTACAGGGCGCCCTTGGTCGGGTTGCCCGGCTGGGTGATGGTATTGCTAAGGTTCGATTGGGCCAGGTTGCCCGCGATCTCACGCAGGAACGCGCCCAGTTCCTGCCGCTGCGGCAAGCGCCGGTCCCAGTCCTTGTTGAAACGCTGCTTCATGCTCTCGATCTCGCGCACCATCAGCGGCACCTGGCGCGACTTCTGGCTGTCCCGTTCCATCGCCAGCCGCGTCTGGTGCGCCTGGGCCCGATAACTCTCGAGCACCTTGGACTGCTGCCGGTACACCACCAGCATGAACGCGGCCGTAATGGCAGCCACGAGCAGAACCATCGCCAGGTTGTCTTTGTTTATGGGCACTCGCATCGGCACGCCTCACTTGGCCAGGTAGCAACTGGCCTGGAATTCCCGCGCCACCCGGCCGCGGAACGGAATACTCTTGGAATAGCTCATGTTCACGTCTTCAAAGAGGCAGCTCGACGAAAGCTGCCCGATGAAGTTGGCGATGTCCACGTCGGTCGGGGCCAGGCCTTCCAGCACGATCCGCACGCGCTTAACCCCTTCTTCACTGCGCTGGGCCGCCGAGCTGTCGACGACGGGCCTGGCGCTCTTGTTGTCGGTCTTGAAGTCGGCCGTCTGCATCTCCAGCGAACGCAGCGACACGTTGGCCGGCATCACGCGGCACAGTTCGGCCAGCACGGCCGTGCAATCCGTCCGGCTGCCCAGCTCGCCATCGATCCGCTTCTTGATCATCAGGTCGGCCATGAGATGCTCCAGCGGCGGAATGCGTCCCAGGTCGTCCTGAATGTTGCGATAGCAGTTGTTCAGCATCGTCACGTCGGCGGCCGCCTGCGCGATGCGGTGCTGACGGATGACCGTCAAGCCGGCCATGGCCGCTATGCACAGCAGCAGCAGCAGCCCTTGCCGCTTCAGATGCGCCAGCCGTTGTCGCTGCAGGCGGATTCGCTCAGGCAGAAAGTCGATGTCGCTCATGCTCAACCCTTCGGCCGGCGGGCATTGGCAGCCCTCGCAAGGCCAGCCCCGTCGCCACAGACCATTCCGTCAGAACGCTCCGGCGATCGGAGTCCATGTCAGCATCACCCAGTTCCACATTCCGCAGCGGCTCGCCCACCACGCATGGGCAATTCAGTTGCTCGCTCAGCAATTTCACCAACGACGGATCATGCGCCTCGCCGCCCGTCAGCGTGATCTGCCCCGGCCTGAGGCCGCGGAAAGTCACCGAGCAGTACCGCAGACACAGCGAAATCTCGTGCGCCAGAACTTCGACCTGGCTGCGAATGGCGTCAAACACCGACCACTGAATCTGGTCGGGCGCCGGGCCCGTGCCGGGCTTGTCTTCAAAGCCGCGGCGACGCAGGTGCACGGCGTCGGCATAGCTCAGGTTTAATCCCTTGGCGACCGTCTCGTTGAACTTCTGTCCGGCCACGTCGATGCCCTTGACGAGCAGGATCGTCTTGCCGCGAGAAATTATGACCTTGGTCGAGCTCAGCCCAACGTCGATGATGACGCTGACGGCCCCGGAGTCTTCGGCCCGGCGCAGGAACCGCTGGTAGGCGCGAAACAAGGCGTTGGGTTCAACGTCGATCGCCTCGGGCGACAGCTTCACCTGCGCCAGCATGGCCACGTGGTCGTTCACCGCCGTCTCAGAGGCCGAGATCAGCAGGATCTCATCGCGCACCTCGGCGCCTTGCCTGACCTCGCCGGCATTGATGACGTGCAGCCGGTCGGCCGTGACGGGGAAGCTGAAACGCTCTTTGCACTCCCACAGCGCCGCCTGCGAGAGCGCGGGCTCCTCCAGGTGCTGCAGGCGGATGTTCTTGATGCAGAGTTCGTCGGTCCGCAGGCAGCTGACCACGCTGCGGCCCTTGAAGTGCTTCTGGGCCAGCATGCGGCCAATGGCGTCGGAGAGCATCTGGCGACGGCCGGCGGCATCCAGGGCGGCAAGGGCATTGGGTGCAAAGTGGTGGCGCGCGGCCGCCAGCACCTGCAACCGGTCAGGCATGGAGCATAGCTGCAGCATGCGAATGCCTTCGGACCCGATGTCCAGCCCAATGGGCCCAACGTGCTTTTTATGCATCCAGTTCAGCGGCATACTGGCCTTCCTATCAGCCGGCAAAACGTCTTCTCTTGTGACATGGCCGTCTCGGCCATGCGTGTCATGGGCGTCTCGCCCATGGCCTATTCATCCGACACGGCCAAGACGGCCGTGACACACACGGGCGAGACGCCCGTGCCACTTCTCACCCGGCGGCTATGGCCCTGGGTTGATCGTCACCCGTCCCGTGACGGCCGCTACGCTTACGACGTAGCTGCGGCTGGAACAGGTGAGAGTGACCGAGCCGGCGTTATCCGGGGCGCCGAGCGACGTAAACTTCACTTTGCTGTTGGGGAACGTCACCGTTGAAATCTTCACGCCCTGGGCGCCGTTGAGCGTGTCAAAGTCCACCACGAAGTTCGAGGTGTGAATGACCGGGTGCGGAATATCCGCGTTGTTGGCATCCGTCAGCCGGTACAAGTTGTTGGTCCGGTCGAAGGTCACATACACATCGGCCTGGCTGGTAATGGCCAGGTTCTGGGCGTATTCCATGTCGGCGGTGAGCCGACGCGACGCCGCCAGCGAGGCCATGTCATTCCGGCCCGTCAGCTCCGGCAGCGCCATGGCCGCCAGGATGGCCATCACCACCAGCACGACCATAATCTCCACCAGGGAGAATCCCCGGCCAGGATGTAGGCGTGCGGGCGTCATTATTTGCCCTTCTCATCCACGGTGATGACGCGGACCTTGCCGCTTTCGAGCAGGCTGACGATCTTGTCCAGCCGGGTGTTGGTGTCCTTGATGCCGTTGATCATGGCGTAGCGCTGGGCGCCGGTGTCGGGGATGCCGCCTGTCTGTGCCGAATCGCCCACCACCAGCGGATCACCCGCCGGTCCGGCCTGCGCCCGCTGCGCCTGGATCGGCCCGCCGGTCCAAAGCCCCAGCACCAGCAGGGTCATCAGAAAGGCGATGGCCGTCAGGCACACCTTGGTGTACAGATCCACATGGACAGTCCGTGTCGTATTCATCGCAAGTCTCCTGTGAGCCGAGCCAGCACGGATTCATCGTGCGCTGCACTGCGGCTCAATCGTTCCAATTCACTACACAGACTTTCGGCACTCTGGCGGCTGAGTTGAGGGAAAAGTCGTAAATCTGAGCCCGATCCTTTTGGTAGGTCACACTATACGACCCCGCCAGACCGCCCGAGACGCCCGTGCTGTCGCACAGTAATCCTCCGTTTATCGTCAGGCTGCTGGCGGAGTTAGCGGCATTGGAGATGACGCCCTGCTTGGCCACCACCAGCCCGTTGACCACCGCCGTGGCGTTCCGGTCCACCTTGATGCAGCCACTGGCGACGATGGCCGGAAAACCGTTGACGGCCGTCAGCGTCACGCCGGTGCCCATGATCTCGACGTTGCCGTCAATGACGATCGTGCCCTGGAAAGTGAAATTCGACCACAACTGCACCGTCCCGCCGGCGGGCCTCAGGTACACCACGCCGCCGATGTTCGTGGCGGTAATGGCCGCGCCGCCGCCCAGGTTCGAATCGCTCTTAAGCTGAGCATCCGACCGCACGGTGGATGTGTAGTTCTGGCCATTCAGGCTATAGGTGTCCGAGTACTGCGCGACCGTGACGGCCGGCGGGGTGACGGCCTGGGCCGATCCGTCCACGTCGCCACTGATGCGCCAGCAGTAATCGTCCACGCCCTGAGTGGCTGTGACCGACCCGTTTATGTCGGCCAGATTGAAGCAGTAGCCGTTTATCTGAACGTCGGAATTGAGCACCAGACCCCACGGAAAGCTCACCGAGCCGTTGCCCACAAACATGCCCTGCTTGAGCTTGATCGGCGGACAAGCCACCCTCGACACTGTGGCCGAGGTGGTGCGATGGGTGGCCTTGACGTTGGCGGTCGAGCCAATCGTCCACGTGCCGGGCTGTGCGCCCGGGCTAATCGTGATGTTGTAGGTCTCCACGGAGTTTCGCAGCGTGAAGGGCCCCCTGGCGCCGGTGACGTTGGGATCGTTCTTGAGCAGGTACATGCCGTGTTGAATGCCCGATTCGGCCAGGTATCGCGCTTGGGCCTGCGATAGCAGGTTCTTCGACACAGCTGTGTGGATCGAGGCCGAGGACATGTACGACAGCCCCAGGATCACGGCCGTGACCACGAAGATCATCACCAGCACCAGCGCGAAACCGCCGCGGCGCCGATAGCAGTTGCTTTTCCGAATCGTCGCCCTCTGTTTCATGATGCCCTCAGTTCAAGCACAGGATCGGCACGTTGTGGGTGTATGTCACCGCGCCGGTCGAGTCGGCCCGCAGCGCGATGCTATTGGTCACAGTGACGGATTCAGTGCCCTGGCTGGTCGTCACGCGAATCAGTACCACGGTTGTCAGGGGCGAGGCGGCGTTCGTTTTGACCTCAAAGCCCCGAACGTTCGTCGCCAGGACCGCCGACTTCATGTACGTGCTGCGTATGGCCGAGTCCATCGAGGTCTTGGTGGTCGAGTAATTGTTCGCCGACGCCAGCGTGAGCTTTGGGTTCAGCCCCGTCGCCAGGCCGGGCAGCGACTCCTGCACGATCTGATGATTGGCCGAGTCGAATTCAATCTTCACCAGCTCGTTCAGATCGATGCTGCCATTGACGTTGGCGTCACCCTGCCAGACGATCAGCCCGCCGGGGATCACGGCCACGACCAGCTTGCCGGTCCGCAGTACCCGTTCCATGTTGCTCATGGCCACGCGCTGACTCTGCAGCAGCTCGCTCATGTTCTGGGTCTGGTTGTACGCGTAGGACAGCGAACTGGCCGCCCCGGCCACCGCCAGGCCGATCAGGCAGGTGATGGCGGCGGCCATCGTCAATTCCGGGAATGTAAAGGCGGTTCGTTTCATTTATCTAAGCCTGCCTGCCAGGGCGCTCGCTCGGGGCAGGCCCGTAGGGTGGGCCGAGGCGCGAAGCGACGAGTCCCACCATTGCCTTCCAAGAGGTGGGACTCGGCTTCAAACAGCGAAGCCTCGGCCCACCCTACATGCAAGAGCTCATCAAGTGCCCATGTACACCAACCGGGACAGCCTTACGACCAACGCCCAGTTGGAATAGACTTCGACGACGACGCGCTGGAAGTTGGCCGGGTGAGCGGTGTCCTGGCCGGAAACCCAATCATCCATCACGAAGGCCTTGCGCGTCATATTTGCCGCCGCCGCATCGGTAACGCTCGAGCCATCCAGGCTCTTGATAAAGCCGGGCAACTCGACGAGGTTGTTGTAGTCCTTCATGTCATCCCACGTGCTTCGGCCATTCTCGCCGACCTCGGTCCCATTGGGGTCCAGGCACGACTTGGCGAGAATTTCTTCCATCAAGTCCTGGGCCAGGTTCACCGCCACGGTCATGCGCGTGTCCTGGGCGGTGGTCTGGGCGCCGGTGGCAAAGGGAATGACAATCGCTCCGATAGCCATCGCCAGAATGACGGCAGCCAGGAGCGACTCCATTAAGGTGATGCCGCGGAGAACGAGTTGAACCCGTCGGCTTTTCATAATTGTTAGTAGTTGTAGAAGGCTTTGCCCTGGTCATCGACCCCCGTCGAGTCGGCCCGGATGGTCATCGTGGAAGGCTGGTAGATCCAGCCGAATACGTTGCTGGCGGCCGGAACTGCGCCGGCATCCTCGATCACCAGGACCGTGGTCTTGCTATTGACCGGATTGGGCGGGAACTCGCGGAAGTACGGGCCGTAGTTCAACCCGACCGAGCCGATAGCTCCGGTCGTGCCGGCGGCATTGCTGGCCAGAGTCATTTGCGCCACCAGTGCATCGCCGTTAGGCGCGGCAGTGTCATCGCCACCGGGATAGCCCGGCGACACGCCGTGGTGCTGGGACTTGTACACCATGAACTGCGTCCGCATCAGTCGCAGGTCGTCGGCCAGCATGCTGGCCCGGGCCTGGTCCGATGCCCCGCTGAACTTGGGCACCACGATCGCCGCCAGGATCCCCAGGATCACTACGACGATCAGGATCTCAACGAGTGTGAACGCCTTGGGCATCATGTCGCTGCGCCTTCTTGGCTGCCGGCCGGACAGATCTTGCAGCGTCTTCGTCCGGCCGTGAAAGGTCTCCTCGTACGCGTGACATCCTCGAAGCCCTGCGCAGCTCCCGAGCGTCCTTGTGGGACGCCCGGGAGAGCCACAGAGCATCTTTTCGCTACCAGGCGGTCTGAGCAACAGTGGCACAGGCCGTCGTCTTGCCGGTGGTCGTGTTGAAGAACCAGCCGGCGGTGGCGCTAGCAGCACCGGGATCAGTCGTCCCGAAGACCGGCGTCGCGCCAATCGTGGCCGTGGACGAATTCGGGTTCGTCGGGAACTTCTGCAGGTACGGACCATAGGCACCGGCGGCATTGATCGTGCCGTTGATGTCGGTCTTGCCCGTCAAACGAGACACGAAGTTGGCCACGGCAGCGTCGGACGTGATCGTGCCGTTGGCGGCCTGGGTCTGGTTGGGCAGCAGCTCGCAATGCTGGACCTTATACAACTCGACAGCGCTGCGCAGCGTCTGCAGGTCAGACTGCACCGAAGAATCGCGCGCGTCATTGGCGGCATCGGTAAACTGCGGGATGACGATGGCGGCCAAGATGCCCAAGATCACGACCACGATCAGAATTTCTACCAGTGTGAAGCCAGTACGTTTCATTGCATTACCTCCAAGTGTGACAGTTCTTACCCTACCGGTCTCTTGCTGGGCTCGGAGGTACAGCGGCCTGTGAAGTCGTGTCCGCCTGAGCGAGCCAGAATCCCGGTCACCAGTTGCTTCTCTTCATCGCCTACATCAACGACCTGCTTGAGTACGATCCATCTTCGATCGTCGCCAAGCACCTCCTTTCGCACCTCGCTCTTGGGCCAGGCCGGATGCGCCGGGCACGTGAGCGGTATCCCTGCATGGGACGTATCGACGGGGGAAATAGTGACCTTAAATTGAAAATGCGGGACTCTGGCAGAAAGCTACGAAGGGGGTGGGCAACAGAAGTCGCCGAGCGCAACAACCACTTGCCGATCAGCACGTTCAGAGGCCCAGGCGAGACGAACGGCCATGCCGATCGAAACGCCATGACAGCGGTTCCGGCCAGCATTCATTTCGCGGCCGGAAAACTCCGCGGGGCCCCAAACGCTCGAAAAGCGTCTGGAGTCCCTGTCCCTTCGGCAGCCAGGGGCGGACCAACACATCGGTCCGTCCACATCGGCCATCCCGGGCCAAAACACAACGCCCGGGACCCGCGGCTTTGCGCCCCGCCGTCACCGGCGGTTTGCCTTTTCGGGGACGCTCACCAGGCCACAGGGCCCAGCGAGGCGACACTTCAAACCTACGATATGATTCCCCAGCCGGCAAAGGCGGAAAAGTTCAACAGGCGAAATGCAGCCACGAACATCACCGAAAGACCTCTCAACGGCCCCATCCGGGCTTGGCGGTGCGCGCCGTCGTGCCCCTAAGCTGAACCAGCCGCATTCATAATGCTGTGGGTCCAAAGGCCTTACGCACTATTCATATTGACAGGACGCAATTTCGCGGTAGAATAAGAGGCGAACTGTGACGTTCCGTGTCTTGTTTGCGCTCAACCTGAAGGAGGCTTCGATGAGACTTGGCCTGTTGGCTCTAATCGTGCTGTCTTGCGGAACGCTGGCGACTCAGGCCGCAGATTGGGCGTACCAGGGCGGCGATGCGGGCATGACCAAGTACTCCCCCGACAACGTGCCTGATGGCCTGTTTCAGCAGGTGTATTCCAAGCGCTTCTACTCCAAGTACAGCGCGGATAACATGTACAACGCCACGTACAACTATGCCACCAACGTTATGATCCGCGGCGGCCAGACGTGGATCCTCAGCAACGACCGGCCCGACGACGGCAACTGGTACTCCCCGATCCAGAACACCCGGTTCGACTGGCTCACGGGCGCCACCACCACGCACACCGGCATGCCCACGTACTCGAGCGGCACGCATTCGTTTCACGCCTCCGAGGCCAACCCCGAGATCGACTCCCACCACACCAACTTCCCAGCCGTCTGGGCCACTGACGGCAGGATCTACGCCCGGCGCGGCGGCGACCACGCCGTCAACGGCGCCATGGACGTTTCGAGCGGAATCTGGACCCTGCTGCCGTACGGCGGCGCAGCCAACAGCACCTGGTTGGGAGACAGCGCCGCCTTCATCAACGTGTACGGCGACAAGTTGCTGTATTACGGCGGCGACACCCGCGACCCATGGAACTATGCGGCAGCCAATATTTCCGCCTCGGCCTGGGCGGGCGGCACGCCGGGCACCCTGAGTTTCCCACTGTACATCGATTCGCCCAGCGGCTCGGGCGACTTCTATGCCGGGCTCCGCCACGGCGACTTCCCCAAGGCCGGTTCCAACATGGCCGTGATCGCGTCCTGGTCCACCACCGGGGTGGCCAGTTCCTCCAAGATGTATGTGACGGCGACGAATCTCGCCACCGGGCAGAAGGCCTGGACCCGGAACTTCGCCAATGACGACGTCGGTGCCACCGGCTTCTACACCTCCACCAGCGACTACTGGCGGTTCTTAGCCACCGAAGACGGCAAGTACGCCTTCTACGTCCGCAACGGCGGCCAGACACAACTGCACATCGCCAATATCACCACCGGCGCTGACATTGTGACGCAAGCCCTGGCAGCCAATTCCGACCCCATCATGGGCTATAACCAGAACTTCCTGTACGTGGTGTCGGCCACCCAGCAGTTGAAGATCAACGCCACCACTGGCGCGATCGCCTGGCAGACGGCCAACAGTTTCTCCTCCGACGCTGGGTACTACGCCAATTACGAAGACCCGCTGTACCGGCCAATGGTGCTGACCAACGACACCATGTGGTTTATCGACGGCAGCACGATGGGCAACGGCCACTTGATCGGCATGCGTACCTCCGACGGCACGGTCATTCAGAACGTCGACCTGGCCGCCCTGGTGACGGGCAAGAACGCCAACGAGCGGCTGATGTCGGTGAATGACCTGGTCGAGTCCAACGGCCAGTTGGGCGTGCTGCTGGACATTGGCGACGTCACCGACCCGTACTACGGCACCACCAATAAGATCAAGTACCAGGACCTGTACACGTTCAGCTCGGTCATTCCCGGCGATGCCAATCGCGATGGCAAGGTGACGTTCTCCGACTACATCGACTTGGAACTGGGCTTCGGCACCAGCGGCGGCTGGTCGGCCGGCGACTTCAACGGTGACGGCATCGTCAACTTCAAGGACTACATCATCCTGGAAGCCAATTTCAACAAGGGCGTGCCCGAGCCGGCCACGATGTCACTGCTGGTTCTGGGCGCTCTGGCGATGCTGAAGCGGCGGAAGTAACCCCAACGGAAGAGATTCGTCGCAGCGGCTCTGAACTCAGGCCCGAAGAGCAGAATTATCGTAGCCGGGGCACTTAGGCCCGAAGGGCCGGGACGATTGTAGCCGGGGGCGTGAGCCCCCGGATATGGACTATGCTATATTAGCCCCGAAGGGGCGGCACTGGCTTACTCATGTGTCGCCCCTTCGGGGCTTTGCTGTTTGGGTCTGGTGCCGGGGGCTTACGCCCCCGGCTACCATCGTTCCGGCCCGTCGGGCCTCGTGCTGACGCTCTCACCGCACGACGCTGCTGCTACTGGCCGGCAGGACGTGGTTTTTTCCGGCATCGTCCACCACCACCAGGCCCTGGAGCGGATTCACGTCCGCCACCCTCCCGGTGATGCGCTGGCCGGCGCACTCGATGGTGATCCGCTGATGCATCATCCCGCAGCGCGGCAGCCACTGCTCGTGCAGCGACGCGACGTCGCCTGACTCGATCTGCGTCAGCCAATAATCCATCCGCACCAGGATCGCCCGCAGCACTGCGATGCGGTCGGTCGTCCGGCCGCCGCACTCGGCCAGGCAAGTTGTCTTGCGGCCGACGGACTTTGCCGGCGGAGCCGCTGAGACGTTCACGCCCAGCCCGATCACGACCACGCCCCGGCCGAGCAGTTGGCGCACCTCCACCAGTACGCCGGCAAGTTTCGCCCCGTCGCAAGCCACGTCGTTGGGCCACTCCAGTTCCGTATGCACGCCGCCTGCATCTTCGACGCCCTGGGCCACCGCCAGCCCGGCCGCTATGGTCAGCGGCTCGTGGGCGGCACGGCAACCGGCCAGCGCAATGCTGCACAGGATGCCGCTGCCGGCGGGGCTGACCCACTTGCGTCCCAGTCGCCCACGGCCCGCCTTCTGGCTCTCGGCCGTAACCACCATGGCCTCGCCCGGTGATGCCTTGACGGCCGCGTCGAAGGCCACGTCGCTGGTCGAGCCCACCTCGCCAAAGCAGATCACGTGCTTGCCGATTCGCCGCGCAGGCAAGTTTCGCTCAATGAGATGCGCGTCCAAAACCGTTGGCCAAGCCAGGCGCAGCCCCGATGGCGTCTGCTCGATTCGGTGCCCCCGCTGCGCCAGCTCCTCCAACGCCGCTTCAACGGCGCGTTCGCTTGTTCCCGAACCACTGCCGCCGGGCCCGCGCGAAGAGGAAGAATGCACGTGCAGCAATTCATCTCGCCAGACACTCTGGCCTTGGCGGTCGTACAGAATTTCGATGATGCGGTCGGCGAGGCGCGGCATGAGCTATCCCAAAAGCTTGGCCAGGTCCGGCTGGGGCGGCTGGAGGAATTCGTGATCGTGCCGCCCCAGCAGCCCGATGCAGCGGAACGCCGCCAGCAGGAACACAGCCAGCGCCACGCCCATGGCCGCCATGGCCAAGCCCTGCAACAGCAACGCCAGCGCCGGGTTCTGGCCGGTCAACAATCCCAGCAGATACTGATACGCCCGCAGCAGCACGAGCTCGGACATGCCCAGCGCCACCGCCCAGAGCAGCAGCATCAGCCACAGCATGGCTAACTCCTGTCCCTGCCGCCGAGCCTGTCGCAACAGCGACTCATAATCGAACAGCCCGCCTGGGCTGCGCCACGCCGCCAGACGCAACGGCAGCATCGGCAGCAGCGGCAAGCTCACCAGCGGCAGGCTGTATGCCACCAACGCCGCAGCTGCCAAGCCCGCCTGCACGAGGGAATCCTTCGTCACCGGCCGCGCCGGCAGGGACACGCGATCAGCGCCGGCCACGCTGGCCTGCACGGCTCCGAGCAGCAGATTCAGCCACAGCACCACGGTGGCCGCGCCGGTCAGCCAGGCCAAGGCGGAGAAGTAGACTTCCTTGTCCGCCATCGCCACCGGGTACGCCCCGGCCGGACAGCCATAGCTGCCGTGGATGAGAATCACCGCCACCAATGCCCCGATCGGCGCCAGCGCCGCCCGCAGATTCGACAGCCCGAAACCGCCCGCCCGCAGGCACTGCTGGGCGTACGAGCGGACGTTGTACATTTGCCAGCCGCAGTAACGGCAGCTCTCTTCATCCGCCGGCTGAACCTGCCCGCAGTACAGGCACTGCATCCGCCGGGCGTTGGGCTGGTCGATGGCCAGCAGCAGCAGCAAGGCCAGCAGCACGCCCGCGGCATAGCCGATGCCCGCGCCGACGTAGCTGCCCAGCAGCACGTGCGCGCCGGTCAGCCGATAGCCCAGGACCGTGCCGCCCACCAGGCCCAGAACGCCCAGGGTCACCAGCAAGGCCGAGGAGTGGTGCTGGTCGAGCAGGTCGCTGGGCCCGCGTTTGAGATGCAGCAGCAGGGCCTTCCAGTCGCCCTCGTGCAGAGCGGCCTCTTCGTCCTGCTCGACGTCGGCTTGGCGTCGCCCCGAGAGCCTGGCCTTCAGCGCCGGCGACATGTCGGCAGCTTTGCTCACGGGGCTCTTGGCCGGGGCCAGCCCAGCGGGCAGCAGGCCCGTGTCCTCCCAGGCCGACTCGTTCTGGGCCAGCTCGGGCGACTCCGCGCCCGACGCAGCCAACGTCTCCCGGTCGGAAGCCTTCGACTCGACCGCGACGGGCTTGGGCTTAACAGGAGCAGGCTTGGGCTTGGCGCGAGGAGGTTTTTGCACAGGCGCTGGTTGCGAATTGGAATCTCGCTGCGATGCCGCAAGCGGCGAAGCAGCGGGAGCAACTGGAGCGACAGGGACAGCGGGAACAGAGGGGGCGGTTTCCTTTTCGGGGTCCGCCGCCACGGGAGCTTGGGATCGCGGCGCGGGTGCTGTGGGAGACGGCGCGGAACTCGCCTTGTGCTTGTCCGCAGGCTCCGGCGCGGACGCCGCTTTGGGCTTGTCCGCTAGCGGCGTCGCAGGTGCGGCCTGCCCCTGAAACTCCTGTGACGAAGCTGCGCCGGCGGGCTTCTTCTGGGCCGCATCGGCGGGAATGCGCTGCACGAAGCCGCACACCGGACAGCGGACCTCGCGCCCCGCCGCCGTCTCGGGAATCGTCAGCAGGTCGCCGCACTCCGGATTGGCACAGAAGACCAGGATGCTCATCAGTAGTTCACCATCACCGCTTCGGCCACTTCGGGCGAAATGGCCCCTTCGTCCAGCAACTCGGTGATCGACTGCTTCATCGAGACCATGCCGAACTTGCCGCCGGTGTGGATGATGTTCCGCAGCAGGAACGAGTCGCGCCGGCGAATCACGTTCCGCACCGCGTCGTTGGACACCAGCACCTCGCAGGCCACTCGCTTGCCGCCCGTAGTCGTGGGCAGCAGTTCCTGGTGCACCACGCCCTGGATCGCATCGGCCAGCAGGTAACGCATGTGGCCTTCATCGTCCGACGGCGCGTAACTCAGCAGCCGCTCGATGAGCTTGTCAATCGAGATGATGTGCAGGGTGGAAAGCACCAGCACGCCGGTCTCGGCCGCGGTCAATGCAATCTTGATCGTCTCGTAGTCGCGCATCTCGCCGATGGCGATGACGTCGGGGTCCTGCCGCAAGGCCGCACGCAGCCCAGAGTAAAAGGTCTTGGTGTCGCGCCCCACTTCGCGCTGGCGAATGAGCGAGAGCTTGCTGACGTGCATCGACTCGATGGGGTCTTCGATGGTAATCACGTGCCGGCGCTGGTGCGTGTTGATCTCGTTGATGATGCCCGACATGGTCGAAGTTTTGCCCTGGCTGGTCGAGCCGGTAATCAGCACCATGCCCTTGGTCTGGTTGGCCAGGTACTTTATCACGCTGGGCAGCTTGAGATCGTCCAAGCTCTTGGACTCTTCGGGCAGGATGCGGATGACCAGGCTGACCGACTGATCGCATATGCTGGCGTTGATGCGGTAGCGCCCGTGCTCATCAGAGACCATCAAGTCATAGTCGAACTGCTCCTTGAGCACGGCGAACTGCTCGGGCGTCAGCAGTTCCCTGGCCATGCGTTCAGCCAGTTCGGGCGTCACGTTGCCGCTGGTGGAGGGCATCAGGTCCTTGCCCATGCGGAACATGATCGGCGCGCCCGCGCAAATGTGAATGTCCGCCGCCTTCTGGCTGACGGCCTTGTGAATGAGCTTGGCAATGCCGGCAGGTATCATGGCGGCATTATATACGCGGCAGGCGTAAAGGCGAAGTAGCAGGTGCAATGTGCTAGTGCGAAGTAGGTCGTGCGAAGTTCGGCGCCTGACTGTCCTTCTGGAAGAACACTGTCTCTGTCAACGCGATGTTTCTGACGCGGAGACGTTCCTGGTAAGGCACCGTCTCCGGCATGACACCGCTTCCGGCAAGGCGTTGCCTTTGTCGTGTAGCAGGCCCCTGCTTCAGCAGGGGTACAGTGTAGCCGCCCTACTGTGTCAGCCCGCTTCAGCGGGCTTGGAGTCGTGCCTTCAGGCAATTGGCTAAAGCCGAGCCATGCAAGCCCGTTGAAACGGGCTGAAAAACGCGGTGGATGGGCTCGGTTTACCCCCGCTGAAGCGGGGGCCTGTTACACGGCTCTACCCGGCCCAGCGGACAAAGCTCGCGTTACCAATCTGCAATTCATGCCTGTTCCCTGCGGCCGGTGCGCTTCATTCTCGCCTTGTCCTTGGCCTTGAGCTGAACGCCCTGGGGCTTGGCCGAAGACGAGGGTTCCTCGCCGGCCTCCTTGGCCTGGAGCAGCTTGATGCGGTCGCGCAGCATGGCCGCCTTTTCAAACTCCAGCGCCTCAGCCGCCTCCAGCATATCCACCTCCATCTCCGTGATCAGCGCGGTGCGGTCATACTCATCCTCGCTGGCGGAGATGGCCTCACGCGCGATCCGATGGGCCGCAAACTGGTCGGCCAAAGTGGAGCGAATGGCCTTCTGAATCGTATGGGGCGTGATGTTGTTCTCGACATTGTACGCCAACTGGGCCGTGCGGCGCCGGTCGGTTTCGTCGATGGCCCGCCGCATCGAGTCGGTGACTTTGTCGCCGTACAGAATCACCGTGGCGTTGACGTTGCGGGCGCACCGGCCAATGGTCTGAATCAACGATGTCTCGCTGCGCAGGAAGCCTTCCTTGTCGGCATCGAGGATCGCCACCAGCGAGACCTCGGGCAAGTCCAGGCCTTCGCGCAGCAGGTTCACGCCCACCAGCACGTCGAACTCGCCCAGCCGCAGGTCGCGCAGAATCTCCACCCGCTCCAACGTCTCGATCTCGCTATGCAGGTACTTGCAGCGCGGCCCTTCCTGGCGGATGTACTCGGACAAGTCTTCCGCCAGCCGCTTGGTCAGCGTGGTAATCAGCGTCCGCTCGCCCTTGGCCACGCGCTTCTTAATCTCCGCCATCAGGTCGGTCACCTGGCCCGAGGCCGGGCGGACTTCAATCGCCGGGTCCACCAGCCCCGTCGGCCGGATGATCTGCTCGACCACCTCGCCGCCGGTCAGGCCCAGTTCGAACGGCCCGGGCGTGGCCGAGACGAACACCACCTGCTTCCATATCTTCTGAAGCTCCTCGAACTTCAGCGGCCGATTGTCCATGGCCGAGGGCAGGCGGAAGCCGTGCTCGACCAGCACTTCCTTTCGGCTGCGGTCGCCGTTGTACATGGCCTTGAGCTGCGGAATGGTCACGTGCGATTCGTCCATCATCAGCAGCCAATCGTCGCCGAAATAGTCCAGCAGCGTGTAAGGCCGCTCGCCGCTCTGCCGGCCATCCAGGTGCCGGCTGTAGTTCTCGATGCCCGGGCAATACCCGCACTCGACCATCATCTCCAGGTCGTAGCGCGTGCGGGCGGCCAGGCGCTGCGCCTCCAGCAGCTTGCCCTGATTGCGAAAGTGAATCAGCCGCATTTCCAGCTCTTCGCGAATCTGGCCAATGGCCCGCTGGATGGTGTCTTCGGGCGCCACGTAATGCACAGCCGGGAAGATGAACGCCTGGTCGGTCGTGCTCAGGCTCTCGCCGGTGGTGGGATGGATGAGGTGGATGGCGTCGATCTGGTCGCCAAACATCTCCACCCGGTAGCCGAACTGTTCGTACGCGGGGTAAATCTCGACCGTGTCGCCGCGCACGCGGAACGTGCCGCGTTTGAAGTCCATGTCGTTGCGTTCGTAGTTGATGTTGATCAGCCCCTTGAGCAGCTCGTCGCGCTCAAAGGTCACGCCCCGGCGAATGGTCACCATCATCTTCTGGTACTCTTCGGGCTTGCCCAGGCCGAAGATGCACGAGACGGACGCGACGATGACGACGTCACGCCGCGACGACAGGCTGGCAGTGGCCGAGAGCCGCAGCCGGTCCAGGTCGTCGTTGCGCGAGGAGTCCTTTTCAATGTAGATGTCCCGGGCCGCGATGTACGCCTCGGGCTGGTAATAGTCGTAGTAGCTGACGAAGTATTCGACCGCGTTCTTGGGGAAGAGTTCCTTCAGCTCCTCGTACAGTTGGGCGGCCAGCGTTTTGTTGTGGCTGATGACGAGCGTCGGGCGCTGGATGGCCTGGACGACGTTGGCCATGGTGAAGGTCTTGCCCGAGCCGGTCACGCCCAGCAGCACACTGTACGGGTCGCCGGCCTTGATCTTGGCGGCCAGTTTCTCAATGGCCTGCGGCTGATCGCCGGCGGGCTTCATCGGGGATAAGACTTCAAACTTCGGCATTGGTCACTCGTTACTATCGCCGATGGCCTTAAGCCCGTTCGGCTAAGCCAGCGATTATAGCACGAGCGACGCGCCGTCACATGCCGGGCAAAGAAACGGGCGGCCCAGCGGACCGCCCGCGCAATCAAGTCGATCACTCACCCGTGCAGCTGGTTACTTCCGCCCCCGCAGTATCGTCAAGCCGCTGGCGGCCAGTAGCGACGCCGTCGCCGGCTCGGGAACGCTCTTGCCAAAATTGGCTTCCAGGATGATGTAGTCCTTGAAGTTGACGATGCCGTCGCCGTTGAAGTCGCCTTGCGCCCAGCTGCCGCTGTAGCCAAAGTTCAACTCCAGCAGGATGTAGTCAGCGAAGGTCACTTTGTCGTCGCTGTTGGCATCGCCGGGCAAGCGCGAGCCGAACAGGTACAGATCCTGGTACTTGATCTTATTGCTGCCGTCGGTGTAGTGCGGATCGGTCACGTCGCCAATGTCCAGCAGCACGCCCAGCTTGCCGTTGGCGTCCATGACGTCATTGACGGCAATCAGCCGCTCGTTGGGGTTCTTCGCGATCACCATCGCCGCCAGGTCGATGTTCTGGACGATCGTGCCATCGGCCGTGGACATGCCGATGAGGTGGCCGGAATTCGTGGTCGAGCCATCCACCCACCACATGGTGTCATTCGTCAGCACCACTGGCCGATACGCCGCATCCAAGAATGGTTGCCCCGCCGGGTTATTCTGGGTGATCGTGTAGCCCGAGTCGCTGGAAAAACTGGTGGTCTTGCGCCACACGATCGCGCCGGTGGTGGCATCGATCTTCATCTGCTCCTTGGCCCCGGCAATGTACACGTAGTTGTTACTATAGGCCATGAGAGGATCAGAGAGGACGGCCAGGGGCAGCGAAGCGATCTGATCGCCCGTGGCGATGTTGTCGATGTGCAACTGCGTCAGACCGGCGTTACGGACGTAGTAGATGTACTTACCGTCTCCAGTGGCCACGAAACGCCAGTAATCGCTGGTAACGCAGTGTCCCATATTGCCGCAGGTATTGGTGGCGTAGTTCTTGGTCCAGGCCTGCGCATGTGTGGTCAGATCAGTGGCCGTCACGTACATGGTGGTGGCAGAGGTGGCCGGATCAATGGACCAGGAGGAGATGACGGCCACGTTTGAGCCGGCCTTGGGGATGTCGCCGGCCCGATACTCGTCGATCGACCAAACACCAAGATGGTGACAGGGGGAGGCGTTGACGATGCCGAAGCTGTATGCGCCCTGGGTTCCGTTGGCCCAGGCGGCCGCGGAGACGTCGCAGGCCGAACATGGCCAGGGCCCGCCCGCATAGCCGCCGAAATACAGCAGCTTGTCGCCGTACCAGTTGATGAAGGCCTCCGCGTCGTACCCGTTGGCCTGATTGGACGCTCCGTCATACGGCAGGACCGTCCAGGTGCCCGTGTTCTGATCCATCGCGCCTACGCAGCGCTGATCGCCGCCGCGCCGGGCGTAGATGCGGCCATCCGGCGCCCACAGCGCCGGAAAATTGCAATGGTTCGAGTCAAGTTCACCGCTGTTTTCGTTGGGATGGAAGATGTACGGGCTGCTCACGCCTCCGTAGCTGGGCAGGTTGCTATGCGTAATGGTCGTGCCGGTGGCCCAGTCGAACTTGGTGGCCACCACGGGCGAGTACCAGTTGCCGCTGTCTACCGCATCGTTGCTGATGACCCACGCCTGGCCGTTGCGGACCAGTACGCCGGTAGAGAAGTTGTAGTTGGGATTGATGTCAGCGCTGAACTTGGAATAGAAACGCTTGGAATAGATTTGCTGGAACGAGCCGTTGGCCAGGATGTTGTCCGAAGCATACTTCGTGTACCCCGGATCACCGCCCTGGTAGGCCCAATCGGCGGCAGGGCAAGACGCAGCCATTAACGCCAACGCCAGCACGATCATCACAGAGCGACATATGGGCTTCATGGGGACTCCTTTTCCTGACAACGTGTGGCCCCATTATAGATGGGGTGGGGATGCGCGGTAACGGCGCGTTTTGCGCAAATCACTACCGCAAACGCGCCGGCGGTCCTGAGCTTGGCATTTGGCCGCTGGCATCGAAGATTCCCTTGGTCAGATTGGCCGTGCAGCCCGAAGGGCTGAGAGACTACAGCCTGGGGCAACGCCCCAGGTAAAGATGCGTTACACACCCCAGCCCTGCAAGGGCGCCAGAGGCAAAGCGCTGTCCCGCCCCTACAGGGCTGGAATCATCACATCCCCGCAACCCAGGGCGCCGCTGCGCTCTGCCCTGGGCTGGACTGTTCAAGCCCTTCGGGCTTAAAAGAATGCCGCGGACATGTATGGATGCACATTTCGGTATATATCTGTGACACCTGTGGCCAATGCCGTTTCAGAACTCGGCCAAGCGCGGCGTGCGCGGGAACGGGATCACGTCGCGGATGTTGGCCATGCCCGTCACGAATTGCACCGTGCGCTCCAGCCCCAGCCCAAAGCCCGCGTGCGGCACGCTGCCGTAGCGACGCAGGTCCACGTACCACCAGTAATTCGCCGGGTCCAGGTTGCTCTGGCGCATCCGCCGCTCCAGCACGTCCAGCCGTTCTTCACGCTGGCTGCCGCCGATGATCTCGCCAATCTTGGGCACCAGCACGTCCATGGCTGCGACGGTCTTGCCGTCGTCGGACAGCCGCATGTAGAAGGGCTTGATCGTGCTGGGGTAGTCCGTCACGATTACGGGCTTCTTGAAGGTCTGCTCGGTCAGGAAGCGCTCATGCTCGGTCTGCAAGTCGCGCCCCCAGGCCGGCGGAAACTCCCACGTCTTGTCGGCCTTGGTCAGGATTTCCATCGCCTGCGTATACGTCAGCCGCTCAAAGTCACTGGCGACGATGCCCTCGAGCGTGGCGATCACCGTGTTGTCGATCCGTTCGTTGAAGAACTCCATGTCGGCCCGGCAATGCTCCAGCACGTGGCGGAAGATGTGCTTCAAAAACGCCTCGGCCAGGTCGGCGTTGTCGCGCAGGTCATTAAAGGCCACCTCGGGCTCGACCATCCAGAACTCGGCCAGGTGCCGCGGCGTGTTGGAATTCTCGGCCCGGAAGGTCGGTCCGAAGGTGTAGACCTTGCCCAAGGCGCACGCCAGCGTTTCGGCCTCCAGTTGCCCCGAAACGGTCAAGTACGTGGCGCGGGCAAAGAAGTCCTTGTCGAAGTCGAGCCCGCCCTTTTCGTCGCGCGGCAGGTTGAGCAGGTCCAGCGTCGAAACGCGGAAAAGCTCGCCCGCGCCCTCGCAATCGCTGGCGGTGATGATGGGCGTGTGCGTGTAGACGAAACCGTTCTTCTGGAAGAACTCGTGGATGGCCCAGCTCACGGCGCTGCGGATTCGCCAGACGGCCCCGAAGGTGTTCGTCCGGCCACGGAGGTGGGCGACCGTCCGCAGGAACTCCATGCTGTGATGCTTCTGCTGGATGGGAAACTTCTCGGCGTCGGCCAGGCCCACGATATCGATCTGGCCGGCCTGGACCTCGACGCGTTGGCCCTTGCCCTGGCTGGCGACCAATTGGCCGCGTACGACCACCGACGAGCCGGTCGGCAGCTTGGCGATGGCGTCGTAGTTGGAAAGCTTGCCGTCGGCCACGATCTGGATATTGGCCAGGCACGAGCCGTCGTTGAGGGCCAGGAATGAAAACCCGCCCTTGCTGGCGCGGACGGTCCGCACCCAGCCAGCTAAGGTCAACTCTTCACCCGGCGGGCACTTGGTCACGGCATCTTGTACAGTGGTTCGGTTCATGGTGATCTCCACGGGCTATCTTGCGTTGGGCTGGCCCGGACGTCAATCATCGTACGGCAGGGCGCAAAGCATAGGTCGTAGGGCGTAGGGCCGAGAGACAGGTCGTGGGGCGTAGGCACCATGCTTCTGCACCCCTCTCCCTCCGGGAGAGAAGTCTAAGAGACACGTTCGTGGTTCAAGCTGGTGTCATTCTCTCGTGAACTCTGGCTCTCCGTGGTTAAAGTCGTCTTCCTTTCGGCAGGGCGTCTTCTCATTGCATGATTCAGTCATCCCAGCGAGAATGTGGCGCTTAGCCATGGAGACTACGATGAAGTTCAACACGCTGCGGATTCTGGGCCCTGAAGGGGTATCGCGGATCGACCGGGCCGCCAAGAGCATCCTGGAGCGGACGGGCGTTATCGTGCCGCACGAGCGGATGCTGGCCCTCTTTGAAAAGGCCGGCGCCAAGGTCGACCACCAAGGCCAGCGCGTGCGGATTCCGCCGGCGCTGGTGGATCAGTGCGTCGCCCAGGCCGGAAAGAGCTTTACCATCTATGGCCGCGACCGCACCAGGAAGGCCGCCTTCGGCCAAGGCTGCCGCAACTACAACTCCATCGCCGGCGAGGCCTCCTGGCTGGACTTCGACGGGCACCGGCGCTTCTGCACGCTCGACGACGTCATCCAGGCCGCCAAGCTGGGCGACGTGCTGCCGAACCTGACCATCGTCGGGGCAATGTCCGACCCGCACGAAATGGCCGTGGGCTCGCGCTGCGTGGCCGTGGCCGATGCGCAGCTGCGCACCACCACCAAGCCCATCACGTTCTGGTTCTATGACGGCCCCAGCGCCAAGTACGTCGTCGAGCTGTTCGCCGCGCTGGCCGGATCGAAGGAAGAACTGGCCAAGTTCCCGCCGGCGTATCCATTCTTGGAGCCCATCAGCCCGCTGCGCTTCGCCCGCGTGGGCATCGACCTGCTCTTTGAGACCTGCCAGGTTCCGCTGCCGGTGCCCATCGGCCCCATGGCCCAGACGGGCATGAGCGCCCCGGGCACGCTGGCGGGCACGGTCGCCCAGGAAACGGCCGAGGTGCTGGCCGGCGTGTGCGTCACGCAGCTCATCCATCCAGGTACGCCGGTGTGCTTTGGCGGCATCTGTCACGCCTTCGACATGCGGACGACGCAGATGATATTTTCGGGCCCAGAGCAGGGCCTGATGGCCGTGGCAACTACCGAGATGGGCAAGCATTACGGCCTGCCGGTGTACATCAACGTCGGCCTGACCGACAGCAAGGTCGTCGACGCCCAGGCCGGCTTGGAGTGCGCCGCCTCGCTGCTGGCCGGGGCCATGGCCGGGGCGGACATCTTCGGGCACATGGGAATCTCGGGCGTCGATCAAGCCTCGAGCCTGGAAATTCTCACCTTCCAGGACGAGGTCATCGGCTATGTCGAGCGGATGATGCGCGGCTTCGAAATTGACGACGAGCACCTGGCGCTGGACCTGATCGACGAAGTCGGCCCCGGCGGCGTGTTCATCGATCAGCCGCACACGGCCCAGCATTTCCGCAAGGAACTGTGGATGCCCACCGTGCTGGATCGCGAGTATTGGCCAGCGTGGGAGGCAGCGGGCCGGCCCAACACAGCCCAACGCACGCGCCAGCGCATGATGGACCTGCTGGCCAGCTATCAGCCCCGGCCGATGGACGACCGGGCGTCGCGCGATATGGCCAAAGTGCTGGCAGCGGCCAAGCAGGAACTCGGCAAGTAAAGATGAAGCGAGAAGAGCAGCAACGCACCGATTCGCCGGAAAGAAGGGCAGCACACCTGCACAGCACGCAAGCAAGAGTTTCCGTGGCCGAGGAGTCTGAAATCATCGACTTGGCCTTGCCACCTGAAAAGGCCCGGCTGCGGCATGCCGTGGCGCTGCTCGTCACGCTGGCTGGGTTGGCGTATGCCATTTACCTGGCTGGGCAGTCCAACGGCTTCTATCACGACGACGACATCACGCACTATCTCTTTGCCCGCAACGCCTGGCACAGCGGCAAGGCGATGTGGCATTGGTGGGCCCGGCCGGGATACAACCTGCCCACCATGGTGGCCGTCCACTTTGGCGGCGTGTGGGGCGCGCGGCTCTTCAGTGCCGTCCAGACCGCGGCGGTGGCGTTCCTGGCGTACCTGATTGCGGTGTTGATGTGTCGCAAGGCGCGGTACTCGCCCTGGGTGGCCGTGCTGGCGCCGGCGCTGGTCTGGGCCCAGCCGCTCACCATGACGCTGGCGATCACCACTCTGACCGAGACCCCGGCCGCGTTGTACCTCACCCTGGCGACGTGGCTGTACCTGCGCGGCAATAGAATCTGGGCGTGTGCGGCCCTGTCGGCCTGCTTCATCACCCGCATTGAGATGACGGCGCTGGCGGGCATCTTCGCGCTGGCGATCGTGTACGACGCCCTCCGCGACGCGAATTGGGACGTGGCCAGAATGCTCCGCACGCGCTGGGTGTGGCTGGCCCTGGCCGCCATGCTGTGGGCGCCGCTGATGCAGATCGTCGGCAGCGCGGCCGCGCAGCTCCGGCCCGGGGATTCCGTCATGGAACTCTTCTCCAAGCATTTCACCGACGAGTACGGCCAAGGTCGCTTGACGCACTTTACGCAGAATTGGCTGTACCAGGCCGGCGCGGGCACGGCGGGCCTGGCAGTGGCGGGGATGCTGGCGCTGCGTCGGCGGGCGCTGCTGGTGACGGCCTTGACGCTGGGGCTGCTGGCGGTGCATACGGTCATATTCTTCCGTGGTTCTTTCGCCTCGGGCGGCTACCCGCGATTCCTCGTGCCGCTGAGCGGGCTGACGGCCGCCCTGGCAGCCTGCGCCATCGCCGAGGCGGCGCGGCGCCGGCGGTACTTGAGCATCGAGGCGGTGTATCTCTTCCTGGCCGCCGGTCTGCTCGTCGCCCCGCGCTACTCTGATGTGCTCACCTGGGACCAGGCCTTCGACTACGTGTACCTGATGCTGGGGCTGTGCATCGTTGTGGGACTGCTGCGGAACACGCGGTTTGGGCCGCTGGCGGGCATGGCCACCGTGGGCCTGGCGCTGGGGTGCATTTACATGCAGGACCATCAGATCGTCCACCCGCTGCTGCTGCGGGATCAGCCGTACTACCAGGCCGTCGCCGACGTGATGCACGACGTGGATCACGCCGGCAGGCAGGATCACCCGGCGCTGACTACGCACGTGCTGGTGCCCATGCTGCACGAGCCCACCAAGATCGTGGACGATGCCTTCGACGCCCAGTGGCGCTGGGAGCGGGCGCCGGCCGGCACGATCTTCCTGTGGGATGACAAGTACGGCGGCAAGAGCACCACCACCCACCCCGTGAGCATGCTGCACGATTCGCTGACGGAGCATGGCAAGCTCCTGGCCAGCGTTCACGAGGAATGCTGCTGGGTCGAGGCATACGAACGCAAAGAAGACGGCCAGGAAAACCGGCCGATTGCGCTGGATCGGTGAGCGAGGCCTGAGGTCGGAGGCCAGAGGTCCGTAGCACAGCCGCCCTCGGCTGTGAGGTTCTGCGGCTATCGACGCGTGCGTTGGGGAATGTGGCATGGCGGCGCCTGTCGTCGGCGCGACCGTGTGTGACGAAGGCTGTGACGACCAGGAGCAGATCATGACAGACTTATTTGGCCGGCTGGGAATCCAGAGTTGGTGCTTCCGCCACTTTAAGAGCACGCAGCAGGTGATCGACAAGCTCAAGGAATGTGGCCTGAGCCACCTCGAAATCTGCGGTGTGCACGGCGATGCCGCGAAGAACGATCTCTCTGACACGATCCGCCAGTACCGCCAAGCCGGCGTTACGCTGTCGTCCTGCGGCGTGTACGGCATCGGCAAGGATGAGGCGGCGTCGCGTCGGATCTTCGAGTTTGCCCGCCAGGCCGGCATGGGCGCCATCAGCGCCAGCTTGCAGATCGAGTGGCTGCCGCTGGCCGAGAAGCTCGCGGCCGAATATGGCGTTCGCGTAGCGTTGCACAATCATGGCCGGCACGACGAGCTGGTCAACTCGCACTTTGTCAGCCGGTTCCTGTCCGGCGCCTCGGCCAACATCGGGCTGTGCCTGGACACGGCCTGGATGATGGACGGCGGCGACGACGCCGTGCAAGCCGCCAAGACCTTCGCCGATCGGCTGTACGGCGTGCATCTCAAGGACTTCATCTTCGACCGCGCTGGTAAGCCCTACGACGTGGTGCTGGGCGACGGCAACCTGGATCTGGAAGCTCTGGTCAAGCACTTAGTCGCAATCGACTACCAGGGCTATCTCACACTGGAGTACGAGGGCGACGTGGAAAACCCCATCCCGGCCATCAAGCAGTGCATCGCAAAGTTCCGGCGGGCGCTGGACAAGGCGATGTAGCGCGGCTGCCGGAAGATGTTGCCGGAGGTCTTTTTCGATTGGGTGGCGGGTTTCCTAACCTGCCACCTTTCGTTAGTGGGGGCATGGCGGGTTGGGAAACCCGCCATGCGAAAACCTGTGCGGGCAATTACGCTCGCGTATTCAAATGGCTTGACACTGTCGGACCGGGCAGGCACCGTCCGTCACTTGTCCGTGGTCGGCTGGGATGCCGGCATCTTGGCTGTGTGGCGGTCGATGATCGGCTGGAGCTTGGGCAGTTGTTCGGCCGTCCACTGACCTGTTTCGCGCAAACTCTCGACCGAGCGATAGTGAACGTCGAGGTCGTATGCATGGGCGTATGTGTCATCGGCGGCGTTGCTTTGGCCCAGAGCGTCCAAGCCGATGGCCAGTCCGGCCCACGCATCGGCCGAGTCAGGGAACATCCAGACGGCTTGCTTCCACGACTTGACCGCGTCGCTGTAGCGTCCCAGGTCGTACAAGGCATAGCCAAGATTGTTGGCGGCCACCCACGAACTGGCGTTCTCGCTCAACGTGGCTTTCCAGAGTGAGACGCTGTCGTGCCACACCCGCTCGCGCTGCAGCGTCATGCCCGCCAGCGGCACCGCCACGGCCAGCGTCAGCACGCCCAGCGGCGGCAGCCAGGGCGAAAATATGTCTCGCTTGCCCACCACGCCGGCCAGCAGCAGGCCGATTCCCACCATGGGCATGTACAGGTAGCGGTCTGCCAGCGGGTGGAAGATCGGCACGAAGTTCGACACCGGCGCCAGGGCCAGTGCGTACAGGATGACGCCCAGCAAGGCGACGCGGTTACGCCGGCAGGCCAGCACGGCCCCCGCCAGGGCTGCGGCCAGGATGCCGTACGCCAGCGGCTTGGTGACCCAACGCAAACTGTAGAAGGTCAGGTCAGCACAGAAATCGCCGGGCCAGAAAACCTGGCGTAGCTGAAACGCCCAGATCCTCGGCTGGTAGGCGATTGCTTCGGCCAGCGAGCCACCAACGTACTTGGGCTGCACTGCCCCGATGCTGGATGCCGGCGGTTTGACCAGACTGACGTACCAGCCTAGTCCGCCCACCAGCAGCAGGCACGCCGCCAGCAGCGCCAGCCACGGCCAGGTGCGCCCGCGGCCTTGGTGGTAGCGCCGCATCAGCAGCCAGTAGCCCAGCAGCAAGGGGGCCACGACCACGCCGTTTTGTTTGGAAGCCACCGCCAGAACGGCCGACAGCACGCAGGCGACCGCAACGGCCAACCGCCGCGCCGGCGGGCCCGACCAGAAGAAGCGGGCGAGCGTCAAGGTCAGCAGGACGAAGAATGTGGCCAGCAGGTCGGCACGATTGCTGACCACGCACACGGCCTCGCTGGCGGCTGGATGCACCGCGAAGATTACGGCACCGACCAGGGCGCCGGCCATGGTAGACCTGGCCGGCCGGCCGATGGATTGCAGCAAGTGCAGAGCCAGCAGGAACAACAGGGCCGTACTGGCCCCGTGCAGCAGGATATTGGTCAGGTGATAGCCGGCGGGGTTCTTGCCCCACAGCGCCGAGTCGATCATGAGCGAGAGCAGCTTGACGAAGCGCTCGCTATCCAGCACGTTCATGGACAGGATGCGGAGTGAAAGCACGTCCAGGATGTGGCGGGCGTCGTGGATGAACGTGCTGTTGAGCATCATCGCTTCGTCGTCGTAGACGAAGCTGCCCCACAGAGTCGGCACGTACAGCCCAATGGCGATGGCCGCTACAGCGGCGGCGACCAAGGCTTGCCATCGCGGCCGAACCGCGCTGGCCGGCGCGTCGGGTAATAGCTGGGCGGTGTTTTTGGCTCTCATAGGCTCAGATCCAAATTCGTATCTTACGTCTGGCCGCAGCTTTTGCCAATACGCGCCGCGTGCTCGGTGACCCAGCTGGAACAAGGCATCATCGCGGGAATTGTGTTGTGGCTGTCGCAAACGCCTGGATAGGATAGCCCGGACCGATGCCGTTCACCCAACGCCAGCGCCTCGCATCTGCGTCCGTGGCAGGTGTGCTCAGTTGTGGCAAGTCCGAAAGTCGCGCCCGCGACGATTCCGGCACAGCATCTGGTTTTCCCCGCACAAGGCGTCCTATCTTTACACAATCAAGGCTGATCCTTCGGGCCAACCGTTCGGGCGGTCCGTCGGATTCGAGCTGGCTGTCGGTCATCATTTAGAGGAGATGTCGATGAAACGCACACGCGCATGTCTGGTTGTGGCCGCCGTCATGGCGACTTTGGCGCTGACACTGACGGCGCCGGCACAGGCCGAAAATCTGATGAAGAATCCCTCCTTCGAGCAACTGCGCGACAAGCCCACGCAGTTTGGCCAGGCGTTTGTGGAGTACAACGGCTGGGTGTACGATCAGCCGGGCCGGCTGGCCGTCGGCAACCTCGGCCACACCGGCAAGCACTCCTACGAGATCGTCAACGGCAAGGCCGGCAAGACCCGCTTGCAGTCGGTGGAGATGAAACTCGAACCGGGCCGGTATCGCATGACGGCCTATCTCCGCGGGCTGTCCATCGTTGGCACGTACTCCGCGCCCCTGGACGTCAGCTACTTCGACAGCAAGTTCTTCCCGCTCAAGGTGCCCGAAAGCTTTGGCTGGACGCCGCTGACGTACGTCTTCCAGGTCGAAAAGCCCATCGAAAAGGGCCAGTTCATGGTCGGGCTGATCGGCAGCGGCTGGCTGTGGATCGACGATCTGGATCTTGAGAAGGTCGATGACAGCGTCGAACTCAGCAAGGAGCCCGTGCTGGGCAAGGAAGAGGCGCCCATTGCCTCGGCCGAGAAGCTGGCGGTCGATGCCGTTCACTGCCCCGAGTGCCAGTATCTCAACAATCGCGGCTCGACGCAGTGCTACGCCTGCGGGGCCGAACTGGCGGCCAAGAAAGCCGCCGAAGGTCCGGCCGTAAAGGTGCTGTACGACTTTGAGGACGGCAAGACCGAGCCGTTCAGCGGCGGCAAGATCACCACCGAGAACGCGCCCCAGGGCAAGAACGCCCTTCTGGCCGAGAAAGGCAGCTCTGTAACGACCAACGCTCCGCAGGACTGGAGCGGGTATGACTTCATGAAGTTCGACGTCTTCAACCCCAGCGACGAACCGGTGATGATGTACGTCGAGGTTCGCGACGATCAGAGCCGCGATTACTGGACGCGCGTGAATTACTCCACCGTCGTCCCGCCGGGCAAGAGCACCGTCAGTTTGCCCACCGACATGTACGTGGGCGAGAAGTCCCGGCCCGGCCGGCCGCTGATTTCAGCCAAGGTCAACTTCCTGGCGCTGGCGCCCGACAAGGCCACGCTGATCTTCGACAACATCCGCCTGGAGCGGCTGGATTTGGCATCGGTTCAGTTCGAAGGGCTGGTGGCGCTGGACTTCGGCAAGCCGACTTCGCCCATCATGCCTGGCTACCAGGCCATCACGCCCAGTTCGGTGTATAGCGCGGGGCGAGGCTTGGGCTGGCTCAACGGCGCGCCGTATCTCCGGGCCGAGGACGGCATGCAGCCCGATGCGTTGTTCGAGGACTTTGCCGTGGCGGCCGATCAGAGCTTCCAGGTTGATCTGCCCAACGGCAAGTACCACGCCATCATGAATATCGACAGCCCCGGCGGCTTCTGGGGCGACGTGCAGCAGTACACCAATCGCAAGGTCAGCGTCAACGGCAAGTCCGTCGTCGATGACTCGATGAACATGGATCAGTTCGAGAAGTGGTACTACCGCCACGCCGCGGTCGAGGACCTGCCGGGCCTGGACACCTTTGCCCAGTACGTCCAGCAGATGTTCAACATCAAGCAGTTTGACTTTGAGGTCACCGACGCCAAGGCCGTGTTCGCGTTCAAGGGCGACGGCCGGTGGCCCATCGCCCTGTCGGCGCTGGTGATTTACCCCTCCGACAAGGCCGACGCCGGCCAGAAGTTCTGGAACTGGACCACCGAGCAGCGCAAGACCCAGTTCAACGATTACTTCAAGCAGGTCCCGCCCAAGACGGTCGGCGCCAAGGCTCCGGCCAGTGGGTACGTTCTCTTCACGCGTGGCGGCGCCACCGCCGGCGCCAATGACGGCCCGCGGCCTGAGGACGCCATCCCGGCCCAGGGGCTTTCCTACACCATGGCCAAGGGCGAGCAGGCCCCGATCACGTTCGTGCTGCAACCCAGCGCGGACATGGGCGAGATCAACCTGGAGCTATCTGAGTTCGTCGGGCCCAAGGGCGCCAAGCTGGAGGCCAAGACCTTCAAGCCCGGCTGGGTCGATTACCGCATCACGCGCGTGACGATGGAAGGCACGGTTTACACGGTCGCGCCGCGGTACGTCCGGCCGCTGCCGGCCCCGGCGGCCAAGGTGACGCGCAACTTCTGGATCATGGCCAATATCGCCGAGACCGCTGCCCCCGGCCAGTACACCGGCAAGGTCACGGTCAAGCCCGCCAAGGGCGATGCCCAGACGATCCCCGTCAGCATCACGGTGCTGCCGTTCGCACTGGACCCGTGCGATATCGCGGCCGGGCCGTGGAGCTACACCATCGACCTGCCCTGGAGCAGCAGCGATCCCAAGACGGCCGAATGGAATGCCGCCATGCTGGACAAGTGCCTGGCGGCCATTCACGACGCCGGCTTCACCACCGTGACGGGCCTGCCGAACATCACGGTCAAGGCCGCCAACGGCAAGGTCGAGTTCGACTTCACCCGGGCCGACAAGGAAATGAAGGCCCTGCGCGAGCATGGCTTTACCAAGCTCATCAGCAGCTACGGCGCTGGCGGCCTGGGCTACAGCATGTACGGCACGGCCAGCGGGCCTGACGTCGCGGCGGCCAAGGCGGCAGGATTCCCCGATATGGAATCCTTCCTCAAGGCGGTCTACGGCGGCATCGAAGAGCACGCCAAGGCCAACAACTGGCTGCCGGTGGCGTGGAATCTGTGCGACGAGCCGCTGGGCGAGGGCATCAAACCCGCGGCTGAGAATGTGGCCTTGCACGAGAAGGTGTGGCGCGAGCTGGGCCTGAAGTACCAGACCTTCATGGGCGCCACGTCCATGGAAGGCGCCGACCCGACCAGCCCGCACTATCCGCTGGTCAAGAGCCTGCCCATGCCGTCACTGAATGGCCACGACGAGGCTTCCATCAAGCTTATCAAGGACGCCGGGCACAACTTCTCCTTCTACAACGGCGGCAATCGCTGGACCTTTGGCCGGTACATGAAGGCCCTGTCGGCCAAGTACGGCCTGGTGTATCGCGTGACGTGGCACTTCTATGCCGGTGCGGGCGACCCGTACTATGCCCTGGACTGCCGCGAGGACGACTACTGCTGGTTCAACACCAACGCCCAGCAGACGCTGGTTCCCGCGCTGGGGCTGCTGGGAAGCATCCAGCCGGGCATGAATGATTACCGCTACCTGACCACGCTAGAGCGGATGCTCAAGGAAAAGGCCGCCGCCCCGCAGGCGGCTGAAGCCAAGAAGGTGTATGAGGAGCAGATCAACCTGGTGCCGGGCAAGGACCGCGCCGAGCCCAAGGACCCGGCCCAGTACCAGAAAGACCGCGACGCCGTCGTCAAGGCCATCCTGATGCTGGTGGAAACGAAGTAGTCAGACGCCCTGACAATCAGGTTCTGAAAACAGAAGCCCCGGAGAACATTCTCCGGGGCTTCTTCTTGCGCGTAGGGCGTGCAGGTTCTCCGCTGTGTCGTTGTCGGGTGGGTGCCATAGGCTGACACGGCTTCGCGTCTTCTGGCGAAGGCGGGGCTGCCTATGCGGACGTCCCCCATAGGTAGAGCCGCAAGAAGCCGCGGCTCTACCTATGGCACCCATGTTTATGTTCCGGCAGACGATAGCGGGTAGGGCGGGCACCGCCCGCCGTTTTCTGGTCGGGTGCCATAGGCTGACACGGCTTCGCGTTTTCTGGCGAAGGCGTGGCTGCCTATGCGGACGTCCCGCATAGGTAGAGCCGCAAGAAGCCGCGGCTCAACCTATGGCACCCGGTTCGTACGCGTGCAACAAGTTGCACGCCCTACGACCGCGGGGCGAGTGCGTCCAGTAACTCGTTCGCGGAGTGGACTGTGGCTTGCGGTTGGCCGCCCTCCGGGGCGGGATTGTGCGAATGGACCTGGCCGCGGCGGAGCCATTGCACGCTCAGCCAGCCGAGCTTGTTGGGGGCGAGGAAATCCTTGGCTGGATTGTCGGCGACGTAGACGCATTCCTCGTGGCCCACGCCCAAGGCGTGGCGGATCAGGCGAAAGCCGCGCGGCGAAGGCTTCCAGAACGCCCGGCCAAGTTCTTCGGTGAAGACCACCGCCCGCTCGTCGAAGAAATCACCCAGCTCCAGTGCGGCCCACTTCAGTCGTTGCGCCGGCAGGTAGCCGTCGGTGAGCAGGCCGAGCTTCAGGCCGGCGCGGCGCAAGCGTTTGAGCAGCGGTTTCACGTCCGACAATGGCCGGATGGTTGGAACGTGCTCGCGATAGACCTTCACCAGCTTCTGCACGTCCGCTTGCGACAGGCCCAGGGAGAAGTGCTCGTTCATGGCGTCGAACATGGCCTGGCGCCGACCGGCGAGGAATCGCCGCCACATCCACGTGGCGTAATCGTTTTCCCGTGGGGACCGTTCCCCGTCCGCAGAACCCGCGAGTGTACTCGCGGAACCTGCGGACCCTGCGGACCCTACTTGGCGCGACGCCGCTTGTTCTCGTGGCACAGCCGTAGCCGGGTGTGAGAGTATCCGTGGCACAGCCGCCCCCGGCTGTGAAGGCGACGGTGAAAGACGCCCCGGCCCTTGCGTCCGCAAGAACTCGCCCACTGCGCGATACCCGCTCAGGACGTACTGCCGCTCGATATAGAGCGTGTCATCCAGGTCGAAGACGACGGCCTTGATGGCGGCTCGTCGGGGCATGGCTACCTCATCTGCGGCGTGTCATAGCCCGGCAATTTGGTCGGGTCGTCCACGTTCACGTACACGGCCTCGTCGTACCGCAGCATCAGCAGGTTTGGCGTGAACTCGCCCAGCTTGGCCGAGAGCGGCAGGCCGAGCGTTTCCTCGATGACGTATCGCGGCAGGTTTGCCCCCGCGGCGATGGACAGCGTCGCCCCGCCGCCGAAGCGCGGGTTGATCTCAAAGACGTGGGCTTTCCCGCCGGCCGGACGGCGGCATTGGGCGTTGATGACGCCCCAGATGCCATCGAGCTTCTCGCCTAGGAGAACTCCGGTATGCATCAGTTCGTCGTCCCGGACGGTCAGGCCCTTCTCCACCTCGCCCGAACGAACCGCCAGCCGTTGGCGCGGCACGACGCTATGCACCTTGCCATCCCGGCCGCGGTAGATATCCAGCGTGTACTCGGCGCCCGGCACGTAGTCCTGCACGAGCATGAGTTCGCCATGCAGGGCCAGGTGGCTCTTCAGCGCGGATTCATTTCGGATCAAGGCCGTGCCGACGCTGGCCGAGCCGCGAATGGGCTTGATAAAGCAGGGATAAAAAGGCTTGGCCAGGAATTCCGGCAGGCTTAGCGTTCGAATCAGCCCCAGGCCGATGCCTTCCAGGAACGCGGCGCTGCGGGTTTTGTCGCGGCACGTAAGCACAGCCGAGGGCGAGCCGATCATCACCGTGCAATTCAGTTCGGCGAACGAGCCGGCTTGGCGACTGAGACTGCGGAGATCGATATCCGTCACGGGGATGACCAGGCCGATCTCGTTCTGGCGGCAAATGTCCAGCAGAGCGGGGATGTAGCTGACCGTTCCAACAGCCGGGACAATGAAGGCCTTGTCCGCCAGGTGGAAGGCCGGCGTGGCAGCGTTGGCCTCGGCCACCACCAGCTTGCCCTCCAGCCCCAGTTCGCGCAGCACCTTCCCGAAGGCGGTTATCAGCGACACCCGTCTTCCGGCACAGGTGAACAGGATGTTCAACTTCCGCGCGATGCTGCGTCCCCAGGCCCACCGGCGAGGCATCCTCGCTGAGTGAGGCGCTATTTAAGGTTTTCGGTATACCAGTGGATGGCCTTGCGTAAGCCGTCCTCAAAATACACTTTGGGCTGATAGCCGATGATCTGCTTGGCCAGGCTGATGTCGGCCAGGCTGTCCTTCACGTCGCCGGCCCGCACGGGGCCATACTCGGGCTCGAGATCCACATTCATGAGCTGCTGCAACTGCCGGAAAATCTGGTTGAGCGTGGTGCTGGCGTGGCAGGCGATGTTCATCACCGTGCCGTCGCAAACCTTGGCCGGGGCGCTGGCGGCCAGCCAGTTGGCCTGGCAAACATTGTCGATAAAGCAGAAGTCGCGGCTTTGCTCGCCATCGCCGAAGATCACGGGGCGCTCGCGCTTGAGCAGCTTGGAGACGAACGCCGGAATGACGGCCGCATACGCGCCGAAGGGATCCTGGTACGGTCCAAAGACGTTGAAGTATCGCAGGCACAGCGTCTCCATGCCGTAGCAGGCGGCATAGGCCCGGAGGTAGCACTCGCAGGCGACCTTGTTGGCGGCGTACGGGCTGATGGGGCGGGGAGGCATCGTCTCGACCTTGGGGGAGACGGGGCTGTCGCCGTAGGCGGACGAACTGGCGGCGAAGATGACCCGCTTGACGCCGGCGGACTTGGCGGCCTCCAGCACGGTCAGCGTGCCGTTGACGTTGACGTCGTGGGCGGTCATGGGCTCTTCGACGCTGCGCGGCACCGAGCCTAAGGCGGCCTCATGGAAAATCGCCGTCACGCCCGCCACGGCCTTGTCCACCGTCTTGCGGTCGCGAATGTCGCCCTCGACAAAGGTGATCTTGTCCAGGAAGTCGTGCATGTTCTCGCGCTTGCCGGTGGCGAAATTGTCCAGCACGACGATCTCGTGGCCCTTGGCCAGGATGAATCGAACCAGATTGCTGCCGATGAACCCTGCTCCGCCAGTTACCAGGTACTTTGCCATGTTCTTTCCTTGCAGTGAAACGCGTTAAACATAATGCGAGCAGACGCAACGACGATATTAGATAGTAGATATCTGTACGCCACGACCCTGCTGCTCCTGATATCGAATATCCAATATCTAATCCCGTTGTCTAATCCCGTCTTTCGCTGGCCGCTGCTGCTCTCCGACGGCCGGTCTACTTCGTCTCTTTCAGCCGCGACCGCTCGAACTCGATCACCTGCGTGAGCGTCTGCTCCAGCGAGTATCGCGGTTCAAAGCCTATCAGCCGCCGAACCTTGCCCAGGTCGGGTCGGCGCACCAGCATGTCGTCGAACGCCCGGCCATACGCCTCTTCGTAGCTCAGCCGCTTGATTGTACTCTCAGAGCCCGTCATCGCGATGACCTTGGCGGCAAGAGCCTCGATCGTAATCGATTCTTCGGAACCGACGTTGATGACTTCGCCGATGGCCTGGGGGCAGTCCATCAGCTTGAGCAACGCGCTGACCACGTCGGCGACGTTGCAGAAACAGCGGCTCTGTTCGCCCGAGCCGTACACCAGCAGCGGTTCGTCGCGCAGGGCGGCCTGCACGAAACGGGGCACCACCATGCCGTAGGCGCCGCTCTGGCGCGGCCCGATGGTGTTGAAAAACCGCAGCACGACCACCGGCAGGCCGTACTGCTCGTGATACGCCAGGGCCAGGAATTCGTCGACCATCTTGCTGCACGCATAGCTCCAGCGCGTGAAGCGCGTCGAACCCAGCAGGCTGTCGCCGTCTTCGTTGAAGGGCACCTTGGTGCTCTTGCCGTACACCTCCGACGTGCTGGCCAGGAAGATCTTGCGGGCGAACTTGTTGGCCAGGTTCAGCACCACCTCGCTGCCGTGGATGTTGGTTTCGATGGTGTGGACGGGCTTCTCGACGATGAGCTGCACGCCCACGGCCGCGGCCAGGTGAAAGATCACGTCGGCACGATCCACCAGCACGGCCATCGTCTGCTCGTTGCGGATATCCTCGCGCACGAAATGGAAGTGCGAGCGGCGGCGGAGATGCTCAATGTTCCCCAGGCTGCCGGTGGAGAGGTCGTCGACGCTGGTAACCGTGTGGCCGGCGTCCAGCAAGGGCCCTGCCAGATGCGAGCCGATAAAGCCGGCTCCGCCGGTAATCAAAACGTTCATTCGCAAATCCTTAGTGCGAGCGGAGGCTTCACGCTCAAGTCCGGGCCAAGATACCGATTTGCGGCCGATACGGCAAGGGCGTAGGGCATTGGACACAGGTCGGAGGGCGTAGGGCATAGGGCGTAGGGAAAAACAAAGACGCACGCGGCTCGGCTGCCGTGGTTCGCACGGCGAGGCGACAAAGGTCGCAAAGAAGAAGAATCCGGTACCTTCTCTTCGTTGCCTTCGTGCCCTTTGTGGTTCAGGTCGCTTCTTCGTTGTCAGCTTACCGGCCCAGGCCGGCGTAGGGCACGTCGGCCAGGAAATCCGGAACGGCGGCGCCGTAGTTGACGCCATGCTCGCCCCGGCCGTCCCAACGCTGCGAGGCCTCGACAAGGTGCGTGTAGCCGAACCGGCCAACGCCGTAGTGAATCTCCAGCGTGCGTTCGTTGGTGATGCCGATCTGCACGTCGCCGCCTAACTGCACCTCGACGGCCGAAATGAACACCTCGCCGCGCAGCAGCGCCCCGGCATAGCCGGTGAGGATCTTTCCCGCCACGAAGACCGACGAAGTCGCGCCGTTGAGCGGATTATTCGGATCGTACCGCGCCGAGCTCGTGTCGACGCATTGCAGCAGGACATTGCCGTCCCCCGCCACCGCCTGCTTGGCCGAGCCGGGATGAGTGTTGATGGAGCAGCCCTTGTCCGCGCCTTGAACCCAGATATGCCGGCCCTGCAGCCGCACGTGCCCCGAGGCCGATGCGGTCGAATCGGTGCGAACGTAGCCGCCGATCTGGCAGTCGTTGAGGCAGTTCACGTCGATCTCGCCGCCCGGGGCCGACTGTCCACCGGCCAGCACGTTGCCCTTGAGGCGCAGCGAATCGGCCTGAACGTACAGCATGCCCCGCCCTGTCTGGCGCGAAGCCACATCCACGTCGCCGCCAATGGCCACGTCCTGGCATCGTCCACCCCGGCCATTGCGAATCACGACCTGTCCGGCCTGAGACCCGCCGGCGATAATGCTGCCCTGCAAGGTCACGGGCCCGGAACAGTCGATCACCACGTGCCCGGCCTTGGTGGCCTTGTTCAGGCCCGGCCAGCGGCTAGCCTCGGAGGCCGGCCCGGCCGAGTAGATGCTGCACGCGTTGAACGCGCCGATGGAAAGAGCGGGGCACTGAATCTTCACGTTCCCGCCGCCCGCGGCGCCGGAGGTGTTGATGTAGCCGCTCAACTGCACGGGCGCACCGGCGTTAAGCGAAAACTCGCCGCCTTGCTCGTCCTTGGGCCCGCCGGTCGAAACGCTGTTCAGCGCCACGCCGCCGGTGGTGGTGATCTCCAACTTGCCGCCCGATCGGCCTTGCGAGCCGACGTCGATACTGCCGCCGCCGCGCAGGCCGCCGTTGACGTGGAAGATGGCACTGACGCCCGGGCCCAGGTTGCCCATGCCCTGCCAGCCCGTCACGGAGATATTGTGCCCGTTGAGGTTCAGATCCATCGGCACGTTGTACACGTACGGGTCGGCGAGCGTGCCGCTGCCGCTGACGGAGATCTGCATGTGCGGCGTCAGGCGCGACCAGTTTTCGTCGCGGGAAAGAGCAATCTCCGCCGGCGGCGCTGGCGCAGCCTTGGGTTTCCACCACTCGCCCTGACAGCCCGCCAGACACACGACGCACAGCATCGGTGGCATGAGCCACTTTTTCATAGTCATACTCTCACTTCCGTTCTTGCGAACAAGAGCCCATTGGCTCGTCGACGCTTACCGTTGGCACATCTGCTCGCCGAAAAGAGCCAACAAGTATTATCGGGCGTTGGGCGGGTTCACGTTGAGTGGGGTTGTGGCGGATTGGGAATCGGGAAGCCGGAATCGGGAATCGGGAATCGGGAATCGGGAAAGACGATCCGGTTTTGCCGGCCGACAGGATTCTTGTCTTCCGGATTCCGGCTTCCCGATTCCCGATTCCCGATTCCCCCTCACGCCATCTCCAGCAGCACGGTCACGGCGATCGCGGCCAGCAGCACCGCCCAGCACAGCCGCTTGACCCGCCGCACCTGGCGGTTCACCTGCTGCTCGTCCTGGCCGGCGTCAATCAGGCCGGTGAGGTAATCCACGCGGCTCTGGATCGAGCCATGGCGGAAGTTCCGTGCCGTGGCGCTCATGCCGTTGAGCCGGCAAACCATCAGCAGCGAGCGGTTGAACAGGGCCACGCGCTCGCGCGTCAGCATCGGCTGACCGTACCACGCGTGCAGGCAATTGCAGGCCCCGAACACATCCGCCTGCCGCTCCAGCAACCGGCTCAGCCGGCCAAATATCAGCAGCCACGCCACGGCCGCGACCGCCACCCAGGCCGCCTCCAGGTACGGCAGGAACTGCTCAGACACGTGAATCAGCGGGCCAATTGCCTCGCCGGCAGCGGTCAGCAGCCCGCCCAGGCCAATCGTGAAAACCATCATCGTCAGGATGTGATGATGCACCACGTGCCCGGCCTCGTGCATGAACACGGCCTCGACGGCCTCGGGGGGCATGAATTCCAGCATGGCGTCCGAAAGCACCACGTACCGCACCGGCCCCACCAGGCCCATCACGCCGGCGTTGGTGATGACCGAGCCGGTCTGCCACAGCCGAATATCGCGAAACTTGAGCTTGAGCGCCCGGCACAGGATGGTCAGTCGATCGCGCGCCGCGCCGGGCGGCAGCGAGTCGGTCCGCCATACGCGCACGAGCATGGCCGGGGCGAAGAGGAAGACACAGCCGGCAAGCACCAGCCCGATCGCGGCCGAGAGCGGCGGAGACAGGCGATCACCCACCAGTTGCAGCAGGTCAGTTGCCAGCACCAACAGCGCCCCCGGCAATACGATAAAGAGCAGATTGTGCCGCAGGTTGAACACGATGTACTGCCGCCGCGTCCAGGTCGGCAGGTTCACCTGGTCCTGCAGAACCAGCTCGGCGCGGTGACGCATCCGCATGGCCTGGTCCAGGCCATACACGCCATACCAGTGCGCCAGCAGCGCCAACACAAACGGCAGATACGCCAGCACCGGCCCGACCAGCGGCACGCGCGTCAAGTGCAGACCGGTGGTGATCCAACCGCCCCAACCGGCAAGCATCAGGGCGATGAACCCGCCCAGCAGATACCCCTGCCCTGCCCACGCCAGCAGCGCCGCGGGTTTTTCCAGGCCGCGCATGATCGCCCGTCGCCCGCGACGATCGGCCACCACGGCCAGCAGATAACTGCCCGCCACGTACGCCACCGCCAGCGGCAACAGCGCCGGCCGAAGCACCGGCTCAGGCTCGATGCCCATCAGAGACATCACCGCCACCAAGGCTGCCAACGAAAGAATCTGCATGAGGGAATTCTAATCGGGAAGCGCCCCCATGGCCTCATAAAGTCGTGAAGCAGCGGCATGGGGGAACGCACCACGCATGCCATGGCACCCACGCCACGGGGTGCCACGGCTGCGGAGTTTGCAGCCGTGCCGTCGACACTGGTGACACACACCTGCACACGCCGCAGGTGTGGCACCCGGCATTGGAAGAGGCGCGGGCAGGGGAAGAGATTCAGCGCCACGCGCTGGGTGCCATAGGTTGAGCCGGCAGTATTCGGCTCTACCTATGCGGGTCTCCGCCTGCGCGGCCTCTCCACCATGCGGGCCGCCGGCGTCCCTGGTCGAGCATGGCCAGCCTCGCCTTCGCCTGCGGCTCTGGCGAGTCAGGCCATGGCACCCGGCGTGCGATTGGCTGCGTCAGCTATTGCCTGAGGTGGCCGGCGCCGGTGACGATCCACTTGTACGTGGTCAGGTCGTCGGCGCCCATGGGGCCGCGGGCGTGCAGCTTGTCGGTGCTGATGCCAATCTCGGCCCCCAGGCCATATTCGCCGCCGTCGCTGAAGCGCGTCGAGGCATTGACCATGACCGAGGCACTGTCCACCAGCATGGTGAAACGCTGGGCGGCTGAGGCGCTATCGGTCACAATCGCGTCGGTGTGGTGCGAGCCGTACTTGTTGATGTGGGCGACGGCATCGTCCAGCCCGTCGACCACCTTCACCGCCAGAATCAGCGCCAGGTACTCCGCCGACCAATCCGCTTCCACGGCAGCTTTCATCGCCGGAACGATCTGCCGGCTGCGCTCACAGCCGCGGAGTTCCACGCCGGCGGCGGCCAGCGCCTTGGCGGCGTCGGGCAAGAATTTCCCGGCGATGGCGGCATCGACCAGCAACGTCTCAGCCGCATTGCACACGCCCGGCCGCTGAGTCTTGGCGTTGAGAATGATCTCGCGTGCCATGGCCAGGTCGGCCTGCTCGTGCACATACACGTGGCAGTTGCCGGTGTAGTGCTTGATGACGGGAATGGTAGCGGCCTCGACGACGGCGCGGATCAAGCTCTCGCCGCCGCGCGGCATAATCAAGTCCACCAAGCCTTCGGCCCGGGCCAATTCCGTCACGACCTGGCGGTCGGTCGTCTCCACCAGCGTAACCGCCGCCGCCGGCAGCTTGGCCGAAGCCAGCGCTCGGCGGATGCACTGGCCGATGGCGGTGTTGGAGTGGATGCTCTCCTTGCCGCCGCGCAGGATGCAGGCGTTGCCGCTCTTTAGGCACAGCCCGGCGGCGTCGGTGGTGACGTTGGGCCGGGATTCGTAAATGATGGCGATGACGCCCAGCGGCACGCGCCGCTTCTCGACGCGCAGCCCATTAGGCCGGTTGTACCCGGCGATGGTCTGGCCGACGGGATCGGTCTGCTGGGCGATGGCCTCCAGCGCCGCGGCCATCTTGGCGATCTCCTTATCGGAGAGCTTGAGCCGGTCCAGCATGGCATCGGAAAGCCCCGCCGACCGCCCCGCTTCGATGTCCTTGGCGTTGGCCTGTTGCAGCTCGTCGGAGCTTCGGCGCAGTTCGGCGGCGCAGGCGCGAATGGCCTCGTCGCGCTGCTGCCCGCTGGCGGCGGCCAATTCACCCGATGCCGCCCGGGCGGCCTGGCCGATCTGCTTGACGTATTCTTGGGCGTTCATATCCTAGAAATCTACCATAAGGACCACGGTGGAAAGACAATTTTACCACGGAGTTCACGGAGACCACGGAGAAAGAGACAAAGCAGTTCCTGATTAAGAGTGGCTAGTTCTTAGCGGTCAGCTTGCTCGCTCCGGACTCTCCCTAGCAGGAACCAAGAACTAGGAACTAACAACTCGCAACTTCCGTATTTCTCCGTGCCCTCCGTGACCTCCGTGGTTCAGGCCTTTCCGGCGGTTGAAAGCCTACCGCGTCGGCTTGGCTTCGCTGCGTTTGACCAGCGTGTACTGCACTTCTTTGATGGTGTCGCTGGTCAGTTGCACCTTCAGTTCCGGCGGCAGGTGGACGTACACCTTGCCCAGGCCCATGCTGCCGGCCTTGTCGGCGTCGGACAGCACGATGTACGCCTGGATGTCCTCCTTGCGGAGTTTTTCCAGGTCGATCTGGTTGCCCGTGACGGTGATGGTCCGCGTCCAGGTCTCGCCGCCGGGCGAGTCCAGCCGGTAGATGCCCCAGGTGTCGTCGTCTTCCCACTTGGGCGGCACGACCACGCGCACGGGCACGTCCTGAAATTGCCGGGGCGTGGTCTTCTGCACGACCTTAAAGGTGGCCTTGACCAGCGGCAGCTTCAGGGCCGACACCACCGGCGCCGGCTGCTGGATCGGCAACTGCCGGGTGAACGTCTCGCCGGGAGGAAGCTGGCTCAAATCCACCGTCTGCGTGCCCAATTCCAGCTTGGTCAGGTCCAGGCCCTTGAGCCGACTGGCCGGTACGCGCAGGTCCAGGCGGTCGGGTTCCAAGCGCGTGGCGGCGGGGTCGATCTCGCCGCCGGTGACCTGCAACTTGACCGGCACGCTGCGCAGGCTCTGGGCCTCGTCCAGCACGATGTCCAGGTTCCGGCCTTGCTTGTCATTGGCGGCCCAGGTCACGTCCAGGCCGGTGTTCTGCATCTCCGGCAGGCTGCCCAGCACCTCGGCCAGCGACTGGGCGTACTTGCCCGGCTCCTTGAGCTTGGCCCCGGCGTCGAACTGCATTAGAAAGGCGCTCTGCCGCAATTGGGTGGCGAAGGCGTCAATGAGGTAGCGGTTGCCGCGCACCGTGAACTTGACGCTGATGGGCTCGGTCGGTTCGAGCACGACCAGCGTGGGCGAGTTGGGGGCACGCACGACCAGCTCGGCCGTGAAATCGCGCTGGTCGGTGAACTGCACGTCGGCATACACCCAGATAAGGATGGTAATGACCGCCACCCACAGGAATGTGCGCAGGCCGTCAAGGATCCGCTTGCGCGTCCGTTGATTCTGCGGCCAATGTAAGTTCGTCAGCGGGTTCATGCCTTGCCAAACAACCTTCGCCAATTGCCCAGGCGTTTCGTTTCGACCGATAGGGCCGAACGCAGCAATTCGCGCAGGGCGTCCAAGTCCAGGCCCACGGACAACTGGCCGTCCATCGCCACGGAAATCCGGCCGGTTTGCTCGCTGACCACCACGATGATGGCGTCGGTGTCCTTGGCCAGGCCCAGGGCGGCGCGGTGCCGGCTGCCCAGCGTAATGTCAACTTCGTCGCTCTCGGCCAGCGGAAACTGGCACCCGGCCGCAGCCAGGCGACCGTTCTGGACCACCACGCCCATGTCGTGCAATTGCGTGCCGGGGTGGAAAATCGTGTTAATCAGCGGGCTGGTCAACTCGGCATCCAGCCGCGTGCCGGTCTCCATCAGCGGTCCTAGCGCGATCTTGCGCTCGATGGCCACAATGGCGCCGATCTTATTGCGGGAGAAATACCCGGCGGACTCGATCAGGACGTCGATTTCGTCTTCGAGGTACTGCCGCGTGCTGCCGAAGAGGTGCGCCCGGCCAATCTGGCCCAAGGCGCGGCGCAGCTCGGGCTGAAACGCCACAACGGTGGCCACGAACACCAGCAGCAGGAATTTGCCGTACAGGAACTCGATGGGCTCCCAGCCGGGAGTCTTGGGCAGCAATCGAATGCCCAGGTACACCACGCCCAGCAGCACGCCGGCGCCCTTGATGAGGCTGGCTCCACGCGTGCCGCGCAGAAAACGCACCGCCCACCACACCACCAGCCCGATGAGCAGAAGCTGGGCGATCACCGTCCAGGGCTCGTAGCTCCGGATGCGGTCTAAGTACTTCAAGATGCCGCGCGACAGTTCGTACATAGGCGAATCACCGCATTATAAGCATGCCCGGCCCAAGGCCAAGAAAAGACCGAAAGACAAGAGGCGGGATTCGGGAACTGGGATTGGGATTGGGATTGGGATTGGGATTGGGAAGGAGGCTCGCTCGGGTGGCATGCAACGCCGGCGTTGGGTGGCATGGTCACGCTGTTCGCGTGACCATGTTCAGACTCGAAGCCGCGCTCGACACTTCGCCATGGTTCCCGCTAGCTTTCGTCGGCCTGACCACGTTTGACCGTTGAGTGGCGAGAAGGTCTTAACATGGTCACGCGAACAGCGTGACCATGCCACCCATCCCAATCACGAACCCCCCTTCCGATTCCCGCTTCCCGATTCCCAAATCCCTAATCCCGATTCCCGCAGTACAATTCCCGTATGCTTACCCTCGAAGACATCCTGAATTCCCACCGCACCGGAACAGCCGTCGTCATGGGCATCCTGAACGTCACGCCCGACAGCTTCAGCGACGGCGGGGAGTTTCTCGATCCTGCCGCTGCCATCGCCCAAGGCCGGCGGATGATCGAAGAGGGCGCGGCAATCATCGACATCGGCGCCGAATCGACCCGGCCTGGCTCGCAGCGCGTGCCGCCCGAAGAGCAAATCCGCCGCCTGAAACCCGTGCTGCCGGCGCTGGCGACGGCTGGGGCGATCATCAGTATCGATACCACCAGCCGGGAAGTCGGCCAGTTCGCCATCGACTCCGGCGCGAAAATCATCAATGACATTTCCGCCGGCCAGGACGAGCCCGAGTTGATGGCCCTGGCGGGGCGGTTTAGCTGCGGCTACGTGCTGATGCACATGCTGGGGCAGCCCCGGGACATGCAGGCCGACCCGCGATACGACGACGTGGTGGCAGAGGTACAGGACTTCCTGGCCCGCCGGCTGGAGGCGGCTCGCTCAGCCGGTCTGCCCGCGGCCAATTGCATCCTCGACCCGGGCATCGGCTTTGGCAAGACCCCCCAGCACAATCTGCAACTGCTGGCCAACCTGCGCGTGTACCGCCACATGGAACAGCCGCTGCTGATCGGGGCGTCGCGTAAACGCTTCATTGGCCAGGTGTGCAACCTGAGCCAGCCCCAGCGCCGCCTGGCCGGCAGCCTGGCCGCCGCCATCGAGGCCTACCGCCAAGGCGCGAGCATCTTCCGAGTCCACGACGTCGGCGAGACCGTCCAGGCGCTGAAGCTGGCCCAGGCGATTCGGGAGCAGGAGAAATAGTAAGGGGCGACCATGAACCGTACAGGCCAATTGAAGCTCGGCCGTTCCAGTCCTCCACGCTCGGACGTATAATTTCCATGAGGAGTGACTATGCCTGTTATTTCGATGTTTTATGGGATTATCGTTTCGATGTACTTCCTGGACGACAGGCAGCATAAGTCTCCGCACATCCATGTCCGATATCAGGATGATGAGGCCGTGTATTCAATCCCCGAAGGGGAACTGCTGGCAGGGGCGATACCTCCGGCGAAAGCACGGCTCGTGCAGGCATGGATCGAAATACACCACGAGGATCTGATGGCTGACTGGACACTGGCTCTGGGCGGCCAACAACCGCACAAGATTGAGCCGCTGAAATGAAGGATGCTCCATGTTTCCGCGAGTCACGTCAGTACAAGTTGAGCCTGACTACCGATTGAAGCTGGTTTTCACCAATGGCGAGGTCGGGTTCTACGATTGCCGACCCCTACTGGACTTCGGCGTCTTCAGTGAACTCAAAGACGAGGCGTACTTTCGTCAGGTTCATGTCGTGAACGGGACCGTCGCCTGGCCGCATGAGCAGGACATTTGCCCGGACACGCTGTACGTCGAATCTCACCGGGTCGAGCCGGCCGGCTCACCCTGACCGAACACAAAAGAGGCCCCGCGAACAAATGTTGCAACCTTCTTCCACGTGCGGCATCTCGAATAATAGTGACCGAGACGGTCTTCACTAGCTCCGACCCCAGCGTTAATCCTCCGGGCGAACCGGAGGCGGAGATCGTGCGCCGCGCCATTTCTGATCCGCAGGCCTTCGGCCCCTTGTACGAGCTGTACTACAGCCGAATGCTCAGTTACGCCTACCGTTGCACAGGTTCGGTGTCGGCGGCAGAGGAAGTCACGTCCAGCACGTTCTTCAAGGCCTTGCGCGGACTCAAGAGCTACCGCGGCAAGAGCCCGTTCTCCTGCTGGATTTACCGGATCGCGACGAATGAGTTGCGGATGTACTGGCGATCTGGCCGGACGAGCCAGTTTCAGACGCGGTGGCAGGAGGATGTGGCGCGAATCTACTTCGACCTGCACGCGCCTTCGGGCGACGCGTCCGATCAACTGGCGGAGTTCGCACGCCTGCACGCAGCCCTGGCACTGCTACCTGAGAAGTACCGCGTGCCCCTGACGCTGCGATATTTCGAGGGCATGCCCATTGAGCTGATCGGCACAACGCTGGGCAAGCGCACCGGCACCGTTAAGTCGCTCCTCCATCGCGGCCTGGACAGGCTCAAACGCATTCTTCTGGCCGGCAACGCAACCAACGCCGCCAGTTCGCATCTTCACTTGAGGCAGCAGCAATGAACAAGAGAGATGACATTCAGAGGCAGCTGGAGCGGACACCGCTGCCGCGGGTTGTTGAAGGCGAACATCGCCAGCAACTCAAAGAACAACTTCAAGTGGAGGCTTCAGCAATGGGCAACAATGGAACAAGGCCGTGGCGGACGAGACTCTCTTCCAGGCCGGCAAAGCTGGCGGCGGCTTGCATCGTAGCGGTGGCGCTTGTCGCAACGGGCTGGGGGGCGCAAGAAGTCTATTCGCGAATGCGCTACTCATACGCAATTGGCGGGGGCGGGGAAAAGCCAAAGATCGCGTTGACTGGCGCGACAACCCGGCCCGACGGAACGATGACGGGCACCTTGATCGCCAGCTGCCAATTCACTACGGTGAACTCGGATAATCCGATCCTTACCCCCCAAGAGATTCAGAAGGAGCAGGCTGAAGCGGACGCGCAGTGCGATCGGTTCATCGCCGAAAAGCAGTACACGTTCGTCAAGACACTTAAGACGCCCGAGGGGCAGACGGAATACGTCTACCAGTTCCCCAATGGTAACCGCGCGTTCGACCTGCCTTTGGACGAGTTTCGATCTCTGGCACAATACCGACAAAAGGCCGAGAAACTGCGGCAGGAACGCGAACAGGCGATCTACGAAGCTGTCGCGGAAGGGCATTATCGCGCTCTCGACGTTGAACCGATGCTCGTGCAGCAGTGCCGGGAGGATGGCAAGGACATCGAGGTCTTGCATATCAAGCTCCCAGATGGGCGCGAGGAGGCGAGTGTTTGCGTTCTGCCGCGCCAAGACGCGTGGCGAAGCGTGGACACGCCCTGGGAAGATCATCTCAAGGCCATCGCCGATGGCAAACGCCAACTCGTGGACGCCCGGACCATTCAGTCCTGGACGTACGAGGTGACGCTGGCCGACGGATCGAAAGTCCACTGGAGTGTCGGGGGACAGCTGCAACCCAATCTCAAGGTGACGAGCATGCCGGCCGAATGAGCTGGCCGCATGGGCGAGAACGTGCCTTCGGCGCGGAACTCACACGTCCTGCTCCCGCAAAAGAGAAAAGCCCCGCGATGTTCTCGCGGGGCTTTCGGTTTTTCACTGTTTCCTGCTCGCCCTACCGGCCTCACGCCCCCGTCGCGGGGATGGCGCCGGTGCCGGGGGAATGTTCCACGCCGATGCCTGGGGTCTTGGGCGGAACGGCTGCTGCGTTCTTGGCCCGTTCCTTGTCCAGCAGTTCGTTGACCGAGGTCTTGTCCAGCGGTTCGCCGCGGACGATCTTCTCCACGTCGCCCACGTCGAGCGTCTCGTAGCGAAGCAGCGCCTGGGCGATGGCCTGGACCTTGTCGCGGTTCTTTTCGATCAGCAGCCGAGTGTCCTGGTAGGCCGTCTCCATGATCTGACGGATCTCGTTGTCGATCTGCTCAGCCGTTTTTTCGGAGTACTCCTTGCCGGCCAAGTCGAGCATGGCCTGCCGCATCGGGCTGGGAGCGTAGCGAACGAACGCCAGCTTGTCGCTCATGCCCCATTCCATAATCATTTCGCGGACCACCTCGGTAGCCTGCGAGATGTCGGCCGATGCGCCGCTGTCGATGTCGCCGCAGAAGATCTCCTCGGCGATTCGCCCGGCCATGCACACGCGGATGTACGCCTCGCACCACTTGCGGGTGTACATGTAGCGGTCTTTCTCGGGCAGGCTGAAGGTCGAGCCTCCCGACTGGCCGCGCGGAATGATGGAGACCTTGTGCAGCGGGTCGGCGTCGGGCAGGATCATCTGCGCCAGGGCGTGGCCGGCCTCGTGATAGGCGGTCATTTCCTTCTCGCGCTCGTCGATGGCGCGGCTCTTGCGCGCCCGGCCCCAGCGAACCTTGTCGCGGGCCTCTTCCAGGTCGGCCTGCTCGATGGATTCCTTGTTCTCCATCGTGGCGGCGATGGCGGCCTCGTTGATCATTGCCGCCAAGTCGGCGCCGCTGAACATGGGCGTGCCGCGCGCCAGGCGCTGCAGGTCCACAGTGGGGCTGCACTTCACCTTGGCCGCGTAAATCCCCAGGATCTCCAGCCGACCCTTGATGTCGGGCAGCGGCACGTTGATCTGGCGGTCGAAGCGTCCGGGCCTCGTCAGGGCAGGGTCCAGCACGTCCATCCGGTTGGTGGCGGCGATGACGATCACCTGGTCGTTGGTGTCAAAACCGTCCATCTCGACGAGGATGGCATTGAGCGTCTGCTCGCGCTCGTCGTGGCCGCCGCCGTTGAAGCCGGCGCCGCGCTTTCGGCCCACCGCGTCAATCTCGTCCAGGAAGATAATGCAGGGCGAAGATTCCTTGGCCGAGCGGAACAGGTCGCGCACGCGCGACGCGCCCACGCCCACGAACATCTCCACGAAGTCGCTGCCGCTGATGGAGAAGAACGGCACCTCGGCCTCGCCGGCGATGGCCTTGGCCAGCAGCGTCTTGCCGCAGCCAGGCTCGCCCACCAGCAGCACGCCGCGCGGAATGCGCCCGCCCAGCCGCTGGAAGCGGCGCGGATTGCGCAGGAACTCGATGATCTCAGCCACTTCGTCCTTGGCTTCGTCGATGCCCGCAACATCCTTGAAGGTAATGTTGGTGTGTTCCTTGGTCAGCACGCGGTGGCGGCTGCGGCCAAAGTTGCCCAGGAAACCCGCCCCGCCGCCGGCCTGTCCCAGCTTGCGGAAGAAGAAGAACCACATCAGGGCGAAGACGCCGCCCCACAGAATGATGGTCAGGCCGTACTGCTCCAATATGCCCGGGGCCTGCGCAACCGACCATTCCATGCTGGGATGTTCGGCCACCGCTTTTTCCCAGCGCTCCATGAAGGTGCGGTCGGCCTCGAAGTTGACGGGCATGAAGAACTTGCCCTGGGCGTCCTTCTCCCGGCCCGGGACGTTGGCGACCAGCTCGCCCTCGACGCGGTCGCTCTTGATGAGGAGCGACTTGATCTGGCCATTATTGGCATACCGCCAGAACTCGCTCTGCTTCATCTCCTGCCGCTGCGTGCCCTTGAGCATGACGCTCATCAGCAGCACGGCCAGCGCGCCCACCACCACCCAAGCCACGACGTTCCGCCCGAAGCGCATTGGCCCCTGCGGTTTGAGTCCCGGTCTATTCTGAGGTTCTTCCGGCATGATGCGTTATGTACGCCTTATTCAGGAGTTAGTTCGGCCAATCGCTGGCGCCAACTCATTGTAGGGCCATCTTCAACAGGCTGCATCGGCATTTTAACTACAGGTCATAGGTCGTAGGTCACAGGTCGTAGAGGAAATCTCACCAGGCGGATTCCGCGTTTCTTTTCCCTACGACCTACGACCTTGCTCCTACCACGGCGCGCCCATCTGTTCCACGATCTTTAAGGCCAGCCGGCCCAGGGCGTCTTCTGTGGCCAGGAACATCGTCTCGTCGAAAGGCTCCGGCGGGATGAACGTCGAGGTGGCCCGGAAGTTCTTCTTCTGGGCCAGGATCTTGCCCGTCCGCAGATCCTTCCAGGTGAAGTCCACCGTCAGCCGCAGCTCGATCTCGCGGGCGTTGCCGGTGAGAGGATTGAACGAGAGCACGTACTGGTCGATGTTCACCAGCGTGCCCTCCAGCATGGTGTCGGCCTTGCTGCGGTCGACAATGCGATAGGGCGTCTCAGCCTGGATGGTCTTGACCAGCGCCTGCGTCAGGCGAATCTCCACGTCGCGATAGAAGACCTTGGACCCGCGCTGCCACATCGGCACCGCTATCGTCGAAATGCCCCGGCGGTACGGCGTATCCATCGAATACCCACAGCCAGAGCAGAAAATGGACATCACCGACAGGCCCAGCAAGGCCAGGATGACGCTCTTCCTGATACGAGCCCCCCTCCTGACACAGGCCCAGTTCATGAAACGGCCGTAGTTCGTGTCACGGGCGTCTCGGCCGTGCGTATTAGCTTCCAAGATCATGGGCGAGACGCCCATGGCACACATGGCCGAGACGGCCATGTCACGGTTGATGCTATTCATGTTCTCCTCCCGAGCCAGCAGGCGCGGTCGCGGGCGTTTCGCCCTGGTGATTCTCCATGGCCGGAGGTTGCGGCGCTTCGTCATTCACCCCAGAGGAGGGCGGCAGGACCGCTTGTGTCGCGGGAGTCTCGCCCGCGCGATCCTCTATGGCCGGGGGTGGCTGTGATACCTCGCCAGAGGGCTGCGCGGTGGGCTCGGCGGCGGGTTCGCTGGTTGGCTCTGGGCCGCTGGGCAGAGTCTCCACCGCCGGCTCGCTGGCCGGGGCCGGACGCGATGCCGGCAAGGGTGAGATCGGCAACGGCTCGGGCGGGAAGACGATCATCGGCTTGGTGGTCGCCGCCGCTTCCGCCTCCACCGGCTGGGTGGACGCCGGCGGGCGGGGCTTGCGAGGCCGCTGCACCACCGCGTTCTTGAGCTTGCTTACCTCCGCGCGGGCCGAGCCGGCCCAGTTTGTATCGGCGTACTCGGCAATGACGAAACGGTAGTAATACGCCGCCGAGTCCTCATAACCCATGCGGACGTATAGCTGGGCGATCCAGAACTGCTTCTGCGCCAAGTCGGCGCGGATGGCCTTGAGAATCTGCTCGACGTGCGTCTCGGCCGCGGCGGCCGGTCGATGCTCCGCAAAGGCCTTGAACCGCTGATACGCGTTGATGAGCGTGGTGTCCTCAAAGGCCGGGCCGCGATAGGCCTTGCGCAGGCTCTCAGCCGCGCGGAATTCGGCAAAGGCCGCCCGCGGTGCGTATGGGAAGAGCTTCAAGTACGCGTCGTATGCGTCGGCCGCTTCGTAGGCCTTGTTCATCTCGTAGTACCAGTCCGCCACGGTCAGCAGGGCGTTTTCCGCCCGCATCGTGCCCGGCACGTACGTTGGAATCTTCTGCAAAATATCGATGCCGTCGCTCTGGGCATCCATCCATATAAAGCCCAGCACGCGGCGTTTCTTGCCGGCCAGGAAGGCCTTGGCTATCTCGGCCTCGCGATCGACCGCCCGGTTGACCATCGGACCGCTGGGAAACTCCTTGAGCTGCTTGTCATAGTACTCGTACGCCTGCCAGTACAGCCCGCGGTGCATCTCGGCGTGGCCGGCCAGGTCGTACGCCTGCTCGCGCAGCACGTCGCCGGGGTGGGTCTTGAGGAACGCCTTGGCAGCCTCGACGGCCTTGTCGTAGTGGTGCTGGTCGTCCTCAAAGCGGATCATGGCGATCTGCCCCTCGGGCGTAGCGGGATCGGGAGGTGGCTGGAGGATCCACTGGCCGTCCTGCCAGATGAGGTCCTCGGGCGCAACCGCCCAGGCGGACACCGCCGCCGCCAGCACCAACAGGATAGCCAAGCGTTTATTCATGCGTGATAAGCAGCGGATTATACCGGCCACCACGCCAGAGGCAATGAGTAGACGCCGAGCAAGTGGCAGGAGAGTCACGAGATGTGCTGCCCTGGGGCCTGGACGGATGAAGGCGGACGGACGTGAAATCGTGAATTCGTAAACTCGTAATCCGTGAATTCGACATTCGGAAGGGCCCGCCAAGAGCCGGCGGCATTAACGAATTCACGAGTTCACGAATCTCGAGTCCGCGCCTTTTCCGTCAAGGCATTACCAGCACGCCCGTGCCGTTGATGCGGTCGGCCTTCATGTCCTGCAGCGCCTCGTTGGCCTGGGCCAGCGGGTAGGTCGTCACGTGCGGGCGGATCGGCACTGCCGCCGCCTCAGCCAGCAGCGCCCGGCCATCTTCGCGGGTGTTGGCCGTCACGGAGCATAAGCACTTTTCAAAGAAGAGATGCCGCTGATAGTCCAAGGCCGGAATCTCGCTGACGTAGATGCCCGCCACCGCCAGCGTGCCGCCCTTTTCCAGCTTCTCCAGCGCCGGCGGCACCAGGCTTCCCACGGGGGCAAACAAGATCGCCCCATCCACCTTCACCGGCAGCTCCTGGGGCGTGCCCCCCGCCCACACGGCCCCGAGCTGCCGAGCCAGTTCCTGGTGCGACGCCGCCCGCGACACCGCGTACACCTTGCAGCCACGGTGCTTGGCAAGCTGCATCACGATGTGGGCGCTGGAGCCAAAGCCGTATACGCCCAGCGTGCCCCCCGCAGGCACGGCGCTACGCTGCAAGGCCCGGTACCCGATGATGCCCGCGCACAACAGCGGCGTGACTTCGATATCCGAAAACGTCTCCGGCAGCACGTACGCGAAGTCCTCGTGAACCAGGGCGTACTGGGCATAGCCGCCGTCAAGGTGATAGCCCGTGTACCGCGAATGCTCGCACAGGTTCTCCTGGCCGCGAGCGCAGTACGTGCATTGGCCGCAGGTGTGTCCCAGCCAGGCGATGCCCACCCGCTGCCCCAGCCGAAGGTGCTTGCAACCCGGGCCGAGTTCGTCGACCACGCCCACGGCCTGGTGGCCCGGGATGATCGGCAGCTTGGCAGGCGGCAGTTCCTTTTCAATTACGTGCAGGTCGGTACGGCAGACGGCGCAAGCGTGGATTCTCACCCTCACCTGAGCTGGGCCTGGGTGCGGGTCGGGAACGTCACGATACGCCAGCGGCGAGGACTCGACCGGGGCGTAGCTGCTGAGAACCATCGCTTTCATGCTGGCGCATCATACGCCCGAATCCGGCGGGTTTTCCTTCGAGCTGTCGCGCCAGGTCTTCTTTTCCGGCTGGAAGTGGTCTTCGAGCTTGGCCGTGGGGCTGACGAGGTTGCCCTTGGTGTACTGCCGCCGCAGCAGGAATCGCCGCACCCGCCGATACGGGTTTGTCAGTTGCGTGTGCAGCCAATGCATGCCGGTGCGGTGATAGGAAATCGCCTCCTCCTCCGGCCGGAGTTCCGCCTTGGCCAAACGGCGCTTGTGCTTGTACAGGTGGTAGAGGTCCTTCTCCTGCATGTACTGGACCGCCCAGGCCGAGATCGCCTGCAGCGGCCAGAGCAGGTCGTCGCGCCGGCGGATGGAGATTTGGAAATCGATCAGCCAGGCCTTGCCGTCGACGCCCACGAGCATGTTGGAACGCTTGTTGGCGTCCACGTACGCCACGCCGCGCTCATGCACCTGGTCGAAGATCCGCCGCAACTGGTCGAAGTACCCCGCCGGCAGCGTCAAGCCGTGATCGAGCGGCAGGGCCTCGATGTACTCGATGGCGATGCCCGCCTGGCCAATGCAGCCGACGCAGCGCGGGATGCCCTCGATGCCCTCGAGTGCCTGGTAGATCATCCGCTCGTGCTCGCGGCTGAAGTGCCCGACCCATTCCAGGTTCAGGCCCCAGAACATCTGCTGGCGGTAGAATTTCACCACGATCCTGGGGATCTCGGCCGGTTCGATGGCCTGGTACAGGCTCGTGGCCGCCCAGAAGTCGTGCTTAAACACCCGCACCAGCCGATACCGGCACGAGGCGACGACCAACTCCGTCGGCGGCGGGGCCGACAGAGCGAACATCTGCGTGTTGTGACGTCTTGGTGGCATTGCGCTCCTGATCAACAGCGATATTAGATATCCGATATTAGATATTAGATATTAGGAGCGACTGGGCTTTCCTGATATCTGATATCTGGTATCTGGTATCCGGTATCCGGTATCCGGTATCCGTCCTCGTTTCATCGGGCCTTCGCGCCCTTGGTGGTTCTAGTGGTTCACTGCCGACCGAATGTCTTGGGCAAACACCTTGGCCGCCTGGCCGATGGCATCGCGCCAATTCGTGCCGGCATGGGCCTTGTCGCGGAAGGCGTACAGTACCGACCGACTGGCGTTGACGATGGCCCCGACGCCGCCGGACTTGAACGAGGCCGCGCAATCCTTGGCCGTGGCGCCCTGCGCGCCGTAGCCGGGCACCAGGAACAACTGTCGCGGCATGATCTGTCGCAGCGCCTTGGCCTCTCCCGGCCAGGTGGCGCCGACGACGGCGCCCAGACAACTGTACCCCTGCTGGCCGACCAGGCCGGGTTGCTCGCCCAGCGCGGCCACCTGCTGGGCCATGTGCTCGTAGAATTTTCTGCCCGAGCCGTCGGCGAAGTCCTGAATGGCCCCGGCCGATGGGTTGCTCGTCCGCACCAGCACGAACACACCCTTGCCGTTGGCCTTGGCGACGTCCAGGAACGGCGCGATGCCGTCGGCGCCGAGATAGCCGTTGATGGTGATGGCGTCGGGGCCGTCGGCGATGCCCAGATGCCCGGCCGCATATTCAGCGGCCGTCGAGCCGATGTCGTTGCGTTTCACGTCGCCGATGACGATCAGCCCGGCCTGCCGCGCCAGATGCACGACCTGCTCATACGCTGCCACGCCGGCGTGGCCATACCGCTCGAAGTAGGCGATCTGCGGCTTGACGGCCGGGACGACGTTCGCCACGGCCTCAATGACGGCCGAGCAGAATTCGACGAACGCCCGCTCGGGCGGCAACGTCTTGAGTTCATCGGGCAGCTTGTCAAAGGCCGGGTCAAGCCCGACGCACACAGGCGAACCCTTGCGGGCAATCGCCTCCAGCAGCCGGTCAGCAAAGTTGTCGGACATTCTGTTCTCCGAATCGTGCTCAGACCACAAAGGCACAAAGCCAGGACACAAAGGTCACAAAGATGATAATCGCAGATACCCGCGACGCTCCGTTACCTTCTCACTTGGTGCTCTTGGTGCCCTTTGTGGTTCAGATGGGTGGCATGGTCACGCTTTCGTTGGCGTGACCATGTTCAGACGCTCCGCGCGGGAGGTTCTAACATGGTCACCCCAAAGACAGCGTGACCATGCCACCCAAAGTCAGCGCCCCAAAGCATCCACCCAAAGCAGACCACCTGGCCTGTAGAACCATTCACCGTTGAGGGCGCAAAGGACGCAGAGATAAAGCCCATTAAGCCGTTTCCTCTTTGCGGTCTCTGCGTTCTCGGCGGTGAATGGTCTTTATACCCGCCTGCGGGCGCGGCGGCAAAGCCTTGTCTGGGCCGGGCCGCTCTGCTAGTGTGACGCCACTGGAGTAGTCATGCTCGAACCAAGCAATCTGCGGAACCTGATCGAAACCCTGTCGGCCCGGATGAATGCCATCCGGGACTCTCTTTGACTTGCCCACACGCCAGGCGGAACTGACCGCCATCGAGCAGCGAATGACTGCCGGCAACTTCTGGGATAACCAGGAGAACGCCCAAAAGGCCGTCACCCAGATCAAGGCCCTCAAGGCCGTCATCGGTCCGGCGCAGGCGCTGAACGACCGGCTGGAGGACTTGAAGGCGATGCAGGAACTGGCCCTAGAGGCCGGCGACGAGGCCACGCTGCAAGAGGCCTTCACCGAGGGCGACAAGCTCCAGGCCGACCTGGACCACCTGGAGCTGCGCACCATGCTCTCGGGCCCGCACGATTCGGGCAACGCCTACCTCAGCATTCACGCCGGGGCCGGCGGCACGGAAAGTTGCGACTGGGCCGAGATGCTCTTTAGAATGTACATGCGATACTGCGAAATCAGCGATTATTCCATCGAGGAAGTTGATCGCGTGCCCGGCGAAGAGGCCGGCATTCGCAGTATTACCTTGCGCATCCAGGGGCCATACGCGTACGGGTACCTGGCCACCGAGCGCGGGGTGCACCGGCTGGTGCGGATCAGCCCGTACGATTCCGCCAAGCGGCGGCACACCAGCTTCGCCTCGGTGGACGTGGTGCCCGAACTGGCCGACATCGAGATCGATGTGGACTGGGACAAGGACGTGCGCGAGGACGTGTACCGGGCCAGCGGCGCCGGCGGCCAGCACGTGAACAAGACCTCCTCGGCCATTCGCATCACGCACCTGCCCTCGGGCATCGTGGTGCAGTGTCAGAACGAGCGCTCGCAGCACCAGAACCGGGCCATGGCCCGCCAGATGCTGCAGGGCAAACTGTACCAGTACGAGCTGGCCCAGCGCGACGCCGAAATGTCCAAGATGTACGGCACCAAGGGCGAGATCGCCTTTGGCTACCAGATCCGCTCGTACGTGCTGTACCCCTACCAACTGGTCCGCGACGAACGCACGGACATGAAGGTGGGCAACACCGGCGCCGTGCTCGACGGCGAGGTCCAGCCCTTCATCGACGCCATGCTGCGACACAAGCTGCTGAATAAGGGAAAGACGTAGCGAGAAGCGGGAGTCGGGAAGCCGGAATCGGGAATCGGCAACGGCAAAGACACGACCTCGACGCAGAGGCGCAGAGGGTGCAGAGAACGCAGGCCTTTCGCATAAAGCGATTGAAGTCGCGTTGCCTTAAGCCCGAAGGGCTTGAAGAGTCTAGCCCAGGGCAGAGCGAAGCGCCGCCCTGGGTGGGAAGGGATACGGTGTTAGCCCTGTAAGGGCGGGATAGCTTTGTCTCTTGCGCCCTTTCAGGGCTTGCCCGTGTGGCGCATGTGTACCTGGGGCGTTGCCCCAGGCTGTAGTCTCTCAGCCCTTTGGGCTGCATAACCAGACGGTCCAACGAGTCATCACCAATGCTTAATCATGCAAAAGCCTGAGGGCGCAGAGAAATGGGAAGAAACACAGTGGCGAAAAAGGCCGAGCCTTCAAATCGAAAATCGAAAATAGAAAACCGAGAATCGGCCCTGCCCGCCATTGCGATCTCTTCCACCAGTGTGGCGGTGAAGATTCCTGCTGCCACTTTGCGAAAACTGATTCGCTGCGTGGCCAAGGCCGAGAGCTGCCGGCTGGCCCAGGTCGATCTGGCCATCGTTTCGGCCGAGGAGATCGCCCTGTACAACCGGCGCTTCCTGCGGCACCTGGGCGAGACGGATGTGCTGAGCTTCGACCTCACTGAATCCGAACTCAAGGCTAAGCCGCAAGCGGCCATGGCCGTACCTGGCCTGTCGATCCAGCTCATCGTCTGCGGTGACGTGGCCGCCAAGCAAGGCCCGCTGCGTGGCCTGACGGCGGAACATGAACTCATGCTGTACATCGTCCACGGCCTGCTGCACCAGATGGGCTACGAGGACTTGACCGTTCGAGGCCGGGCCAAGATGCACGCCCGCGAAGATGAAATCCTGAGTGATTTCGGCCCCGGCCCGGCGTTCTACGCGTCAAAGCCAAAGACAACAGCGAAGACAACGGTTAACTGCCGAGAACGCCGAGGACGCAAAGAGAAGACGAAGGCTTAAGTTGCCCGCGCGTTCACCCCGCCTGGGTGCCATGGTTTGCGCAGCGAAGCGAAGCAACCACGTGGAGAGTTCCCCATGGCAAGGCCCGCGTGCAACCAGTTGCACGCCCTACGCGTCCGCACCATTCCCTATCCCCCACGCCCTACGCCTTACGCTTTGGCGATTTCTTCGCGAACGATCTGCACCCAGCGGGCCAGGCGTTCGGGCTGGCCTTGCACGGTCTCGACATCCTTGAGATTGATGTGCATCCGACCGCCCCGGAAGGCCTTGAGCCCTTCACCGATGATGCGGCGCACCCGCGCCTCGTCGAAGTGCGTGCTGACCATATCGGTCGGGTTGGGCCGCCACGAACTGACGTAGTCGGCCTGGATCTGCTCGGCGCAGCGCTGCACGTTGGCCCGCGGCGTCACGGCGATGATTCGCAGGTTGGGAATCTGCCGCAGCATCGTGATCTTTTCGGTCAAGTCCTCGCAGCAGCCATACGCCACCAGGCCAAAATGTTTCAGGATAGGCAACTGGTATTGCAGCAGGAACTCATCATGCATGGCCGGGGAGATCAGCGTGAACTCCTGGGCGGCCATGAAGCCCCACAGCTGCTTGCGCTTGACGCCGTACTGCATCGGGGCGGGCGGCAATGTCTGGTCGGCATAGCAGCAGCACTGGTTCTGGCCGCTGGTAGCAGAGTAATCGCCGGCCTTTTCGGCCGCAGCCTGATTGGCCAGGATGCCGTCGCGCAGGAACGCCAGCAGGCCATGCAGCTCGCGCGGCGACTCGTACATGTCGATCATCATCTGCTCGAGCCCGCGCAGCTGGGCCAGCCAATAGGAGATATCGCTGTGAAAACTGGTGGCCACGGGGCCGCGCTCGATGTCGATGGGCAGGATGGCGCCAATGGCCTCGCCCAGCCGGTTGGCCTGGCGGCGGGTCTCCTCCTCGTCAATGACGTGCGGCGGCGGGCTGATCTTGGCCAGGTCCGACCATTCCTTGATGGGCGAGTCGAACTTCCAGGAGCCGCCCTCTGTATCCGAGTGCGTGTGCTCAGCCTGCAGGCCCCACAGGCCAGGTCCGCGCCGCGCCTGCACCGAGCGCATGACCAGCCAGGGTTCCAGCACGTAGTCATCGCCGGTGGCGGCCTGGAAGAGCATCACCCGCAGCTCCCGCTCCCAATCGCGATAGAACGCATCCTTACAGAGCATATTCGAGTCGGCGAAGACCTCGCGGCACCACATGTTCCACATGCCGAAGCGCAACACGATCGGCGGGGAGGTCGGGCGAAGGCTGAGATGGTCCTTCCACAGTTGGCGGCGCTGCGCCATGCCCGGGCTGGTGGCGATTTGCATGTACTGCTGCGCCAAGTCGCGTAAGACCGCAATATCGTTGGTATCTGTCATGGCATCCTCCGGTAATGAAAACGGTGGGACTCGCCGTTGCTACGGCTCGGCCCACCCTACATTCTCAGGACCCGCGCGGCCCCCTGCTCAAAGCTAATCGTCCCTTTGGGCAGCCCGCGTGCAACCAGTTGCACGCCCTACGTGGTTGCTCGCTGCACTCGCAAACCACGGCACCCATTCTCACCGCGCCCTTCCCCTACGCCTACGCCTACGACCTATGACCTATGACCTATGGGCGTCCTACGCCCTGCCGCTAGAACTCGTCGGCGTCGCTTTCGAGCGTGTCTTTCCACATGTCGAGGTTCTCGAGGTAGATGGCCGTGCCGCGGGCGACGCACGTCAGCGGGTCGTCGGCGCGGCGGACCTCCAGGCCGGTGGCTTGGGCGATTACGCGGTCCAGGCCGCGCAGCAAGCACCCGCCGCCGGCCAGCGTGATGCCGTTATCCACCAGATCGGCCGCCAGTTCGGGCTCGATGCGTTCCAGCGTTCGCACGATCGAATCGATGATCGCGCCGACGGGCTCGCGCAGGGCTTCGCGCACTTCCTCGGATGAAATGACCGTCTTCCGCGGCAAGCCGGAGATCATATCCCGGCCGCGGACTTCCATGGTCATTTCCTGTTCCTGCGGAGCGGCCGACCCGATCTCGATCTTGATCTTCTCAGCCGTCTGCTCGCCGATCATGAGGTTGTACGTCCGCTTCATGTGGCCGGTGATGGCGTCGTCCATGTCGTCGCCGGCAACGCGGATCGAATCCGACACGCTGATGTCAGCGATGGAGATAATCGCCACCTCGGTGGTGCCGCCGCCGATATCGACGATCATGTTGGCGGTGGGCTCCTGGATGGGCAGGCCCGCACCCATCGCGGCGGCCATGGGTTCTTTCAGCAGGAAGACGCGGCGTGCCCCGGCCCGTTCAGCCGAGTTCAGCACCGCCCGCTTTTCGACGGCCGTGATGCCCGAGGGAATTGAGATGACCACGCGCGGGCGGATCAACGTCCTGCCGCGGTGCACCTTGCGAATGAAATACGAGAGCATGGCCTCGGTGATGTCGAAGTCGGCGATGACGCCGTCCTTCATGGGGCGGATGGCGCTGATTGAGCCAGGGGTCTTGCCCAGCATCTCCTTGGCGGCCAAGCCCACGGCGTTTCCGTTCTGGAGGACGCGGTTGGTGCCCTTTCGCACCGCCACCACGGAGGGTTCATTGAGCACCACGCCCTGCCCCCTGACGCAAACCAGGGTGTTGCAGGTACCCAGGTCGATACCCATGTCCATCGAAAACAGGCCGAGAATGGAATCGAAGATCATTGTCTTGCTTATCCTTCCGCACCCGAGCCGGTGCGAGAGCAGTGTGCGTCTCGCTGGATCGCCTCTGCCGCGATCAAAGAATCGCCCGGACGATCGCGCCCGGGCGTGAAACGGTTCTGACGGCATCGGCCGGCGCGGACTGGGCCCGAAGGGCTACTTGGCAGGCAGCCCCGGCAGTTTGCCGCTGAAGATTTCGCCCACAGACATGCCATAGTTTGTCATGAGGTTATACATCACCACGCCGACGGCCACAAGTAGCAGCAGGATGGCCACCACCAGCAGCAGGGTGTAGATGTCCGGCTGGGGCTTGACGCGAATCGAAGGGCCAGGCATTTGCATCGCCATCGTCTTACTCCGTCACCAGCTTGTTGGTAGCCTTGTCGCCCTGCTTGACGTCGCGCTGGGCGTCCACGATCACGCCCGCACTGGTCGAAGCGTTCACCAGCGAGATCTGTAAGTGGGCCACAAAGTCCGGGCCGCGGAAGATGATGAATTCCATGCCCTGCTTGACGCCCGAGGCGGCCCCGATATTCAGGCTGGCCGTATCGCCCTTGACGGCGGTGATGCTGCCTTCGATGCGGGGGCCAGCGGAGGGGACCGGCTTGGCGGCGCCGGCAGCGCCGTTGGCGCCGGCTGAGGCGCCCGCGCGCTTGAGGTCGGCCAGCTCGGCTTCCTTCTCGGTCAACTGGGCGGCCGCTACACGCTGGCTCTGGGTGAGCAGCTCGATCTGGGTGGCGTCTTCCTGCACCTTGTCGCGGAGCTGGCGGGCCTGCTCCTGCGTGTCGGCCAAGTCCTTCTGGACCTGCTTGAGATCCTTGGCCTGCTGGGCATTGAAGTCCACGGCCTTCTGCAGTTCGGCCTTGATGCCGTTGTAGTTGGCGGTGAGCTGCTGGAGCTGGCTGTCGCGAACGGCCAGGTCCTGTCGCAGGTTGGCCAAGCCGATGCGGTTCTGCTCGGCCTCGTTCTGGCTGGTCTGGGCCAGATCGTCATACTTGGCCTTCTGAGCCAGGTAGCTCTGCTTCCAAGTGTCAGCGGCCAGAACCTGGACCTGCCGGTCGCCTTCGCTGATGGCAAGCTTCTGCTTGAGCTGGTCGTAGGCCGACCGCCAATTCTGGGGCACCGAAGCTTGCTGGATAAACAGTGGCGTGGCCAGCAGGATCAGGACGACGAGCACAAGGATGGCGACTTTCGTCAACGTACTCACGCGATACTCCTTCAGGGCCCACGCCCTCCCGCCATCGCCAGCGGGAGCGTGCGTATGTTACAGGCTCACAGGCCATTCACCGCCTAGGGAAGCCGACACCGAACGAAACGCTCGCCGGGCACCCAGGATCAGCGGGCACAGTCCGGCAGCATCCGCATCAGACCAAGATTGTATTTTGGCCCCGCGTCAAGTCAAAGCAATTTTGGCGGACCACTTCTACCGCTGGCCTGGCGGCACGTCATTGCGGCATGCCCTGGAGGCCTTGCCTTTGTCGTGTAACAGGCCCCCGCTTCAGCGGGGGTGCCAGGCTGCCACCAGCCACGATCAGCCCGCTTTAGCGGCTTGAGGTCGTGCCTTCAGGCCAAGCGGCTAAAGCCGGTCGACGTAAGCCCGTTGAAACGGGCTAAGAAACACAATGCAATGCCACTTTACCCCCGCTAAAGCGGGGGCCTGCTACACGGCTCTACCCTGGATTACACCACCAGGAACCCCAACTGGCCGGCCTGCCGGGCAGACCGCCGGGCTACACGGCTCTGTCCTGAATACATCACCAGGAACAGTCAGTCACACACTTCTGCTCGCCGCAGCAGTGACCGAAACATGCGCAACGTTCGCCTCTCGTCAGTGGCGACATGGCAGGTTGGGAAACCCGCCACGCGGAAATCTGTGTTGAGAATTACTCTAATCTCGCGCGCCGGCCCGCTTGAGTTTGGGCGGCGTCTTGCTCTTTAGCAGATCCTTAACCTTATCCTGCTCGCTGGGCTGGCTGGCCGGCTCAGACGCCGCCGGGGCCGGTGTCACCGCTGGCGTCACCACCGGCGCTGGCGTAGGAGCCGGTGCAACGGCGGGCGCCGGCTCGGGCGTGACAGCGGGCGCCACGTTCGGTGCAGGCGTCGGCGCGGGGGTCGCTTCGGCCGCGGGCGTGGCCGGCGCGGGCTCGGCCGGGGCTGGCTCAGTCGAGGCCGGGGCCTCCGCCGCCGGCGCGGTCGCGGGCATCTCCGCCGGCATCGACGCGGGCATGCGCTCCGGCTCGATGGTCGGCAGCGAGAGCTGATAGGCCGACAGCAACAGCATGACCGCTTCGTCAGCGGCCACGCGAATGGTGCCGTTGGGCGAGTGAATCATCGGCGCCAGCAAGGGCAAGGCGTCCCGATTATCCATATACCCCAGCGCCAGGGCGGCCATGCTCTGCAAATTCACGATGTCCAGCTGCGTTGGCGGCGTGTTCTTAGGCCGGGATTCACGCAGAATCTTGGCCGGATCGGTCAGGGCCAACATCGCCAGCTTGTAGCCGCTCTTGTCGTGCATCTTCGCCAGGGCGCCTGCCGCGGCCATGCGGACCAGCGGATCCTGCTTGCCGTCATCCAGCAGATTCTTCAGCACCGCCACGCTGCGCGGACTGCCGATCCGCCCTAAGGTCTGAATCGCGATGATCCGATCTTCCAGGAACTGGCTCTTGGTAAAAGCTTCCAGCAGCGAGATCGAACGCTCATCGCCCAGCTCGGCCAAGGCTTCGCGCCCCTGCAACTGCACCACCGGGTCGTGATCTTCCCAGATCAGGCTCTTGATCAGGTCCATGGCGCTGGCCTCGCCCATCCGGCCCAGGATCATCGCGGCCGTGCAGCGGACCCACTTATCCTTATCCAACAACAACTGGGCCAACTGGCCGGTGAACTCGTCGTCGCCCAGGCGGTGCAGCGCGTACGCCACCGAGCACATCAGCTTGGGAGGAATCTGGGGATCCTTGGCCATCGACACCAGCAGCGAATGAGCCGGGGCGTAGCGGGTTTCGGCAATACCCATGGCCGCAGAGGAGCAGACCGGGCCCATCGGGTCGCGCAGCCCTTCCATCAGGATCGGGCCGGATGCAGAACCCAGCGTGTTGGCGAAGGCCTCCATGGCCTTGGCGCGGACGTGCGCATCGGGATCGACGGCCGCCTGCCGCAGGGACAGGTATGCTTCGTGATACGTCTTGGCGGGATCAATGACGGCGGAGGTCTTGGTATCGCACCCGACCATCGCCGGACCTACCAGCAACAGCGGGATCACCAGGACCCACCTGCGCCAGTGTTTTTTCATGCTGAACCTCGCTAACTGCCACGTTTCCGGTTGCGCCACAACAAGACGATGAGCCCTGCGCCGACCAAGCTGTCGGCCTGCGCAAAAATGTCACCAGAGAGACTATACGGAGAAACCCGTCCATCTACAAGCACCTGCGCCACCATTGTTCCGCACACCATCCGGCTTTGCCCCGCCCGTTGCAAAACCTCCACCACGCGGCCATTGGAATCGATATAGCCGCTGATGCCGCAATTTACCGCCCGCACCACCGGCACGCGGTTCTCCACGGCCCGGAATTGGTACTGGGCCAGGTGCTGATCCAATTCAAATGACGGCGTGACGCTGCCGTCGGCGCCCTGGTACACGAACCAGCCGTCGTTGGAAATATTCACGAGCAGGCTGAGCTTGCCCGGCCGATCGGTGGCCAAGTGGCGGCAGACGCGGGCAAAGGCGCCCTCGTAGCAGATCGGCGCGGCCAAGCTCCACTGCCGCTGCGGGCCGAAGCGGAACACTGTGGCCCGCCGGCCTGGTTCGAGCTGGGCCATCGCCGGCGGCACAAATTGCCGCAGCAGCGAAAACGCCCACGGGAAACTCCGCCGCCACGGCACGTACTCGCCAAAAGGCACCAGGTGCATCTTGCCGTACCAGTCGATGAGCCTGAGCTCGCACGGGGCCGTTGGGTCAGAGGCGGCAGCAGAAGTCGAGGCCGGGCAGTCGCGATCGAAGAGCATGGCGGCGTTTTCGTACAATCGCTCCTCGGACTTAAAGCCGCGGGCCGGCATCGTGCCACCGACAAGCAAGGGACAGCCCAGTTTGGCCAACAGTTCGTCCATCCGCCGCAAATACGCTTGGTAGCAGGCGATCATCTCCTGCACGGCCGGGCTGAAACAGGGCTTGCTCGGGTCGCGCGGATCCTTCATGTCGGGGTTGAGCCCAAACCAGTATTCCGGCTCCATGTTGGGTGCCGGCAGCATCGTTTCGGGCCAGACGACCAAGTCGCACTTTTTACCGACGAGTTCTTCGCTGGAAGCCAGGAAGGCGGCATAAATGTCGTCGCAGTCGGCGTATTGATGAAAGAGCGAGATCGGGTAGCTCTGCTGGACGACGCCGACCCGCGGCCCGGGCGATTGGGCATCCTGATGCAGCCGGAAATACCCGTAGCCCAGCAAGAATATTGCTGAGGCGAATGTGACAATGAAGCCGAAAACTGGCAGCCCGGATATTCGCGCCTGTGCCAGCAAGTGCCGCCTCTTCGGGGCTCCAGGAATACCGGCCGCACACCGGGGGCTTACACCCCCGGCCACAATCGTCCCGGCCCTTCGGGTCTCATCGCCAGAAATGCCGCTTGTCCCGGCTTCCTCAAGGGCAGCGCAGGGCCGGGCCTTGGCACTGAGTCTCCACAGCACCAGGTCGATGACCAGCCCGTTGACCATGGCCACAAAGAAGGACAGGCCGTACTGGCCGGTGAGGTCGGAGACTTGAATGAGCGTCGTCAAGGTGTGCTGGCTGTGGGCCAGCAGCAACCAGGGAAAGCCGCTGATGACGAATTCGCGGAGATACTCCAAGGCCACCCAGATGATGGGCACAACCAGCCACATCGGCCAGCGGCGCGTAGAAGCTGTAGAAGGTCTTGCCGCCCGCAGCACGGCCCCGGCCGCCAGCCAGTACGTGCCCAGGTACGCCACGGCCGCGACGTATCCCAGCAGCGTGACCCACGTCAACCAATACACCCCGATGGCCCAGAAGACTACGCCCGCGACGTACGCTCCCAGCATCGCCCACCGCCGCGAGCGGCACAGCACGATGCCCAGGCCCAGCGGCACCAGGGCCACATACGCCAGGTACCAGTGATCGAAGGGCGGAAAGGAAAGCAGGCCCAGCGGCACTGAGGCCAGGCACAGCAGCATCGCCCAGATCGGCCTGAGGCCACGCGCAGGCTCAGCGGCCTGCGACTTGGGCGAATCCGGTTGTCGTCCCTTGGACTTTGACTTCACGAGCGCTCCGAGGAAGGCGGCGTGGCCACCATCACAATTGGGCGGTGGCCAAGTTCAGGACTCATCAGTAGTATTCTCTCCGTACGACGGGCCTGCGGTCAAGTTCTGCTGCCCCCAGCAAGCCTAGGATGGAACGACAAAGGAGAACGATATGACCCAACTCAAGCTGCTGCCATTGCTTGTGGCCATGCTTGTGATTCCCAGTGCGTGCTCGGGCCAAGTCGCGACGCAGCCAGTAAGACCCGAACCACTCTCACGGCCGGTCAGCCAGCCCCCCTCCCGGACAGCCGAGGGCGGCTGTCCTACGAATTCGACAGCCGAGGGCGGCTGTCCTACGAATTCAACAGCCGAGGGCGGCAGTGCCACGGCCGCGACCGCAACCCAGGGCGCTCGTGCGGCCGCCACGCGCCCCGGCGAAGGATCGGAACAGACGCAGGGGCTCGCCGTCACGCACCACGAGATTCGCCTGGGCGACAAGATTCTTCACTACACCGCCACGGCTGGGCTGTTGCAGGTTCCCGGCGCCGAGGGCAACCCCGATGCCGAGATCTTCTTCATCGCCTACACGCTCGACGGCGTCGAGGCGGGCAAGCGGCCACTCACCTTCGCCTTCAACGGCGGCCCGGGCGCATCCTCTATGTATCTGCACATGGGCGCGATGGGCCCCAAGCGGGCCGAACTCGGCCAGGCCGGCCTGACGCTGCCCAAGACCCTGACCCTCATCGACAATGACGACTGCTGGCTGGACGCCACCGACATGGTCTTCGTCGATCCGGTCGGCACCGGCTACAGCCGACCGGCCAACGCCAGCAAGGCCAAGGATTTCTTCGGGCTGCACGCCGACACGCAATCGCTGGGCGAATTCATCCGCCTGTACGTCACGCGCTGGGAGCGGTGGCTCTCGCCCAAGTATCTGGCTGGCGAAAGCTACGGGGCAACTCGTGCGGCCTCACTGTCGGGCTACCTTCAGCGGCGGTTTGGCATGTACCTGGACGGCCTGGTGCTGGTGAGTTCGCCGCTGAACTTCCAACTCATCCAGTTTGCGCCGGGCAACGATTTGCCTTTCGCCCTGTACCTGCCGACATATACGGCCGCGGCGCACTACCACCACAAGCTGCCCGCCGACTTGCAGGCCGACCTGGCCAAAGCCCTGGATGAATCGCAGCGATATGCCTTGAACGAGTACCTGCGGGCCCTGGCCTCCGGCGACAAACTCGACGAGACGCAGCGCAAGCAGGTGATCGCGCGGCTCGCCCGCCTCACCGGCCTGACGGAAGAGGTGATCGCCGCCGATGAGCTGCGCGTGAGCAACTCGGACTTCGCCCACGAGCTGCTCAAGAAGGACAACAAGACGCTAGGCCTGTACGACGACCGCGTGGCTGGGCCCAATACTGACACCAACAGCGTGCTGGACGATCCGTCGCTGTCGCTGGTGATCGGGCCGTACAGCGCCACCATCCAGGAGTACATCCGGCAGGAACTGGGCTATCGCACGAACGCGCCGTACGTGTTTCTCTCCGGCGAGATCAGTCGCATGTGGAACTGGGACAGCGGCCAGTCCGGCAGCCTGAACGTTTCACCCACGTTGCAGCAGGCGATGGTGGTCAACCCGAACCTGCGCGTGCTCATGGCCGCTGGGCGATACGATCTTGTGACGGGCTATTTCATGCAGCAATACACGGCTGAGCACTTGGGCCTGCCCAAAACGTTTCGTGCGCATCTGACGGTGCGGCTGTACGATGCCGGCCATCAAATCTACACCGACCCGCCAGCCCGAAAGCAACTCCATGAGGATGCGCGCGAGTTCTTCGAAAAACGTTAGCAGGGATGCATGGGATAATGATAATTCGGTAATCGGTTTGCCACCGGGCCAGACAAGGGTGCCACGGCTGCGGCGTTTGCAGCCGTGCGGGAGGAACACACCTGCAAACGCCGCAGGTGTGGCACCCAGTCGTCACGCCTCCCTGTCAGTCAACAATCATGCCTTTATCCCGTGCATCCCCTGCATCCCTGCTAATCGCTGTTACTCCAGCTTGAGCGGCTGAGCCGCCAGGAGTCGGTGCGCCGATTCCAGAACGGCCCCGACGAGCTTTTCGGCCGCGCCGGCTGCCAGCGGACTGCTCGATGGCTCGTACCCGCCCCACATGTATTGATTGCGCGAGGGGATGTAGCCTACGCTGTCGGTGGCCTGGAAGAGGATGTAGGTCCGCAGGAACGGGCTGGACCACTTGATCATCGCCGCCGGCTCGGCCAGCAGTTCGCCCGGCACGCCCACCAGCAGCACCGGCCCGATGCCCAGCAGGCTCACGTGCGTCGCGATCTCCTTGGCGCCTTTGATCGCTGCGTCGGGCAGGGTGCGCATGGCCACGTCGGGCAGCAGGTCGGCCGTGGCCTGATCCTTCACGGGCAACGCCAGCGGCTCATACGCGATGCGCAGCTCCTCATCGACCTGGAGCTTCACCGCGTCGTACAGCCGGCAGATGGCCGAGCGCCCCAGCGTCTGGCCCATCGTCATGGCCGAGGCGAAACCCGATTCGGGCATGAGCGGGTGCATGTCGCCGGCCGGGCCCGTGGTGGTCACGCACAGGCTGCCGGTGAAAGTCTCCTCGACGGTGCGGCGCAGGGCGCCTTGGTAATCGGCCGAGACGAGATTCGCCGAATTGCCCACGCACAGCGGGTGGGCCGGATAGTTCGTCAGCACGGCCTGGTATTGGTTGCGCGTGCCCTTCTTGCGAAAACCGATCACGCCCAGCTCGCGGTCCACGAATTCGTAGCTCTGGCCGGCCAGTTGCTTGTTGTTGGGAATGTACAGCCAGCGGCGGTCGGGGAAGCAGTAGCGGCGGTTCATGTTCACCGCTTCGAAGGTGAAGTTGTAGAAAACGTCGCACTCCTGGGCCGAGGCCTTGGCGTCCACGGCCCCTTGGCAAGCCCACTGGATAAGTCGCTCGTTGTAGTCGGCGCGGCAGCGCTGGGCAGGGCCGGTCTCATAGAAGAAGGTCCGCACTTCCGGGCCGCTGTGGACGTGCGTCGTGGTCAGGTGCACGTGCTCGAGCGGCACGCCCGTCGCCTTGCTGACGGCCTGGCGAATGCTCAGGTTCAGTGCCCCTGACAAGCCGATCAAGTCGAACGACAACACCAGCGCCTGCCGCTCACCCTGCTGCAAGAACAAGGCCGTCACGACGATGTCGTCATGAACGCCCTGGTTGGGATAGTCCGGCCCGTAACCGGCAAGCTTGTGCCCGATTTCCGGGTTAATGACCCGGCGACCCGCACCGCACAGCATGAGAACTCCTTCCGCGCCGCTTGGCCAGGCCACACTCTAGTGTGGTGCGTCAGCATTACTGACCATCACGTCCAGTTTGTGGCCACTGAGAAGCGGGGCGACTGCCTGGGCTCGATTGCATTGGCTCTGGGCCTCATTTCCTTGGCTCTGGGCCCCATTTCCTTGGCTCTGAGCCCCGTTGCCTTGGCTCTGAGCCCCGTTTACGGGGCTTTTTCCTATTAGGCCGCCGCTTCAGCGGCGGTGCGACAAGCCGCTGTTGCATTCAGTCCGTTCACGGGCTTACCGCATCTTCATACCCCCGCTAGAAGCGGGGGCCTACTGCTTCGCACAAGTCACGATACTGTTCACTCTGATGTACGCAGTAATCTATATTACATTGTCGATCAAGCTAACCTTGATCGAGCTATCCGCGCTCAGCGTGTACAGCGGCTTCTTCTGCGTCGTCAGCGTAATGGTCTTGTTGCCCTTCTTGGCCGCATCGTCCAGGCCCGTCAGGGTCAGCGTCGCCGTCGTATCGCCGGCGTGGATAATCACGAAGTTCGCCCCGCCATCGGGCAGGTCGCTCAGGCTGTATTCCACGCCCTTCTTGGCCGTGCCGCCCAGCGTCCAGTACACCGTCAGGTCCGCCGTGGGAGCTGAATCGGTCGTAAACGTGAGCGTGACGGTGTTGCCGGCGCCGGATGCTTCCGTCAGCGTCATCGCGGACGCACCGACGTGAATGACCGGCTCGATGTCCATGATCTTAATGGCCGCATGGCCCGTGGCACCGGCCTTGGCGTTGTACACCTTCGTGCCCTTGACCGTGGCGGTCAGGTCCAGATTGCCGGTGGGCTTGTGGTCATTGGCGGCCGTAACCGTGAACGAGGCCGTCTTCTGCCCTTCGAGAATCGTCACGGTGTTCTTGCTCACGCCCGTGAGCGTGTAATCCTTGGTCAGTTTGGCCTTGCCGGCAAAGCCCAGGTTGACTACCAGCCCGCCGGCCGGCGCGGCCGTGTCGGATGTCACAGTGAAGGTCGTGGCGTGATCGGCCCCATCGGCCTCGGTGATGGTCGCGTCGGCGGCGGCGATGCTGATTGCCGGTGGATCGCTGATCGTGCCCTTGCCGTCGCTGTCGGCGCCAAGGGCAACGCCGGCAGGAGGATTCTGCAGCACCGCAAAGAATGTCTCGGCCCCTTCCGTCAGCTTGTCCGCCTTGACGGCAAGCGAGAACGTGGCGGTGAGTTGGCCTGCGGGGATCGTCACCTTGCCGCTGCCTGTCGGGACGTAATCGTCGCCCGGCATGGCCGAGCCGGACGATGTGTAGTAGCCCACCGTCACGGCCGTCGGCAGTGCGTCCGAGAGCGTCACGGTGAACTTGGCCGACGCGTTGCCGCTGGTGAATTCCGTGACGGTGGCGTCACCTATCGTGACCTCCCGAGTGCCCAACGGGTGAACCAGCGTAGCGGATGTCAGCGCGTACGTGTAGGCCGTAGTAAGGTGGCCTTCGTCGGTCTCGGTGTGGCTGCCCTTGACGGTCCCGTAATCGGAAGTCAGCCAGTAGATGTCGTCTGTGGTGCTCGTGCGGCCGCTAGGCGCGTCGATGGCCACCAGGTGAACCTTTACCTTCGCGGCCGAGACCGTCTTGGCCCCACTCGTGAAATTCACGGTGACCTTCTCCATACCCATGAAGGTCACGGTATTGGTCATCGTCTGGGTCCAGGTGTCGCCGCCGGTGATGCTGCCGTCGAATTCCGCGTCGCCAGTGAAGGTCGTACCGGTCATGACACGCGGCAGCAATTCCATCGGGTTGCTGTTGCGGACGACGATCTGGTGGCTGCCGCCCTCACCAGACTGCGAAAACTTGTACATGAGCAGGTTGTCGGCATCGAGGCGAAAGTATTCATCCTGCTCGGCACTGGGCGTTCCGGCGATGGCGATCTCGCTATGGCGGTCGTACGTGGTCTGGCCGTCGAGCGTGCCTCCCGCTTGGATGCTCTGGTTGATCTCCAAGACCTGATTCACCTTGACTCCGCCCGCACACGTCACCTTGCCGGTGAAGTGCCAGGTGTTGCCGATGTCCAGGGCGTTGGGCGGAACGAGTTGGTACGCCGACAGCAGTTCGCGGGCTTCCAGCCCTTCCAGCAGCGGCCCATGATTCGTGCTCGAACGAGCGCGGCGGCGAAGCCCTGAAGCCGACTGACGTTGCATGGGAGATGAACGATAATCGAAACCGTGTTTCATGACCGCTCCTTTGGTGAACGTTCGGGGGCTTCGTCGCCTGATTCGTCAGGCCAGCGCCGCACTTCCACAGGTCGTACCAGGCGCCAGCGACATATCGATTATCCTGCGTTTGTCCGAAAACGCAAGAGGAATAATAGGTGCAAGCCCGGCCCGTGAGGCGGACCCTGCGGTGGCTTTGTGTGCGGGTGCGTCATCTGCATCTGCGTCATCTGTGGAGTCTGCTTCGACTTTCGAGAACTCAATGCCGCTCACGTGGCCAGGAAACCAAGTCGCCCTCAACGGTCGAAGGTTCCAGTTTTCAAAGCTTGCAGCCTGATCGGCCAGCGCGTATAGTGTTGCTCTTGAATTCGCGCGAGTAGCTCAATTGGATAGAGCATCGGTCTACGGAACCGAAGGTTACAGGTTCGAGTCCTGTCTCGCGCAATGCCCCAAGCCCTTGGATACCAAGGGCTTCTTTTTTGGGCTGACAGCCCTGCCGGCCTGGAAAGACCCGCTTTTTGCCCGAGTGGGTCACTTTTGGGTCAGTCAGGTCGGCGGCAGGAAGTTGCCCCAGCACTGCCGCCTGCACCGCCTGCGCCTTGAGGATGTCCGCATCCTGCACGGACAGGTAATACTCCTGCGTCGTCTTGATGTCCGCGTGCCCGGCGAGTTGCTGCACCACGTGGATGCCCGTACCATGCTTGGCCCAGTTGGTGATGCATGAGCGGCGCGGGTCGTGCAGGGTGCACTGGCCCACGCCGGCCCGCCGCCGGATGGTCGAGAACTTACGCAGCATGTTGTTGACCAACTCCTGGCCCTGGCGCCACTGGCCCTGATCAACCTGGCTCCGGTAGTGCTCCAGGCGTCGATCACAGCGGCCGAGAAAAGTGCGCGTCGGCCAAACCGCACTGGTTCGGGCACCCGACCGGCTTTGGTCATTTTATGAAGGTGGCCAAGGCTGATCTGAAGCCGCGCGGCCAATTGACTCTTGGTCATGAGCAAGGTAGCCCGAGACTCGTTGTGTGGTGTCTCAGTCATGTCAATGCTCCTCCCAGGGAAGTGATACTCACCCTGGAAGATGATACGGCCAGACGCCAGGGAGATCTCACAGTCAGCTGCGACTAAGCGGCAGCGTTGCTCATCAAGGGGCCTCCGGAATTACCCCGAACGCATCGAGCGTGGGATATGTCAACGCCCACCACCATCTGCGCGGCCGGAGACTGGGCTCTGGAACCAGTTGGGCCTCGCCAAGTCATCATGCGCCCGCATGGCGGCCCAGTTTTCGCGTCTGTTCAATTCCCTCCGGATCCCGCTCGATAACCTCGTCCTCGAAGATCGCCGCCAAGGCCGGCAGACCCGCATTGCCTGCGTAGCGTCGCGCAGCACTCTTCGCAGCGATGAGAACTGCTCTCCGTCATTCGGCACATCACCCCTCATATACCCACCGCGGCCGCAACGGCAACCAATAGATATAGGTCGTCGTGCCTGTATGAATAGCATTCCGCGCATGTCCATCCTATTGTCTCATATGCCCGACTGCATATTGCGAGTGCGCATGGTCCGATTTTTTTGACGCACCCTCACATTGCCGGATTTCCGGGTCGCAGCTAGGCTGTATTCGTAGAGTCAATCCCTGCCACGTCCCGAAGAGCCCGACGCGTTTCCGGGCTGGCAGGCCGATTCACTCGGCCTTGGTGCATTTGCCATTCGCGCGGCCATCGTCTCGCGTTTGCGCGCGGCTGCAGTGCCAAGTCCGCCTCTTGCCGCTACTCGCAAGAGAGGCCGCAAGATCGTAAGAGCAACTTGTGTTGCTTTTGAGGGTACGTTCGTTCGCACGAGAGCCTGATAACTGCTTCTCTAGACCAAGAGGAAGGGACAACATGTCACGATTCTGCACAATTGCTGTCGTTGCGTTATTCATAGCGCAGGCCGTACTGGCCACTGACTATACCTACACCGGTGGCGGAACAGGGACCGATTTGTGGAATGCCGCAGGGAGTTGGGGCGGCGCGGGCTATCCCAACAGCGTCACCGATACGGCCTATTTTACTGGCGCGGTTGCCCAGAACGTCAGGACCGACAATAGCGGGCCGTTCAAGGTCGGCAACATAACCCTGGGCAATGGCCTGGGCAGGACGCCCGTAATTCAAATCGGCCACTCCAGAGGCGACGTGGGCCTGGAGATTGCCGCCGGCGCTACCCTAACTAAGAAGGACAACGCCCACGATCAGATCTTTTGCAACCTGCAACTCGACGGCGCTACGACATTCAACGTCACGCCCCCTCTGGGAGCGGTAGTGCTCAGCACGAACGGAATCACCGGCCCCGGCGGAATCATCAAGGACGGCACCGGCGTCATGGCGTTTGAAGCCTATCCCAATACTTACACGGGCCAGACCTGGATCAGGAACGGAAAGATCGTCTTGTCCGGCGATGACGGCATGCAGATGATCGGCACGGGTGGCCTGAAGATAAGCGCCGGTTACCTGCAGTGGTGGACAGGCAACCACATTGCCGACACCGCTCCGGTTGAATTGGGTGGTAACTGCGAACTCAACCCCAACGGCTATGCCGAGTCGGTGGGTGCCTTGACGCTCTCCGGCAACGCCATTGGATGGGGCAAGGTGGGCGCAAACCCCGGCTTCCACTTCGCCAACAGTAGCGATGCCACGTGGACGCCCGGGGCGATGCTCACGCTGAAAGTCTGGGACAACACGACCGCCGCGGTCACCCCGAAGTACTACTTTGGAACCGACAGCACGGGCCTGACGGCTACCCAGTTGGCCCAGGTTCAGTTCGCCGACGACAGCGCCGGCACATCCGTGAAATTCTACAGCGCCATGTTTGACCCGGCCAACCCCGGCCTGCTTATACCGGTTGTGCACGTGACCACCTTCTGGTCGGCCGACTTCAACCATGACTTGGTGGTGAGCTTCAAGGACTACATTATCCTGGAAGGCAATTTTGGCAAGAGCAACGCCACGAACGCCATGGGCGATGCCGATGGCGATGGCTTGGTGACCTTCAAGGATTACATCGCATTGGAAGGTCAGTTTGGCAAGACCTCGACCCCCGAGCCGGCCACCATGTGCCTGCTGGCCGCCGGCGGCTTGGCCCTGCTGCGTCGTAAGGCATAGCCACACTCGGCCCGAGGCTTGTGGATTCACGCACCGGAGCGCTGCCCTCGCAAGCAGTTCTCCCGGGCGTCAGAGGAGCACTTTCTATGCAGTTCGTATCACGCCCACGTCGCAAATGCCTCGCCCAGAGCCTGCTCGAAATTCTGGAACCGCGCTTGATGCTGGACACGAACAGCCTGACGCTGAGCACCGTCGGGCCTGGCACGGTCTATGACGGTCATGACGCCTTTATCACCGTGAGACTTGGAACCACCAGTTCGGATGGCAACTTCGATTACGTGGCCGCCCAGTTCACGTCAACCAACCCTCACATCAGCGTCACGGCCAGTCCGACCTCGTTCAACTTCACCACGCCGCCTGTCACCGTCGGGGTCAGCTGGGGCATGCAGCACTTCAGCACCGGCGACCGGATCTGGTCGCTGTATCGCCCCGCGGGCGACTACACCAGCTATTACGTGGTCAAGGTCCACACTGACGGCGACGCCAGCCTGATCAACCAGAGCATTCCCATTACGCTGCAAGCCGAGACGTACGACCTGATCGGCTCGGCCAGCCACGTGTACGCGACCGGCACGTACAGCTTCACTGTCATCAGCCCCGACGTCCCGCCTGCCGTTCCGACCTTCACCTCGCGGCTGGACGCCATTCCCGGCCTGAATACCTGGCAAGAGAACATGGTCAACGCGGGCCGGCTCCAGTACGATCCAAAGGGCAACGACAATTCGCTGAGCGATACGCCATCAGGACCGCGGTTCTACCCGAACCCGTCGGACCCGACCAATTTCTACCTGGTGAACAACAACAACTCCGAGACCTCCCACTACTCCGCCTGGTACTACGACGGCCAGCGGATCGCTTATGAACTGCAGGATTACACAGGCTCAAATGCGTGGCTGGCCGGGGGCGACGCGGCGGAATTGAACTTCCGCGATCACTATGTGAACTACGCAGGCATCTCAAAACAGGGATATCGCGCGTTCACCAAGGGCCTGGAGATGGACTACTTCCGCACGGGCGACACCGCCTCCAAGGCCGCAATGGAGTACGTTGCGACCGCGCTGCCCTACTCGGCTTCGGGCGGCACGAACAGCCCGTACCTGGGGCGCGAGACGGCCTACGCCCTCGAAAGCTTCATCTCCCTGTATCACGTCGACGGCATCGCGGGCAAGATGAACCAGTCCCTCGACCTGTTGCTGAATACCATGGACGAGTGGTTCATCTCCAAGAACATCGCCAATTGGGGCAATCCCAACGATGGCAGCAGTCCGAACACGCCGTACATTCAGCCGCACTTCGTGGCTCTGGTCTCGGAGGCGCTGATCACATACTACCAAGAGGTAAGTCCCGACCCGGCCATTGCCGATGCCGTTCGCCACGCCGCCGACTGGATGTGGGATGAGATGTACGTCTCGGATACCCAGTCGATGCCATATCAGCGGCATGATCCGTACAACTCGGCCACCAGGCCCACCACGGGCGGATCCCCGTGGCTGAACGATCTCATCGCCCCGGCATACTCTTGGCTCTACCACATCTACGGCGATACGCCCCAGGACTATCGCACGCACGGCGATCTACTGTTCCAAGGAAGCGTAAACAGCAACATTAACAGCGCCGACGCCTGCGGCTACAGCAAGAGCGGCAACGGCAAGATCTTTAACGAGAATTTCCGCTGGAGCATCGACTACACCCAGTGGCGCTGGGACAACGCCTGGACCGGCGATGTGACCGGCCCGGCCATCAACAGCATCACCAGCGCCGTCACGACGGTTGCCCAGGCTGGCTACAAGGACTGGCTGTACGACGCCAACGGCATTTCGATCGGCTATGACCGCGTGCATCGTTCGCCGGCACTGGTGGTGAACTACACGACCGACGAACCCAGCAAGACCGAGATCCAGTTCGGCCAAGTCGATGCCAATGGCCTGGTGCAGTACACCAACTTCGCCCGGCCTGCCGACCAGGACATCCTGACGTTGAATCACTCCATCACCATCAGCGGGCTGACCGCCGGCAGCGAGTACCACTACCGCATCAAGGCCACCGACAGTTCCGGCAACATCAGCTATTCGACGGACCGCAGAGTCCTTGCCGCCTCGTCCGACGGCGTCGGCCCGACGATCCTCAATCCAGTCTTCTCGGCGTTTCTAAGCTATCGTGAATATATAACCTGGGACACGAATGAGGACGCCAGCATCGTCCAGGAGGTCCGGCCTGTCGGTGGCGACATCATCCATACGTATGCGATGGATTTCGCCGGCCGGAGCGTGGCGGAAGAGTGCTACCAGGGCAACGCCATGAACCTGACCTCCGGCACAAGCTACGAGATGCGGCTGACCGCGACCGATATTGCCGGCAACGTCACGCAGTCGCCGTGGCTCAGGGTCCGCTACGCCGCCGATACCACGGCCCCCGCGGCCGTCATCAACTCGCCGGCGTCGCTGAGCAATCTCTCAGGCATCGCCAGCATATCGGCCACGGTGAGCGACAACGTGGGCGTGTTTGCCACCGAATTCAAGGTGGACGCGGATGTGCTGGGACAGGTGTTGGGCGACGGGACGATCAGCTTGCCGATCGATACCACAAGCCTCACCTATGGCGGTCACACGCTGACTGTCACGGCCAGGGACGCCGACCTCACCAGCAGCGTGCCCAACAGCACGGCCGTGACGCGGACCATCAACGTCGTGCCCAGCCTGAGCCTGGTGACCCTGGACGCCTCGGCCAATCGGCAGACGAACGATCCGGGTATCTTCCGACTGTACCGCCAGAACGTCAACGGCGCAGTCACGGTCAACTACACCACCAGCGGCAACGCGGTTAACGGCTCGGATTACAACACCCTCTCGGGCAGCGTCAGCTTTGCTGTGGGCGAGGCGTATAAGGACATCGCCATCACCCCTGCCGGCGGCAGCGGAGCAACCCAGACGGCCACGCTCACGCTCACGTCCAGTTCTGCGTACAACATCGACGCCGCCAGCGCCACCGTCACGATCATTGGTTCCGGTCTGGCCGGCGACGCCAACGGCGACGGCACGGTCAACTTCAAGGATTACATCGTCCTGGAAGGCAACTTCGGCAAGACCAACGCCACGTGGGCCATGGGCGACTTTGACGCCGACGGCACGGTCAACTTCAAGGACTACATCATCCTGGAAGGCAACTTCGGCAAGTCGGCCGCCGCGCCGGCGCCGGCTGCCCAAATGACCAGCGCCACGCTGTCATCTGTGGTCGGGCCGGTTGCACTTGCGAGCACTGAGTCAGGCGTGCTGGGCCTATCAGCCCAACGCACCGCGCTGCGCACCGTCACCTGGGCCAAGCCGCAGAAGTGGCAGTTCCCACCGGCGAAGGGCTTGGCCGATGCCGCCATGATCGATGTGCTGGCAGCGATTTTATAGCGAGACGTGTGCAGCGGCAGGCCGGCGCGTCGTACCGCAGTCGGAAACTCAGCCGGGGCGGTGACCTTCTCGCTACCCACGTCTCGCAACGTCACCGGCGCGTGGTCTAAGTCGGCGACTTCACCAGAGTTGACGACAACTGCCGCCGTGGCCTGCCCCGCCAGCCTGATGACGCCTGAACCTTGACCCAACGCCACTGATCGCGATATGCGGCCAGTGGCGTTGGGATACGCTCACAGGTTCTTCGGCAACAGGGACATTACTGCGCCCACCGGTCCACTCATCTGCAGCGGCGTCGCACCACGCCTACGCCGGCCGCGAGCAGCAGGCTCAAGGTGGCGGGTTCGGGCATCACAGTGTATTGGAAGCTTGCCTCAATGTACGCATACCCCAGACTGGCATTGGACGACTCGGGATAGGCCAAGGAACTGCCGGCATGATACACACCCTTGGTGACGTTCGGAGTAATGCCCGAGCCGTACGTTAGGTCTTTGCCCGGATGGGTCACAGTGCCGCCGCCACCATATACGGTCCCGGCATCCCATTCGATCCGGTCGTGGAATTGCAGAAGCCCTTATCTCAGCTGCTTTGATACGCCCTGGCGCCGAGCCCATGGGGCTCGGCAAGCGGTTCGTCCAGACTTCCACAAAGCATGTCGGCAACGAACCTTCATGTGCCCGGGATGGCGGGAAGAGGCATCGGGTTCAACGAGCCTGCCGGTCAGAAATCGTAAAGTGGAAGGCCGCGCCGCTTCCCGGCGTCGATTCCACCCAGATCTTTCCTCCGTGTCGCTCCACGATCTTCTTGCAGATCGCCAGTCCGATACCCGTGCCGGGGTATTCCTTTCGGCCATGCAGGCGTTGGAAGATTACGAACACCCGCTCCGACTGCTCCGGCGGAATGCCGATTCCATTGTCCCGCACGGAGAATAGCCACTGGCCGGCGTCTTTCTTGGCGCCGACATGTACCTGGCAGGGACGGCCCTCAACGCGGAACTTGATGGCGTTGCCGATCAGGTTTTGGAACAACTGCATCAGCTGAGTGGGATCGGCCACCACCGTCGGCAAATCGTCGCGTATGATCGTGGCGCAGGATTCCTGAATGCTGCCGCGGAGATTCGCCAAGGCGCCGTCCAACGCGGCACCGGCGTCGGTAGGCCGCAGTTTGTTGCCTTTGCGCTCCACGCGGCTGTAGGCCAGAAGATCCTGGATCAAGTGGGTCATGCGCTTGGCCCCGTCCACCGAGAAGTCGATGTAGCTGCGGGCGTTCTCGTCCAATTGCGTTTCGTAACGGGTGTGCAGCAGTTGCAGAAAGCTGCTGACCATGCGCAGCGGCTCCTGCAAGTCATGGCTGGCCACATAGGCGAACTGCTCCAGGTCGGCGTTGGAACGCGCCAGTTCTTCGGTCATCTGGCGCAAGGCCCCTTCGGCCCGCTTCCGCGCCATCGCCTCCACGATGGCCGGGGCTAGCACCTCCAGCGTTTCCTGGTCCTGTGGCCGATATCCGCCTGGACGATTCCCCACGCCAATCATGCCAATGGTCTTGCCCTCCTGGACGAGCGGCACCCCCAAAAACGCCGTCAGCGGCGGATGCCCTGGGGGCACCCCGATCCGGTCCGGATGAGACGCCGGGTCGTTGACGAGCAGGCTCTTGCCGTCCACCAGCACCCGGCCATAGATGCCATGAATGGGGAAATCCCCCGGCGGCCTGCGGTGGCCTTGACTGTCATACATTTTGCACGCGTCCCAGCCGGGGTTGCTGATGGCCAGGTCGTGCAGGTAGCCATCGGGGCCAATTTCGCCGATGAAGCTGACCTGGCTTTCGGTGATCGTCTCGGCCACGCCCAGGCACACTTCGCCCAGATCTTGCTCGCTGCGAGACTGCAACGACTGTTCCAACACCCGGTTGACGCCCTGCAAGACCGCGTTCTGGCGTTGCACGGCCTTGGCTTGAGCGACTTCGATCTCGTTGGCATGTAATTCTTCCCGAATGCGACGGGCATCTTCTTCGACCTGCCGGCGGCGAAGTTGAGCCCGGAGACGCACGCGCAGCACGGTGAAGTCGCCGGACTTCGGCACGTAGTCGTCGGCGCCGGCGTTGAAACTGTCAAGGATGGCCTCGCGGTCCTCCCTGCCGGTCAGCATGATCACCGGGATGGACGCAAACGCAGGGGAATCCTTGATCTGCCGGCACAACTCTTGTCCCGACAAGTCCGGCATGAGCATGTCCAGCAGGACGCAGTCCACGCGCCGCGACCGGAGCAATTCCAGCGCCTTGGGCCCGGACTGAGCCTGAATGATCTCCAGGTCGTCCTGCTGCAATTGTTCGGACAGTTCATACAGGTAAGTCAGGCTGTCATCGACGGCCAGGATAACCGGCCTTGCCCGATCGGCGGCCTTGGGTCGGCGCGCCGCCAGCCGCTGGGCCTGAGCGATGAGGTGCGTGCGATCGTAAGGCTTGGCGACATACTCGTCCGCTCCGACCGACAGGCTCTGGATCTGGTCGGCCACCTCCTCTTGGGAGGCCAGGAGGATGATCGGAATCGCCGCCGTCTCTGGGCGCGACTTAAACTCGCTCAACAGTTCCATGCCGTTGGTGTCGGGCAGCAGCACGTCCAGAATGATGCAGTCGAAGCGGTCGCGAACGATGGCTTGGCGGGCGGCGGTGGCGGACGGGCACAACGTTGTCTGCCAGCCGGCGGCCTGGAACGCCTCGTCCAGGTCCATGCGAACGGTCAGGCTGTCATCAATGATTAGTGCCCTTGTCATGGCGGGCTCCGAAGATCCCTGGGCGTTTGGGTCGGGCATAGGTCACGCAGCGCCGGGGCTATCTCATCCAGGCCAAGCACTTCGCCGGCCGCGTTGAGTTGAATGGCCTCGCGCGGCATGCCAAACACTACGCAGCTGGCCTCGTCCTGGGCAATCGTCAGTCCGCCGGCCTGCCTGATGGCCAGCATGCCCCCGGCCCCGTCTCGCCCCATGCCCGTGAGCAGGCAGGCGATGGCGGCATCGCCCACCTCCTTGGCCAGCGACTCGAACAGCATGTCCACCGACGGCCGGCAATGGTGCCGCTCGGGCTCGTCAGTGGCCCACAGCCGGCCAGCGCGAAGCACCAGGTGGCGATCCGGCGGGGCCATGATCACGCATGCACGACCGACCGGCGGCAATGCCTCGCCGTCTACGGCGTTTCGGACGCGGATGGGAGAAACGGTGTCCAGCCAATCGCTCAACGCCAAGCCGAACGGACCACCGATGTGGATCACCAGCAGGATCGGAGCGGGAAAGTCGGCCGGCAAAGCCTTGAGCAACTGCACCACCGCCCCGGGGCCTCCCGTGGAGGCGCCGATGGCGACGCAACGGAAGCGGCCAGCTCCCTCCACCGATTGTCCAAGCTCGCCGATACGCCGCCGGGCAGCCAGGCGGGCACGCGGATGCGTGATGACCTTGATGCGCGCGACCGTCTTGATGGCCCGCCGGTACGTTTCATCCCACGACGGTCCGCTGGAGCAGACGCCGGGCTTGTCCAGCACATCTACGGCGCCGGCGCTAAGCGCGTCGTAGGTCTTGAAGAGCTCGCCTCGATTGATCGACGCGGACACCACCAGGATCGGTGTGGGGCAGTACGCCATGATGCACTCGGTGGCGGCCAGGCCGGTCATCACGGGCAGCATCATGTCCAGCGAGACGGCGTCGGGGCGAAGCTGCTCGCACAGTTCGATGGCACGCTTGCCGTCCTCGGCCTCGGCGACGACCTCGATGTCGGGATCGGCATTGAGCACGTCCACGAGGTATTTCCGGACGGTCAGGGAATCTTCAACCACGAGTATGCGGATCCTCTTCATGGTTCAACCTGCCTGCCGGCAGGCGAGCCGACCAGCTTGCCTATGATCTTCAGCAGCAATTCCTCATCGAAGGCGCTCTTGACGATATACGCCTTGGCGCCGGCGCGATCGCCCCTGGCCCGGTCTTCTGCGGAATCTCGCGAGGTCACCACGATGGCAGGCACGGCGCTGAGGTCCGGCTCGGACCGGGCCGTCTGAATAAACGTGAACCCGTCCATGCCCGGCATCTCCACGTCCACTACGAACGCACCGTAGCGACGATGCCGCGCCATCTCCAACGCCTCTTCGCCCGACGAGGCGGTGTCGACCTCATATCCGGCCGATTCAAGGATGCCCTGCTCCAGCATCCTGGTCGTCAGCGAATCGTCTATCACCAGCAACGGCGGCCGGTGTGCCACAGCCGTCTCGACGCCAACGCCCGAGCCCGAAAGAACCGCCTGGACCAGGCCATCGACACTCAGGACCAGTTGCGGGTTTCCCTCGCTGTCAAGAAAGGCGCCGCCGATGGTCGTCATGTCTCCAAGAACGTCAGGCAGAGACCGGCTCACCACGCGTTCCACGCCCAGCACATGCTCGACGCCAATGGCGGCGATCCCGGACGACGACTCCAGCACCAACGCCGACAGCGCTGGAGGCAGCGGGCTCCCCTGCCTCTGCATCAAGCTGGCCAGGGGCACGAATCGCACCGCTTGATTGCCGCAGAGAATGCTCTGCCCCTCGGGTGACTGAGCCACGTCGTCGGCCGTGACCCGGATGACCTGGGTAACGCCTTGGCGTGGAAGCGAAACCACGCAGTCGCCCGCCTGCACGTGCAGCACTTCCTGGGATTCCACCTGAACCGGCACCGACAGCTCGATGCGCGTGCCCTTGCCGGGCTGCGTTTGGGCCGTAACGCTGCCATGCAGGGCAGAGACCGTCTCGCGAACCACGTCCAGCCCGATGCCTCTGCCGGCCAGTTGCGACACGTGCCGACTCGTCGTGATCCCGCCGCGCAGCAACAAGGCGGTCGCGTCGGTCGGCGTGAGCTGCTCGGCCTGCGCGGGCGTCACGAGCTTGCGTTCCAGAACGACTTGACGCACGCGGGCCACGTCGATGCCGTTACCATCATCGACACAAATGAATATGGCCCGGTCGCCACGGCGCTCGACCGCGATCTGAACGCGGCCGGCCTGCGGCTTGCCCGCGGCGGCGCGCTGGGCCGGGGCTTCGACGCCGTGCGTGACGGCGTTGCGCACGAGTTGAACGAGGGCGTCGCGAAGCAGCCTCAGGCCGCGGGCATCCAGGCGGATCTCGCCGCCACTGGACTCAAAGACAACCTGCTTGCCCGTGGATTCCGCGGCATCGCGGGCCGTCCGCTCCAGCAAGCCAAAGACCGAATCAGCCGGAACCAGGCGCATGGCCACGGCCTGCTCGTACAACTCGCCCAACTCACGATCCGAGCGATCCAGGATGGCCGAAACGGTGCGCTGAATGTCCTTGAGGGCCTCGGCCAGCTGTTCCACAGTGCGGGCCTCTGGAGCCACGGCCAGCTCGTTGGCCACTCGTGCTGTCTGCCGCAACCCGCGCGCCTGGCGGGACAGCCCTGACATCTGCACGCGCAGCTCCGAGACGGTTCGCAGCAACGCATCCATATCCTGCACGCCCACCCGGACCGTCTCGAATCGTTCATCGACGGGCTCGGCACCAGGCGTTTGATCCGTAAGCTGAGCCTCTGCAGGCGCGGCGGCAGGCGGGTTCAGTGTGGCCAGCTCCGCGGAGATACCGTCCACATGTGCCAGCAACTGCCGGATCTGATCCGGGCCGATGCTCCTGGGATTGTCCCGCGATCGGGCCAGGATCTCCTCCATGGAATGGCTTAGCTCGGCGATCCGCGGCTGCTTGACGACGCGGGCGGCGCCCTTGAGCGTATGAGCATACCGCAGCAGCCGGGCGAGCGATTCCGCATCGCCGTGGCCTTTCTCAAGGTCCAACACGCCGTGCGTCAGGGCTTCGACCAGCTCCTGGGCCTCGATGCGGAAATACTTGTAGGGATCGTTAGCCATCTATCATGCATGCCCTTGCGGCTGAATGAGCCGGCCCAGGTCGCGCGACAGGGCCGTCAGTTCAGCCACGGTCTGCAACACCTGGCTGGAACTGGCCTCGGATTCCCGGGCCGCCTGGGCGACATTGGCCACCGCGACATTCACCTGCTCGACGGCGGTGCTCTGCTGCTTGGTGCTCAGTTCGATTTCCCTGGCTGCTTCGTTCGTGTTCCGCAGCAGGTCGGCAATCTGCCGGAATACGGCCGTCACTTCCCCGAACTGCCTCGTGCCGGCGTCAACGGCCTTGGAGCCGCTCTCCGTGGCCATAACGGCCGTGTTCACAGCGGCCCGGATCTGGTCGATCAGCGTCCGGATCTCCTTGGTCGAGCCGCCCACGCGGTCGGCCAGCTTGCGGATTTCATCGGCCACCACGGCAAACCGCTTGCCCGACTCGCCGGCGCCGGCCGCCTCGATAGTGGCGTTGATGGCCAGGATGTTCGTCTGCTCGGCCAGTTCGTTGATGATTTCAAGAATGCCGCCGATCTGCTGCGACTTTTTGCCCAGGTCGAGCATGTGTTCGACGACCAGGTCCACCTGGGTGCGGATGGTCGATATCTCCGCCTGGGCCCGCCCAACTGTCTGGTCGCCGCTGCCGGCCCCCTCCGACGCGCTGTCGGCGATGCGGGCCACGCCCTGAGCGCTGTCGGCGATCTGCTTGGCGGTAGCCATCAGCTCTTTGATGGTCGCCGAAATCTCCGTCATGGAGGCCACCTGCTCCTTGGCCCCGGCCGTCTGCTGGTTGGCCGCCGCCTGCAATTCGCTGGAAGAACTCTGGATGTGCTGAACGGCCGAGCCGATCTGGCGGCTCAGCGCGCGAGTCAGCACCGCTGCCAGCACGATCGCAACCAGGACGCTGGCGATGGCAAAGGCAATCAGCACGATGATCGCCGTCCCAGCGATCTCGGAGGCTTTTGCCTTGGCCGAGTCCAGGTTCTTTTCCTCCAGATCGGCGAATTGCCCGAGGACCCGGTTGAAGTCCTGATTGCGTCCCACCACCTCGCCCTGGAAAGCCTGGATAATGTCGGGGAGCTTCTCGGTCCCCGTTCCGGAATCCTTCCGCATCTGCATCACTCGATCTCCGGCCACAGCCTGCGCATCGGAGGCCTGATGGATGCTCCCGAGCAGGTTTCGCTCTTCCTCGGTGTGAATTCGGCTGGTCATATCCGCAAGAATCTCGAGCGACTTCTGCCGACTTTCAGCCACGCCTTCACGGAACTTCTCGTCGCCTGTCAGGAGATATCCGCGATTCTCGCCAATCCGCTCCAGGGACGAAGCCCGGAGCTTGTAGGCATCCGTCAGCAGCCGCGCGTTGTTGGTGATCACCTCATCCTTGGCGGCGATGACATGCCGCAGCGCCCAGATGGCCACCACGGCCAGAGTCAAGGTCAGAAGCGCCTTGGCGGTCAGTCCCAGCCCGAGCTTCCGGCCGAATGTCCAGTTTCGTCCCATTTCCGATCTCCTTCGTATCATTACCGCGGATGCGCGGCCTGGCGTATGCTCAAAGCCACCGAGGCGATGTCGAGTACGTGAACCAGACGCGAGTCAACTTTGATCGCCTGGGGGCGGAGATGGGCGCGTCCGGCCGCTGCCTCAAGCGTGTGAACATCCTGCGCTGCCAGGCGCCGCGAGCCCTGAAACTCGTCAAAGGCCAAGCCGATCATGTCCTTGTCGCGATACAAGGCCATCCAGCGCGGCGGCCTTTCCCGATGACCAGCCGCGCCTAAAATAGCGGCCAGGTCGAATACCGGCACCAGTTGCCCGCCGACGGCGCATAGCCCCAACAGCCCAGGGGCATCTACCGGCACCGAAATGATTTTGCGATCGACCGCCACGGCCGATAGTTCGCGGATGCGGACCGCGTACGCCTGCCCCGCGACGGCGATCAGCAGAAATTCCGCCCAACCGTGTTGCGGCTCAGCGGGCGGAAGAGCGAAGGAATTGTCGAACGCGGCCTTGAGTGCGGCCAGCCGCAATTCCACGTCGTGGATATTCTGTGTCATCGGCTGCCTCCACAACGATCCAACTGCGCCTGGCAGAAACGCATCAGGGCCTCGCGCGTGAAGCCGCCGCCGAAAAGCAGGATCCGCGAGGCTTCTTCCCGTTCCAGCATCACCAGCGCCCCGCCCAGTTCACGCCGGGCGGTCTGCAGGTCGCCCAACCGTCTGGCCAGCAAGCCCAGGTGCAGGTGCGGCATGGCGAACGCCGGCTCCAGGTAGATGGCGGTCTGGTCGTGTTCGGCCGCTGAAAGGTGATCGTCACGCCGCTCTTGGCACACCGCCATTAAGTAGTGAGCTCCGGGCCGCAACTCGTCCCTGGCCAGCAACTGTCCGCAAATCTGCTCGGCCTGTGACAGCTCGCCCTGGTTGGCAAGGATGACTGCCTGGAGCAGCAGCGTGTCGGAGTCGGCCGATCCCTGCGCAGGCAACGCGTGGATCGCCTTTAAGGCGTCCTCGAACCGCTCCTGCCGCAGCAAGTCGTGCACGTCCTTGAGATCCTGCTCGGCCGGAAAGGCCGGGCCGGTGAATGATGTAGGCGTCTTGACCTCGCTGCGTTTGTCCGCTCGACGGTCCGCGCGGTGTGCCAGCGCGGCAATGCGGTTGCTGGAATCGGCAATGGCCGAAGACCAGGCAGCGCCGCTTTCTTCCTGTGGCGCCGGGACCGGACCAGCGTGCGCTCGTCCCCGAGCCTGCGGAATCTCCGTCGCCGGCAGAATCGGCTCGTGCAGCGCACGACGCTGGTAGTAGAAAGCCCCATGGGTATGCCGCAAGTGGAACTCGGGACTGACCCCGCGCAACGTCTCGGAGGGCCCCAGGAACAGAAACCCTCCTGGCGCCAGCGACCGGGTGAGCCGCTCGGCCAAAGCGCGAATCGCCGAAGACGAGAAGTAGATCATGACATTGCGGCAGAAGATGACATCGAAAAAGTCCGGCTGCCAGAATCGAACATCATCATCCAGCAGATTGCGTGATTCAAAATGCACCGCCGAGAGCAGACTGGCGTCCAGCAGGTACACATCGCCCTCCAGGCGGAAGTGGGTCGCTCGCTGTGCCTCCGACAAGCCCCTGAGTGACCACGCGGAGTATCGCCCCTGGCTGGCTTTCTTCATCAGGTGCGGGTTGATGTCGATGCCTCGGATGTGGACATCCCAGTCCTTGAGGCCCGCGACACCCGCCACGGCGGCCGCCAGTGAATACGCCTCTTCCCCCGAGGCACAGCCAGCCGACAGCATGTTCAACCGGCGGCTCGCTTCGCGGGCCTTCATCCGCTCGGGCAACGCGACCTCGATGAGGGCCTGGAAATGCTCGGGGTGACGAAAGAAATACGTCTCGGGCACCGTCAGATCCAAGGCGATCTCGCGTAATTCCTTCTCGGCAGACTTGGCATCCTGGAAACCGGCCAGGTACTCCTCGATGGTGCAGCAGCCCGTCTTCTCCAAGCGACGGCGCAGGATCTGGTCGACCTGATCCTCGTTCTGTTGATCAACACGAAAGCCGAGACGAGCGGTGATTTCAGCGGCAAACCGCTCCAGCCCGGGATGGCGCTGACCAGTCATCATTTCTCTGCACCGGCCGGGGGAGCCGCCAAGAACACGTCATCGGGAACGATGCAGGCGGTCTGGAGCACGAACAATAGTTGGCTGTCCAACGCCCCTAGACCCGTAACTGTATCCCCTGCCGCCTTGGCCAGCAGCGGTGGCACCACGGCCAGGGCCTCGGCGGGCAATTCCGCCACGCCGATAACCGCATCCACCGCCAAGGCCACGCTTCGATCGGCGGCGCGAACGACCACAAAGCGAGTTGGCGGATCGGCCTGACCGCCCAGCAGCAAAGCCAGATTGACTACCGGCACGCCTTGGCCGCGAATCATCGAGACCCCCGCCACAAAAGCAGGAGCGCCGGCCAGGGGATGTACCGGCAGAGGCCGCATCGTTTCGACGACGTATTCCAGCGGCAAGGCGCAGCGTTGTCTTCCGACACCGATGATCAGTTGGGCCGTAATGTCACTGCCTCCCTACCACGCGTGACGGGGTCATGTTGACTGGATTGTACGGCGTGACCCTACGGCGCGACACCGGGGAAAACACCAGACGTTCCCTAAGGTTTTGCCTGATATCGAACTGCTGCCGCGTGTCCGCTCAAAGCCGGCGATAACCGGCATCGAGACTCAAAGGCCCCTTCACCAACAGTGCCAACTCTGCGTCGACGTCCAAGATCGGCCAAACCGGGCTGGCTCGGGCATTCTACCGGAAGCCATCTCGAAACCATTCCATCGCCGCGATGTGGCCGTCAGCGGGCCGGCCACTTCCCCAACCCCACGGTCTTTCATCGATCACCCTACAATTAGGCAGCGAGTGACGGAGAGCGCGTGGTGGCGTAACTACCCAGAGCGCCGGTGCGACGAGCACCCAGTCATAGGAAGGAACGCTGTGAGGCAATGGCTCGATGCACAGTGACATTCAGACCAGCCAACGTGACGGTCGAGGTGGACACCGAAAAGCCCGTCGAGGGCGTGGGCCTGGCGGGTTCGCTGTTGAACATCGCTTCGGCCAACAGGGTCGAAATTGATCATCCCTGCGAAGGCGTGGGCACTTGCGGCCTGTGCTATGTGGAGATCGAAGCAGGCCTGGCGAACCTCAGCCCGCCCCTAGACGACGAGCTGGAGATGCTGGATCAGACCGCTCCGAACCCGGCCAGATTCCGCTTGGCTTGCCAAGCCGTGGTGCTGGGCGACGTGGTATGCCGGGTGCCAAGCTGAGCGGGGGCGGAAGCCTCGGCATGCGTTCTGTCCGCTGAAGTCGGCCAAGGAGATTGGCGTGCGCGCAGCGCGGTAGACGCCGAGCAGGCCCTGTTCCCCAAGGCTGACGCCAGGCATCAGCGCCCTGACAGTAAGCACAATCTGGCGTCAGCTTATTTCGGTGTCAGCCTACTTCTTCTTCGTAGCCGGTGCGCAGGTGCATTTGTCCGATGGCTTCTTACAGCCCGAGCAGACTTTGTCTTTGATTTCCCGCCCGCACTTGGCACAAGGGCTGCATCCGCATGTCTGGCACATGATGTGTTCCTTTCAATTCTTTGGGCTGCACAACGAACATAATAGGCATGCTTGCTCCGGCAACGGCGGCTCCGGCGGTGCGGAGCTTGATTCACAGCACCACCGTATCTGCCCGCGGTTACCTCATACCTGCGCCTTGCCCAGCTTGCTATCGCCACGCACGATCCTGTGCGGCGATCAGTCTTCTACACCGACCTTGAACTCATCGGAATTGGCCTTGAGTTCCGGGGCATACATGGCGCTGGCCTTGGCGGGCATGGCGGCGAACTTGCCTGGGGTCTCGGCACGCATGCGGTAGCGCAGGCTGTGTTTGCCGCGGGCCAAGGCCCGAACGAAGAACGTCACCCGCTCGTCGCGCAACTCCATGTACGCGCCCATATCGTTATCGCTGTAGCCCGAGCGCAGGTCCACCGGTTCAAAGCCCGACGCCTTCATGTCCTCAAATAGTATGTACTCGTAATCATTCTTGGATTCGATCTCCAGCTCGATCTCGACTTGGTCGCCGCTCTTTAGGGTGGAAAGGTCCTGCAATTCCTGCCGCTGGAGCTTTGAGACCTTCTGGTCCACCGCCTGGCCGTGAGAGCCCTGGGCTTGGGCCGTCTTGTCCACTGGCAGGAGCTTGTAGTACTTCCTGGCCAGCTTGATCTCCAGCCCGGCCGACTTGATCGGGTCCTCCAGCGTGAAGTTCGTCAGGTACGCGTTGCAGTACAGCGGGCCGCTGCCGGTGCGCTTCAGCTCGATCTTATGCGGCCCGGCGGTCACCGCTTCACCTTCCAGGATCAGCTTGTTATCGAAGGAGAAGAGGTTGCCCTTGTCGATCTTGATCTCCTTGACGACCTTGCCGTCGATCGATACCGCCACGGTCATGTCGGGCTTATCCTCGCCGCTGGACTTGATGTACTCAGCCATTGCCTCGACGCAGGTGGCCGTGTCGCGCGTGCTGTTCCAATACGAGCCATTGCGGCGATTATTGATCAGGTACTTGACCAGCCGCGACGCCACCTGGCTCTCCGTGTCCGTGGCCGAGAGCAGCTTGAGGTAGTAGGACTGGGCCTCATACTCGCTGCCATACCAGCACCACCACCAGTTGTTCTCGGGCAGCTTGAGGTAAGCAGTCTGGTTCTCCTCGTCCTGGACAAGGAACTGGCGGATGTTGGTAAGGACCATCGTGAGCTTGTTCCTGTCGCCCACCTTGTGCAGCGCCAGGCCCAGCATCGCCTGGGCATAGACCGGCAGATCGACGCGATCGCGGTACAGCAGCTCGCGCATCGGGGCGTTGTCCAGCTTGTCCTTGCTCTCATCCACCAGCACCATGTACACGAAGGCGTCGATGGCGTCGGCCTTGTCCTTGTGCTGGCTCTCCTTCTTGGGCAGATTGAGGCGGCGAAGCTCCTCGGCCTGGTACCGCTTGAGCCATTCGATGCCGCGGTCCAGCATCCCGGGCGTCAGGGCCACGTCGTTGGCGCGGGCGACTTGCAGGCCGTGGACGACCAGCGCCGTCGTGTGCGGCCAGGATTGCTCGCCATAGCCGCTGAACCAGCCCCAGCCGCCGTCGGAGCACTGCATGGCCAAGAGCCGCTCCAGTCCGGCCCGGACCATGGCGGACACTTCGTCGGGGTCGAAGACCGGGTTCTTCACCCCGGCCGTGGCGCGGCTCATGTACCCGCCCTGGTAGGATGGGTCCCTGGCGCGGGCCTTGTCATCGCCGATCTGCTGGGCGTTGAGGTTGGTCTGCTTGTCGCGAATCTGTTTGAGGTCCACGCCCATGCTCAGCAGAACCTTTTGCGTCACGACGGTCGGCAGGAAGCGGTTGATCGTCTGCTCGGTGCAGCCATAGGGATAATCCACCAGGTACGGCAAGGCGTCTACCATCGCCCCGGCCAGCGTCGGGGAATAGCGAATCTCCAGCCGCGACTGCGCGGGCAATCGTTCCGCGGGAACCTTGATGTCGAAGGTCAGCGAGTCCTTCTCCGGCCGGATGACGCCGCAGAAGGAGTCGGTCTTCAGCATGCCGTGAATGAGCACGGGGAACTTCATTTCGACCGCGTCGGATTCCTCATCGGTCAGGGCCTTCATGCGCACCACGGCCTGGCCCGGCTGGATTACCTTCACGCGCCAGTCGACGCGCTTTTCGCCGCCGGCTTCCACGTCCACCGTCTGCACCTGCGGCGGGACGGTTCGACCGTCGCCGGCGACGCCCGGCAGCGCCATGGGCCAGAGCACGCCGCTGCGGTTGTCCAGTTCCAGCGCGACCTTCACGTGCTTGGCCGTCTTGAGATAGTTGTGCACGTTGGCCGACAGGACCACCTCGTCTTTCTGCAGGAAGAATCGCGGCGCCTGCAAACGGACGAGCAGGTTCTTGGAGGTGACGACTTCGGCATCGCCCTCGCCGCACTTGGCGCCGCCGCCCATGGCCCAAACCCGGGCCTTCCAGGTGGAGAGGTTTTCGGGCATGGTCAACTCGACTTCGGCCAGGCCATCCTTGGCCTCCAGACGCCCCACCCACAGCGCCGTGTCGGCGAAATTGGTCCGCACGGTCGGCTCGACCATGGCGCCGCCTTGGCCCTCGCCAGCCGATGAGTCGTACTCGAAGAGATCCGGGTGCATGGAATTGAGGGGCTCGAGTTTCTTGTTAAGCGCAGGCGGCAGCGAGGTGGGCAGGCCTGCGCTATCTGAAACGGCGCACGGCGCGCACGACATCGGCGGCATGCCGGCCCCGCCGGGCGCAGAGCGTTCCAGCCTGGCCAGCCTGTTCGCGCTGACGTCGGCATCCTCGGCGGAGGTAGCGCCGAATACCCCGAGAAACTGCATCTCGACCTGGCCGGGGGCCGGCCAATTCCGTTCGGACCTGGCCAAGCTGTTCTCGCCTGCGGACGTATGGTACCGACGCCATTTCCAGAAGAACGCCTTGATCTCCGGCACGTTGGAGCCACCGGAAATATACTCCACCGCCTTGTCGTACACGCTCACCACGGCCGATCCGGTGAACGGCTCGCCCTTGGCGTCGGTCAGCTTGATCTTGAACTTGGCCTTCTCGCCGGGCTTGTACCGCGGCAGTGTGGAGGCCGAGGCGTCCTTCTCTTGATCCTTCGCTGCCTCCCGGCCGTTGTCGCGCAGTGGCGTGACGGCCACGTTCAGCACGCGGCTCTCGGGCGGCACGACCACCTCGCGCGTTTCGGAGAAGACCTTCCCGTCATGCACCGTGACGGCCTCAATGAAGAAATTCGGCATGTCCTTCTTGAGGACCTTGATCTCCTGGGCGATCGACTTGCCCTTGAGCCGCAGCACCTCGGGCGGCAGGTACGCGCCGTTGCCGGGCCGGACGAACAGCAGCACGGCCGAATCGGCGCGGTTGGTGTTGATCATCAGGCCGACCTTGTCACTCGGCGCGTATTCCGGGCTGTCGGTCACCAGCTCGATATCGTTGAAGCGAAAATCCCCGCCGTCGAAGCCTTCGCCGACGATGGTGAGCAGGTAGCCGCCTTCGATCGCATGCCCGGCCGAGTCGGTCACCGTGTATGCCAGCCGGTACTGGCCGGCCTTGTCGGCCTTCATCTCCTGCCGGGCGTGGCCATCCTCGCCGGTCGAGAGCGCCCACTTCTGGACCTCGCTCTCCAGCGGCTTGAGCTGGCCGGTCTGGCTGTCCTGCTCGTAGCGAACGCTGAGCAGGCGCAGTTCGCCCTTGGCCTTGGCGATGGGCTTGTTATCGAGCGTCTGGGCGTTGAAGCTGGCGTGAATGACGTCGCCGGCGCGGTAGTGGCCGCGATCCACCCAGGCGTAGACTTTGAACGGCTTGCGCGCGACCAGCACCTGGCCCGACCCGACGATAGTGCGCCGCGACTGGTCCACAACCTCGGCCGTGATCTCGTACTTGTGGTCGGTGTCGGCATGAATGGCCTTGGCCAAGGCAGTGTCGATTTCGACCTTTACGGCGCCGTCTTTGCCGATGGGCACCTCCGCCTCGGCCACGACCTCCGGTTGCTCTGGCCTGCCCCATCCCGAGTACCACATGTGCACGGGCCGCCGGCAGCCCCACTCGTTCCAGCCCGGATACCACCCGTAATCGGCCGCAAACCACCAGTAGCCCGCGCCGTAGAACCAGTCCCAGCACCGCGCCGGATACCAGTCGGCCCGGTAGCTGCTGCGCATGACCTTGTATGTGACCTTAGCCTCTGTTACCGGAGCGCCGAAGTAGTACTTGGCGAGGATCTTCGCCTCGATCTTCTCGCCCAGCATCACAGGTTGCTTAGGCGCTTCGACCGTGACCTCGAACTCCGGCTTCTTGTACTCCTCGACGGTGAAGGTTCCGCCGCCGGTGCAGGGATTGAGCACGTTCGATTCGGCCACGTGGCCAGGGACCAGGCGAGCCTTTTGAGGCTGGTCATTGGGCGGTAGGAAGATCGAGTACTGCCCCAGCGCCGCGTCCTTCTCCAGCGTCAACTCGCCGTCGAAGCCGCCGTAATCGTCGGCGGTGAAGACGTGTTCATAGACCTTTTCGCCCTTGGGATTGTTCACCTGCACGAGGAATCGCTTGCCGGCGAAGGCGCTCTTGCCCTCCTGGTCGTAGCGGGCGTGGTTGGCCCAGAACTTGAACTTCACCGGCCCGCCCGGCCGATACACCGGCCGATCGGTCATCACGTAGACCTTGTCCTCGTTGTACGAAGGGTCGCCGGCACCTCGCGTCCAGACACGCGTGAAACCAAGGTAGGCCAGACGGCCTTGCGGAGTAGTGGCCGTGACGATCCACTCGTAACCCTCCGGCCAATCGCCGGACTTGGGAATGCACTGCCCGTCGGCATCGGTGGACTCGGTGGACCCAGTGGTCAAGACCCTATACCACCCGGCGTTGCCGCCGGTCCATTCGCTCCTGTAGCCGAAGAACTCCAGCGTGGCTTTGGGCACCGGCTGGCCAGTCACAGCGTCGGCGACATAGTAATATGGCCGCTTGGCCATTGGTTTGCTGACGATGGCGGTATCGGCCACCCACACGACGATCCGGCTGGTGTTGCCGCCGGGGAGCTTGGCCGTCAGCAGGTACGCCCCCGCCTTCTGCAGCGGCGTGGCCACCGTGATGCGCCTGTCCCAGTGCTCTGGCCGGGGCGTCAGGTCCAGTGACCACTGGGCCACCTGCGCCTTGAGGTACTTCTGCTGGCCGTCAATGAGCAACCGGTAGCCAAGCTCGCTGACCCGCAGTTTGGCGTGGTCCAGTTGCCCGGGGTTGCTCTTGAGATACTCTTTGACGTCTCCCAGCAGTGTGGCCACGTCCACTTCCTGGGCGGTGAACTCGACCTTCGCGGCGTTGCGGAAGCGAAACTCGACCGTAGCGCCCTGCCCCGCCGGTTGGGTCAGCACCGGCTCGAACTCTCCCCAATCCCCGACGATCTGGTCCAGCGCCTTCTGGCGGTAATCATGGACGCCCTGAGTGAACCGCTTGATGGCGTCGCGCCACAGTCCGGCCGCCTTGGGGTACTGCCGGCGGTTCTCAAAGATCCGGGCCAGGCGATCGACCGCCTCGGCCGCTGATTCATCGGCGCCGGCGGCGACTTCCCGCAGTACGCGAATGTAGTTGAACTCGTCGGGCAATTTGAATCGCTTGATGCCGCTGGCGAGCTTGGCGATGGTTTCATCGTCCGCCAGCGTGTGCACGTCGTAAGGGCCCGACTCGTTCTTCCTGGTCTCGTCGCCCTGGTCGCCCGAGGCAAACCAGCCGTACTCCCGCATCGTCTGGACGCCAAACTGGCTTTCCAGGAACGAGGCGAATTGCAGCAGCGCCGGGCCCTTGCGAGATGGGCTGGCCTCCATCGCCTGGGCCAGCGCCCAGCGCCAGCGCTGGCCGTCGTTGGCGGAGTCCTGCCAGGTCTTGGGCGTGGCGTAGTAGATCGGCTGGGCGTTCTCGTCGACGGGGGCGCCGCGCGACTCGTGGCCATAAGAGTAGCCCTCGTCGTAATCAGGCAGCACGGCCAGGTCCGTCAGCGACTGCAACCGCCAAGCCTCGTCACAGTTGCGGCCGCCCATCAACATGCCGGCCAGGTCCCAGTAGAACTCGCCCACGGCCACGGCATCGTTCTGCGACTTGACGCCGGCCATCGCCTGCTGCATGAGTTGCAGTGCGTGCACCCGGTCGCGCTGCTGGGAGTTGACCCACCGCCCGCCGCCGCGATGGCCGCCGCGGCTGAATTCGCCGGCAATGATGTACCCGGCGTGTTCGCCCTGGAAGTAGCTCAGGGCGGCGGCATGCAGCAAGTGCCAATTGTCGGCGTGCAGGGCGATCACCTTCTCGCGGAAGGCATCGGCCTCATCAACGCGGTTCAGGCGAGAGAGGCACTCGATCGCTCTGGCCATGTTGTCGCCAACCGCGCTGCCGTCGGCCTGTGGGTCCAGGGCGAGACTGGCGAAGCTCTCATATGCATCCTTGAAGTTCCCGCTGGCCATCTGCCTCTCCCCTGAGCTTCGCTGAGAAGTTGTCGCCGGTTTGGTCTGGGGCTTCGCCGATGCTCGACCCAAGGCCGTGGAGTCAAACGATGTGCCTGCCAGCGCCGCGATAAGAACACAAGCCAAAGTCAGCGCGGCAACTCTCCAATTGAATCGAATCATGATCCCGCCTTTGTCCTGAATCCGCCGCGGCTGCAAGCGGACATGCCGAAGGCATATCCTACCGCCGCCAGTAAACAATGCCACCGCCTTGTTGGATGATCGGCACTGACGGAAGTTCCCGCGATTCAGCACAAGGACGCCGGCCAAAGCCAGGCTCGAAGCTCTGGCACTTGGGGGCTCTAACCCAGCAAGTGCCCGCGCCTGAGTCGCCGGCTGGCCAGGTAGCCCAGCAGCAGCCCCGCGCCGGCGTAGCCGCCAGAGCAGCAGCCGACATACAGAGCGGTGTTGCCCACCCCTTCGTAGCCGGTGGGCCAGTTGTACGCCAGCGCGTGCGGCGTCCGCCGACCAGCGCCATCGCGCCGCCAATCGTCGTTGTGGACCTCAGCCACGACGCCGACCTGCACGACCGGGTTGGCCGTCAAGGCTACCCTTGCCAGTTGGGGCCAGTAGCCCCCGCTGCTCCAGCGGCTGCCGCTTTCCAGCATCGCCAGGACGAACGGCACCGCCAGCCAGATCGCCAGGGCCAGGGCCAGATTCGCCACAGCCGCTGAGGTCGAGGATTTGAGACGGGCGCTGAAGTACAGCCCGCTGCCGGTCATGAACGCCACAAAGCCCAGCACGATTACCAGCGTGAAGGCCAGCGTGATCGGCGGCAGGTTGATGAAGCTGAATACAAGCTGATGCCCGATCAGCAGCACGAAGGGGGCAAGACATCGCCGCATGACGCCCAGGGCCTTGGCCCAGACGATGGCTCCGCTGCTGCGGTCGGTCAGTAGCAGGAGCTGCCAGGTGCGGGCCTCCTTCTCCGACGTGATGGACGTGGCCGAAGTCAGCACGGCCACCACCGCCCCGAAGAGGAACAACGGCACGGAGAAGACGGCGTGATGTGTAAGTTCGCCTTCAACGAACGCGATGATGTACGCGATCAGCAGCGCCAGCAGGGCCAGTGCGAGCATGGTTATCGACAGCGCCTTGCGCGGCAATAGCGGCGTCTGGAATTCCCGCCACAGGATGGCGTTGTCCCACACGCGGCGGATTCTGCCACTGTACTGCCCCGACGCCGACGGGCCCGGCAGAGACGTCGTCGCCGCCACGGCCGCACTTCCTGCTCGGACCTTCGGCCCCCGCGCGTGCACATCGCCGACGGCCTGGCGCAAGGCCGCTTTGCGAACGCGGACGGCGCTGATGAGCACCATGACTCCGGTGGCCACCAGGGACAACGCCGAACACACTTCCCAGGCCGGGAGTCGAGCCGACCAGCCAAGGCTGCCGCCCATGCCGCGGTCGGACAACAGTTCCATGGCCACGTACGGGTTCACGTACGCCAGCACGATCGCGACGTTACTGACGCTGGCGAACGAGAACTTGTCGGTCAGGTAAACGGCCAACAGCGGCAGCCCCAGGTACAATATGGCCGCCGCCACCAGCGTCATGAGCATGACCATGAAGGACTGGCGGTTGAAGATGGAAAAGAACAGGCTCAGGCTGCCTAGGAACAGCGAGGTCGTGACGGTAAGGCAGAAGCTGCCGATGACCATGGACCAGTCGATACCGCCCAGCATCCGCAACATCGCCAGCAGCGGCAGGGCCACGCACAGCAGCATCAGCAACTGGGCCAGGCCGCCCAGGAGCTTGCCGGTGACGATCTGGAGGCTCTTTATGGGCGTGCTCATCAGCGCGCCCAGCGTGCGCTTGTTGATCTCGTCGCTGACGGCTCGGCTCAGCAGCACGATGGCCAGCAACTGGGAGACGAGGAACTGGAACCACGCCACCGTCAGCACGATGACCCGGCCACCCTCGGCCATGCGGGCGATCGAATTCTGATTGAAAAAGCTGGGGAAGATCGCCCGCCACACCAGGGCGATGAGGCCGGCCAGCACCAGCAGGTATCCCACGCGCAGGATGTAGTGGCGGCGGCGCCGGCTGGTGACGCGCAGCTCCTTGCCCAGCACGGGCCCGATGAAGCGATCCAAGGCCGGCAAAACCGCCCGCGCCGGCAAGGCCAGGACATTGACGATAGATTTCATGGGCTATCCCGAAAAGACGTTCTTGCGCAGGCGAACCTTCGCCCGCCACAGCAAACCCGCTGACAACGCGGCATGCACCAGCAGCGAGCCGACCACGACGCTGGCAGCTCCCGTGCCCGCGGGCGCGCCGACCCAGCGGTACTCAAGCAGGTACGGGTGCAGCCGGGCCTTTTCCTGGCCGGTGGTGCTGACAACCATCACGCCCATCTGCACCAACGGATTGAGGAAGTTGAAAACGTCAGGATGGACCTCATGGTGGTAGTGCAGTCCTGGGTGCCGTCGAGACATGATGTTGAACCAACCCATGTCCAGGCCCACGTTCAGCACCATCGGCGCCGCCAACCACAGGCACAGGATCAGCACCAGTGCCAGCACGATCGAGTTGGTGCCGGTGCTGGTGCGGGTGCTGCAGTACATGCCCAGGCAGATGATGAAAGAACTGCTGTACAGGGCGATCAGGCTCATGTACAGCAGGCCCAGCGGGTGGATCGTGGGCAGGATGCTGAAGACCACCAGGTGGGCGAGCATCAGGCCCGCCAGCGGACTGACGCGGCGCAGCACGCTGGCGGTCTTGGCCCAGATGATCTGGCCGTCGCTGATCGGGGCTGTCAGCAGGATGGGCAGGGCCCGGCTCTCGCGTTCGACGGTGATGGCGGTGCACGCCAGGGCCAGGCAGCATAGCCAGATGCCCAGCAGGTACAGCATCAGGTACAGGAAGTGCAGCATGGTCTCGTAGTGCAGCGTGCCGGCGACGGCGCAGATATACGAACCGACCAGCACCGCCAGCAGCACCACGACGGCCAGGATGGTCTTGCCCCGGCTATCGGGCAGGTAGAAGCGCATCTCCTTCCAGAGCACGGCTGAGCCCGAAACCCGGCGGGTGGCCTTGCTGAACTTGCCTGGCCGGGCGCCCAGCGCGGAGGTGCGCGAGGTGGGGCTCTGGTTGGCCGCCCACTTCGCCAGCTTGCCCACCGAGCAGGAGGCCCTCCACAGCAGCAGCAGCGACAGGCCCAGCATGGCCGTCATGTTCAAGGCTGGATAGTCGGCCCTGATGGCACTTCCCACGGCGCCCATCCCGGTCCACAAACCCTTCCCAAGCACCCGCCCCTGGCTCATGTACTGCAGGGAACCGGCAAGGGAACCGGCCCAGATGTGCTGCATGCTCTGCACCGGGTTGAGCATCCAGTACGGGCCCAGCCCAATCGATGGCAGGAGCACGAACATTCCGTACACGAGCAGGCTCAGGAAGATGACGGTGATGGGGCCGAAGCGCCGGCAGGAGAAGAACATGGCGATGCTGCCGACCAGGAACGACGCTGCTGCCGTCACGACCAGGCTGTACACCACCGCGCTCCACTGCACGCCGCCAAAGGCCCGCACCACGGCCAGCAGCGGCAGCGTGATGGCCAGCAGCAGGAAGACCTGCAGCAGCCGGCTGAGGAGCTTGCCCATGACGATCTGGAAGGGGCGGATCGGCGTGGTCATGAGCACGCCCAGCGTGCCGGCGGTGACTTCGCCGCTGATGGTGTTGCAGTTGAGCACGACCGCCAGCACCTGGCAGGCGATGAACTCAAACCACACGATGCTCTTGACCACCGTCTCGCCGACGGCTGACATGACCTGGGCCGTGGATGAGCCCGTAATGGCAAAGTGGTCGTAGGCTCTGACCCAGGTCAGGGCCACGAAGGCGATCATCGCCAGCAGGTACAGCACGCGCAGGACATAGAAGCGCTTTCGCCGGCTGGTGACGCGCAGCTCCTTGGTGAAAATGGGCCCAGCCCATTCCAGCGGGTTCAGCTGTCTCAAGATGGCAGTCACAGTTGGCAAGAGTTCGCGGCCCTGAATTCGGACTCGGTGGTTCCGAGCTTCGCAGTTCCTAGTTCTTAGTTCCTAGTTCCTAGTTCCTAGTTCTTAGTTCCTAGTTCTTAGTTCTTAGTTCTTAGTTCTTAGTTCTTAGTTCTTAGTTCTTAGTTCTTAGTTCTTAGGACCGGCTTCGTCACCGGTTTGGCCCGTGGCACAGCCGCCCTCGGCTGTGGTCTTTGGCGACCCAGTCGACGTCTCTTCGCGCGGCTCACGCCCGAGGGCGGGCGTGAGCCGGGTTATGAAGTTCTAAGAACTCCCAACTAGGAACTAAGAACTCTCACTGCACCAATCCCTTGGTCAATTGCAGGAAGGCTTCATCCAGCTTGATCTGCTCGGGCACGAGCTGCAAGAGGTCCAGCCCGCCCTGCACCAGCGTCCGGGCCAGCAGACCGTTGGGGCTGTCGGGGTTCTGCATCGTCACCAGCAGGTGCTCGTTGACGGCGTCCACCTGGTGGACCTGCGGCAGGCTGGCCAGCAGTTCCCTGGCCCGGCCGGTCTGCTCGGGCGGGACATACACGCGCAGCTTGCAGCCCAGGCCGAGCTTGGCATGGATGTCCTGCATGGTGCCGCTGAAGATGAGATGGCCCTGCTCAATGATTCCCACGTTGTCGCACATCTCCTCCAGTTCCGAGAGGATGTGGCTGGAGATCATGATGGTCTTGCCCATGGTCTTGAGTTCGCGCAGCAGCATGCGCATCTCGATGCGGGCGCGCGGGTCTAGGCCGCTGGCGGGCTCGTCCAGGATCAGCACCTTGGGGTCGTGAATCAGCACGCGGGCCAGGCCCAGCCGCTGCTGCATGCCGCGCGAAAGGCTGTCCACCGTGGCGGCCTTCTTTTCGGTCAGGTCGGTTAGTTCCAGCACGCCCTCGACGATGCCCTTGCGCTTGGCCCGGTCGATGTTGAAGGCGGCGGCGAAGAACTCCAGGTACTCATACACCTTCAGGTCGTCGTAGACGCCCATGAAGTCGGGCATGTAGCCCACCAGCCGGCGAACCTGCTTGCCCTGGCGCATCACGTCCACGCCGTTGATGCTGGCCTTGCCGGCGGTTGGCTCCAGCAGCGTGGCCAGGATGCGCATGGTGGTGGTCTTGCCGGCGCCGTTGGGGCCGATGAAGCCGAAAATCTCGCCTGGGCTGATGTGCAGGTTCAGCTCCGACAAAGCCGTGAGGCTGCCGTATCGTTTGGTCAGGCCCGTGATCTCAATCATGGTTCACCTCTGGAGGCAGGACGACCAGCCGCACGGACTGCTGGCCGGTAACGTGGGCGGAACGCTTGGCGAGCTGGTGTGGCGAGGGCGGCGCATCCACCGTGGCCGACACGACCATCGCGCCGGCGTCCATGTAGCGATTCAGTATTCGATTCCGCTCGAAGGTTGCGGCCGACACTTCATTGCCTCCCTGCCCAGACTCCGCGAACCGCCGGCCATAGGGCGTCTTCGACGGCGAGTCCAGCGTGACGCTCTGGCCCGGGCCGATGGAGTCGATGATCTGCGACGTGTTCTTCATGCGCACTGCCACATCGCTCAGCGTCGAGGAAGAGGTATTCGTGATCGTGGCGCGACCGGCCTGCCAGGTAACGCGCAGCGGCACATCGGCACAACTGCATTCCTCCTGCATGCACTGCATCGACCAGATGTTGATGGGCAGCGCCGGCGGCACGTTCATGCCGTCGTACTGGTGGCAGGCAATCGTCCGGGTGGCCAGGTCGGAGGAGCGATAGCCGTACATGTTGGCTTCGCTGAAACTGAACGGCGACCACCACTGGCCCTTGCCCAAGGCCGCGATTTCGTAGTTGGCGCTGGAAGGGGCATAGATGCCGTAGTAGGTGCTCTGCCAGGCTGGGCCGTCCTGGATGGCATCGACGCTGCTGACGAAACGCAGTTGCAGGTCGCCCGAACGCAGCGCCCGCGCCCCGAAATACGCCGCGGCCGTGAAGCCGCCGATGATCACCAGCGAGGTGAGCCAGGTCAGAGGCAGCCGGTCGAGCTTCTTCAAAACGAGATAATCCACCGGCCCCAGCAGCACCGCCAGCGAGAGCAGCAGCAGGAGAATCCAGCCCACGCTCAGCGGCCGCAGCTGCGGGATGCTCTGGAGGTATTGCTGGACGTTCGCCAGCTGCGCCTGCGTGGATTGGAACCGCCGGCCATAGGGGTTGCTGTTCAAATCCTTCGTTCCCTTGGCGGGCACCAACTCGAAGGGCAGGGCAATATCGGCAAGCCACGTGCTCCACTGCTCGGTGGCGACCTCGGCGGTGACTTGCTCCAGTTCGGCCGGGTCGAAGCCCAGCAACAACACCTGGCCAAAGCCGAACCGGCCAGTCACCGCCAGTCGACTTTTGCCCTGCGAGCAGGCTTGGCACAGACGCGGATCAAGAATCTCCAGCTCGCGGGCGTTGACGGTGCGCGGCGTGACGCTGATGCGCTCGATGAGTTCGGAAGGCTCCACGTCGCGCGATCGCATCTCGCCGATCTTCACCGGCAACAGGCCTTGCAGCCCGCTGTCTTGCGGCAGCGGATGGGCGCCCAGGATCAGCATCAGCCGTCCGCCGCGCGAGACCCAGTCGCGGATGGCCCCAACCTGCTGTGGCCGGAGCGTTGCCCAGTCAACATCGTACAGGATGAGCACGTCGAGGCAGTCGTACCCCGTCCAGTCCCAGGGCAGGGCCGGGGCGAGTTTTTCCTTCACGACGATCTTGTCGGGCTCGCCGGCTTCTTTCTGGACGATGAAATTCTCGCCCAGCCGCGTCAAGGAAAAGCCGCGCTTGCCACACACTCCCACAAAGAGCTGCGAGGGCGGGACGAATGAAGTGTTCCTGCCCTGCCCGAGATTCCACAGCTCGTAGTCGTTCGTCCAGACGGTCCGCCCCTTGTCATCTACCAGCGAGAGCTGACAGCCGGAGCGGTCGTACAACGGAGACAGTTTCGTGGCCAGGCTGATCCTGGCCGGGGCCTGGTCGGTGACGACGAAGGGGTGTGCGATGGCCATGCGGTGGAGGTCGTCCTGGCGGGCGTCCAGTATCACGCTGCCGCCGAAGGGCTGCTTGAGGTTCGTGGAGATGCCGATTTCCACCGGCGACCAGCGGCCGACGCGGTAGGCGCCGTCCCAGCCCAAATTCATGTCCACGTTGAAGGGATCGGCCGACGTCGCAGCCGAAGCCACGCTCGTCCATGCCAGCAAGAGAAAGAAGCCCCAGTGCAAACGCCCCATGGCCGGTCTCCAACCTAGCGGTTATAGCCTGAGTTTACGGCTGTACACCCACCACTCCAACAGGATTCCAACCAGCCCCAGCAGAATCAGCCAGGGCCAAAGCTCCAGATTGCCCTTCTGCTGGGCGGCCTGGGCGAGAACCTGCTGATTGCCCACGGCCAGCCGCGTGGCCGGCTTGATGTCGCTTTCCTGGGCGCTGAGCAGGTTGACCGCAAAAGTTGTCGCCGGCAGGTTGGCCAGCTCCAATCGGTATACGCCGACTCTGCCGGTGCCGGGGAACCGCAGGATTCCCGAGGCGTTGACCTGTACGGCCGTCGTGGCGCCTGGCCCCGTGACAACGCCCCGCGCCTGCGTCGGCAGACCCTCCAAGCTGAATGGAGCGCCGACGGGCAGCGCGAGCTGGCCGGTCTGCGTGCCGTCCAGGGATAAGAAGCCCAGGGCGTTGTAGCAGAACATCACAAAGGATGGCTCGAAGGGCCAGTTCGTCTCCAGGCAGTCGAATGGCGCCAGCAGGAACAGGCTGCCCTGGTTTCGCACCAGCGCCAGCGCCGGGGCGGATGCGAACTCGGCCAGCACGGACGAGTCGGCCGGCAGGGAGAGCTTGTACGCCTTGGCGGCAAAGAGATTGGCCATGTTCACGTACTGGAGGATCGGGTGGTTGGAATGCCAATCGAGCACGACCTGGTTTTCCAGCGATCCCGTGGCCGTGGCCCCGCTGGCTGCTGGCGGCGAGCCGAAGACGACGAACCGCCCGCGCGGCAGCTTGGCCGGGGCGTGGCGGTCTAGCACGATCACGTCGTAGCCCTTTTCGGGCGGCAGCGAGCCAAAGTCGATGGCGTCAAACTCCGCGGGGCTCTTGACCTCCAGCCGCTCCAGCGGGCAGGCCTTCAAGGCCGACAGCAGCGGCCCATTGCCGTCGGTCACCAGGCAGACCGCCAGGTTTCGCGGCGGCGGCAGGACGGCCCAGGCCGCGTCGTCACTGCCCAGGAAATTCTGGCTGCTCTTGGGCAGGCAGCGCAGTTCCAGCACGCCGCCGGTGGGCATTTCCAGCGCGAACGTCAGCGACAGCACGCCGGGCTGATCGTTGGCCGTTGGCGGCAACTGGACGGATTGCACCGACTGAATCGCGCCGTCCAGACTCAACTGCGCGTCGCACGTGACGAGGTCCGTGCCGAAGTTAGCTACGGTGGCGTAGACTTCGACTTCCTGCGGGTTCTCGTAGCCGCGGCGGGCCTGCATGGCGGTGACGCCGACATTCTGCCCGCCGCTGCCGATGGCGTGGAAGGCCAGCTCGCCCTCCTGGAGCGATATCGCCGCATCCGCCGCCGGTCGAGAGGAAGCCCCGGCCTCGTCACGATGCGCGGCTGCGTCGCCCAGCCGGCCATCGCTGAACAGTTCGAGCTGCGCCTGCACGCCGGAGCCGCGAGCGTTGGCCGCTTCGCCGGGGGCCGAGCCGAAGGCTTTGGCCATCAGGATGGCCTCGTCGATCCTCGTGCCGCCGTCGCCGGGCGTGATGGCGGCAATGGCCGAGAGCAGCTGTCGCTTGTCGGAGGTGAAGTTGCACATGACGCGGGCGTGCTCGTCGAAGGCCACGACCATGGCCTCATCGGCCCGGCTGGCCAGCGACAGCGCCGAAGGGGTGCGCATCGTCGCCACGAGCTTGCCCGCTTCGTCCTTGGCGACCTCCAGCCGGCTGGGCAGCACGTCGGTGGCGTTCATGCTGGCAGAACGATCGATCAGCAGCACGTATCGCTTGGCCGGCGAGCCGTCGCGCAGCAGCACCGGGCCCGACAGCGCCAAGAGCCCCGCTATCAGCACCAGAACTTGCAGCAGGAGCAGCAGGTTTTTCCGCAGATGCTGGAACGGGGCGTTGACCTGAAGATCCTGCACGGCCCGCTTCCACAGCAGCGTGCTGGAGATGGGCATTTCCCGCCGCCGGAGCTTCAGGAAGTACAGCAGCACCAGCAGCGGCACGGCGATGGCGGCGGCGGACGCAGCTAGCCAAGGGGCCAGGAAGGTCATTGCAGCAGCCCCTTTCGCCGCAGGGCGTTCAGCACGAGCCCCTGGGTCGGCTCATCGGAGCGGGCCAGCATGTAGCCAGAGCCGCGCCGCGTGCAGAAGGCGGACAGTTCGTTGCAGTACGCCGCCACGTTGCGCTTGTAGTAATCCAGCAGCGCGCGGCTGATGGTCACCTCGGCCAGGTCGGAATCTTCCACGTCCCGCAGCCGCAAGTCCCCGGTCAGGTCGGGCGAAAGCTCCTGCGGGCTGAGCAACTGAAGTGCGAACAGGTCGTACCGCGGCCCGCTCAGTCGCTTTAGGCCCTCCTGGTAGCCCTCCTTGAACAAGAAGTCGGATATCACGACGGTCACGCCCGAACCGACCCGGCCGGCCTCCAGTTGCCGGCAGGCCTTGTCGAAGTCTGACGAGCCGCCGCTGTCGAGATTCAGCAGGAACGCGGAAAGTCGTTGCACGCTCACCCGGCCACGGAGGTTGGCCACCTGGCCCAGCAGGCCGTCGGCAAAGGCGCTGACCGTCAGGCGGTTGTTGTTCACCAGCGCCACGTAGCTCAGGGCGGCCGCCAGGCGCAGCATGGCCAGCGACTTGGACGGCTGGCCCTGCTGGGTCGAGCCGCTGACATCCAGCAGCACGTGGACGGTCAGGTCCTGCTCCTCCAGGAAGAGCTTGAGGAAGAGCTGCTCCAGCCGGGCGTACGTGTTCCAATCAACGAAGCGCATGTCGTCGCCCAGGGCATAAGGCCGATGTTCGGCGAACTCCACGCTCTGGCCACGGCGCTTGCTGCGCCGCTCGCCCTGCAGACGGCCTTGCAGGATTCGGCGTGTCAGCACGTCCAAGCCGTCGAGGCGGGCGAGAAACTCTCGCCCCAACAGCTCAGCTAAGTTGGTAAATTTCTGCGTCATCAAATTCCTGCGTCATGGCTTGGCATGTTTCAGGCCGACGCCCCCGGACTGGCGGCCTCACGTGGTGCGTGCGATTCGGCTGCCACGGTGGGAGTTTTTTCGAGAATCTGGGCCAGCACGTCATCGGCGCTGATGCCCTCGGCCTGACCTTCAAAGTTGAGCAGGATGCGGTGCCGCAGCGCCGGCAGCAGCGCTGCCTGAATGTCCGAGAAGCTCACGTGGTAGCGCTGCTCCAGCAGGCTGTGGACCTTGGCCGCCAGCACCAGCGCCTGCACCCCGCGCGGGCTCGAGCCAAAGCGCACGAAGCGGTTGGCCATCTCGACGGCGAATGGCCCCTGCGGATGCGTCGCCAGCGCCAGCCGGATGGCGTAGTCCTGCACGTGCGGGGCGATCGCGACGCGGCGGACCAGCTCCTGGGCTTCGACGATGGCCGGGCCGTCCAGCACCGGCTGGACGTCGGGCCGGTGCGCGGTGGTGGTGCGGTCGAGGATGGCAGAGAGTTCTTCGCGATTGGAGTACGGCACCAGCAGCTTGAAGAAGAAGCGGTCGAGCTGCGCCTCGGGCAAGGGGTACGTGCCTTCCTGCTCGATGGGGTTCTGCGTGGCCAGCACCAAAAACGGCTCGGGCAGGAGGTGGATCGCCCCGCCGGCGGTGACGGAGTGTTCCTGCATGGCTTCGAGCATGGCCGACTGGGTCTTGGGCGTGGCGCGGTTGACCTCGTCGGCCAGGATGATCTGGCCAAAGATGGGGCCGCTCTGGAACTGGAAGACCCGGTGGCCGGTCTCGCTGTCCTCGATGACCATGTTGGTGCCGACGATGTCGGCGGGCATGAGGTCGGGCGTGAACTGGATCCGCCGGAACTTCAGCGACAGGCTCGAGGAGAGCGTTCGCACCAGCAGCGTCTTGCCCAGCCCCGGCACGCCTTCGAGCAGCACGTGGCCGCCGCAGAACAGCGCGATCAGCACGTTCCGCACCACCTCCTGCTGGCCCACGATGACCTTGGCGATCTGCTCCTGGACGCTGTCGAACTTGGCGCGAAAGTCGCGGCAACGCTCTGCAACCTGCTGCAAGTCTTCCGTTGGAATGCCGGTCATTGTCCTTCTCCTGCTGGATGGTTTTCGTCCTGGTCGCCCTTGGGCTTGGCTTTGGCCTGGCGCTTGGCTCGCAGCAACTGCTGCAAGTGCGACGTGGCTGGTGCTGGTGGCGGCTGTTTCTGTTCTGGCGAGGCCGGGGCCGGCGCAGTTGTGGCTGCGGGCTTCTCCAGTGGAAGCGGGGCCGGCCCGGTCTGGGCTTGGGGCTTATCAGCGCCGGCGTAGCGTGCTGCCCTTCGCGCCGTCCACTGCTGCTGAACCTCTGCCTTCTTGCTCTTGAGCTGCTCCAGCGTGGCCTGGGCTGCCGGGGCGGCGCCGCGCAAACGAGCCAGCGCACGCGCGACTCGGCGGGCGATGGCGGCGACATCAACGGCCACGCGCCTCACGGCCACATCCAGCAGGAACAGCCCCAGCCAGATGCAGATCAGTTCGGCCGTCAGCGGCCGCGACCAGTGCGGCACCTTCAAGCCCTTGGCCTCGAAGAGCCCCTGGCCCGGATCGGATGAGAGCACCCGGCCACCGGTGATGTCGGCGATCTCGCGCAGCATGGCGGCGTTGTCAGCAGCGTCCCGGAACTCCGGGGCCAGCGGCACGCTGATGGCGGTGTGGACGTGGCCGATGGTCTTTTCCTGGCCGGCCTTGGTGTAGCTCAGGACCAGCATGTAGCTGCCGCCGCTGTCGGCCTGAAAGTCGCCGCGGAATTTGCCGGGCCCGGCCTGCTCCAGCGCCAGCAGCCTGCTGGATAAGTCCGGGGCGATGATCTGCCCGGAAATCTGCGCCAGCGGGATGCTCTTGCCGGCAGCATCGCTGGTCTCGACGGAGACGGTTACCTGCGTGCCCTGCACGTCGGCCTGGACATCGCATTCCGTGGACTGCGCGGGCTTGCCCGCCCAGCGCACGACCTGCTCCCAAAAGCGTCCAAAGCCGCCCCACGCCAGCCAGTTCCTAGCCCACCGGCCGTCGGCGGAGCTGGTGAAGGCGACGCACCGCCCCAGCCCCGCCTGCGTGGCCGCCAGCAGCGGATCGCCCTTGGCATTGGTCAGGATCAACTGCGCCAACCCGCCCTTAGAACCGGTGACGATCAGGCCGTCCAGGCTCGGCAGGTCGGTGACGCCGCGGAGAATCTCGTGCAGCGAGAACTGCGCCTGCGGCAGCGTGGGCTCTTCCAATATCAGCGGCCTCCGCACCACCTGGGCCTCGCGAATGAAGATCTGCGGCAGCGACTGCGGGTCCTGGGCCTGGTAGAAACGCCCGCCGGTCGAAGTGGCGATGTCGTACAGGCTGCCGACGTCGGCGGGCGAGTGCGGATTGATGCCGACGCCCGAGCAGGTGATCTTGGCGTCCTTGTACTTCTGGATCAGCTCATTGCCGGGCCGGCGCGGGTCGCCGTCGCTGATGATGATCACGTGCTTGGCGGCAGCGTCGCACTTGACCAGCTCGTCGTAGGCGGCCTGCATGGGCGGGCCGAAGTCGGGCATGTCGCCCATCTCCATCTTGTCGATGGCGGCGATGGCCCGGCCCTTGTCGCTTAGCACCTGGAAGGGGAAGACCCAGTTTGGCTGGCCGGTATTCCAGCCGTACTGCACCACGCCGGCCATGTCCATCTGGCTGAGGCTGTTGATGGCGGCGCCGGCGACCTTCTTGCCCCAGTAATTGCCCTCGGGAATCTCGCAGGCGTGCATGATCAAGACCAGCGCGCCTTTGGGCAGCTGGCGCTTCTGCGGCGGGTCCATATCCACCGGCAGGATCGCCTCCAGTGGCGAACCGATCCAGCCGCCGGCGCCGAAGGAGTCGGGCCCGCCGACCATCACCAGCCCGCCGCCGGTCTGCGTGACGTACAGGCACATCAGCTCCTGCTGCTGTTGCGTGAATCGCGAGTTGTGGGCGTTGACCAGCACGATCGCGTCCACGTCCAGCAGGCTGGTCAGTTCGCTCGGGAACTCGCCGGCCACGATGCGGCGCGTTTCGATCTTGGCGTCTTTCAGCGCCGCGGCGATGGCCTCGCCGGCCGTGCCGTCGTCCACCACCAGGACCAGCCCGGGCCCCGAAACCATGGTGATGCCACTGGCGGTGTTGTTGGCTGTGATGCTGTCCTGGGTGGGGTCATCGGGCGTGAAGGTGGCGCGGAATTCATGGGCACCGCGCGACCCCAGCGGCAGCGAGACCGTCTTGACGTTGGTGCCGCTGTGCAAGGTGATGGGGGCTTCGACCTCGCCATTCTCGCCGATGGCCACCGGCTTGCCGTTGAGGGTCAGCAGCAGCCTGCCGCTGGCCGGGGCGGTGCTCTTGAGCACGAATCGCAGCGGCACGGTCTGGTTGCTGCGGGCCTTGGCCGGGGCCGACAGGCTGGCGAAGATGACCTCGTTGGGGTGCGTGTAGCGCAGGGGCAGCACGTCGATGGGGATGCCATTGGCGGCGGCCGTGCGGGCGGTCTGGCGGGCGTCGCCGGAGGTCTCGTTGCCGTCGCTGAGCAGCAGGATGCGGCTGGCCGAGTCGGGCGGAGCGATGGCCAGCGCCATTTCCAGCCCCGTGGCCAGGCGCGTCTGCAAACCAGTGAGGCTGGTGTTGCGATGCCGGAACGTGGCGTCCAATGAGGGCAGCTTGGAGATTCGCGCCGCCTCTGCCACGTCCACCAGCGCGAACTGCTCGGCCGGTTTCTTGCCCGCCAGCGCGGCATCGAGATACGCCAAGGCCGAATCCTGCAAGCCCGGCGGAATCGACTGGCTGCGATCCAGCACGGCGATGACCGTGATCTGCGGATTCTTCCGCGTCAGTTGCGGCTGCGCCAGGATCAACGCCGCCAGCGCCACCACCAGGCAGCGCAACACGGCCGCCAGAACGCGCCGCACCGGCCCCAGCGAGGCCAGCTGCCGCCAGCCCAGCCAGATGATCGGCACGACCAGCAGGCATAGCACCAGCCAGGCTGGATGCGACAGCGTCAAACCGGTTGTTGGGCCTAAAGCCGCCATCGTTGAATTCGATTATTTCCCGAGTCGACCACGTACAGTATGCCGTCGCCGCCGATCGCGACGGCCCAGGGATACGCCAATTGCCCCATGTCGCGTCCCGCCTCGCCCAGTACGGCTACGCTGCGCCCAGCGGGGTCGAAGACCTGGACGCGATTATTCCCGTATTCGGCCACGACCAGGTTGCCGCCACTGGCGATGGCCAAGCCGTAAGGATACCGCAACTGCCCCGCAGCCGTCCCGCCCGAGCCGATGTACCGCGGCAAATCTACGTTGGCGCCGGCCAGGCACGCCTTCAGATCGTACACGGCGATGCGGTGATTGCAGGCATCGCTGACGTACAGGCGATTGCGGGCCTCGTCCACCGCCATGGATTGTGGCCGGGCGAACTGGCCGGGGCCTGAGCCGGGGGAACCGAAGCTGTGCAGGAAATGGCCCTGGCTGTCAAAGACGTTGATGCGGTCGTTCCCGCCGTATTCGCTGACCAGGATCTTGCCGCCGGCAAAGGCCACATCGGTGGGGTAGATGAAACTGCCGCCCTCCTGGCCGAACTGGCCCCACTGCCGCTTGAGCGTGCCGTCGGAGGCAAAGACCATGACCCGGTGATAGTGCGTGTCGGCGACGTACAGGTCGCCCCCGGGGCCGGTGGAGACGCCGGTGGGCTTGCCATTTTCCGACTGCGGCATGGCGAAACCGGCGATGAATTCACCGCTCGGGCTAAACCGCTGCACGCGCGCCAGCTTGTCGATGACGACGACCGAGCCATCGCGGCAAACGTCGATGGCCCGGGGATACACGAACCGGCCATTCTCGGTGCCCGTCGCGCCGAAGCTCCCGACGCAGGTGGCCTGGTCGCTGTGGCTGGATTTCTGGCAGCCGCCGGCCAGCACCAACATGAGCAGCAGCGTGGTCGTCACCGCGATGCCGCCGCCCTTGCGCTTCAATAGCACTGCCACCAGCAAGGCCAGCAGCACGTACACGCCGCACAGCACCAGGCAGGAGGCGATGACCTGGGCGTCGCGGGCGTAGTGCATCTGGTTCATCAGCCGCTGGGCGAAGTTCGGCACGCCCGGCGGCAGCAGTATCATGGTGGAGGGCACCTCCGTCATGCCCAGCATGCCCACCAGCACAAAGCAGCCCGCCAGCGTCGGCCAGAGCCGCGGCAGATGCACGTGCCACCATGCCTGCGTGGCGCTGGCGCCGTCGATGGCCGCCATTTCCGCCAGCTGCCGGTCCCGGCTGCCCATGGCCAGATGCATCAGCACCAGCGCCGCCCCGGCATACCGCAGCGTCAGGCCCCAGGACACCACCAGCGGGCTCTCGCGCAGGCCGGCGGGAAGATGGCTGCCGGCCATCGCCTCCAGCACGGCCGAAGCCAGCAGCACCGGCGGCAGGAACATGGCCAGGAGAATCGTGTACCGCATCACGCGCGAAAGCATTGCCAACCCTCGGCTGTGGCTGCCGCAGCGGGACAGCGCCATGGCCGTGGCGGAAATCGCCAGGCACGCGACCGCACCAGCGGCCGACACGCCAGATGAACAGGCCAATTCGTCCCAGTGCATCGCCAGGAATCTCCGCAACGGTTCGATGCCGCGCGTGGCTTGCAGCAGCAGGCACACGGGGACGATGATCGATATGCCCAGCAGGCCCAACACCACCGCCCGCAGAGTCCGGCCGGATCGGATCGAGCCCGCTGGCCGGGCCAAGCCCTCGCGCGGGCTGGCGTGCATGATCGGCGAGCACAGCAGGACCAGGGCGATGCCCCCCGCCGGCAGCACCAGCGGCCAGGCGCGCTGCACCACGGCTGAGGCGCTGCCCGTCAGATCGTACATCACGGACAGTTCCGTGCCCGCGGTGCGCAGCCCGGCCAGATGGAAGGCGGTGAATTCCGTCATGGCCAGGGCAGCGCAGACGCTCCAGGCCAGCAGCAGCGGCGACCGCAGCAACGGCAGCATCACGTGCCAGGCCCGCTGCCATGGCTGGGCGTCCAGCGCGGCGTTTTCCATGATGCCCGGGTCGATATTCCGCCAGCCTTGCGCCAGCAGCAGCGCCGCCAGGGGCCAGAACCACAGCACCACCGCCAGCAGCGACAGGGCCTGGGCGATGCCGCTGGCCAGGCTTGGCTGCGACATCAGCCACTTGCCCAGCGGGCTCGTCGGGCTCAACGGCAGCGACCAGGCGTAGTACAACACGTACGCCGGCAGCAGCAGCGGCGAGAGCAGTAAGAACAGCCAGGCCGACTGTCGCGATCGGCTGTGCGCCGAGAAGATGCCGCCGACAAGCTTTCCCGGCACGTAGCCCAAAACCACCGCGCAGGTCGCTACCAGGCTCGCCCAGCCCAGCGAGCGCAGCACGAGCAGCCACCACTGCGCCGTTGCCATCGTCTCGGTGGCGGCAGAGGGCGGACAAGGCAGGGCGATCGACACCAGCATTTGCCCCAGCGGCCAGACGAACAGCCCCAGCCAAAGCAGCACGCCGCCGGCCAGCGCAAGAGAAGCTAGCCGCCCCGTGTGCGACGCTCTGGCCGGTGAGTTGGACATCTACGGCTTGAGCACCTCGTTGGCGGCGGCCAGGGCCTCGGGCATGGCTTGGGACACCTTGGCGTAATCGATCTTCAGCGGATGCGGGATTTCATACTGCTTGAACTTCTCCCGCAGAACCGGGTCGGCCGGGGTGTTGTGGGCGTCGCTTGTGGCCAGCGCTTCCTCGACGGCCTGACTGAGCAGGTACTCCACCAGCCGCCCGGCCAGGTCGGCGTGCGGGCCGTTGCGCACGATGGCCACCGTGTTGGGAATAACCAGAGCCCCCTGGCCGTCCTGGTCGAGAAGATTCATCGCCACGCTCCAGCCATTGCGCTGGGCGGCGTATACGTCGTCGGTGTCGGTGAGCGCCGCGTCCACCTGGCCGGTGGCCACCAGCTTGACGGCAGCGGAGTTGCTGTCGGCCAGCCGCACCTTGTTGTCAGCAAGCCCCTGCAGAATCCGCCGCGCCTGCTCGGGGCCATAGTGGACGAACCAACTGGCCACGTCGCCGCCAGTGGTGCCGAACTGCGGCCCCGCCATGGCCAGCCGGCCTTTCCACTTCGCCGCCAGCAGGTCTTCAAGGCGGCGCGGCGCCTGCTCGGCCTTCACGCGCTGCGGGTTGTAGGCAATGGCTCGCGCCCGCAGGGCCATGCCGTGCCAGCACGCATCGCCCGCGCAATATGCGCCGCATGCGGGCAGCTTGTTGGAGCGGTACGGCTGGAGCAGGCCTTCCTGAGCCAGGCGAATGGTGTGAAAGACCTCGTTGGACCAGAAGACATCGGCCACAGGCTGGGCCTTCTCCGCCCGCAGGCGCTGGATGAGCCCGACGGTCTTGTTGGCCTCGGAGTCGTAGCGGACCTGGAGCTGGATGCCCGTTTTCTTCTGGAACTCCGCCAGGATCGGCTCGGCGTATTCCTGGTCGGCAGAGCAATACACCACCAGCACGGGTTTGCCTGGCTCTTTGTGGCAGCCGCTAAAGGAAATCATGGCCGCGCACAGCAGGACGGTCATTCCGGCCGCGGGGCCGAGCAGTCGATTGAACACAGGCGACTCCATTTCAGATCACTGGCCCGGCGGCGGCGATTCCAACTCGCCGAAGTATTTCTTCACCGGGCCTTCGTACTTGCGCGGGATTTCGTTTTCCTTGATGGCCTGGGCGGCATTGTCGCGGGCCGCCTGCATCACCTGCTGGTAGTCGCGCTGCGACTCGCCCTTGAGTTGTTCGCCCTTGAAGAACCAGCTGGCCACGGCCGGGCCCTTGCCCTGGAGCGTCGGGGCTTTGGCTTTATCCAGGCCGAAATCGCCGCTGTCGGCGCTGTCGCGCTGGCCCATGCCGATGCCCGGCTTCCCCGAGCCCGGACCGGCCAAATCCGCCAGTCCTTCTTCCCACGGGCTTTGCTCTCCCGGGCTGACGCAATTGCCGCCCAGGCACTTCTTGGCGCGCTCAAGTTCACGCACCGCCGCCAGGCGGGCTTCCATGTCCAGCTTCGCCGCCTCCAACTCGCTGAGCTGCTGGGCCATCTCCGCCAGTTCGGCATCCAAGGCGCTGTCATCGGAGGCCGAATCGCCGCCACGCCCCATCGCCTGTGCCAACGCCCCGCCCTTCTCGCACGCGCCCTTGCAGGCGGCGGCCTTCTGCATCAGCTTGTCGATCTGCTCCTGGGGAAGCTGCTTCTGCTCCAGGGCCTTTTTGAGATCCTCCGGCGACAGCTGCGAGAGGTTCTTCTCCAGGCCCGCCTTCTCCAGCTCGCGCTGGAGCTCCTTTTGCTCCGATGCCAGTTGCCCCAACTGCTTGGCCAGTTCATTCAGCTGGCTGGCCAAAGCCTGCTTCTGCTCGGGGTTCATCTCGTTGGACTGGACCTTCTGCTGGAGGCTTTTGGCCAGTTCGGCCGCCTTGGCGAAGTCGCCCTTGGCCAGCGCCCGTGACAGCTCCGGCGAAGCAGCCTTGGGCGGGCTGCGCAACTGGCCCAGCATTTTATTCAGCTCCTGCGCCATCTCCTGTCGCGAGCGTTCCTGCGCCTTCATGCCCTCGGCCAGGTCGCCGAGTTTGCGGATGGCCTGACGCTTCATCTCGTCGGAGGGCATGCTCGCAGCTTGCTGCTCGATGGCGGCGAGTTCGGCCGACAGGGCCGGGTCCTTCACCTGCTGCGCCACGGCCAGGACCGAGCGGGCCGCCTGCTGGATCTGCTGCTGAGCCTGCCGGGCTTGCGCCTGCTGGTGTTGCTGGCGGAGCGACTGTTCGTGCAGGCCCAGCGGGTCCAGCGCCGGCAGCAGGCAGAATGCCAAGCCGGCGCACGCCCACGCCGCGGCGGTAAAGCCCCAACGGCGAAACGGGCCCAGCTGCAGCGCCTGCCGGAAATTCAGGTGCTCAGCCATGCGGCAGGCGTCATCGACACTGGCACGGGCAAAGGCGTCGGCATCGTCATCGAGCGCCAGCGATGTGCTCAGCCGCTCGTGCAGGTTCAGCCGCTCATCCAGCAGCAGCGCAACCTGCATCCGGCCAGGCTTGTGGATGATCCAGGAAATGACGCCGGCGACGAGCGCGCCGGCCAGGCACGCCAGCGGCAGCAGGCGATGCCACAGCGGCACAGCCAGCAGCCGGTCCAAAGCGATGATGACGACCAGGACGCCGCCAAATACCGCCAGCCAGGTCGCCATGGCCCCCAACAGCCCACGGACGTAGCAGCGAAAGGCCGCCCGGCGTAGCACGTCTCGAAGTCGTGAGTCCATACGATGCCCCTGAATTCCAGCAACGCCGCCCATCATACTGGCCGGTGACGCCCAAGTACACTGGACGTTTGGATTTGGTCGGCTCCGGCGGGGCTGAAGGGATGTAGACATAATGGAGCGGCATTAGAGCCGGAAATGGGTGCCATAGGCTGACACGACTTCGCGTCGTCTTGCGAAGGCGGGGCTGCCTATGCGGACGTCCTGCATAGGTAGAGCCGCAAGACGGCGCGGCTCAACCTATGGCACCCAATCGTCGAAATCGTGGCCTTCCTCCGACCCTGCCGGGGCTGGTGAAACACGCGTGACGCGTTCACTTGTTTACGGCCGGCACTGGAGCCGGCCGACGGCGCCGACCTCGGCAGAGCCGGTGGCGTGCAGCGTCTGGCGACCCGCCTCAAGATGCAGCCACCGAACCGCTCCGCGAGTCTGGCAGGAGGTTAGCCGCCAACTGCCGGTGTCATCGGGAACGAAGAGGAGGCCCTCCGGCCGAAGGATCAGCCGCACCGTTCCCTGCAGCGACGCGTCCAGGTTCTCCAGCAGAACCGTGCCCTCTTCTCCGCGCAGCACCCCGGCCTGGGCCAGACCCGATAGTTCCGCCGCCGGCCCCAGCAGCACCGCAGCCTCCAGGCTCACCGGCCGACGATACACTTCTTCGCTCGTGCCCAGTTGGGCCAGGCGGCCGTCGATAAGCACGGCCAGGCGGTCGGCCAGTCCCAGAATCTCCTCGCTGCGGTGAGTGGAGAGGATGATCCCGGCACCGCGCCGACGAGCCCGCTCGATGTACTGCGGCAGATGCTCCCACGCCTGCACGTCCAGGTTGGAGCCCGGCTCGTCCAGGAGCAGCCACTGCGGCTCCAGGACCGTCGCCCGCGCGATCGCCAGCCGCTGACGCTCGCCGCCGGAAAGCTCACGGGGCAGTCGCCGCCGCAGAGATTGCAGCTTCCACTCTTCCAGGGCCGATGCGATCCGCCGCTGCCGCTCTGGCCGCGCCAGATGCAGCGATGAGAGAACCAGCTCCAGGTGCTCCTGGGCGTCCAGGTGCTCCCACAGGCCTGGTTGCTGAAAGACCATTCCCAGCCTTGGCCGAACGGCACTCGAACCGTCGCACTCAATGACAACCCGGCCCCGCTGCGGCGGCAGCAAGCCCGCCAGCAGCCACAATAGCGTGGTCTTGCCGCTGCCGCTGGGACCGACGAGCCCCAGCACCTGCCCTGACGACAGCCGCAGGCTCACATCGTCCACGACGGTGCGTTTGCCATACTGGAAGGTCACGTTCTCGGCTGAAAGCGTGCCCATCATTCACGCTCCTGGCGGCGCAGCAGGCCCACGGTCACCAGCAGCAGGACGATCAGCGGCGCCAGCACCAGCAGAATGCCGACGCACAGGGCGCTGACGACCGCATCGCTGGCGGTGTGGATGAGCATGGCCAGCCGGACGCCCAGCGTGTGCCCGCCCGGCGGACACAGCAGCACCGACATATCGACCTCGGTGGCGGCCAGCAGCAGGCACAGCGTCCCGGCCAGGGCCAGCGACAGCCGCCGCCTTGGCCAATGCACGTGGGCCAACCGCTGCCACGCCGACAGGCCATGCAGCCGTGCGGCCTGCTGGGGCAGCGTGGACTGCCCCCGCCAGACCGCAAAGAGCACCAGCGTCGCGATGGGCAGAAATCGCACGACATAACTGGCGATCAGCGGCGCGGTCGAATCGCGCACCGCGGGCGGGCAGGAATTCGCCAGCAGAATCAGGCCGATCCCCAGCAGCGAGGGCGGAACCGCCAGATTCACCAGCAGCAGGCCGGCAGGTGACCGCTGAGCCGCCGCACGCATCGCCAGCCCGGCATGGACAAGAGCCGCCGCCAGAATGGTCGTCACCGCGGCCGCGATGGCGGAGTCGGCCAGCGTTCTGGCGATTTCCGGCGCGGCCGCGGACAACTGCCGCAGCGGCGCGCCGGCCGAGTCCAACCGGTACAGCAGCACGCCCATGGGAATCAACCACATGCAGCCCAGCAGCGCGATGGCGGCGGCCGCCCAGCAAAGCTTCACCCACGCCGGGCCACCTCGCGCGGGCCACAAGGGTTTGTCCAGCGGATTGAGAAAGCCCGCCGCCTGCCGCACCACCAGCAGCCCCAGCAGCAGGCCGATCAGCGCCACCGGCGCCGCCATGGCCGCGGCAGAGGAGGGATTCATCATGGCCGAGTACATGATCAGGATCTGGCCGCCGTACGTGGGCACCAGCAGCATGTCGGGAATGACGTGGTCGTTGAGGCAGAACAGGCCCACCAGCAGGAACGCCGACAGCACCGCCCACAGCATTGGCCGGAGGTACAGTTGCCCGAAGGCGGCGCGGGCGCCGATGGCAAAGGCGCGGCGCACCGGCCATTCCTCGCGCTGGTTCAGGCGGGCAAAGGTCAGCAGCACTGCGGCCAGCCCGAAGTAGCGCAGGGCCAAAACGCCCGCAGCACCGGCGAAGGAATAAATGCTCCAGGACAGGCCAAAGCGTTGCGTCAGCACGCCGTTATGGCCCAGGGCCACGATGGCGGTCGTGGCCAATAGCGAGGAGGGCAACAGCATCGTCAGGCACGACAACGCCGCCAGCAGCAGAGCCCCGCGGCGATCCAGGCGGCAGCAGAACTCCGCCAGCAACAGCCCCGGCAGCAGCGCCAGCACCGCCCCGGCAGCGGCCAACTCCAGCGTCCGCCCCAGCAGTCGCCACCCCTTCTGAGAGAGCCACAACTCGCGATACGAACTGGCCCCATCGGCCAGCACGCTCGAAACTACCGACCACACCAGCGGCAGCAGCGCGCAGGCCACCAGCAGAATCGAAAGCGCGGACAGTCTCCAAAGGCGATTGGCCAATGGCTTGCCCGGCTCGACAACCGTGATGTTCAGCCCCGATGACATTCGCGCTGGCCTGGCCCTTCTCAGCCGCCCAGGTTCTTCTGCTTCAACAATTCGACGACCGGCTCGACATTCTCCGCGGCCTGGTCCACGTCATACCAGGGAGCGGATTGAACGTCGATGTGCCAGGGCGTCACCACGTCCTTCAAGTCGGTCCGAAGCGGCATGTTCTTGCTCGCCGACGCGGCCAGCTTCCGCTCCACCTCCGCCGACAGCAGATACTCAGCCAGCCGTTTTGCCGCCGCGGGATGAGGGGCATGGCGAATAACGCCGACCGTGTTGGGAATCAGCACCAGCTCAGGCTCAGGCAGCATGACGACCTTGACGGGCTTGGCGGAAGCGAGCGCCTCGTTGGCGTCGTCAGTGTCCACCACGCCCCAGGCCTTTTCGCCGGCGGCCACCATTTCCTTCACGGCTGCGTTGCCCGGGCAAATCGCCACGTCATTGGCCCTGACGCCGTCGAGCCACGCCGCCAGTTTGTGCCTGCCCCAGCGCTGATCCATCACGACCATGTGCGTCAGGCTCGTGCCGAAGAATGGGTTGGCCAGGGCGGCCTTGCCCTTCCACTTGGGATCGGTGTAGTCGTCCATGCTTTTGGGCATGTCCTGTGGCCCGACGAGGTTGGTGTTGACCAGGATCACGCGCGCCCGGGCCGCGAAGGCGACCCAGCACAGGGCTTTATCGCGGTATCTCGCGGGGCAGGCCGGCGTCTGGCCAAGAGCCCCCCTCTGCATCAACTGCATCTTCGCCAGCCGCTGCATCTGGACGATCTCGTTGTTCCAGAACACGTCGCAATCGGGGCTGTCCTTGCGGGTGATAAGGCGATTGACCAGCCCGGTGGTCTTGGCCGACTCGGCGTCGTACACCGGCAAGACCTCGATGCCGGTTTGCCGCTCGAAGTCCTTGAGGATCGGCTCGGAAAGCTCCTGATCCACGCTGGTGTAGACCACCACCTGGGGCTTGGCGTGCTTGGAGCACCCCGACCAGACGCCACCGCACACGCACACCGCCGCCAGAAACGTCGCCGTCATTCGCGTCATGGCTACTCCTTTTTCACGTATTTCTGCACGATGATGCCAACGTCGTCCTTGAAGCGCTCACCGAAGACCGAAACGATCAGGTACTGCCAGAAGGTTTGCTCGTCGCGCAGCAGGAAGGCTGAGCCGCCGCCGGCCTTGGCGATGTTCAGCAGGTCCGGCAAGACCTGCTCGCGCCGGGCCTGCTGCTGGCCGACGCCGCCGCAGTCGATGACGTTAATGGTGCCGTGCTGGCTGGCGAAATTGCGGGCGAGTTGCATGGCCTCGGAGCGGCCCGAGGAGTGAATGGTCGAATCGCCGGCCAGGATGATCACCCACTTGCGCCCCGTCGTCCAACCCATCTTCTTGTCGATGGCCGCCTTCAGCGCCTGGTGGATCGGCTCGGGTTCGTCACCGCCACCGCCGGCCACCAGGTCATTCAAGAAGGCGTGAACGGTCTGCACGTTGCCCGACAGCGGCAGCACCTTGACGGCCGTGGGGCCATACTCGTCGCCGTAGTCCTTGTACGCCACGACGCCCACGCGGGCATTACTGTTCACCAGCGCCGTCACCACGTCCATCACCTGGTGCAGTCGCTGCTTGGCCTGCGTGATGTAGGGCGTCATGCTGTCGGTGGCGTCGAGCACCAGCACGATATCCAGCCCCTTGCCGCGGAGCGTGCCGACATATTCGCCAAAGCCCTTGCTCGTGCCGCGCAGCAAGCTGCCGCCCACACCACCCTGGCCGCCACCGCCGGCAACGCCCTCGGCTGCGCCTGAGAGGTTCTTGATCCAGCCCTTGCCGGCGTCCTTGCCCACGGGCGAGCCGGTGGTCGGGGAATCGCCGGTGATTTCCGCCGGCGCTGCGGCCTGGCCGACATCCGTCAGCGCGCTTCCAGCTGAGCCGAGCGCCGGCAGCGCGTAGGCGTTGTTCTCGGAGCCCGTCGCTTTGCCGTCGTTGCCCTTGCCGGCGGCGCCTCCGCTATAGCGGTCGGTTGCCCCGCCCAGGCCGGCCACATCGTCGGACTCGCTGCCCGGGCCGACGGCTTCGACGCCGACGCCGAAGCTGTCATCGCGAACGTCCGAGTCGGCAGGATCGCGCAGGGAGATCACCTGCTCGTGCGTCACGGCCGAGGCCACCACCCACGTCAGCAGGCACAGCGGCCCCAGCACCGCCACGTGCAGCAGCAGCGAGCCCAGCAGCGGCGGGCCATGCCGGCGCACCCATTGCCATAGCTCTGATTTATCCATCGCGGTCTTCCCACGGCCAAAGCCATCCGCAGATTACGCAGATGACGATTATTGCCATGCAGCTTGTTTATCCATTGTGATTCACCTACGGCCCGGCCAAAGTCTGATCTTGAGGATCGGCCGCCGCGCCCGCCTTGGTTCGAACGACCGGCTTGCCCAATGACGCCAGGGCGACGTTTTTCATCGGGCTGGCCAGCACCGCATCCACTGCGCGAGCCACCTGCTCTACCGAAAGCTTCGGATCGGCCGCCACCACCACGGTGATCTCGGGCATGTTGATCTCCGAGAGCTTCTGGCGGATGCCATCGTAGTTGTCGATGCCCAGATCCACCTGCCCAACGGCGATGGCCACGCCCTGAGCCTGCCCCCGCAGGGCCACGCGCACCGTCTTGGGAAAATCATCCAGCCGCGCGCCCGCCAACGTCTGGCCAGAGTTGTAGCCCATGGGAAAGCTCTTTTCCGGCAGGCGGAACTCGCTGCCCAGCACGAAGAAGATCAGCAGCGTGAAGATCACATCCACCATCGAGACCATCTGGATCTCGTACTCGGCGGGCTTGGTGCGCAGGAAATTCATCACGGCCCCTCCTTGGCCCGCAGCACGACCTGCTTCAGGCCACAGCCGCGGCAGGCGGCCAGCACGCCATTCAGCGCCTCGTATCGTCCCTGGCGATCCGCCCGCACGATGACGCGCAGGCCCTGGTGGGCCACGTCGCTCTTGGCCCGCTCGCTCGTCAATAGCGCCACCAACTCGTCCGAGGAAACGCTCCGGCCATCGACCACGACGCTGCCATCGCCGCGCACGTTCAAAATCACTTCGGCCGGCTCTTCGGTCACCGCCTGCTCGGCTGCCATGGTTGGCAGGTTGATGGAGTTGTCCTTCTGGTGCATGACCATTTGGCCGACCACCAGGTAGAAGAAGATCAGGAACAGCACGATGTCCACCAGCGGCGCCACCTGGAGCTTTACCTCGGTGGAGGCGGACGAGTCGGCGCCGAAATCCAGGATGGCCTTGGGTGCCGTCATGCCTGCGCGCCCGCTTGGGTTGCAAATGGGTCCGCGGGCGGCGCCGGCGTTGCGAGGGCATGGGAAGCGGCGCTGGCCGGGGCGGCCTTGGCGGCATTGCGGGTGTCGATGACGGTGGTCATGATTTGCAGGATTCGCTCGCACACGCCCGAGGATTCCTGTCCCAGCCGCGTGACGCGGTCGCGGAAGTAGTTGTGGAAGAACATCAGCGGTATGGCCAGCACCAGCCCCATGCACGTGGTGACCAGGGCCAGGGAGATGCCGCTGGCCAGTTCATCTGGCCGGGCCGCGCCCTTGGAGCTGCCCAGCACGTTGAACGAGCCGATCATGCCCGCCACCGTGCCCAGCAGGCCCAGCATCGGGCCGATCGAACCTAAGAACCCCAGGTAGCCGACGCGCTGGTTGAGCCGCGTGACCTCCTTGATGCCCTGCTCCTGCATGGCTTGGCGCACCGCTGGCAGGCCGAAGCTGCCCTGCGCCAGCCCCGATCCGACGATGCGGCTGATGACGCAGTCGCTAGCCTTGCTGAAGGTCAGCAGCTCGCCGAAGCGGCCAGTGCGGGCCAGGCTGGTGAGTTGATCAGTCACCAGCGGCGGCATGAGCTTGTCCATCTTGAGATGGATAAAGCTATCGATGACCAGGTATATGCCCAGCACCGACAGCAGCATGATCGTGTACCCGACCACGCCGCCGGCCAGAATGAAGTCCAGAAAACTGCGGGTCTGGGCCGCCTGGGGCACATTGGCGGTTTGGGCCAGGCAGGCCGTCGCCGGCAGCAGCACGATTGCCAGCGGCAAGAGGAATGCCAGCGGTCTCACATGTCTAGAAGTCGTTTCACAACGTAGCATGGGCGTTTCGCCCATGGGTGTTTCGGCCGTTGTGACGGTACTTAACCACGGGCGGGACGCCCGTGCTACGGTTATAAGACCAGTTCTATTCATTGCTCACTCCTTGCGGGCATGGTGGACGGAGAATTCGCGAGGTGGCCCTGCAGCTCGATCAGCCGGGCCTTTAGCTCGGGGTTGCCAAAGTCAGGATGCAGCGCACGCGACACACGCAATATCTCGACCCCGGCCGATGCCTGGCCCTGCTGGCGCAGCGCGTCGGCCAGTTCGAGCGTGATCTGGCACCATAGCGCCGAACCTTCGCGCGCGAGCTTGCGCGCCTGCCGGAAGCTTTCGGCCGCCTCGGCCCCCTGACGCAACTCCAGCAGGCACCGGCCACGCTGCAGGCCCACCTGCGGAGCGTCGGGGAATTCCCGCGCCACCTGGATGAGTTGCTCCAGCGAGGCGTTGAGGTCGCCGCCTTCCTTCCAGGACTGGGCCGACATCAAGCGGCAATCCAGCAGAGCGACGCGATCGTCCTGAATGACCTTCTCCTTGAGAAGCTCGCCCAGGACGCTGCGGGCGTCGCTGAACGCCTGCACGGCGAGCATCACGCGGGATGAGCGGCGGCGAAGCTGTGCGAACAGGGCAGTGTCAGCGACCGCGTGCGACATGGCTTGATTGCAGAGACTCACCACCTGCTGGCGCAGCTTCTGCTTGCCGGCCCCGTCGGCGGCGGCGTAGCGGGCGGCCAAGGCCTCAGCCAGGCGCAGCGTCACATCGGCGTTGCCAGATTTATCGCTGGAGTACTCTTGAACCTGCTGGGCGGCCGCATCCACCATGCCCAGGTCGAGCATCAACTGCACCTGTAGCCACGGTGCTTCCGTGCCGGTCTGCGGCTGGGCCTTGAGCAGGGCCATGTTGCTCGTCAGCACCTGCAGTGCCGAGCGGGCATCGTGCATGGGCCACGACGCCAGCACCCGGACTTGCAGCAGCACTGCCTGGGCGGCCAGCGGACTCTCGCCGGCAGACTTGGCCAGTTCCTGCGTCTGGCCGAGGTCCTGCAATACCTGCTGGGCCGCGGCCTGGGCTTCTTCAATTGGTTGGCTGGAAGCGGCCGTCTGCAACGCCTGCCAGCGTGCCAGGCACTGCGCATACATAAGGAACGCGTCGGCGCGTACCAGCGGCTGCTGGGCTTGCAGCATGGCCAGGACCTTCTCGCCCTGCCGCCGGAGGTCCGCCAGCAGCACCCATTGCCGCAGGGCATCGCCGCGCAGCTTTTCGTCCAGCCCGCTGGCCAAGACGGCCTGCAGGGCCTGTTCCAAGCGGCCTTCAATGTCCGACGTGCTCTGGCTGGCGGCAGTGATTTGCTCCCGCAGTTTCAGCAGCGGAGCCACCCAAAGCTGAGAAACCCGGTCGCGCTGGCGGGCGGACAGGTCGTCGCGCTGGTAGAGTCTCTCGGCCAGGTCGGCCAACTCTTTCCACCGCTGCTGATCCCACAACACGCCCGCCAGGGCCAGTTCGTCCGGGGCCGCCAGCGCTGCCTGTGACGCGGCGGCAGACTTGGCAAAGGCCGCCACGGTCTCGCTGCGTCCCAGCGATCCCAGGAGCCGCGCCCATTCGAGCCACTCCTGGCGACTCAGCTTGGCGACGTTCAGCTCGTCCAGTTGCACCAGCACTTGCATCCGCTCGTAGGCTCCTAGCAGCGCGATCATTGCCGGCTGACGAAGCAGCGCCGCCGCGGCTTGCAGGGCTGGGGCATCGAGCGGCTGTCCCGTATGAGAGGCCAGTTCAGCCTGCGCGACCCGAGCGCGGGCGATGACCCACTCCGTCCGCAGTTGCCAGGGGACGTTGTTCTTGATCTCGGGCCCCGACCGCCACTGGGTCGCTTCCTTTAGTGCCCGCCCTGCGTCCTGGGCCAGCAGCACCTCCAGCCTTTCCAGCCGAGCGATGCGGTACAACTCGGCCATGGTCGGGTCACCCACACTGCTCAAGCTCAGCTTGGTCACGGCCTCCAGCGTGGAAAGGGCGGCATCGTATTGCCCAGCCAGCCGCAACGTGGCGGCCTCGGCGACGTAGCCCATGTACGCCAGCGGCTGCTCGCGATATTCGATGCGAAGGGCGCGAAAACCGGCCAGGGCCTTCTGCTGACACTGTGCCTTCAGCTCGTGCGACTCGCTTTCATCCAGTGCTGCCATGGCGGCCTGATGGAGCAGCCCGCGCTGCAGGGCCAGGCGGCATTGCAGCAGGCGAACCGCCCCGGAGCGGTCAGAAGAGGCCGCCTTCTGCGTCGCGGCCTTGGGTGCGGCCGGCGCCCCGGCGGGCGATTCGTCGAGCAGCCGATCCACCTCATCGAGCGCAGCAAGACCGGCCTGCAGCGCCTGCTCGATGAGCGGCCCCCTGGGCGAGGCGTGCCAGCGCAGCATTTCAAGACGGTCCTGGGCCTTGTCCGCAGCAGCGAAGGCGGCGGCCACCGGGTTGGATGCCGCCGAGGTTGACGTAGACGACGCCGGCGACGAGGCGGCCTTCTGCGTTGACACCCCCGCTGCCACCGCCAGCGAGGCGACCAGGGCGAGCATGGCCGAGGATGTTCTCATCGCCACGCCTTTCCAAAGGCCGGCAGCAGGTGCAGGTACATGAATTCGTTGGCCAGCGTCTGATATGGCATGAGGCGGTCATTGCGGATGGTGTAGTTCCCGCCCTGCAGGATTCGATCCAACCGGCTGGGGCGGGCGGGCATGAGCATCTCGCCCAGGCAGCGCGCCGCGAAGGCACGCTCCCAGGCGTCGGGGCTCTCGTTGAGCAACTTGACGGCGTCGTCGAGGATGCTGTACGTCTCGCGCAGCGACAGCGCCAACAGCGTCTCGCGATTCGTGAAGTAGCTCAGGTGCCAGGCCTGCACCAACACCGGCAGGGCCTCGTCGCTGCCGCACAGCGCCAGCCCCAGCACGGCCGCCCGGCGGGCGAGCAGGCCCGAGGTGTCGTCGCGGTCGTTGCCCTTGTCCAGGAGCTTCTGGGCCGGGGCCACCACGTTGCGGTCGCCCAGCATGCCGCGGGCCAAGATCGCATAGCCGGCCAGCAATTCATTGTTTCCCTCGATGGTCGTGCTGGCGGGAATGAGATAGCGCAGATTCTCCGTCCGCCCCGCCAGGCCCAGCGCCAGGGCGGCGGCCGTTCGGACCTCGTCCTCTTCTTTCACGTCGGCCATTCGCTCAGCCAGCAGCCGCGTGAGTTCCTCCCACCCTGGCCGGTCGATCGGACCCTGCGGCGTCTTGACCGGTTGACAATACAGCCCCAGCGCCACCGCGGCATATCCGCGCAAGGGAGATTTGATGTTCTCCCGGCTCTTGTGCGCCCCCGGGCCAAGCATCGGGTTGAGCAGGTCGCGCATGTACTTGGCGGCAGCCTCGTCGCCCAACTGGCCCAGCGACATGATGGCAAAGCCCTTGTACAGCTCGTTGTAACCGTCGTCCCTGGCCTGGAGGCTCTTGAGTAGCGCCTGCCCAGCGGCCGGTACGTCCATGCCGCCCAGGGCGATGGCAGCGGAGGCCTGCAAGCGGGCGATGCAGATCTCCTCGTATCCCAGCACGAAACTGGCAAACATGGTGTCGGCTTGCCCAGAGGGGCGGGTCGCCAGATTCGGGTTGGCGGCGTTGAAGGCCTGGGTGTCCTGGAGGTATTGCTCGTAGACCTGAGCGTAGCGCTGGTTTGCCGACCGGACCTTGTTTAGATTCGACAGGGTGTGTTCCTTGCGCGCCATGAGGTCCCGGATGACGGCGATGGATTGAGCGGCCTGCGGGGCGTTCAGCAGCACCGCGGCCACGAGATCGCCGTTGAGGGCACGGCTATCCTGCCCCATGGCCAGCAGGGCCTCGCTGGTCAGCCACAGGCTTAAGGACCCCGTAGCGACCTGTTGAAGGATTCGCCGATCCGCCTCGCCGCCTCGGGCTCGAAGGGCCCAGGCGGCGATGCTCGCCTGGTAGGGGTCGGGCGCGTCCCGGAGGACTCGCTGGAGCGCGTTTGTCACTGGCTCGCTCGGCTGAGTGGACAGTCCCAGGGCGCACAAGCCGGCGTCCCGCTGCTGGTTTGTCGGGTAGTTGTAGCTGAGCAGATAATCCCGGCTCTGGGGCGTGTCGAGCAGGCCCAGGGCGATGAAGGCAATGCAGATGACCCTCTCGTCCCTCTCAGCCTTGATGAGATCGAGCAGCGTGCCGTAGCCGTCCTGCCATCCCATCTGGCCCAGGGCCAAAGCGGCCGCACGGCGCACCTGCCAATCCGGTGAATGCAGCGCGGGCACCAAGGCCTCCGCGGCCTTCTGGCGGTACTGGGCGATAACCTCCGGAGATGTCTTTTGCCCCGAACCTTGCCGAATCATGTGCAGGTACAGGCCTCGGTTGGCCTCCCACCAGTGAAGCCAGGACCAGCGAGCAGGATAGATGCGCTGGATGCTTGAAGTGGTTGGGTTTCCCGCTGGGGCGCCGGGCGGTTGCGGCGGGCCGGGCGGGCCTTCGCCATGACCCCATAGCAAAGCCGCGCTGACCGACAACGACAGCAGCAGAGAGATGCTTCGCGCGGCAGTCGACATTTTTGCACACATCCGGCAAGCCCCTTACTGTTGCGACGGATTGTCTGCGCGTCTCTGGTGTGGTAGTGATATCAGTCTAGCCGATGGTTACATCCAGACATCAAGTTTTGTCAACGCTCCTCTTGGCCGCCGTGCTGGCAGGTGGGCTGGCGTGGTGGAATTCGCGTCACCAGGCCGCCACGTCCCCGGCCAGCCAGGACTTGCCGGGCCTGCTGGAGCAGCTTGCCGAGGGACACTCCGATGCCCTGGCCAAGGCCGTACAGGCCGCCAAGGCTGACACCCCCGCTGCCGTCGCGCTACTTTCGCGGAAGCTATACGATGACTCCTGGGCTGTGCGGGCCGCCGCTTGCCGCATCGCCGCCGGGCTCGACGATGAGGCCGTGTACTTTCTCCTGCCGCGCGCCAGCGATGAGGATTGGCACGTCCGATCCGTCGCGTACGAGGAACTCTGGCGGCTGTATTTGCCGGCCTTTCCTCCGCCGGCCAAGGACATGCCCATCGCCCAGCGCGAACAAATCCTCTTGCGCTGGCTGGCAGGGTATGAAGCCCAGGCCACCCGCAAGCCCTCGGCCCAACTGAGCAACCTCTACGGCGACAACCGCCACGTGGAATATGGCCAGACGCTCACTGATCGCTGCTTGGAGTGCCACGTGGGGCGAGCACCGGCGGCCTTTGCGGCCAACGACAAGTGCGTCCAGTGCCATGCCGATATCTACGCGCAGTGGGCGGGATCGGCCCATGCCCAGAGCTTGTCGCACCTCAAGTTCCGCTCCGTTGACCCAACCAGCCGGTCGAGCCAGTGGATGAGCTTTGGGGAATTTCGCGGCATCAGTTGCCAGGAATGCCATGGCCTCACCGCCGCTGCCGCCACGTCCAGCGCCACTCGAACCAGCCGCTGCACGCTGGGCGCGCTCCGGCCAGCCAGTTCAGAAGCCGCCTGCGGGCGATGCCATCAGCCGACCTTTGAGCAGTGGCAGCAATGGAAGCACCAGCCGCACGCGCAGAAGTTGGATTGGCCGCCGGGGCAGATGGCCGTCCGCGGCGGCGACGAGCGAAGCTGCGCCGCTTGCCACATGCCGCGGCCCGACTCCCTCGCCAGGCACAGCTGGCCGGCCCGACGCGACCAGGAGCTGTTGGCTTCGGCCATCGACGTGAGCTTCCGCCGGCACGAGGGCCAGTTGGAGGTCGTGCTGACGAATCTCGCGGGCCATGAAGTCCCCACCGACTCGCGGTTTCATGACATCGCGGTCGATTTGGTCAGCCCCCAAGGCACGCGGACGCTGGTCACGCTCGCCCTGCCCTGGCCGCCGGGCATTGCCGCGGCGCAGCGGCAACTCGCTGCGGCCAAACCGAGCCAGCCGCCCTCTGGCCTGCCGCTGGGCGTGGGAGAGTCTCGCCATATCGTCCTCGACGAACCTGCTCCCGGCGGCGGCATCCAACTGCGACTACTGCGCCATTCGCCGGCGGCGACCACGGAGAATGTCTTCCTGACCGTCCCGCTGCCGTAAGGCCCGCCGCACTCAGCCTGGGCGGCCGGCCGTCTCGATCAGGGCTTCGAGCCGGGTGCGCAGGCTGGGGCGAATCGAATCGCTCAGCGGCGGCACCTCGATCTCCAGCACCGGCAGGCCCAGCCGCGAGCGCACCGCCTCGGCGATGACATCGCCTTCGCTGGCACAGTGGCTGGCGCCGGGAATGCGCGAAACCACCACGGCCTGGCAGCCCCAGCGGCGGGCGTCGCGACAGATTCTCGCGGCCCGGTCCTGCGCGGCGCCGGCCATGGGATCGGCCAGCGCCATCCGGGCCAGCGCCTCCATGGGCGGGAGGTCCTGCGGAATTTCGTCCAGGGCGTGACAGAAGAGATAATCCGTGCCGCAGATCCGCCCGCCGCACTCCTCCAGCAGATTCATCACCTGGATGTCGGCCACCGGGTTGACCCAGAAGACGCGGACCTGGTCGCTTTTCAGCACGCCCTGGCCTTGGGCCACGCGCCGCTTCACCTCGGTGAGTAACTCTTCGAGCACGGCGATGCACTCGCCGCGGTCGGAGCAGAAATGAATCGCCAGCATCTCGGCAATCAGCATCTCCAGCGCCCCCAGCGGGCAGATGGACGCGGTGAAACACACTTCCCGAAGCTCTCGCAGCAGCGCCCGCACGCGGTTGGCCTGGGCAATGCCCTCGGTGAGCATGGCGTCATCCAGCGGGCATCCAGCCAGTTCTTCCAGCGCCTGCCGCACCCGGGTCAGTTCGCCGCCAACAAAGTCCACGAGCGAGCGCGGGGCCTCAAAGCCGCCCGGCAGCGTCACGGCCAGCTCGGATTTATCGGCCCGGCGGCGGTGCGGCACCTCCCACCACAGGATGCGATAGCCCAGAGCCTCGAGCCGCTGGGCAATGGCGGAAAAGTCGTCGCAAGTCGCCCCCACGCTGCACGTCAGCAGGTCGGGGATGGGGAAATGGCAGCCCTTCACGAACGCCCCCAGCATGGCCCGCACCGGGCAGAAGGATTCATCGATGCCCAGCGCGTCGGAGGCCTCCAGCAGAGCGGTGCTCATCTCCATCACGCACGGCAGCCACCAGGCCCCGTCGGGGTAAAACGCCACCACTTTGGGCAGGGCAAAGGCCAGGATCGGCGTGGTGCCCAGGTCCTTCATGACCCCGACGATCTTGTGGCCACTGGCGCGGAATTCTTTCAGTCGGTCCTCTTCGCTGAGCAGGAAATTCCACAGCCGCAGGGCGGCCGGCGAGTTGTCCAGCCGCAGGTGCAGCAGCCGCGTGTCGCCGTGGGCCACGTGCCGACTAAGCGGACCGCCGTACCACGGTTCGACGAGCCCGCCGGCCCGCAGTTGCTCGTAGCGGCCAGCCCACTCGTCCAGGCTGATCTGTCGCGCTCTAGCGTGCACGCAGCACCTCTAAAAAGGCCTCGACCCGCGTCAGCGTGTGCGGGGAGAAGGGCTCGCTGACGTCCAGATCCAGCACGCTCAGCGGGTAGCGCTGGCGCAGCCGGCCCAACTCGGCATGCCAGGTGTCGCACCAGACGTATCGACGCAGCACAATACCGCGCACTGCCCGCGCGGCCATCTCGCGATCGAGATACTCATACAAGCCGTCGTTGGGCCGACGGAACGCGGCGGGAATGTGCCAGTAACTCCTGGCCAGTGACTCCAAAGCTGGCGTTCCTGGCTGGGGATCTGGTTGAGGTGTCGGCAGGGCCATTTCCCCTGAATCCGTGGCATCCAGCACCACGTGGCCGCCGAAGCGCTCCAGCGCGTCAAACAACTCCGCGTCGCCGGCCATCAGCGGCGAGCCGACCACGGCAATGGGAATGCCGTCGCTCGCCCTGCCGGCCAAAGCTTTCGGCGCAGGCATCGGCAGGCCGTTGGAAACCGCCAGGATGGCCTCGTGAAACTGCCGGCCGGTGAATCGGCTTCGCGCTGCCAGCAGCGAGCGGCGGGCCGTGGCGTATCGGGCCATGGTTTCGATGAGCTCGGCGTCGGTGGGGCAACGGCCTCCGACCTCGCACAGAAAGCGTCTTAGCCGCTCCAGTTCGGACAGGTACAGGCCAAACGCACCGTCGCCCTGCGTGTGCGGCACATTCAGCAGGAAACCTGGCCGGTGATCGCGGGCGGCCAGCAGTTCGCACGAACGGCGCATCTGATCGCAGGCGGTGGTGAAGATGACCGCGGCCGCGTCGGATTGGGCGAGCGAGGCCATGAACGCGTGGGCGTAGGGACAAACGCCCTGGCTTACGGCAGAGCTGTCCGCTCCGGCGGCGCGGGCGGGCAGCAACCGAAGTGGCCGCAGGCCGCAGGCGGCGATCAACTCAGCGGGCACGAACGCATCACTGTAGACGACGCTATTCATAGAAGTCCCGGGTAACAACCATGCTCTGGGTGCCATGGCCGCGGCGTCCAGCAGCCATGCGGGGCCGCTACGCTATCTTGCGGGCTACGAACATTCCCTGGCAAATCTTGCCGGCCTGGGCCAGCGCCTGCACGAACGCCATCTCGCCGGCCAGGCCCTGCATCATGGCCTGATCAAAGCCGATGATCTTCAGGGCGTCGTACGTATGTTGCAGCGCCAGCATGTGCAGGTACAAGTCGATGCACGGGGCGAATCGGCCGGTGTCGGCGGCGACGGAGACCTCGCAGCCATTGGCCTTAAGCAAGTCGCGATACCCTTGCAGGATTTCGATGCTGGGGAACTTCATGAAGCGCAGGAAACGCTGTGCCTCGGCGTCGGGCAGTTGGGCGGGACCTTCCAGCCAGTCGGTGAAGGCAATCGTGCCGCCGGGTTTGACCAGCCGGGCGGCCTCGGCAATCAGGCGCGGCTTGTCGGCGACGTAGCACCAGGCGTCCTCGCCCCAGACAAAGTCGGCCTGGGCCGAGGGTAGCCCGCTCTTGCAGGCGTCGGCCAACACAAACTCGGCCCGGCCATCGAACCCCTCCTGCCGGCAGCGCTGCCGTCCCAATTCGACCATGGCCGCGGTGGCGTCCACGCCCACCATCGAGCCGACTTCGGCGAAACGCAGCAGGAAGCGCATGCCCGCACCGGTGCAGCAGCAGAGATCGACGCCCCGGCTGCCCGCGGCGATGCCGGCCCGGGCGGCCAGGTCCATCGACGAGGCCATGCCGCCGATGTGGATCTGCTCGCCCATGATGAATTCCCACAGCTTACCCTCGGGCCCGGCGTACACCGCCTGCACGTCGGCCAGCCCGATACCGGAAATGGATTTCATGGCTGCCTCCTGGTCGCACTCTCCCGAATGACTTTCCGCCCGCGACCGTCGCAGGCCGTTTCCCTGTTGAGTCCGCAGGCGATTCTAGTTTGAGAAGCGGCCAGTTTCGAGAGTCATTTTCGTCGCTCAGGGTGCCATGGCTGCGGAGTCCAGCAGCCATGCTGCGCCGGCGGCTCGCACCACCCGTCCACAATCGTCAGGGCCGTTCGAGCCTCGCGCCGGGGCGGCGGGGCCGGCTGAGCGGCAGAGCGCACGGGACACTTTCGCCTCGCCAGCGAGCTTGACAATTGCTCCGGCTGGCTGTCAGATTCGCCATACTCATGGGCGAGACGCCTATGCTACGGTTACCAAGTGGGCGCCTGCACGGTGGCGTGCGGCCGGGGCGTTTTATGGAGTGACAAATGAAACCTGATTCGCGATTGGTCGAGCTGGCCCGGGAAATCAAGCAGCTGCACGCCTCGGCGGAGCACGAGCGGCGGCGGAAGCTGTGGGAGGACGTGATGAGCCTGCGTTCCACCCAACCGATCATCAACTTCTATATGTACCGCCACGCCTGGAAGGAAATGGCCGGCCAGGAGATGATCTACCAGGATGGCATCGAGGAATTCGTCGAGCGGCAGCTGCGTTTCAAGCTTTTTCAGGCCAAGAGCATGCCCGACGACACGCCCATCGACGCCTCGGTGTTCGTCTTCGCCGTCGAGCCCTCTGACAAGCGGCCGACGTGGGGCATCCAGACCAAGAGCGAGCGAAACGAGGCCACGCATGGCAGCCGGGAGTTGCCCGTGATCGAGAGCGAGGCCGACTGCGACCGCCTGGCCGCACCGGTCCTGGCGATCGACCAGGCCGCCACCGCCCGGGACGTGCAGCGGGCCCGCGACTTGATCGGCGACGAGCTGCCCGTGTGGGTGTGGAGCGACGGCATCGGCAGTTCGCCGGTCGAGCCCGTGGTGAGCCTGCGCGGCATCGAGAACCTGCTGATGGACGTGTACGACAATCCGGCCATGGTGCATCGGCTGATGAAGACCATCACTGACGGCATGGTCGGCTTTCATCGCCAGCGCGAGGCCGCCGGGCAGTGCGTCGACCGCGGCGTGCAGGGCCACGTGCCCCACCACGTCGTGCCGGCGGGGCTCAAAGGCAAGCTCAAGGGCGGCTGGCAGTACGTCAGCGCCCAATCGGCCATGGGCCTCTCGCCGGCCATGTACGCCGAGTTTATTCACCCCTACAACTGCCAGGTGGCCGAGACCGCCGGCTGGGTGTACTACCACGGCTGCGAGGATCTTTCGCACAAGTGCAACATCATCGCCACGCTGCCGAACCTGCGGCTGTTCCACATTTCGCCCTGGACGCCGCCTGAGCCGGTCATCCAGCAACTGGGCAACCGCTTCGCCTACGAGGTGCACGCCCACCCGGCCCACGTGCTCTTCGACGAAGACCCCGGCCAAGTGAAGCAGGAACTCCAGCGCCGCTGCGCCGCGGCCAAGGGCACGTCCTTCGTGCTGACGCTAGCCGACGTGGAAACCTTCGGTGGCCACTACGAACGCACAGTCCGCTGGGCCCAGATGGCCAGAGAGGCCGCAAGCGCGATCAGGTAGCCCTGGCCGGGATAGCAGCAATGACGTGGGGCGGGCACCGCCCGCCGATGCGCCCTCAGGAGCGGCAGAACGAAGACGGAAGACGGCGGGCAGTGCCCGCCCTACGTCACTACGTCTTGCCGGATTGCACTTCGGCCAGGCGGGTGTTGTACGCGGCAATCACATCTTGACGCCGAAGCAGGCCAATGAGGTGCTGGGAGGTGGCCGAGTTGACGACTGGCAGTTCTTCGTACTCCAATTGAGCAAAGTCCACCATCACGGTGGACAGGTCGGTGTCAAGCCGGAGCGGCTCGACGCTCTGGGCTGCAATATCGGCGACAATGGCGAACTGCCCGAACGCCTTCTCATAGATGACGCGCCTGATCTGGTTCAGGCTGAACAAAGTGCAGTAGTTGCCGTCCTTGTCCAAGACCGGGAATACGGTCTGCGTGGTGACAGGTATCGACTCCGTCACCTTCGCCAGAGGCGTATCCAGAGTGAAGGTGACGATTGGCCGAGTATCTGGCTTCCATATGCGTTCAAGCGTGACGCCTTTCATCACGCCGATGACAAAGTCGCCACGGTGTGCCGGCGAATCGATTCGCGAAGGCACCTGTTCGCGATAGATCGACCAGCCCCGGCTGAGCAGGTACGCCACGGCCGAGACCCACATGGCCGGCACGAGCAACTCGTAGCCGCTGGTCAGCTCTGAAACCATGATGATCGTGCTGACGGGCGTCTTGGCGGCGGCCGAGAAGAAGCTGGCCATTCCAAGGATGACAAAGACATCCACGCGCGTTACCACGCCTGGCATCCAGGTCTTTAGCAGCAGCCCCATGGCCCCGCCCAGCGCGCCGCCGATGACCATGCTGGGGCCAAACACGCCGCCCGAGCCGCCCGAGCCGATGGTGAGCGAGGTGGTCACAATCTTGCCTAAGCCCACCAGCAGCAGGAGCACAACGCCGGCGGCCACGTTGTAGTGAAACTGACCATCCATGATCGATTGCAGCAGCCCATAGCCATAGGAGAGCACGTTGAGGGAGTCCTGCTGCACGTTCGGTCCAAAGTACGCCAGACTGTAGAAGATGCCCAGGCCGACCGCGCCGGCGGCCAACGCGCCAACCGCGGGCCGGAAGTGCTTGCGAATCGGCAGTTTCGTAAAGGCCTTCTGGAGGCCGTAAAAAGACTTTACGTACAGCCGCGAGGCAACCACCATCGCCAGTGCCAGCAGCGTCAGCGGCACCAGCAGCATGGGATTGGCAAACTTCAGGCCGGGCGACACGACGAACAGCGGCTCGAAGGCGTTTCGCACGCCAAAGGCGTATCGCGCCACCAGGCCAAAGACGCAGTACGCGGCCGTGCAGGAAATGAACGCCGGCATCAACGCCTCGGCCTCGAAGTCCTCGTCGCGATACAGCACCTCGATGGCGAAGATGGCCCCGGCCAGTGGGGCCTTGAAGATGGCAGCAATGCCCGCGCCCAGCCCGGCAGCCAGCAGGATGCGGCGATCATATTCAGAGAGCTTAAGCCGCGTGGCCAGGAACGAGCCAAAGCCCGCGCCGATCTGGGCGATGGGGCCTTCACGGCCGCCCGAGCCGCCCGTCCCGATCGTCAGGGCGGAACAGACGATCTTCACCAACGGCACAATTGGCCGAATGATGCCACGGTTGCGATGGTAGGCCCTGATGGCCGCGTCGGTGCCGTGGCCCTCGGCCTCGGGCGCAAGCCAGTACACAATGACCCCTGACAGCAAACCACCCAGCGCGATAACCGGCAGGATCATCCAGGGCACGAAGCCGCCCAGCAGCGGTTGAATCTCCCCAAAGATCTGCCAATCGCCCAGCGGCGACTGGGGCTTGAAGCCGGCGGCCATCTCCAGCCCGTAGCGGACCACCAAGTGCGAAAGCAGTTGAAACACCACCGCCCCAAGCCCGGCGATCACGCCGACCAGGCCGGCCAAGGCGATCAGACGCCAAACGGAATCAAAATGAAAGGACCTGTCAGCCAGGCCCATGCGATCTACGACCTTCGGTTTGTTCATCGGTTTCTAAGTCTCTTCAGCCAGACAAGACACTCCCTCACCGGGCGGTATGCTGGTTTAATGCCCTGCACATCGCAGGAACATCAGCCTACATGGTCATGGGCGTCTGCACCAGTTGTTCTTGGACCCAGCGGCGGGCCTCGTCGGCCTGGGCGTGGTCGAAGTACCTGACCTCTGCTTTGGTAAAAGGCCTGCAAAAGACGGCCATGCCCTTCTGCCACCGCTTCTCGCCAACCACTGCCAGCCGCTCGATGTCGTGGAAGTGTCGGAAGCCAAACTTCGTGTCCTCCCACATCGCCGCGGCCGTCCAGCCATGAAGATCATGCATGTCAAAGAGGATGCGGATCTTGCCATGCTCGCGGATCAGCCGCTCGACCTCCGGAACCAGCCGCTCGTAGTCTTCCTTCACAAGCCTTCCGCTGACGGATACCACCAGAACTCTTTCGTTTTCAATGTTCAAGTTCAAAGCCATGTTTCACCTCTAGGGGCGCCTCCCAACCAATCGTAGATGCACCGACACGGAGATTCCAGCCAAGCGGGGGTCACGGGCACACGGGGCTCATCTGTTGCTTGATGGGTGCCATGGTCAGGCCGCTGTTGGCCTGGCCATGTATGTGCGTACATGTATGTAGCAGCAGGATGAAATGGCAGCCAGCACACGCATGGCCAGCCCAAAGGCGGGCTGGCCATGGCACCCCGCCGATGCGTTCTCAGTAACGTAGGGCGGGCACTGCCCGCCGATGTGCCCTCAGCAGCAGAACGAAAAATGGCGGGCAGTGCCCGCCCTACTCACCGACGGGTGTATGGTCAGTCGACGGGTGCCATGGTCAGGCCGCTGTTGGCCTGGCCATGTATGCACGTACATGTATGTAGCGGCAGGATGAAATGGCAGCCAGCACACGCATGGCCAGCCCAAAGGCGGGCTGGCCATGGCACCCCGCCGATGCGTTCTCAGTAACGTAGGGCGGGCAGTGCCCGCCCTACTTAC
>CAITIS010000056.1 GCA_903892515.1 uncultured Planctomycetota bacterium | reverse complement strand
GGCAACAAGACCGACCGCGGCCGCCGGAGTTGGGAAATCCTCGCCAGCCTGGGCGAAACCTGCCGCCAATCCGGCCGCGACTTCGTCAGCTTCCTCGCCAACCACGCCGCCTTGGCGAAGATAGGTCGCTAAACACGTACGTGGGGCCGAGGGATGTATCCACGGGTGGAGCAGCGGCGGCAACGCCGCCGACGCGCCACCCGTGGATACGGTGGGTTTCTTCTTCTCGCCCCGGCGGGGCGAAGGACGCGGCGGCTGTGCCACGGGGCAAAACGGTTATAGAACCGGTTCTACTTGCCGCCTTCCTGCACCAGCGCGGAGATTCGCCTGACCAGCTCTCTCCGCTGCTGGTCGTAGTCTTGGCCCTTCCAGGCGGTGTCCTTCTGGGTCCAGGTGTTGTCCCACCCGCCCGCCTTGTTCAGGCCGACGCCTTGGAAGTAGTGGCTGGCCTCGGGCTGAATCTGGTCGCGCAGCTTTTGCAGGTGCGCCTGGCCCTCCTGAGCGGCCGGCGTGCCGGGCTTCTCCTTGATCAAGCGTTCGAGCATGGCCACGTAGCGGTAGTCGGTGATGCCTTCGCGAAGCCCCTCCAGGATGAGCGTGGAGTTGAACGCCGGCTGCTGGGCCGAGGACGCGGGCGTGCAGAAATCTCCCCATTCGCCCACGTGCCCGTCGCACGGGTTGTACGGGTCGCGCCACGCCAGAGACCACGGGCCGTAAATTCCGCCCTTGGCCCCAAGCCGCCACAGGAAGAACCCTGCCTGGAACCGGTAGATGCCCGCTTCCTGCTGCACGTCGCTCCAGAAGAACAGATCGTTGTTCATGGACAGCACCACCGGCACGCTCTTGTCCTGGGCGAAGGCCTGGACCTGCTTTTCCGTCTCCTTCTCCAGGAAGCGCGGCCCGCCGAAGATGGCCTTCCTGGCCCCCACCGAGTTCAAGAAGGCGGCGTGGTCGCTCTGGAGGCTGTAGGGCCAGATTTCCATGCCCTCGGCCGACGGTTTCGTCTCGGGCGAAGAGGCGCCCTGCGGGTCCGAACCCAGATAGACGCAGTTCAGCCCGGCCTGCTTCATCATCGCCAACTCCGCCGGCACCCGGCCTTCCATCGCCTTCCGGGCGGGCTCAAAGATGGCCTTCCACTTGGCGTTCTCGGGCCTGTCCAGAGCGTCCATGTGGCTAAAGACGACCCAAGTGCGGATGAAGAACATCGCACGCCAGTCCGCCAGTTCGCCCCAGTGCCGCGGCGCAACCACCATGCCCTGCTCAATGTCCCTGGGCGTCGGGTCCAGCTTAAACGACGGCACCTCCAGCGCGAGCTTCAATTCCCGTCGCGGCAGGCCGTTGCCTTCCAGAGTAGCCGTGGCGACATACGTCCCGGCGGGCGTGTCCGCAGGCACCGCCACGTTCACCCACCAGCGGCGCGAAGTATCGCTGGCCAGGTCCACGGCCGGACGCTTGACCAGGTGCCAGGGCATGACGACATAGCGCCAATCGCCGTGCAGCTGCTGGCCGCTCATCCTGGGAATACAGTTCACAACGCGGACGTCCGCGTTCTTACTGGCGATCCGCGCATCCTTGGGCCCGATGAAATCGCCGACCTCCAGATGCACGTCCTTCACGTCCTTGAGCGCATATAGACTGACCGCGTAGGAACCGATTTCCCCCGGCGGGGCAATGGCTTGGAACTCCAGCCCGCATTCACCTGGGCTCGGGACCGTGTCGGGATACACCTCCTGGACGCCAGGCCGGGCATACACAATGCCGCCTTGCTGCTGCTGGGCATCGGTCGGCGCCAAATCGGCCAGGCGCGTCTTTCGCGCGTCGGGGTTGAGCAGCTCCTCGTGCAGCCCGGGGAGGTTCATCTTCTCAGCCATGCGGCGCGTGACGGGTGCGAAGGCCGCCAGGAAACGCAGCCGCAAATCCTGCCAAAGGGCCGCCAGTTCCGGCTCGATGGCGTCGGCCTTGTCCACCGGATAGACGATCAGGAAGCTCAGGTTCTCATGCCCACGCGGCGTGGTGTAGATGTCGAGCTTGCAGGGACCGCCCTTGCTCTCGAAGTCCAGTTCCAGCGGGCGAAGCAGGTGGCCGCGGTACTTGCTCCACAAATCGTCGCCCCTTTGCCAGTCGGTCTGGTCCAGCCCGTACTCGAACTGGATCACCTCGGCATAGCTTGCCGCGCCGCGGCGCAGCACCTGCGGCGGGCCATCGTTGACCTTCACCGACAGGTTATACATGCAAGGCCGCTGCTCGTAAAAGCCGATCCCGTGCTCCACCAGATGCAAGCGGTACTTGCCCGCTGGCAGGTCCACCAGCAGCGCCGACTGCGTGCTGGTGAGGAAGCACCATGTCAGTTGGTCGTCAGGCCGGCGGGCCGTCAGATGGCTCGCGGTGACTGGGTGGAACTGCTGCGGCGGGACCGTGGTGGGCTTCTCCCATCCGTACCCGCGCTCCTTGGTGTACTCGGTGGTGGGCTGGATCGACTGAAAGAATGGCCGGACGCAGTAGGGCTCGCTGAACTGGAGGCACTTGGCGTACTGGATGAGGTTCTCGCCTAGGCCAGCGCCGGTCCAGCGCATGTTGTCCAGGAACAGCGTCCGTGGCTCGGAGATGCCCGCCAGCGCAAACGCCAGGTTTTCGGGAATGGTCGAAACTCGATAGACTTCCTTCCGCAGTTCCGCCGTCGGAATGACCAGCGAATTGGCGCCGGATTTCAGGTCCAGCTCGATCCGGGCATCGGGACCGGCCGTCACGACCAACTTCACCGCATCGCCCGGGTTGAACACCTCCAGGCGCAGCTCGTCATAGTGCAGGGCGAACAGGCCCGGCACTTCCACGTCTCCGGTCGTCGTGTTGCCCCAGCCGGAGGTGCCTCGGCGGTATCGCAGCGCCGCCTTGGCGTCTGGGAAGACGACCTTGAGGCACTGCTTGCCGTCGGTCGCGTGCTCGACTGAGACCTCGGCCGTCGTGCCATCGAACTTCCAGTCCTTCTGCGTCGCCTGCCAGTCTTCGAATGAGTCGGCCGGGGCCATCCCCGGCGTCAGTTCCGCTTTGGGGTAGGCCTTGTCGAGGAAACGATTGCCGCGGTCAAGCAGTGCACGCTCCTGGCCGTACGTCGCGCTCACGCCCATCACGACCACCACCGCTCCGACAATCAGGAAATGCCACATGGGTTCAGTCCTCATTCAAATGCTCCGGCGCAGGTGCGCTGCCAAGTCGCTCCCCCGCCGCTACTCCTCTGGCTGTGATCTGGAGTGCTCGCCGACAACCGCGTCGGCGACATGGGCGATTCTAACGGGATTCGCCCCTTGGACAAGCGGATTCCGAGCGTCCCAGGCACAACAGCCATGGGCACTACGCATTTGCGATAGTGATTTGCGCGAATAGCTGCATTGCCGCCCGCGAAGGATCGCCTTATAATGGACACACGTTGGAGCAAACAACAGATCCCTTTCGGCCTTTCAACAGGCCACCAGGAGGCTGCGTGATGGTACGTCGTCGTGAAGCACGCTTTGAGTTTGAGGCGCTGGAAGGTCGGCTGATGCTTTCCGCCGGCGTGACCCTGTTTTCCAATGTCAACCGCTTCCTGGATGGGACCGTCACTCCCGGCGGCCCGATCACGCCCGCGATAGTCATGATCGACTCTTTCGAGAACATGTCCAGCACCACCGCCAACTGGACCTTCGCCGGCGTCACAACCGCCCAGAGCGCACTGTACTCGACCAATGGCACCCACTCGTTGCAGATGACCTTCTCAGGCGGCAGCGGAAGCAATGCAGCCTACATCAAGGGCGGCACCGGCTGGGGCGACACCGCCTCTGACGGCGCGTCGGCCTGGGCGAGCGAAGTGCTGTGGAACAACACGCTCGACATGGACATCTACAACCCCCAAAGCCACGTCGTGAATTTCAGCTTTTACGCGGGCAAGGACATCTGGACCACGCCCAACCTGGGCAAGATCTACACCTACGTCCTCCAGCCGGGCGCCAATCATATCTCGATCTCCTGCCAGGATATGATCAACTACGTTTACCGAGGCGACCGCGTGATGCAAAACAGCCTGATGTGGGTGGCCGACAGCGGCACCACCGTGCTGTACCTGGACAACGTGCATTGGACCGGCCCGGGCATGGGCCAGGACCTGATCCAGTACGGCAAGATGTTCGACGCCGGGACCGACGCCAACTGGTCCACCCCGATGCCCACCGACTACAATCGTCCTTACTTCAATCAATTGGGCGCAACCACGCCCTACACCGCCGCCAAGGGCTGGGGCTGGCAGACGCCCAGCACGTATGAGTTCACGTATACCCAGGGCGTGATGCAGTCATCGAACTCCTCCGGCCGGCAGCCTCACGACCCGGTGCTGCGCAACTACATTTCGGATATATCCAGCCCGCTGCTGGTGGATCTGCCCAACGGGGCGTATCGCATCCAGTGGGTCGAGGGCAACATCTTCATGTCGGACGGGACGAACAATCCCCTCGATTATGACCTGAGCGTCCTGGCCAACGGCCAGACCATTCCCATCCGCTCGGGCGCCACGACTAACATCGCCGACCGGGCCAAGTGGTTCTACGGCAACGACCAGACGGACTACATGCCCGGCATGGACTACTTCAGCGCCTACATGGGCAACCGCTTCAAGCCCTACGAGTGCGACGTCAACGTCACCGGCGGGCAGTTGAGCCTGCAATTCCTGACCAATCCGGTGAACCGCGCCAATCTCGACTTCCTCATCATTTACCCGGTGAACAAGGCCGACGTGATCGAGCCGGAACTGGCCACGTTCTGGCACGACCTGGCCTTTCGCTACAATAATCAGGAATACAAGGCGGCCAATCTGACCGTGGAGACGGCAAGGGCCTTGCCCGGCGTGCATGATGAGTTCCTGAACCCATCGGCCGCCGCCACCCGCGAGGCCGCACTCAAGGCCTCGCCGCAGAACCCCGATGGGCTGATCACGTTCAACCGCGACACCGCCGATGACGTTTACGCTGACACCGTGCCCAACGTTTCGGACATCACCAGCGCCGTCTCGGCCGCCGGCCCGCAAGGCACCATTACGTCCATGGCCCTGAACCTGCACGCCACGAACGCCATGCAGAACATCCAGGTCAGCCTGGGCACCCTCACCGGCCCGGGCGGGGCCACGATCGCCCCGGCCAACGTGAGCCTGAAGTTCGTCCAGTACATCGAGCGGATGTCCGGCCAGAATGTCCACGGCGACTGGACGTACATGGTCATGCCCTGGTACCTGGTGGATCGCACCAGCACCAACCTGGCCGCCGATATGAGCGAGCGGTATTGGCTCAACGTTAACGTGCCATCCAACGCCGCGCCCGGCACGTACACCACCACGGCCACGATTTCGGCCGATGGCATTGCCCCTCACCAGGTGCAGTTAAGCCTGACCGTTCAGCCGTTCGTCCTGGATGCGGTTCCGTCCAATATTGAGTACAGCACGATCTGGTCGATGGGCCAGGAGTGGACAACGATGCCCGACGCCGATTACCTCAGCGCCTCGAGGAACATGAGTTCGGCCACGCAGCAGACGTTTTCGGACATGCTGACTACTGCCCTGTATGGCCGAGTTCAGTCCGAGTTCACGCTGATGAAGAACTACGGGCTCAACCTAGTGTACGATTCGGGCCACAATGAACTCAACAAGGCCGGGACGATCGCGCTGCCGTCGTACATCACCAACATCATCACCAAGACGCCCATAGCGAATTCCTCGAGCCGGCACTTTGCCACCACGGTTCAGATGGGCACACAGCAGTACATAACGAAGGCAAATGTGCAATCCGTAAAGTCGACGTACGGCAGTTGCATCATGTCCTGCGATCCGAAGGATTGGTCCAACGACCAGGAGAATGCCGGCATTTACCGCTTCATGGGCGGCTTTATGATGTGGGCGTACGGCGGCACGGGCGTGAACTTCGACCAGTGGAACAACAACTGGGCCGACCCGTACAATCCGTTCGACGGCCACTCGGGCGAATGGGGCAGCCTGGCCACGCCGGCCAGCACCAACTGGCCCACGATAAACTCGTCCGTGGAATTGGAAGGCATCCGCGAGGGCATCAAGGATTACCGCTACCTGGTGACCCTGCAGAACCTCATCGCCGCCCACCCGGGCACGCCGGCGGCGACCAACGCCACGACTTACCTCAATACGCTGTCGGCTTCCATTAACGGCTCAGCCTCGTATTATTGGGGCCTTGCCACCGACACGTACGGCGGCTGGGACAGCACCTATACAACCAAGTCCACGGATTGGACGGCTGCCAATTACAGCGCCGCCCGCAGCCAGATCGCCACGCTGATCACCGCGTTCTCGGGCAACAGCGCTCCCACGGCCTCAGTCGGCGGTCCGTATGTTGTGGAACAGAACTATCCCGTAACACTCAACGCCTCGGCGTCCTCGGATCCTGACAGCGACCCGCTCACCTACGCCTGGGACGTCAATGGCGATGGCAACTACACCGACGCCACCGGCGTTCGCCCCACTCTCACCGCGGCCCAGTTGCAAACACTGGGTATTGCCCCCGGCGTTTCCAACAACTTACGCGTGCAGGTCAATGACGGCCAAGGGCACGTCGTCACCTCCAGCGCCGGCAAGTTGACGATGCTCTGGGCCGGCGACGCCGACGCCGACGGCAAGGTCACGTTCCAGGACTACATCACGCTGGAACTGAATTTCGGCACGTCGACCACGGGTTGGTCGGTGGCCGATTTCAACAATGATGGCAGGGTCAATTTCCAGGATTACATTGTCCTGGAGACCAATTTCAACAAGGTCGTCGCACTGTCGGCCCCGGCGCCGTTGATGGCGCCATTGGCGGCAGCGCTCTCAACCGTTGTCGGCCCCGTTGCCCCGGCCGCCGCTCCAAGCAGCCAGGCCTCGCTCGACGTGGTCCGGCCACGGGCGGCGCGATTTGGCCACGGGCTCAGCCCAAGCCGAATCGGCGTCATATCCACAGCGAAGATGGGCTGGGATATCGATCTGATCAAGGACACGCTGTAGTCGCAAGGCGCATGGCCGCTGAAAGCCTGAAGCATTAGAGCCGAGAACTGGCTTGATGACCGTGGCACGCCCGCCCTCGGGCGTGAACCGCGCGAGAAGGTGTCGATTGAACCGCAACAGCCACAGCCGAGGGCGGCTGTGCCACGGGTTAAACCGGTTGTGAAACCGGTTCTAAGCGGACGTCTGTAAGTTCTGGATGGTGGAACAGGCTTTTAGCCTGTTCGGCACAGCCTAAAAGGCTGTGCCACCGCCAAAGACTTATGTAAGACCGCTGAGTGCCGCTGGCTGCGGCGTGAGATTCCAGGTCACTTCTGGCAGTTACGGCAGAAGGTGCTCGTCCGGCCGCCGATGGTGGCGCGGACGAGCGTCCGTCCACATTGAACGCACGGTTGGCCATAGCGCCCGTAGCATTGATGTTGCGCGGTGAATTCGCCCACTGAACCATCGGCCCCGGCAAAGGGGTCCGACCCTCTCAGCGTCGAGCCGCCAATCTTGATCGCCTCGGCGAGCACCTGCTGCACCGCCTGGTGCAGCGTCCGCAGCTTGTCGGGGCCAACGCGATTGGCCGGTCGACGTGGCGAGATGCCGCTGCGGAACAGGGCTTCATCGCTATAGATGTTGCCCACGCCCGCCAGCACGGCCTGGTTGAGCAGCGTGGCCTTGATGGCCGTTCGATGGGCGATGACCTTCTCGATGAACTCATCAACGCTGATCGCCAGGGCGTCGGTGCCCAGCAGCGTCAGCGGGCCTTGCTCATCGCCGGCCAGGACGTGGACCCCCGAGGCGATCCGCCGGCTATTGGCGTAGCGCATCTCGATGGGGCCGGCAAAGGCGATCACGACGTGCGTGTGCGGTTCGGGCGGCACCGACGGCGCCGCCACCGACACGCGGCCGGACATGCCCAGCTGAATCACGAATCGTCGCGGCGGGAAGTGCAGAATGACGGACTTGCCGTGTCGGCTGACCTGCGTCAGTTCCGCCCCGACGAGTTGCTGGAGCTGCCTGGGCGTGCCGGTCTTGAGGAAGTCGCGCCGCAGCAAATGCACGGCCTGGACGCGTTTGCCCCGCAGGTTGCGGTCGAGATACGTCGCGATCGTCTGTGCTTCGGGCAGTTCAGGCATATCTTATGGTCGCTTTTCCATGTTTTACGAGTGACAACCGCCTGGTCGCATTCACGTGGTTGCTACGCTTCGCTTCGCAAACCACGGCACCCGAGTTCCGGATCCCGAGTTCCGGATCCCGAGTTCCGGATCCCGAGTTCCGGATCCCCGATTCCGGATTCCCGATTCCGGATTCCCGATTCCGGATTCCGCGGTCTCTAACTCAGCCTTGCGAACCGGCCGGCACCTCCGCCGGGGCGGTGCTGGGGGCGGAGCTCGGCTGCGTGGCGGACGGTTCCTCCACGACAATCACGTCGCCGTCGCGAAAGCCCAGGGCTTTGGCCAGGCTCGGCGGCAGCAGCAGCGCGTCAACCTCGCGATCGTTCACGATGGCCTTGCCGTGCGGCAGGCTGGCGCGGTCGATGCTGAACTGCAGCGGCTTGTTGGCCAGCACCTGCTGGGCGAGCATCTGCATCTTCTGGTATTGCAGCGTGGTCTGGTTGGCCTGGATTTCCGCGTTCAGTTGGCGTTTGTACGCCCGCAGCCACAGGCCCGTCAGCAGCACAATCACGACCATCAGCAGGATCAGCACCGAAGAGATGAATCGCGTATCGGCCCCCTTGGCCGGACTGGCGGCCGAAGGTTCGGGAAGAGACTCAGTCTGAGGCATGTCAACTCCTGGATAGGCCCAGCGACCGCTCGATCCGCTCCTGGGCGTCGTGGGCGTCAAAATCGGCAAAGCTCGGCATCGGCCGGCCGGCGCGGGAGTAATAGTACTTGAAGCCCCGATAGATGGCCACATTCGCCAGCCAGCTCATCTTCTTGAAGGGCCAAAGCTTCAGCCGCCCCACCGCCGACGCCGGCGAATAGAACTCCGCAAAGGCCGCCATCTGGGCGTGCCGCAGCTGCGTCGGCGTCATCCGCGCCGGCTCAAACACGACCGTGGCGCCGTTGTACTTGTCCCAGTCCGTCGTCAGCAGCCGGCCCTGCCGCTGATACTGCTCAAAGACGGCGGTGCCCGGATACGGCGTCAGGATCGGATAGCAACTCATCGACAGCTCGGCCCGCCGCGCGAACCGCACCACGTCGCGGCAACTCCGCCAGTCGTCGTTGTCAAAGCCGAAGATGAAGCTGCCCCACAGGCTGATGTGGTACGACTGAATCTTGCGGATTCGCTCCAGGTAGCTCTGGGCCGTCACGTAGCGCTTGCCTGCGTCTTGCAGCGTCTGGGGGTTAGGGCTTTCCAACCCCAGGATCAGGCCGATGCAGCCACTGTCATGCATGGCCGCCAGCAGCCGGTCATTGTTGGCGATCAGGATGTCGCACTGGCTGGCCCAGCGTATTTTCAGCGGCTTGAGGGCCTCAAAGAGTTCCATCGCCCAGGCATGATTGCCGGCCACGTTGTCGTCGGAAAAGATGAACACCTTGGACTTGAACTGCTCTTTCGCCTGTGCCACCTCCGCCACGATGTCGCGGATTTCCCGCTGGCGGAACTTCCGGCCAAAGATGGCCGGCGTCGTGCAGAACGTGCAGCCATGCGGGCAGCCGCGGGTGGTCTGGATCGGGTTGAAGACCAGGTACTCCTTGGCGTCGAGCAGATCCTTGCGCGGCGTGGCGATGGGCGTGTCGGGATGGTCGGCCCAGTTATAGATGGGCTGTGGGCAGCCCGCGTCGAGGTCGCGCAGCGCTCGCGGCAGGGTCGATTCGGCGTCGCCGCGGCAGACGATGCTGCCGTGCTGCAACGCCTCCTGCGGCAAGGCTGAGGGATGAATGCCGCCCAGGATCACCGGCACGCCCAGCGCCCGGTACGCGTCGGCCAGTTCGTACGCCCGCTTGGCCTGCGTGGTCATGGCGCCGATGCCGACGGCGTCGCAGTCGGCCGAGGCAATGTGCGCGCCAGTGACATTCTCGTCGATGATCTCCGGCTGCCAACCCTCGGGCACAACGGCCGCACAGATGGCCAGGTTGAGCGGCATGAACAGCGCCCGCCGCGAGAAGGTCATCTTCTGGATGATCTCGGGCATGCTGACGGTGGACAAGGGACTCTTGGGGTTGATCAGCCGAAGCTTGCGGGCCCTGGCCGGTGGCGAGCTTGCGAGACGTTCGATCATGATTTCGTTCTGAGCCATGTGGCTCCGCTCATCGTCGCCGGCCTGGTTTCGCAGCCGGACGCTATACCTGCTGGATTTGCAGCCGGGCGACTCTGCACACCTGCACAAGCCGCAGGTGTGGCACCCGTGTCTCTTGTGGCACCCGTGTCTCTTGTGGCACCCGCGTCTCTACCTTAGCGACACCTCGGCCACGCTCCAAGGCTGGAGGCCGGGGTTGACGACCCGGATGCGAATGAACCGCGCCAGCACCGGCCCGGGCAGCGACAGGATCGCCACCTTTCGCGTGTCAGGCCCCACGTACCGCTCCAGGTATGTGCTGCCGTCCATGCTGGTCGCCACGGCCAGTTTGCGGGCGAAGCCCATTTCATTGTGGCCATGATCGATGGTCACCGACTCGAACTCGCACGGCTCGCGCAGGTCGATGACCAATTCGACGTTGGCGCGCGGGCTGTCGTTGGTGGCAGCAGTGCCGGCATCACCGTCAATGGCCAGCGCAGCCCCCGGCAGCGAGCCGCCGGCGATCCACGTGTTGTGGGGCGTGATCCTGGGCCCGGCGTAACTGCCGCCAGTATTGAAATCCGGGGCACAGCCGAGCAGTGCGGCCGACGCAAAGCAAGCCAACAGGCATAACTTCTTCATGGCCGCCATTATACAGTTTGAGCCCGCACCGCAATGCCCTTTCACGCCGACCAAGTGTCCTATTCATCACAACATCCTGCGACCCAATCGCTTGCACGATTCATCAACCTGCGGTTGGCCCGCAGCGGATAATAGGGCCGACCCGCCGAAGGATGCTGCAAAGCCTAACCACTGACGAGAAGGGTGGTGCTGTATGGCACAGCGAGCAACGTATCAGTTGAAGCGTTCGGAATCCTTGGCAAGGCGCCTGCGCGGCTCGCGCTTCCGCTACCGCGTGCCCGCCTCGGCCTCGCGGCCCAAGCGGGTCTTCGAGATCTGCCACTACTGTGGCTACAGTCCGCCCGAGGGCCAGTTGGGCGTCTGCCCGAAGTGCCTGGGCAGCGCCTGGGAACGATTCGCCTTGGCAGAAGCCTGTCTGCCCGAAACTATGAAGTAGCGAAAGCTCTCGGGGCAGGCACAAAGCTGGGATGGCTGGACATCAGCCCGCCCAGCTTTCGTTCGCACCAGCAGCAACCGTCTCACCTGTTACAGCCGTCGCATGCCGTCTGCACCAGCCGCTTTGAACACAGCACCCTTTGCACGCTCACCGGTCCTCACACAGTGCCGATATAAAACGACACGGCGGGCCGGGGGGACCGCCGTGTCGGGAAGCTTCTTCGCATCTCACATCAGAGATCGCACGCTTGAAGTCTCTGATGCCAGGTTTCCACGCGTCACGCGGCCGCCATCACCCTGCGATGCATGCGGCCATGTGACCACGCGGCCATTACTTCGCCGCCGGCTCCTTGGTGTAGATCATGACGCGGTCGATCTTGAGTGTGCTGTCCCACGTGTACAGGCCCACGAAGGCGCGCTGGGCGCCCTTGAGCGGCTTGGGGTCGGTGTACTGGAAGACCGGCTTGTCGTCCACGTACAGCGTCAGCTTGCCGGCGTCGTTCTCGGCCACGACGTGGTAGACCTTGTTGGCCGTCAAGAGCGGTGAGTTCTTGGCGGTCGAGGCGATGACATCGCCGTCGCGGCGGAGGTGATTTTCGGTGTTGCCCGAACCGCCGAACTGAAACATGTAGCCCGTGTCGGCCGGCTCGGAGGAACTGGCGTTCACGATCGCGGTCATGTCGCTCAGGCCGGTGCCCGAGATGCTCGCGTCGAACTCCATCCGCACGTTGTCGGGAAAACTGGGCTGCCTGAGCAGCAGCACGGCCTGGCCTTCGCTCTCGGCCTTGAGTACGAGCATGCCCTTGTCCAGCGTGGCTTGGCCCTGGACCGCTTCCCAGCTGGGCCCAAGCTTGGGACCGTTGAAGTCGTCGGTGAAGACGAGTGCCCACTTGCCGGCCTGGGGTTTGGCGGCAGCGACGCTCTTGGCTGGGGCGCTGGCAGGCTTGGCTGGGGCAGCAGCGGGCTTGGAGGCCGCCGGGGCCCCGCCGCAGCCGCAGGGCTTGGACTGCATCTTGGCGCCCTCGCAGCCAACCAGAAACGCCACGCCAATGACTGCCGAGACGAACCCGACGGAAACTCGCTTGCTCATGTGAATTCCTTTCTGTAGATGTGTGCCGTTGCCGCGACATCATAACCCCAACCCCGCGCCGCAACAAGCAAGGCATGTAGGAAGGGCATAGGGCATAGGGCGCAGGGCGAACGGCCCGTGGCAAGCAGGGTCCGCAGCCAGCAGGGTCCGCAGGTTCGCTCGCGTTGTTTTGCGAGCGGTTCTGCGGACGGGACGATCACCAGGCCAAAGCGCGGCGCAATGGGAACCCGCGCCGCATACGGTGACCATGTTGCGTCCTGAGCATGGTCATCCTGAAGTACAGGATTGACCATGCCACCCCACCTCAGCGTATGCTACTGCCATGACAGCCGACGTTGGCCCAATCCTGTGTCCTCCCCTGCCGCGGACTGAGCGCTTCGACGGCGGCTGGCGGTGGCGTTCGCCGGCCAAGATCAATCTCACCCTGCATGTCGGGGCGCTGCGCGGCGACGGCTATCACGGCCTGGATTCCCTTGTGGCCAAGATCAGCCTGTATGACGTGCTGGAGTTCCGCCCGCGCGACGATGGCCAGATCGCCCTGCACTGCGACGGCTTTGACTGCGGAAACACGCAGGACAACCTCGTTTTTCGTGCCGCCAAACTCATGCAGGAACGTAGCACAGCCGCCCCCGGATGTGAGATCCCGTCGGGTGCCACACCTGCTGAGTCTGCAGGTGTGCCCGCAAGACGCACGGCTGCAAACGCCGCAGCCGTGGCACCCGGCACAGCCGCCCAGAGCGACGTGGCTGCTGGACTCCGCAGCCACGGCACCCAACATCAGCGTGAGCGAGACGCCCGCGACACGCATGGCCGAGACGGCCAGGTCACGAGCCGCGGCGTGGACATTCGACTAACCAAGAACATCCCGCCAGGCAGCGGGCTGGGCGGCGGCAGCGGCGATGCAGCCACCACCCTGCTGGCGCTGAACGAACTGTGGTCGTTGCTCCTGCCGGCAACCGAACTGGCCGAGATGGCAGCCGCTCTGGGTAGCGACGTGCCGCTGTTCCTGGCCTCTCCGGCCGTGCACATGCAAGGTCGGGGGGAGATCGTCCGCGACGTGCAACTGCCGCCCTTCTGGGCCGTGCTGTATCTTTCGGGCCGGCACTGCGCTACCGGCAAGGTGTACAAGGCCTTTGATGAGCAGTTGAGGCGGGATGTACCGGCCGGGCCGAAACGCGGGCAAGCCTGCCCGCCCTACAACTCCTCTCCCTCTGGGAGAGGTCGGCCTGCAGGACCGGGTGAGGGCGCCCGTGTGCCGGCATCAACCGTGCCAGACTCGACGCCCGCGACCGCGCTGACCGGCCAACCCTCAACCTGGCCGACGATTTGCGTGAACGATCTCCAGCGGCCCGCGCTGGAAGTCTGCCCGCCGCTGGAAGAGTTGATGCGGGAATTATCGCGGCTGACCGGCGAAAAGGTTCTTATGACCGGCAGCGGCAGCGGGCTGTTCATCCTGGCCGACGATGAAGCATCGGCCATGGCGCTGGCGACAAAACTGCCGCCGGAAATGCAGCAGCATTGCAGGGTAGTTTGCCGAAACACATGGTAGAAGTGTCGTGCCAATCGAGCAACGGGGTAAAATTCTGATGCCGTCAAAGAGACAGACGCTAGGCCTTGTACTTGTCGTGGCTTGTTTTAGCTTCATACTGAACGGTGGTCAGTCCGGCAAGAAGCCAACACACCCTTGGCTCAGAGTCTCGCTTGAACCTGCCACCTCGCAGAGTTCGGCGAAGGCGGAGAACCTGGCTCAACCACTGTTTGACGCTCGCATCCGGGCCATCGCTGAGCGGAGGAAGCGAGAGCATCCTTCAGCAGGAGGGGACAGCTTCGGCGAGTACGGATCGCACGGGCCCGACATCCTGCAGTCGGAATTCTTTTCGCAGCCTGTAGTAGATGATCCTGATAGCCCCGACATCTGCATGACCCTGGCGGTCTGTCTATATCATGAGGCTACCTGTCACGCTGCTGAAGATCCCGTGATCATGATCGCCTTGTTTCGAAATGAGGAACTGTTGCTCTTTGAAGCGATGGAAGGACAAACGGGAGTGGCAGGAGCGCCGGAACTATGGATTTCCGATGACGGCAAGACCTGTCGCTTGTTCTTTGGCAGCTTTGGTTACAGCGGGCAGGGATACACCAGTTTCACGCTGGACGTGTGGGAAGGATCGTCCACAACGAAGCCCGCCAAGCTCTTCTCGGCTCGCGGTCCGGAGACCGGTGCCAGCCTCGGCTACTCACTCTCGACGGCCCCAACCGATGATGGAATCGCGGCGATCTTCCGTCTGACGAGCCCGCCCAGGGCCGGCTACCTCGACCCATGCGACAAGAATCCCCGGGTGCTGTTCTGCTCTCCAAAGGTCAGGCTCACGAACGTCGATGATTATCACATGAAGATCGTGGCTCCCTGACGAAACGAAAGGTGGGCCTCGCTTCGCTCGACCCAGCCTCCATGCCACCACACAGGAAGGACAACATGGACCCATACATGCAGGCGGCGATCGACGAGGCCCGTGTCGGGCTCTCTGAAGGCGGCATCCCCATCGGCAGCGTGCTGGTCCGAGGCGGAACGATCATTGGCCGGGGCCACAATCGCCGCGTTCAGTTGGGCGATCCGATCCTCCATGCCGAGATCGACTGCCTCCGCAATGCCGGGCGTGTCGGCAGCTATCGCGACACGGTGCTGTATTCCACGCTCATGCCCTGCCCGCTTTGCAGCGGAGCGGCCGTGCTGTTCAAGATCCCCAAGGTGGTCGTGGGCGAATCTCAAACGTTCGCCGGCGCGCCAGCCTACATGCGCGCCAACGGCATCGAAGTGGTGGACCTGGACCTGCCAGAGTGCGTTGAGATGATGTGTGAATTCATCCGCGTCAACCCCAAGCTCTGGGATGAGGACATCGGGGAACTGTGATTCGCCGTTCGCTGGGGCGACGCCGCGGCGCCAGACGTGAGCGACCTTCGTTTCTGGCAAGGCCAGCTTTGTCGCGGGCCCGGGGCAAGTCATGGCGCAGGCCTGGTACAGTTCTGGCGCAGACGTGAGTACAGTCGTGTAACAGGCCCCCGCTTCAGCGGGGGTAGAAAGGCCCACACTTGAGTCCATAGCCCGTTTCAACGGGCTTACCTGGACCGGCTTTAGCCGCGGTGCCTCAAGGCACGACTTCAAGCCCGTTGAAACGGGCTAAGGATATCGATGGGTTCTCTGGCACCCCCGCTGAAGCGGGGGCCTGTTACACGACAAATCCGCCCTGCCACAAGGCGCAGCCAGACACCGTCAAACAATCATGCCACATCATTGTTGACACCCGCTGGGGACTCCGCTACTATAACTCCAGCATCATGAGCAATCGCACCGCCAACCTGTCCTTCGCGGCACCGACCAATCTGGCCGGCGTGGTTGCGTTCGTTCTGGTAGTGGTAGCTGTAGCCTAGGTCGCTTTGCCTGTTTCCGGCAAACGCGGCCACCCTCCCGACCCTTATCCCTGGCAAAGACAGCTTTTCCTATTTACAGTGTTCCAGCCAACGCTGGCAAAGATGAGGCCAATCCATGAGCAATGAGAGTTCCAAGAGCGGCAAGAGCTACGTCGGACTGACCGGCGCCCAGATGTTCAACGAGATGCTCGTCGAAGAAGGCGTGGAAGTCCTCTTCGGCGTGCCCGGCGGCGTGTTGCTGCCGATCTTCGACGCGCTGCACAAGTCGACGGTCCCCTTCATCCTGACCCGCCACGAGCAGGGCGCCATTCACATGGCCGACGGCCTGGCGCGCTCCACCGGCAAGGTCGGCTGCTGCCTGGCCACCTCCGGCCCGGGCGCGACCAACCTCATCACGGGCCTGGCCAACGCCTACATGGACAGCGTGCCGCTGGTGGCCATTACCGGCCAGGTCCGCAGCACGCTCATCGGCAACGACGCCTTCCAGGAAGTCGACACCACCGGCATCACCAGGCCAGTGACCAAGCACGCCGTGCTGGTCAAGAAGGCCGAAGACATCGGCCGGTGCATGAGCGAAGCCTTCCACATCGCCCGCACGGGCCGGCCCGGACCGGTGGTGGTGGATATCGCCGTGGACGCCACCACGGCCAAGCTCACCGAAGAGCCCTCGCTGGAACATGACCTGCCGGGGTATCGGCTCAAGACGACCGTGCACATGCGGCAGATCAAGATGGCCGTTGACGCCATCAATGAAGCCCAGCGGCCGGTGCTGTACGTCGGCGGCGGCGTTATTATTTCCGGCGCCACCGAGGCGCTGCGTGCCCTGGCCCACAAGGCCCGCATTCCCGTGACGACCACGCTCATGAGCATGGGCACGTTCGACGAGTCGGACCCGCTGGCCCTGCAGATGCTGGGCATGCACGGATCGGCCAGCGCCAATTACGCCGTGCAGGATTGCGACCTGCTCATCGCCGTCGGCGCTCGCTTCGACGACCGCGTGACGGGCAAGGTGGACACCTTCGCCCACAAGGCCAAGATCGTCCACATCGACATCGACGCCACGAGCATCTCCAAGAACGTCCGGGCCGACATCCCCGTCGTGGGCGACGCCAAGGACATCCTGGAAAAGATGTTGCCGCTTATCGAGTCGAAGGACCGCAGCCAGTGGCTCGCCCAGATCGCCCAGTGGAAGGCGAAGTACCCCTTCCGCTACGTGCCCAACGCCAAGGTCAAGCCCCAGGCCGTCATCGAGGCCATCGGCAAGCTGACGAACCACGACGCGATCATCGCCACCGGCGTGGGCCAGCACCAGATGTGGACGGCGCAGTTCTACGGCTGGCGCCGGCCGAGGCAATTCATCAGCTCCGGCGGACTGGGCACGATGGGCTTCGGCGTGCCGGCGGCCATCGGGGCACAGTTCGGCAACCCCGGCAAGCTGGTCATCGACGTCGACGGCGACGGCAGCTTCTCGATGACGATGGTCGAGATCATGACGGCTGTGCGGTACAACCAGCCCGTCAAGATCGTCGTGCTGGACAACAATTACCTGGGCATGGTGCGGCAGTGGCAGGAGCTGTTCTACGGCAAGCGTTACAGCGGCGTGCATCACCCCTGCCCCGACCTGGCGGGCATTGCCCGGGCGATGGGCGCCACCGGCCTGCGCGTCAGCGAGCCATCCGACGTGGAAGACAGCATCCGCACCATGATCAACACTGAAGGCCCGGTCGTGCTGGTGGCCGACGTGGAGCCCGAAGAGAACGTCTTCCCCATGGTCGCCGCCGGCAAGAGCCTGCACGAAATGGATATGGGACGATTGGCGTAACGATAGGAATGAGGCCAGAGGTCGGAGGCCTGAGGCCCGAGACTCGAGGCCGTAGCGCCCGCAACTCCTCTCCCTCTGGGAGAGGTCGGCCCGCAGCGGCCAGTTGAGGGCGGGACGAAGGCGCGGGCAAGCTGCCCGCTACAACCCAACCGCCGCCGCTTGGGCCCCCGCAGCGATCCTGCGGACGGCACGGCCGCGGCCAAAGGAGAACAAGATGAGACACGTGATCAGTGCACTGGTTCAGAACACTCCCGGCGTCCTGGCCCATGTGGCCGGCATGTTTTCGGCGCGGGGCTTTAACATCGACTCGCTCGTCGTCGGCCGGACGGACGATCCGCGCTTCAGCCGGATGACCATCGTGGCCATCGGCGACGACCGCACTATCGAGCAGGTTCGCAAGCAGTTGGACAAGCTCGTGACCGTGGTCCGCGTCCGCGATTTCCAGGACACCGAGTACGTCGAGCGCGACCTGATGATGCTGCGCGTGGCCGCAACGCCCGAAAAGCGGGCCGAGATCATCGAGCTGGTGGGCCTGTTCCGTGGCCGGGTGATCGACGTGGCCAAGCAGAGCCTCACCATCGAGCTGTCGGGCACCGAACACAAGCTCGAGGCCCTGATCGACCTGCTCCGGCCATACGGCATCCGCGAACTGGCCCGCACCGGCGTGATCGCCATGCAGCGTGGCCGGCAGTCCGATGGCCGAACGGAAGACGACGAACAGTAGCGGGAATCGGGAATCCGGAATCCGGAATCCGGAATCGAGAATCCGGGAAACTGGAATCCGGCTGTAGGCTGGGTCGAGGAGTACTCTCCGAGGCCCACCTTCACGCTGCGGAAGCTGGAATGCGAAAGTGGACTCTGATTTCTGATTCCAGATTCCGGATTCCGGCTTCCCGATTCCGGCTTCCGGATTCCCATCTCTCTAGAAGGATTCGCCATGCAGAAGGAAAAGGTGCTGCTGGACACGGACATCGGCTCGGACATTGACGACGCCGTGGCACTGGCGTATCTGCTGTGCCAGCAGCGGTGCGAACTGGTGGGCATTACCACCGTCACCGGCGAGCCGCTCAAACGGGCAGAGATGGCCTCGGCCATTTGCCAGAACGTTGGCCGGGGCGACGTACCCATCCATGCCGGGTGCAGCCAGGCCATGCTCATCGACATGCGGCAGAGCCAGGCCCAGCAGGCCCGAGCCCTGGGTAACTGGAAACGTCGGACAGACTTTCCCGCCAACGAGGCCGTTGAGTTCATGCGCCGCACCATCCGCAGCCACCCGGGCGAAATCACCCTGCTGACGATCGGCCCGCTGACCAACGCAGCGCTACTCTTTGCGCTGGATCCGGAGATCCCCGCGCTGCTCAAGCAACTGGTGCTGATGTGCGGGCGATTCTTCACGTTCATGGGCGGCGAGTGGAACGCCATTCTCGACCCGCACGCCACGGCCATCACGTACGGCCAGGGGCGCCAGGCCCGGCCGCCCAGGCATGTAAGCTTTGGCCTGGACGTGACAACGCGCTGCGTCATGAACCCCGACGAATGCCGCCGGCGTTTCACCGCCAAGGTGCTCGAACCGGTGCGTGATTTCGCCGAGGTGTGGTATGAGAAGGCCCCGGGCGGCATCACGTTCCATGACCCGCTGGCGGCGGCGTGCATCTTCGAGCCCGACATCTGCCAGTATAAACAGGGCGAAATTGCGGTCAGCCTGAATGAGCCGACAAATGGCTGGACGGTCTTTCGCGAACAAGCCGCCGGCCCGCACACCGTCGCGCGCGACGTGGACGCTGAGCGGTTCTTCAAGCACTACTTTGACGTGGTGAAGTAGCCGTCTTTGAGCCCGCGTGCAACCAGTTGCACGCCCTACGAGAACAAGGCCCGCTGGCGACGAGAACGCACTTACCCGCCGCGGTTTCCGCCCCGGCCAGCGGGCGGCTGGATGCCACGCTCCTGCATTCGCTGACGTATCGCTCGCCTGAAGGCAACTTGCTGAGCATGAGCCTTGGGATCGGAACCTTCGACCCGGTTGCGCATGCGTTCGGCGCTGAACGCTCGCCCACCGCCGGGACCGCCGGGCGCCGCGCCGGCCGGCGGGCCGCCGCCGCCGCCACCACCGCCGCCGCCAAAGCCTCGCCCGCCCTCGTCGATCATCTTGTCCAGATACGCGTTGCGGTCTTCAGCCGGCAGCTTGTAGTACTCCTCGATCCGCCGCTGAAAGTAGACCTGCATATTCTGCCGCATGTCGCGGCGATCCTGGTCGGTGAAACTGGGCCTGGTCGTGCCACGCGCCTGTCGCATGTTATCGAAGTACTCTTGCTGCTGGGCGAGCGAAAGCCGAGCGAACTCATCGGGATCCACTACGCCTTGGGTGCTCGCCTGGCGCTTGGGCTGCTTCGGCCAGGCGGCGTAAGTGACAAAGGCTCCGGCCAGACACGCCGCCGCCGTCAGCAGCACGATCCATTTCGTTCTGGTACTGGCGAAACCCTGCTGCCCTTTGACAGCACTGCCCTGCTTTCGCGTACTCGCACTGCCCTGTCTTTGGATGCTCATGCTGGCCTGCCTTCTACTCGAGATCCCCGACGTGGCCGTCAATAAACAGGAAGTTGGCCCAGCCCGCCCCGCCCTGCTGGGCCCCAGCGACATCGTACTCGTCCGTGCCGAGACTCACCGACGGGAGGGTGCCGGTTGGGTTGTGGAACGGCCTGCTGTCATGCAGAACCATGATTCTGACACTGCCGGAACGTTTGGCCGCCTGGGCCAGGAACAAGGCGTCCACCTTCCTCCCGCGGACCCGGTCAAAATAGTCGTAGTAGTAACTCATGCCGTCCGTCTTGTAGAAGTTCAGCTGCGTGTCGGAGGGGCATCTGAGGTTTTTCGGGTTGGCGATGTACTTGGCCATCATGTCAGGGAACGACGGCATGGGCAAAGGCGGGTTCGGCGCCACAGCCGGAGGCGGCGGAGCCGGCAGAAACTCGGGAACCGACCCCATCTGAAGAGCCAGCGGCATGTACTCGTCATTGTCGTTGAGATACATGCGGATGCCGATATACGCGTCGTGCAGGTTGTTCTTGCAGTAGACGCGCCGCGTGATCATCTTGGCGCGGCCCAGAGTCGGTAGCAGCATGCTCACCAGCAGCGCGATGATGGCGACCACCACCAGCAGCTCAATAAGCGTGAACGCAGATTTACTTCGTTTGGCCATAGTAGAAGCCCTTTTACTACGAAACGTCTGGGCAGGCAGGCTATTGCCAAAAAGCGAATTCCAGCACCGGCACGACGGCCAGCATCGGCAGATCCACTCTAGCGGATGAAACGCCCCAAATCGAAGATCGCCAGCGGATTGCCGTACAGGAGCATCTCACCGATCCGGCACGCCCGGTCAACGTCCAATGCCCCCTGCTCGGCCTTGATGGTCAGAGCCCGGGCTATGTTCTCGCGGGCCATGACGTTATGACCATAGACGCCGTCGATGGTTGTGAAGTCCCCGCCAAAGCCGCTGATCTTGTTGGCCGGCACGGCGTCCAGGAACTCCACCAACGCCGCCACCGCGGCCGATGGCGAGATGATGTGCGCCCAGCAGAAGTCGATGAAGACGTTGGGGAAATTCTTGGCCAGGTTGGCCAGCACCTGCTGATAGGGATAGCCGATGTGGAAGCAGTCGAAGCGGACGCCGCGGTACTCCAGAAACAGGTTGGTCAGCAAGGCCGGGTTGGCGTTCTCGATGTAGTTGCCGTTGCCGGCTTGCAGCCCGGTGTGAATCTGAAACGCCAGGCCACGCTGGTCCGCCAGGCGGCAGACGTGGTGCATCATGTAATCGCCCAGGCGGAGGTTGCCCCCCGTTGCCCCCACCGCCGCGGCCTGCGACCACAAGGCGTTGAACTCCCCCTCGGCCGCCTCACGCGTGACCTTTTCAAAGCGCAGGTGCCGCTCGTACGCGCAGGCACTCTTCAGAGCTGCGATGCCGCTGGCCACTGAACTGTCGATCAGTCGCTCTGCGGCGTCCTCCAAGTCAGAGAGGCTGTGAATCTTGCCGACCCCACAGCGGCCTGCCAAGCCCTCCAACTCCGCGACGCCGTGGATAGCGATCAGGCCATCCACGCGCAGCACCGGGACGAAGAAGCGCCGATCAGGCTGGGCCTGGTTGGGCAGGATGCTATCGAGCAGGCTCACCCGGATCTTGCACAGATCCTTGAGCACGCGCTGGTACACGCCGCCCTTGTCGCGGGCCTGGAGGAACGCGGCGTTCAACTGGCCGATCGTCGTGGCATCGATACGCGTGATGCCGTACAGTTCGGCCACGCTGATGGCCAGTGCCCGGCCATAGCCGGTATTGCAGGCCGCTTCCCAGAATGGCGCGATCATCTGCCAGCGTTTATCCAGCGGGATGCGGGCGTCCGAAAGCATCGGCACTCTGGCGGGGTCAAGCCCGGCCGAGACCATGTCGGCGGCGAAATAGTGCTGCATGTACTCGCTCAGCACGTCGCCGGAAGCGTCGCGGTCCTGCTCGCGCGCGGGCAGATGCTCGTGGGTGTCGATGATCTCCAGCGAAAAGACGTGTTGGCGGATCGTCTCGTAGACTCCGGCCATATCGCCCTGCCTTTTCTCAACTCGTGTAGACGCCAAAGCTGTTGAGGCCGGGCTCCTCGTCGTCGTAAAACTCGAAGAGCTTCTCGACCTTGGCGAGCTTAAAGACCTTCTGCAGTTCACTGCGCAGGCTGGTGATGACCACGCGGCCGTTCCGGGCGGTCACCTTCATCTGCAGCGAGATCAGCGCTCCAAGCAGCGAACTGGACAGGAACTTCACCTCGGAGAAGTCCAGCAGCAGCTTGCGCCGGTCCTTGACTTCGACCAGTTCTTCCAGCCGCTGGCTGATGCTTTCGACGGTGCTCTGGTCCAGGATCGTCAGCCCGGAAAAATCCACCACGGTCACGCCGTGGATCTCATGCACAACTAGATTCTGCTCGCCCATATTTTCTCCGCCGAGTTCACCCGGCGGGTCTCCATCTAAAAGGCAGGACAGAGGCCCGAGGCCTGAGACATCGCTCGACCTCCTCGGCCTCCGAGTCCTGAGTCCTCGTGATCTCCAGTATAAATCGGCTTGCGACCTAAGGCACGTTTAGCGGCTTTTGCGGAATACTGCCCGGCCAGCCACGATAGTCCGCTCAACGCCGCCCTGGCCTTGCAGGACCGCGGCCACCGGATCGTCAGTCTGGCCTACGTTCACGATGATCAGGTCGGCCTGCTTGCCCGGTTCGAGCGAGCCGGTCCGATCGGCCAGGCCAAGAGCCTTGGCGCCATTGATCGTGCCCATTTCAAGAATCTGCGGAGCGCCGACGTTGGGTGCCACGGCTGCGGCGTCTGCAGCCGTGGGTGTCTCCGGCACACCTGCACACACCGCAGGTGTGGCACCCGCCCAGGCGTCACCCGACCAGATCGCCCGCAGTTCCGCCAGCATGTCCAGTGAGTCATTGGACGCCAGCGAGTCGGTGCCGATGGCCACGTTGATGCCGCGCCGCAGCATGTCCGCGAAGCGATGGCCACCCCGGCCAAAGAATCGGCTGCTCAGCGGGCAATACACCACACTGGCCCGGCCAGTGGCCAGGATGTCCAACTCGGCATCGTCGGTGTAGTTCACGTGGGCCAGCAGGCAATCCGCCTCCAGCAAGCCCAGTTGCCGGGCCAACTCCACCGGGCCCAGGCCAAGCTTGGGGAAACTCGTGTCGATCACGCCCAGCCGGCGCAGCAGGTCAAGCAACGGCCCGCCGCCATTACGCAGCAAGTCGCCCTCGCCCGGCGTCTCGGCCAGGTGGGTCATGATCGGCCAGCCCCGCCGCCGAGCCAGCGCAATGGCGTCGCGGTACACCGACGGCGAGGTCGAATACGGCGCGTGCGGCGAAATCCCGTGCGTCAACAGCGGCCCCTGCGGCGGATTATCCAACTGCCGTGCCAGTCGGGCCATTGCGTCATGGTCGGCCGGGGCGATGCCCAGCACCTCCGCAAATGCAACCGCCCGAATCGGCAGCTTGGCCAGTTCGTGGCAGGCGGCATTATTGTATGAAATATCGCCGACGGTGGTCGTGCCGGTCGCGAGGCACTCCTGCACGCCCGCACGGACGCCTGCGAGTTGGCCGGCGCGGTCGGGTCGGTACCTGAGCAGGGCCAGGATCCACTCGGGCATGGGCACATTTCGCGGCAACTGGCCACGCAGGCCGCTGAGTTCAAGATGCGTGTGGGCGTTGACCAGGCCAGGAAGAATCGCCAACCCCGGCGCGAGGCGTTCATGATTGGCCGAGGGCTTGACCTGACCGGCGTGACCGATGCTGCGAATCCGATCCTGCTCAACGACAAGGATGCCGTCGCGAATGGCTGGGCCAGCGACGGGGATGATCCAATCGGCCTGGATGCTCCAAGGCCCCCTGCCATGGCCGCTGAGTTGGTCGGTGAATTCCGTCACGCGTGCATTCTACACGCATCGGCCTTCCACGTGACATGGGGCGTCTCGCCCATGCGTGACATGGCCGTCTCGGCCATGCGTTCGCCAAAGCCAGCTAGTCCTTCCTGGCGCAGGGAGAGTCAGCGGAACAAGGCTTGCTCTTGCCGCACGGCAGGCTGTTGTTGCGGTAGTCGGTGGCGTGGAAGCCTGAGCCCTTGAAAATGACCGCCGCGCCGGCGCCGATGAGCCGCTTGACCTTGCCGCCGCATTCGGGGCACTTCTTCACGCCCTCGGCGGTCATGGCGTGAAAGGCCTCAAACCGGTGCTCACACTTCTCGCAAACATAATCGTACGTTGGCATTGCATCCTCAAATAGCGGTGACAACAGAAGCCAAGACTATACCGCCGGTTGGGCCGAAATGGTCTGACAAATCGCTCCGTCCCTGAGCCAGTCCGCTGGCCCTTGCCCTGCCTATAGTTAGCACAGAGGCCCCACAGCCAAGGGCAAGGAGATTGCGATGGCCAAAACATCCGAGATGACCGAGGAATCGACCGCACTGCACACGAATCACGACAAGCACCTGTGCGAGATGGTCCGCAAGCGCAACATGGCCGATGCTGCCCAAGCCGCCAAGGACGCGCGGTTCATCTGCCACATCTGTGGCCGGGCGGCCGCCAATGGCGACAACCTTTGCGAGCCGGTCCGGATTCCGTAGGCCAGGTCCGCAGATTACGCAGATGAACGCAGGCGCAGATTGGGTCCGCATCCGTGGCACCGCCGCCCTCGGCGGTGGGCCGCACAGAACAGCGTAGACCTGCGGAATCACGCTGCCGATTGGCCGATTGCGCCGCGCACCGTGCCGCCGGCTTGGCGACCTGCCGTGATCTTCGGCCTGAACGAACCCGCACAAGAAAGTCCCGCACAAAAGGAAGGAAGCGAACATGACGACGTCTCGATTGGACTCGCCGCTGCTCTTGGTCTGCGCCACGATCCTGATTGGAATGATTGGCTGCGCCGCGCCGAACGAAGTTCCCGCCAAGCCCGGCATGAGGGCCGCGGGCATGCCTTACTGCCCCATGTGCGGGCGCATGATGAGTGCTCACGCCTCCGGCTGCGGACCTGCTGCCAGTCAGCCGAGCATCCCGCTCATCGGCCAGCCGGCCCCGGCCTTTGAGGCCAACACGACGCAGGGCAAGATTCGCTTCCCCGACGATTTCAAGGGCAAGTGGATCGTCCTGTTCAGCCACCCAGCCGACTTCACGCCGGTATGCACCACCGAGTTCATGACACTGGCGACCATGCAGCCGGACTTTGAAGCCCTGAATTGCCAGCTCGTCGGGCTATCCATCGACAGCAACTTCAGCCACATCGCCTGGCTGCGGACGATTACCGAGAAGATCGAATGGAAGGGCATGAAGAACGTGGTCGTCACCTTCCCGGTCATCGCCGACATCAAGATGGACGTGGCCCGCGAGTGCGGCATGATTCACCCGGCCGCCAGCGACACCCAGGCCGTGCGGGCGGTCTTCGTCATCGACCCCAAAGGCATCGTGCGGGCGCTGATCTACTACCCGATGTCAACGGGCCGGAACGTCAACGAGATCAAGCGGCTGCTCATCTCGCTGCAAACCTGCGACGCCCACGGCGTGGCCACCCCCGCCAACTGGCAGCCCGGCGAGGACGTCATTATGCCCGCCCCGGGCTCCTGCGGCGCCGCCTCCACCCGCCTGGCCGAAAACGGCAAGGGCTACTACTGCCTGGACTGGTTCCTCTGCCTCAAGAAGATGCCCAAGGACCAGCTCGTGCTCCCTCCGGGAGACAAGTAGAGAGAGGGCGTAGGGCGTGGGGTGTAGGGCGTAGGGTGGGCCGAGCGTACTCCCGAGCCCCACCACTCCGTCGCGGCCCAGGGCATACCGTCGTCTACGAAACCGTTCTGCTGGCAGCAAACGACCCGCTTCCGACCAGAGACGCCCCTTGAGGCGCCCCTGGTCTTGAAGCGGTGCAGCACCCCCCGCTTGGGTTCTATTCTTCTGTGGCTGGCGCGGGCACGGGATCTGGTGTCTTGACCTCGCCCAGCACGAGCTTGGCCAGAAGGGCCTTGCGAATCTCTTCGCACAAGTCGGTGTTCTCCAGCAGGAAGCTCTTGGCCCCTTCGCGGCCTTGGCCTAGGCGGACCTTTTCAAAGCTGAACCACGCGCCGGACTTGTCCACGACGCCGGCCTCGGTGGCCATGTCCAGCAGATCGCCGACGTAGCTGATGCCGCTATCGAACATGATGTCGAACTCGGCGCTCCTGAAAGGCGGGGCCACCTTGTTCTTGACCACCCTGGCCCGGACGCGGTTGCCCACGGCCTTCTCGCCTTCCTTGATCGTCGAAATCCGGCGGATGTCGATGCGGACGGAGCTGTAGAACTTCAGGGCGTTGCCGCCGGGGGTCGTTTCGGGATTGCCGAACATCACGCCGATCTTCATGCGGATCTGGTTGATGAAGATCACGCACGTGCTGGTCTTGGAGATGATGCCGGTGAGCTTGCGCATCGCCTGGCTCATCAGCCGGGCTTGCAGGCCCATGTGCTGATCGCCCATCTCGCCCTCGATCTCGGCCTTGGGAATCAAGGCCGCCACCGAGTCCACCACGACCACGTCCACGGCGTTGGAGCGCACCAGCATCTCGCATATTTCCAGCGCCTGTTCGCCCGAGTCGGGCTGGGAAATCAGCAGGCTGTCGAGCTTGACGCCCAGCCGCCGCGCCCAGGAAGGATCCAGCGCGTGCTCAGCGTCGATGAACGCAGCCACGCCGCCGGTCTTCTGCGCGCTGGCGATGACGTGCAAGGCCAGCGTGGTCTTGCCGCTGCCCTCGGGGCCGAACATCTCGCAGATTCGCCCGCGCGGCACGCCCGGGCCGCCCAAGGCCAGGTCCAGACTGACCGCCCCGGTGGAGATGCCGTCGATGGGCACGATCTGCTCGTTGGTCAGGCGCATGATGGCACCCTTACCGTAGCTCTTTTCAATGTGCTGCAGGGCGGCATCCAGCGCCTTGTCCCGCCGCTGATCGGCCTGGGACTGCTCTTTGGTTTCGGGCTTCTCCGCTGCCTTGCCGGGCGACTTTGCCATCACGGTCTCCTTACCTTTTCAATGCGAAATGCCAACGCGGAATACTGTACGGCATCTGTTCGGTATCCGCAAGAGGGAAACTTGAAACATTTTTTAGCAGGAATGGCCCGCGAAAGAAAGAGCCGGCAATTCGAGGCTTCTGTCCGGGCAATAATTTGGGTGCCACGGCTGCGGCGTTTGCAGCCGTGCCCCTTACACACCTGCAAACACCGCAGGTGTGGCACCCGACAATTCAGGTCGAACAGAGTGCTAGGCTTCCAGCCCGTTCAGCCCTGCGGCGGGCGGTGCCCGCCCTACCTAGGCTGTCTTGCATAGGTCCGCTTAGAATCCCAGCCCCATTTGTTTATCGCCTTTGCCCTTGTGCTTGGGGGCTTCGGGCAGGGTGTGCTGGCTGGACGAGCCGCCCGGAATCGACAGGCAACGCGGGTTGGGCCGGTACGGGTCGCTCAGCAATTCCTCGATCGTCAGGATCTGCACGCGCGGGTAGTTCTTCTGGTCCCACGGCGATTGGTACATCCCGGCCGTGGCCGCTTCGCTCTTCATCGCCGAGGTCGGCACCTCCAGTTTGTAGGGTGGGCCGAGCGTCGTTTTGCGAGTCCCACCGTTGCCCTGCGGATGGTGGGGCTCGTCGCTTCGCTCCTCGGCCCACCCTACAAGACTCGGCCCACCCACAGGGCTTGGCCCACCCTACAGGGCGACGCAGAAAAGACCACAGCCGAGGGCGGCTGTGCCACGCGGAGAAGGCCGCCGTCTGGGTGCCGTGGCCGCGGCGTCCAGCGGCCACGTTGGGCATGGCGCCGGGCTGTAAACTCCTCTCCCTCTGGGAGAAGTACCGCCTTGAGGCGGGGGCGAGGGCCGGAGCCGGCAGCACCATCACTTGCTAAGCAGCCCTCACCCTACCCTCTCCCACGGGAGAGGGCACAGAAGCATGCTTCCGCACACAACGCGTACGCACGGCGTCCAGCGCCAAGACGCGCTGGCCCTTTGACGGGCGCAAAACCATGGCCACCACGGCACCGATGCTGGCCGCGCGCACAGGCCCGGTGCAATCGCCCATATGTGGAGCATCGTCCGGGCTGACTCCGCGCGCCCGGTCTTTACAACCAAAGAAGAGCGGACTTCTCTGCGTTCATCTGCGGAATCTGCGGATGGCGTTCATCTGCGGAATCTGCGGATGGCGTTCATCTGCGGAATCCGCGGATGGCTCTTGACAACCAAAGAAGAGTGGACGGGGTGACGGGAATGTGCGCATGGGTAGCGCCGCTGGAGAAACTCCGGGGCGAGCGGTCGGCACGAGGCCGCAAGTGCCTGTTCGGCAAGGTCATGAGTGAATCAGACTGCGTGTCGAATCGTTCCAAATGGTTCCGTTTGGTTCCGTTTGGTTCCGTTTCGTTCCGTTTCGTTCCGTTTGGTGCCGGTTCGTTCCGAATGGTTCCCGGCGGTGCCGGTTTGTGCCCTTTGGCCAAACGAATGGCAGGAACGTGGCCGCTGGACACCGCGGCCACGGCACCCGGCATGGCACCGGGCGTCGGCTTGTGTCGGACGTGGTTGCTTCGCTTCGCTGCGCAAACCACGGCACCCGGCTGTTCGTAGGTCGGGCACTGCCCGACGACTTCCCAGGCAAGCGGCACCAAGACGGCGGGCAATGCCCGCCCTACCTCTGCGTTCATCTGCGCAATCTGCGGATGGGCGTTCATCTGCGGATGGCTCGCCGTCGCGTCACCCTCCGCAGCCGCGTTCGTCGGCTACGGTTTCCAGCAGGTGTACGATCAGGGCGGTCCAGCCGGTCTGGTGGGCGGCGCCCAGGCCTTCGCCCGTGTCGCCGTGGAAGTATTCATGGAAGCACGTCAGGTTCTTCCAGTGCGGGTCTTGGATGTATTGTTTCAGCCCGCCCTGCCAGGGCCGCCGGCCGGACCTGTCGGGCAGGAACAGCAGGCACAGCCGATGGGCGATCTCGCAGGCGACTTGGCGCAGGTTGATCATGTAGCCCGAGCCCGTCGGGCACTCGACCTTGAGCGTGTCGCCGTAAAAGTGGTGATACCGCTGCAATGCCTCCAGCAGCAGCAGATTGATGGGCATCCAGATCGGCCCGCGCCAATTGCTGTTGCCGCCAAAGAGGTCCGACTGCGCCTCGCCCGGCTCATAACAGATTCGGTGCGACTGGCCATCGCTCTCGAAGGTGAAGGGGTGCTCCTGGTGATACTTCGACAGCGAGCGGATGCCATAGGGCGAGAGAAACTCCTTCTCGTCGAGCATGTACCCCAGCACCCGCACCAGCCGCTCGCGTGAAGGAATGGCCAGCAGCCGGTGAATGTGGCCATGGTCCTTGCGCGACTCCATGTATGAGATCTGCTTGTACAGGTCGGCGCGGTTGTCCATGAACCACTTCAGCCGGTTGGCAAAGCCGCTTAAGCCCTGGATATCGCCTTCTTCCAGGACCTCCACGGCGATCAGCGGAATCAGCCCGACCAGCGAGCGCACCTTCAGCCGCTGGGGCTGCTGATCGACCATGATCTGGTCGTAATAGAAGCCGTCCTGTTCGTCCCACAGCCCGCTGCCGCCCAGGCTGTTCATGGCGTCGGCGATGGAGACGAAGTGGGCGAAGAATTTGGAGGCAGTGTCCTCGTAGGCGCTGTCCTCGCCGGCCAGTTCCAGGGCAATGGCCAGCATGGTAACGGAGTAGAAGGCCATCCAGGCCGTGCCGTCGGCCTCTTCGAGGAGTTGGCCTGAAGGCAGCGGCTTGTCGCGGTCGAAGACGCCGATATTGTCCATGCCCAGGAAACCGCCGCCAAAGATGTTGTTGCCCGTGGGGTCCTTGCGATTGACCCACCAGGTGAAGTTCATCAGCAGCTTTTGAAACGTGCTGGCCAGGAACTGCCGGCCGCACGGGCCTGGCCTGTCGCACAGCTTGTATACGCGCCAGCACGCCCAGGCGTGGACCGGCGGGTTGACGTCGGAGAACGAGCCCTCGTACGCCGGCAACTGGCCGTTGGGATGCATGAACCATTCCCGCAGCAGCAGCGTGAGTTGGTCCTTGGCAAAGTACGGATCGACGCGCGACATGGGCAGCATCTGGAAGGCAGTATCCCAGGCCGCAAACCACGGATACTCCCACTTGTCGGGCATGGAGAGAATGTTGCGGTCGAAGATGTGCGTCCAGTCGCCGTTCCTGATCTTCTCCCGGCCTGGCGGGGGCGGAGGCTGGCCCGGATCGCCGGTGAGCCAGTCCGACACGACGTAATAGTAGAACTGCTTCGTCCAGAGCAGACCCGAGAGCGCCTGGCGGATGATCGTGGAGAACTCGCCGCTCAGGCCATGAGGTAAGAGATGCGTATAGAACTCGTCCATCTCGCGTCGGCGAGTCGCCATCACGTCCTCGAACGCCGGCCCGAACGCCGCGGACAGGCGCGATCGTTTCTCGCGCAAGCGCAGGTCGATCTGCACGGACTGCCCGGCCTGGAGCGTGAGTTTGTAGTAGAACGCCGCCTTGGTGCCGCGGCCGGCAGGGTTGACGGCGCCGTGCTGGCCGGCAATGACGTAATCGTGAAAGGCATCCTTCACGAAGGGCGCGAGATTGCCGGCGTTAAAGAGCCGCTGATTGTTCGTCTCGTTCTCGGTGAACAGCGGACAACCCGGGTGGATCCCGGCGGCGGCAAGTTCGTGGCTGCTGGACTCCGCAGCCACGGCACCCGGCCTGCCCGCCCCACCGCCCGGCCCCGTAGCACAGCCGCCCTCGGCTGTTCCCGTAGCACAGCCGCCCTCGGCTGTGGTCGTGCGGCCAGCTTCAAAGATGAACTCACCCAGGCTCGGATGCAGGCACCGCACCTTGCCGGTGCCGGAGGATTCCATCATTGGCCGATCCCACGCCCGCTCGTAGCCGGAAGCCCCGCGCCAAGTGTTGCGGAACCAGACCGTCGGCAGGACGTGGATCTCGGCCGGGTGGTCGTGGCGGTTGGCGATGGTCACCCGAATGCACGTGTCGTCAGGGCCGGCCTTGGCGTATTCGATGAACACGTCAAAGTACCGCTGGCCGTCGAACGCGCCGGTGTCGGTGATTTCGTACTCACGTTGGGATCGGTTGCGGCGGCGGCTTTCTTCGAGCAACTGCGCGTACGGGAACTCCTGCTGCGGGTACTTGTACAGCGCCCGGGCGTACGAGTGCGTGGGCGTGTTGTCCAGGTACCAGTAGCACTCCTTGACGTCCTCGCCGTGGTTGCCTTCGGGATTGGTCAGGCCAAAGAGCCGCTCTTTGAGGATCGGGTCCTTGCCGTTCCACAGCGACAGCCCAAAGCACAGCCGGCATTCGCGGTCGCACCAGCCCAGCAGGCCGTCTTCGCCCCAGCGGTACGCCCGCGAGCGGGCCTGGCTGTGCGGAAAGTAGCGCCAGTAGTCGCCGTCGGCAGAGTAATCCTCGCGGACCGTGCCCCACTGCCGCTCGGGCAGGTACGTTCCCCAGCGGGTCCAGTTGGCCTTCCGCTGCTCGTCGGCCTGCATTCGCCGCTCTTCCCCGGCCGGAGAGGACTTGTTCGACGCATCTGGCTTTGCCATTCGCGATCCTCGCTCAGGCAGATCCGTTCATCGTAAGCTCCGCTGCTACAGGGCATTGTAGGTCGGCAGTGGAGCGGGTGTTCCAGGGGACGAGCGATCAACCAGGATCTGTTCCTGGCTGGAAGTTTCCTCTAGGCAAAAACGGCTGCGACCGTTATAGTTAAGATTGTGGTTGCAGTCCTTGAGCCGGGCTGCAGCATGAGTAAGTGCAGTCTTAGGTGGACTGCACGCGTGTTGTGTGACCCATTTCTGTAAAGGAGCGGAACGTGAAGTTGAACAAGCTGTTCATTTTGTGCGCCGTGGCTGTGCTGGTTTTGGGAGCAGGCAGCCTTCGAGCCGACATTATCCCGGTCGCCAACCCCAGCTTTGAGCTTGACAGTCCTAACTGGACCAGCAGCGTCATCGGCTGGGACGGTCAGGCCTACGCCGTCATGGCCAACAGCTGGGGTGGACAATTCCAGAGGAACCAGGACGGGCAGAACTTCCTGTTCGCCTCAGGCTATGGAATTCCGATGTCTCAGACCCTTACCAACGCGGTGTCGGGCACTGAGTACAAGCTGACGGTTGCGGTCTCCTGCGCTTGGTTTACCGACCAAGCGACGGATGAACGTATCCAGCTCCAGGCCGGCGGCGTAACCTTCGCCGAGTACTACGAGCCCAACCAGGCGAACGTCAATTTCCAGGACGTCGTGCTTCAGGGCACCGCCCCCAATGACGGCGCTCTCAAGATCGTGCTGGTGTCAGGCAGCGACAGGCGGGCAGCATTCGATAACGTCCGGCTGGAATCGGTCCCCGAGCCGATGACGCTGGCCCTGCTGGCTGTCGGCGGCCTGGTCAGCCTGAAGCGCCGCAACCGGGCGTAGTTCTCGGAAGCATCCAGGATCAGTTTGAAAGAAGAGCCCTTCGGCCAACGCCGAGGGGCTCTTCTCTTTTGGCGAACGCCGCAAACGGAACGCGCCCAGATCGAGGCAAAAAAAAGCAGCGGCTAACCTCGCCGCTGCGGAAGATCTACCGTATCGACCGCTGACCTAGGTCTGGTACTCCAGAACCTTGTCAATGTCGTGGGGCACGAAGTTGTTCACACTTGCCAGATAGCCACGGATTGCCTCTTCCAGGTTATCCTTGGCCTGCTGCTCGGTAACGCCAGCCGAAACACAGCCGGGCAGCGAAGGGCAACTGGCAACGTACCTGCCCCTTTCGTTCTGCCTGATTCTTACACAAAGTCTCATCCGTGCCTCCGTTTCCTTACGTCAAGAGTCCATACTCAGTCTTAGCCCCCCGAGGCCGCATTTGCCACAAAAGGGCAGAATGACTTTATCCAACCACTATCCGTACGTTACGGAGCCTGCTTCAGTTTGATCCGGCGCGGGGGAATGAGCACCGGCTAGAAGCAAAAAAGGTCTGCCAACAGCCCCGTAACACTAAAAACAGAGTTGCTTGCGAAAGATGACCAAGGCTGATTATAGATGCCACCGTGCCGATGGCAAGAGCTAATCCATAAAGCTGCGTGAAAAACTGTATCCTTCAGACATCCCAAGGTGGACACACGGCCAAGCGTACGGGCGAGAGCGGTTCTGCCGCCCGTTTAGCCGGTCCTGAGACAGTTCTTCGCCGGCGCAAGAGAGCGGGCGGACTCCAAGAGCCCGCGCGTTGTGCATGCTGTAGCCACGGACAATGTCAATGTCCTCTGCGTAATCTGCGAAATCTGCGGATGACCGGCTGTGTGTGCCGTTGCAACAGACAATATCAATACGCTGGCGGCGCCGAGGGCAATTCCGCCCGGGCTTTGCGGCGGTAATCGGCTGGGCGCATGCCGGTTCGCTTGTGGAAGTGCCGGCAAAACAGCGTGTACGAGCCGAAGCCCGCGGCCGCGGCCACGGCCTGGATTTTCAGGTCCGTCTCGGCCAAGAGGTTCTGAGCCCGTTGCAGGTGGACGCGCAGGACTTCCGCGCCGGGCGAACGCTGGAGCACGATGGCGAAACTCCGCTCCAGTTTGCGCCGACTGGTGCCAACATGGGCCAGAATGTCGCCCACCCTGATCGGTTTGTCCGCGTTCTCGGCGATGAACCGCAGCGCTGCCTGCGTTTCGGGCGTGCTCTTGCCGAACGCATTGGTTGACTGCCTGGCGATGACGCCTACCGGCTTGAGCAGGATGACCTCGCGCGGGGCGCCAGGATCCTTCATGAGCCGGTGCAGCACCTTGGCGGCCGTCTGCCCGATCAACCGCGTCGGCAGCAGCACTGTCGAGAGCGGAACCTGGGACAGGTGCGACTCGTTTGAATCATTGTCCACACCGATGACCGAGACGTCTTCGGGCACGCGCAGCTTGGCCTCGCGGCAGGCCCAGATCACCTGCCGAGCCGTCCAATCGTCGCAGGCCATCACGCCGGCGGGCTTGGTCAGGCCTTCGAGCCAGACCGAGATGCGCCTATGCACTTCGATCCAGTCAGGCGAGAAAAGCTCGAGTTTGAGGTCTTGGCACTGCTGCCCCTGGGCCTCGATGGTGGAGGCAAAGCCGGCCCCCCGCTCAGCGGAGTGCCACGCCTCGATGTCGCCGCAGAATCCATAGGACAGGAAGCCGCGTTCCAGCAGATGCTCGGCCGCCACGGCGCCGATGGCCCGGTTGTCCGGCGCCACCGTTGACCACAGTTCCGATGGCTGGCCGCTGATCTCAACGGTAGGCACGCCTGCCCGCCGAATCACCTCTGTCAGCAGCGCGTCAGGCGGGCTGGTGATCAAGCCATGGGCCTTCCACTGCTCAATGGCAATGGCAATGGCTTGCTGATCCCCCGCCACCATGCCGCGCAGAAACACATACCAATTGGGATGGCGCAGACAGAAATCGATGACCCCGCTGGCCACCTCGCGGCCAAATGGGCCTCCAAAGCCGATGCACGCAGCCACACGCACTGTCTTAGCCATTCTTATGTCTTCCTGATTGGGTGACGTAATTGTACACCCATTTTGCGCAAAGAGTCATTTCCTGACAAGATGAATTCCTGGCCATCGGTCTGGCATGCCGTGGCCGGAGCCAGATCAGCTGTATCCCGGCGAGCCCGTTGACGTGATTCTGTGCTGGCTGGCCCGGCTGGGCGCAGGCGGCAAGCTTGAGGTCGTTCGCAGCAAGCCCTGAGCCACTGCGGAAACGGCGAGACGGCCTTGGGCCTCTTGTAGGGGCGGTGAAGAAGCGAGGTGGATATGCGTCTCTAAGGGCTTCTTCACGAGCCGAAGGCCCTGCGTACGCGCTCCGGCCAAACGGCTACCCCACGCGATACTGCCGCCGGTACTCCCCAGGTCGAAGCCCCATTGATCTCCGAAAGATCGCGGAGAAGATCGAGGCACTGGTGAACCCACATCGCTCGGCCACGACGGCCAATGGCAGTCCCGTTTCCACGAGCATTCTCTTGGCCATCTCGACCCGCACGTGAAAAATGTGCTGGCTGGGCGTTCGCCCGAGCAAGGCTTTGAAGTTGTGTTCCAGGGCTCTTCGTGAGATCGGGATCTCCTTCAGCACGTCCCTGACTTCAATAGGCGATTGCGCGTGCAACTGGATAAACCGGAGGGCGCCTGTTACGCAGGGGTTCTCGGCGGTCAGGATGTCGGAAGACTGCCGCACAATCACCCCTGCCGGCTCCACCAGAACTGGTCTCTTCGGTGGCGTGCGGCCGTGACACATGCGATCAATCACTGAGGCCGCGACATACCCTGTTCGCAATGGCGCGAGGTCCACGCTGCTGATCGGAACCGAGCAGATTTCACAGGTGAACTCGTCATTGCCCACGCCGACCAGCGCCACTTCTTCGGGAATGCGGATATTCCCCTGTCTGGCAGCCAGGATAACTTGCTTGACCTGAAAGTCGGTCGGACACAACAACCCAACCGGCTTGGGAAGACTTGTGAGCCACCGAATCAGGGGGCCCTGTTCCGTCGAGGCGCCTGCCACGTACCTCAGCGATAGGGTCGGCATGAAGACGTCACAGTCATGGCCATGCCGGCGAAGCTCGGACACAAAGGCTTGCCGGCGCTGGCGCACATGGAGCACGGGTTGAGCTCTGAAGGTCACAGCGAAGTAGGCGAAGTTCCTGAGCCCGCGTTCCATCAGGTGCCTGGCCGCAAGCCGCCCCACGGCCTCATTGTCCGACTGGACGCGCACCGGATTCATGGTATCCCAGCTTCCTGACACCTCGACAGAAGGGATGCCGACGGCCTGCAATGCTCGAAGCTGGTTGCTGTACCATATCTCTGAAATGATCCCGTCGAAGTCTGAATGTTCCACGGCCTCCAGCACTCTCGCCAGGGTCGCCGGGGTGTGCTCAGGCTCGACCTCTATTTCCCACGAGCCATGCGTCTTACAGTAGCGCATCACTCCTCGCACCACGCCCTGGCCGAACGCCGTGTGACACACCACGAAAACCGCCAATCGTTTCGTTCTCGTCATCACGCCATCTCCTGCGAATCCGCTTATCAGAAACATACCGCGACAACGGCAGCGAAGCAAGTACGCGTAGACGACATTTTTTAACGCATATACGTATTGCCCGCCTGGGCACCACCGATACAATGCCACATGACGAGCAGGTTGTCCGAAGGACGTCTTCCGTTCAGTGTCGCGTTTAGCGTCGATGCGAGGGATTTGAGAGCCTTACGAGTCAAACAAAGGAGAGAGCTATGTCGAGAATCATGTCTTTGCTGGCGGTAGGAGTATGTCTGCTGAACCTGGCCACAGTTGCTTCCGCTGACGCCGTCGCGCTGGATTACACTACGCCGGGCAGCACGGACGTATGGCCGGCTGCCTTCGGTTGGGAATTCACCACCGGGAGCAACGTGATCTCCGTCACCAGCCTGGGCGTACAGGACCAGACGACGGGAGACGGTGCCTGGCGAAACACCACAAACCATGATAGCCAAGTAGGAATCTACAAGGTTTCCGACCAATCGCTGATAGTATCGACCACCGTTTTGGCCACGGACAGCAACCAGGGAACCAAATGGCTCTGGCACGCGCTGGCCAGTGCCGTGGACCTGGACCCGAACACGACCTACATGATCGCGACGGGCCTGCCCGCTGGCGAATGGTACAACGTAGGCCCCAGCGGCGTCACCAGCGGTGACAGCAACGTCACCATCAACAGCAGTCAGGGCTTCTATTCGGCCACTGGCGGGGCAATGGCGTTCCCGACAAACTCAACGTTTTTTGACACGGCTGCGAACTTCCAGTACACGGCCACGCCCGAGCCGATGACGATGTCGTTGTTGGCGTTCGGCGGCCTGACGCTCCTGCGTCGGCGATAGGGAACCATCTGGCCGCGGACGGGAACGAACAATCGCTTTGGAAAACCGGCGTGCGGCCGCGTCTGGGGCTGGCTTACGATCCCTGGAGTTGTCGGATCCGCGGCGCTTCGTCAGCGTCGTGCGGGCGACGTGCATGTGGGTTCGCTAGCAGCCGTGCGCTGGTCGGCGATCAACGCACTCAAATCTGTCTCGAAGAGAGGCTTTTATGAAATCCGCTGATAGGCGTGGCGAGAACGGGCGTATTCGCAATCGCCAAGTCCGAGTTGGAACGACGGTGTCAATGGAATCGCTGGAACGACGGGAACTGCTGAGCGCCTTCGTCAGCACTGCCGGCGTAGGCAATTGGTCGGCGCTGAGCACGTGGGCGACGCAGGACGGCGGCGCCGTCACGCACGTTCCAGGAGCCGGCGACACCGTGACGATCAACGGCAAGGTCACGGTGGACATGGCGACCACTATCGGCACGGGTTCGGGCGACGTGATCGTGCTGAACACCAGCGCGAACGTGGGCGATAAGAAGCTGACCATCGCCGCCCCGTTGACGGTGACAGGCAGCATCAAGTTCCTAGGAAAGAGCGTCATCGACGTCCAGGCCGGCGCGGGCCTGGAATTCGACGCCACCTCCGGGGTCCAACCGCGGGTGCATGCACCGGACAACTGTGTCATGAATCTGTACTTCCACGGCACCGCCAGCAACCACAGCTACCTGCGGACGAAGGTTGGCACTGCCGGACTGCCCGTCGTCGTTACCTCCGACGTGAGCTGGCAGCCATGCAACGTGGCCGCCACGTACACGGACTTCACCGACGTCAACGGCGGCCCCAACGCCAACGGTACGTGGTTCCAGGGTGGCTGGGGACTGGCCGTGATCCCTGACAGCACCGCCTTGATGCCGGGGATCGACCACTGCGTGTTCACGCGCAGCACGCTCTACGCCAACGGCAGATCCACGGATTTCACGCTGTCGAATTCGTACTTTGACCAAGGCCCGTTGGCGGCGTACGGCGACATCAAGACCGAGGCGTTCTTCGTGGGCAGCGGCGGCCACGTCAGCCTGGTCAGCGACGGCTTTGACCACTGCGTATGGTTGGAGACGATGAAGACGATCACGGGCAACGTCTTCGGCGACGGCACATATTTCAATCCCTATGCCGGCACGGGCTTCCAGACCTGGTCAAACAACATCTACGAGACCACCGACCCGAACGGCGGCTATTTCCACCCCATGGCCGGGCTGTACACGCGGATGTACACGATTTGCACCGTGCCCGATGTCTCCAACCCGCACATCATGGGCGACGCCCCGTCCAACGTTACGTTCGATCAGAGCATCTGGGACGTGCCGACGGCCGACTACGTGGACGACGCCTTCATGCAACTGGCTGGTGCCCGAAACAACGTGATCCAGCGCTGCCTTTCGCTGCCTCGCATGGGCGGGAACTATGCCGGCAGCGGTACGTCGTTGGGCTTTGCTGACGGCGTCAATATCGCCTACGACCACAACGTCATGGCCATCGGCGCCGGCTGCGGCGTCTTCTGCGACAGTGCTCATGGCGGCGCCACCGGCGGCATCGCCGAATTCAAGAGCAACATCGGCTTCACCCTCGACGGCGCGGTGACCGGCGGCAGTATGATCAACGAACTCCGATGGAACTCCCCGGCGTACAACGACCCTGTCCTGCCGGCCAATTGCGACTACAACGCCAAGTACAAGTGCGACTATAATATGCCGACCAGTTCCACGCCGGGCGTTCATGACGTCAACGGCCAAAACCCCAACTTCATCGACCCTTCGCGGAACCTGATCAGGTGGTACCGCATGCAGCCCGGCGTGGTGGCAGGCACGGTGGATCACGACTCGCAGGCTGCGGTCGACTGGATGCGGACGCACCCAGGCAACGTCTCGGCCATGATCGACTGGATATACACCGGCTTTATCCCGACGAACATCGCCTACAAGGCCGCCGCCGACAACGTCGCCCCGACAAATGGCTGGATCGGCGCCATGGAAGGCAAGCCCGTGGGCGATGCCAACCTTGACGGCAAGACCAACTTCCAGGACTACGTCATCCTGGAGCGCAACTTCGGCCAGGCCAACATGGGCTGGGAAGGCGGCGACTTCAACAATGACGGCGTGGTGAACTTCCAGGATTACATCATCCTGGAGCGCAACTTCGGCACGTCCTACGTGTCGTCGGCGCCGGCGTCGGCCCCGGCCGTGGCTTCGCCCGACCAACTGGCCAACAGCATCACGCCGACGGGCGGAACTGACCTGCCGGCCTCGACGCCTGTGGTTGGCCCTGTGGCTCCGCTTTATATGCTGAATGGGACAACTACGGCTGCCAGCACGCCTTCGACACTGTTCTCGACGGTCGGCCCCGTGACCCTGCCAACGACGGGCAGCACCGGCCCGGCGCTGCGCAGCGTGACTTGGCCCAAGGCGCAGAAGTGGCAGCTTCCGGCCGTCAAAGGCGCCATGGACAGCATGATGGTGGATGTGCTGGGCGCCGCTCTGGAGTAGATCGCGGTAGTCGCAACACCTATGGATTGAAAGAGCCGACGTCTGGGTTTCAGACGCCGGCTCTTTTCTTGTCTGGCGACCAGCGCGTCCGCTGGGCCGCTAACTACCGACGGAAGCCTGGCCGTGCCAGCGCGCGGAATTGGGCAAGAATGCCCGCCCGCGACTGGAAAAGGTCGTGCTGCGATGCGCTCGAATCGTAGCTCAGAAGGTTCGGGATCGCGTCCTGCGCTGCCCCGCCCGAGGACGCAGAGCCCGTGCTGGCCCAGACCATCACCGGGCCGGCCACGTTGGCCGACAAGGCCATGATGTCCGCCGGCGTCGCCGATTCGGTAGAAGCTCGTGAAAGGCGCCTTGACTCCATGCGTCTGGTTCGCACGGCCCTTCTGGACCTGCACGGCGCGAGATAACGGCCTTAGGATGGGCACGAGTCAAGACTGAACGCTTCTAAGAGCTATGGCTGCTCTCCCAAGCCTGCACTCGCCAACATCATGCCGGTGTGGATTTGCGGTTGACTTAGTTACTGCGTGATGCTTTAATCACACATGAGATGAACGCGGAACAGAAACAACTGTACAAGCTCAAGGCCGACCTGATCGCCGCCATGGGGCATCCGATCCGGTTGGCGATCGTCGAGTACTTGAGCAACGGTGAGCAGTGCGTCTGCGACATCACCGAACATCTCGGCGCTGAGCGGTCCAACGTCTCGCGGCATCTGGCCGTGATGCTCAAGGCCGGACTGCTGGAGTATCGCAAGGATGGCCTGAAAATGATGTACACGCTGCGGACGCCGTGCATCCTGAAGTTCCTGTCCTGCGTAACGGAGGCGCTTCGCCAACAGATGCAGAGCAACGCCAGGATCCTGGCCAGACTGTAAGCCTTTTTCTTTTTTTGTTCCGATGCGTGAGTATGCCATCACATAGTGACTAAGCGAGCGGCCGATCCGGCTGCCGGAAAGGAATGGACGATGAGCGAATGTAGCTGCGGCTGTGGGAAGAAGACCGTGCTGTTGTACGCCTGTTCGGGCGGGGCCAACGTGGCCGAGATAGCCGACAAGGCGGCCCGGCAACTGATGTTCGACGGCCAGGGCAGCATGTTCTGCCTGGCAGGTCTGGGCGCGGGCATCGGGGGCATGATCCAGCAGGCCAAGGACGCCGACGTAAACCTGGTCATTGACGGCTGCCCGATGGAGTGCGCCAAGAAGGTCTTCGAGAAGGCCGGCGTCACGAACTTCGCCTGCCTGAAGGTGACCGACCTGGGCATCGAGAAGAAGAAAGGCATCCGGGCCACCGACGAGCAGGTGACTGCGGTCGTGGCCAAGGTCAAGGACATGTTGGCGAAGATGTAATCCGCTCGGAAGGGCGAGGAAAGGTGCCGAGCATGAAGAAGATTCAGGTTTTGGGCAGCGGCTGTGCCAAGTGCAAAAAGCTCGCCGAGAACGCCGAGGCTGCCGCCAAGGCTATGGCCATCGAGTACACGCTGGAGAAGGTCACGGAAATCAACGAGATCATGAAATTCGGCGTGATGATGACGCCGGCCCTGGCCGTGGACGGCGTGGTCAAGGTCGTGGGCAAAGTGCCCGACGCCGAGGCGATCAAGGCGCTATTGGCATGACCTACTGTCTGGCGGCGCTCTTTGCGCAGTGTCCGTGCAGTGGCGGTAGCGGCGGCGGCGATTCGAGCGGCAGCGCGCCCTGGCTGCTTCTGCTGGTGGGATTCGGCACGTGGCTGCTGGTCCGATCTATCTGGAAGAAGGAAGGTTCAACAACTATGGGCAAGGCAGGAAAGCTCGCGATCGTTCTGGCACTGGTGGCCATTGTTGCCGTCGTTCTCGTGATGAAGAAAAGCGGGGCATCCATCCCGGTTGCCAATTCCGCCCCGCCGGCGGTTGCGACCCAAGCGGCTGCAGGCCTGCCCCGGCTGGTCGATCTGGGCTCCACGTCGTGCATTCCCTGCAAGATGATGGCGCCCATCCTGGAGGAGTTGAAGAAGGAATACGCCGGCCGGATGCAGGTGGAATTCATCGACGTGACCACTAACGCGCCGGCGGCCGAGCCGTATGGCATCAAGCTGATCCCCACGCAGGTGTTTTTCGACGCCGCGGGCAAGGAGCGATGGCGGCACGAGGGATTCATCTCCAAGGATGATATCCTGGCCAAGTGGAAAGAGCTGGGCGTGAGCTTGGGCAGCAGCCCTGCGGCCGCGTCACAGCCTGCCAGCGTCCCGGCCTACGAGCGATTGGAAGGAACCAAGACCGACTCTCGCGCCAAGGACTCTATCTGCTACATGTGCGATGGGGACATCGACGCCAAGACGGCCGTGATCGTCAAGACCGACAAGGGCGACGTGAGGCTCTGCGGCCTGCACCACTACTTCGTCCTGTACACGTCCCTTGCCGAAGACAAGAGTGGCTTTGAGAAGAAGGCCCAGGTGGCGGACTGGTCCACGGACAAGCCGGTTGCCTTGACGGAAGCGTCCATCGTGTATGGCTTGGACGAGAAGACGGGCCGGCCGACGATCAAGGCCTTCGCGGATCGAGACGCTGCCGCCAAGGAACGGCAGGCCTCCGGGGGCAACGTCGTTGACTGGAAAGTGCTCCAGGATAAGGAACTGGCCAACCGCTGCGCGTTTTGCGACCGGGCCGTGTATCCTGAGGATGCCGCTTTGGTGAAGATCGACGGCGTGTACGGTTGGGGCTGCTGCTCTCACTGCGCCATCGGGGTGGCTGCGCGAACGGGCAAGGACATCGAGGTCCACGAGCACGACCTCCTGAGCGGGGACGAAATCGTCGTCAAGACTGCTGGGGGCAGTGTGGCTTTGCTCCACCCGCCGACGGCCATCGCATGGTTTGGCCTGCACAAGGGAGCCGATGGGAAGTTCACTTCCGCCGGCTGCTTCCACCAAGGCTTCTTCGTCAACTCCGACAACCTGAAGAAATGGATCGAGCAAAACCCCTTGGAGGTCGGCAGGCTCATCAGCATTCAACAGGCACTATCCGATAAGACCAAGCTCACAGCCGAGCAGATACAGAAGGCCTGCAAAATCGGCGAATGCGCGCCGAAGTGAGCGCGTTGCTCTATGTCCTTAATCGCCGGCTTTGACCGGCAGGAGTAACCATATGAGATGTGGGACGATTGTCATGCTTGCCATCGTGGGAGCTTTCACCCTCTGTGCGTGGTCCGCCGAAGGCCCGCCCAGCAGTTCCTCGTCCCCGGCCAGTACAAGCCCATTGCCCATTCTTTATCCCGGCTCGGTGTCCGGTGCTTTGACCCACGCCAAGCTGGCCAACCTGCCGGAAGGCATTCTGCTGCGTGCGGGCGAACTCACGCTGACCGAGAAGGACCTTGCCCAGGAGATGACCAAGGCGCCGCCGGAGGTGCAGGGCCAGCTCAAGAAGAACCAGTTCTTCCTGCTGGAGCAGATCGCGACACAAAAGCTCTTGCTCCAGGCAGCCAAGGCGGAAGCCGCCAAGGCCGGCAAAGATGTATCCGGCAAGTCTGACGAAGAGCTGATCAAGGGCTATCTGGCCGGCGTGGTCGGCGACGTGAAGGTCACGGACCAGGAGATCGCCGACTTCTACAAGAACAACCAGGACATGTGCGGCGGCGCCAAGTTTGAGCAGGTCCGTTCGCAGATCGAGCCGTACCTCATGAAGGAGAAGCAGCAGGAAGCGGTGACCAAGCACATCGCGACGCTCGGCCAGCGGATGCCCATCGATGTCTCGGCGAAATGGACGCGCGATCAGGCGATCCTGGCGCAAGACAACGTGGTGGACAAGGCCAGGCTGACCGGCAAGCCGTCGCTGGTGGATTTCGGCTCTAAGGGCTGCCGGCCATGCGACATGCTGGCGCCCATCCTGGAAACGCTCAAGACGAAGTACGAGGGCCAGGCGAATGTCCTGTTTGTCTCTGTCGTGCAGGAACAGATTCTGGCCGCTCGTTACGGTGTCGAGTCCATCCCGGTGCAGGTGTTCTTCGACAAGGATGGCAATGAGGTCTTCCGCCACGTGGGCTTCTACCCGCAAACGGAGCTCGAAAAGCAAATGAACAAACTGGGAGTGAAGTAGATGGAGCAGCTCTTCACGAATCTGAACCACGCCGTGGAAGGCGCGCCGGCCATCGCCCTGGCGGCGGCCTTCCTCTGGGGCATCCTCAGCGTCATACTCAGCCCCTGCCACCTGTCGAGCATCCCCTTGATCGTCGGCTTCATCGACCAGCAGGGCAAGATGTCCACGCGGCGGGCCTTCCTGATCTCGACGCTGTTTGCCGTGGGCATCCTGATCACCATTGCCGCCATCGGCGCCATCACGGCCGCTGCCGGCAGGATGCTGGGCGACATAGGCCGATACGGCAACTACGTGGTGGCCGGCATCTTCTTCGTGGTTGGCCTGGTCCTGCTGGACGTGATCCCGCTGCCGTTTTCAGGCCCTGGCCAGGTGGGCATGAAGCGCAAAGGCCCGCTGGCGGCGTTCATCCTGGGGCTGGTGTTCGGTATCGCGCTGGGGCCGTGTACCTTCGCGTATATGGCTCCGATGCTGGGCGTGACGTTCAAGCTGGCCTCCACCAGCATGGCCTACGGTGTGCTGCTGCTGGCGGTGTACGGTCTGGGCCACTGCTCGGTCATCGTCCTGGCCGGCACGAGCACCGGGATGGTGCAGAAGTATCTCAACTGGAATGAGAAGTCCAAGGGCGCGGTCATCCTCAAGAAGATCTGCGGCCTGCTGGTCCTGGCCGGCGGCGTGTACCTGATCTACGTGGCGAAGTGATATGAATCAAACCGAGCAATCCAACTGTGGCTGCAACACTGCGGCGGGCGAGAAACCGAAAGACTTGCCGAAACCCAGGCCAAGCCTCGGCAGATACTTGCTGCTGGGCATCCTGGCTCTGGCGGCATGGTATGGCATCTACGTCAGCCTCGATCCTGTGGCCAAGTGGGTGACCTACTCCCTGCTGCACCTGGAGAGAGGTAAGCATCTCAGTTCGGCTGTGGAGTTCTTTGTCTTCGAGACGCCAAAGGTGCTGATGCTGCTGGCGCTGGTCGTCTTTGGCGTCGGCGTCGTTCGATCCTTCTTCACGCCCGAACGCACGCGGCGAATTCTCTCGGGCCGGCGCGAGTCGGTGGGCAACGTGCTGGCGGCAATGCTGGGCGTGGTGACGCCGTTCTGTTCCTGCTCGGCCGTACCGCTGTTCATTGGCTTCGTGACGGCGGGCGTGCCGCTGGGTGTGACCTTCTCCTTCCTCATCGCCGCGCCAATGATCAACGAGATCGCCCTGGTGCTGCTCTTTGGCCTGTTTGGCTGGAAGGTGGCGGCCCTGTACGCCGGCACCGGCCTATTCATCGCCATCATTGCAGGCTGGGTCATCGGCCGGCTGAAGTTGGAGAAATGGGTCGAGCCATGGGTGTACCAGACGCACGTGGGCGCGACTGCCGAAGAAGACAAGCCCACCTGGGCCGGGCGGATTCGTTTTGGCCTGGATGCCGTCCGCGACATCGTCGGCCGCGTGTGGCTGTTTGTGATGCTGGGCATCGCTGTCGGCGCGGGCATTCACGGCTACGTGCCCGAGGGCTTCCTGGCCTCGTTTATGGGCAAAGGCGCGTGGTGGGCGGTGCCGCTGGCCGTGCTGCTGGGCGTGCCGATGTACTCCAACGCCGCCGGGATCATCCCAGTGGTGCAGGCCCTGCTGGGCAAGGGCGCGGCTCTGGGTACGGTCCTGGCGTTCATGATGGCCGTCATCGGGCTGTCGCTTCCCGAGGCCATCATTCTCCGCAAGGTGCTCACCGTGAAGCTGGTGCTGGTGTTCTTCGGCGTGGTAGCCATCGGCATCCTGATCGTGGGCTACTTGTTCAATATCATCATGTGAGGTCGCATCAATGGCGCAGAGAAAGATTGCTGCCCGCGTATTCAGGATCACATGGAAGTTGGTGATCGTCCTGGTCGTCATCGGCGCACTCGCATACTACCTTCGCTTCCGGCCGATTCCGGTGAAGACGTTCGCCGTAAAGGCTGACACGGTTCGGGCGGAGGTGATGGGCACCGGCACGCTGGACGCCCGCACCAAGATCACCGTCAGCTCCAAGATCACCGGAAGAATCGCCGCCCTGGGCGCTGACCAGAACGACCCGGTTTCAAAGGATAAGCTCCTGGCGACGTTGGACGACAGTGACCTGCGCCAGCAGGTCGAGATGGCCTCGGCGACCCTGGAGGCCACCAAGGCGTCTCTCGCACGGGCCGAGTCCGAGATAATACGGGCTCAGGCGGTCCTCACCAAGGCCAAGCTGGACTACGACCGCACCGCCCAGGTGCGTGGTCAGGGAGCGGCCACGCAAGAAGAGGTGGACAAGGCCAGGGAAGGCTTGGACGTGGCCCAAGCCGGTCTCGGTAGCAGCCAGGCCGCCAAGGTCGAGGCCGAACACCAGGTGGTGACGGCTGAGCGGACGCTGCAATACCAACAGGCGCGGCTGGCGGATGCGAAGATCTTCTGCCCGGTGGACGAGGGGTTGGTGACCTATCGCTATCGGGAGGTCGGCGACATCGTGGTGCCGGGCACGGCCATCATGGACGTGGTGTGCCTCAAGGAGATGTGGGTATCGGCCTGGGTGGATGAGTCCGCTTCCGGCACGCTGGCGGTCGGCCAGCCGGTCCGCATCGTGTTCCGTTCAGACGCCGAGAAATCCTACTCGGGTGAAGTCGCCCGCCTGGCCAAACAGACCGATCGCGAAACACGGGAGTTTCTGGTGGATGTCCGCGTCAAGGATCTGCCGAGCAACTGGTCGGTGGGCCAGCGCGCAGAGGTGTACATCCAGACGGGCCAGAAAGCGGACGTGCCCAGCGTGCCCCAGCGATTGCTGCTCTGGCGGAACGGCAAGCCGGGCGTACTGGTCGATGACGGCGGCAAGGCCAGGTATCAGGAGATCGGTCTGGGCCTGAAGGGGCGAGAGACTGTCGAGGTCACTGGCGGTCTGAAGATAGGCCAAGTGGTCATCACCGCCGGCGACGGCGACAACAGCAAGCTCACCGACGGGCGGGCTATCCAGCGATGAACCTGGCGCTCAAGGACATTCGGCACAACTTCGGCCGATTTGCGCTAACGGCGATCGGCATCGGCTTGCTGCTCATGCTGGTCATGGGCATGGGCGGCATCTATCGCGGCCTGGTGGATGACGCGACGCTGCTGGTAAACCGAATCAACGCCGACCTGTGGGTGGTCCAGAAGAACACGCGCGGCCCGTTTGCGGAGATATCGCGGATTCCCGCCAATACGGAGGACCGTGTCCGCGCAGTGCCGGAAGTGGCATCGTCCGACGATTTTGTGTCGCACACGATCCAGCGGGAGCAAGCGGGACGGCCGCTGCGGATGACCGTCCAGGGGCTTTCGTGGCCGCAGGACAAGGGCGAGTGGCTGCCGCTCATCGCCGGCCGGCGGCTGGCACAGGCCCACTACGAAATGATCGCCGACAAGTCGCTGGGCCTGAGCCTTGGCACCCGCATGGCGCTGGGCAAGGACACATACACGGTCGTGGGCATCACGCGCAACATGGCCTCCACAGCCGGCGACTCGATGGTCTTTGTCACCCTGGCCGATTCGCAGGCCATCCAATACGATCAATCCGGCGAGGCGGTGCGCCTGGAGCGGGAGGCCCGCAAGACCCGCGCCTCTGAGTTTGACCCAGGCCGGGTCCAGCCGGAGATTCTCAATCGGGCGGTCGGGCCGTCGTCAGGCATCCCCGCCCTGGGTCCGCCGCCGGTCAGCGCCGTCGTGGTGAAGATCATGCCTGGCGCCGACCTAGCACACGTGGCAGCCGCCATCGCGTCCTGGCCGGATGTCTCCGTCTACACCGCCGATGCCCAGCGCCAATTGCTGGTCGGCGGCATGGTGGACAAGAGTCGGCGGCAACTGGGCCTGTTCCGCGGGCTGCTCATCATCGTCTCGGCCATCATCATGGCCCTGATCCTGTACACGCTGACGCTGGACAAGATTCACGACATCGCCGTGCTGAAGCTCATGGGCGCCCGGAACATGGTCGTCATCAACCTGATTCTCCAGCAGGCGGTGCTGCTGGGAGCTATCGGATACGGCATCGCCTACCTGGCCGGTCAATGGGTATTCCCGGTCTTTCCGCGACGGGTGCTGATCGTGAACGAGGACCTCTGGCTGCTGGCAGGCATCGTGCTGGCCATCTCTGTCCTGGCCAGCCTACTGGGCATCTGGCGGGCGATGAAGGTCCAGCCAAACGAGGTGATCTCCTGATGGTTGGCACGCAGGACACACTGGCCGTTGAGGCCTTCGGCCTGACGAAGGTGTACGGCAGCGGCAACACCGAGGTGCAGGCGCTGCGAGGCGTGGACCTGTCGCTCGCCCGCGGCGAAGTCATTGCGCTGTTGGGCCCCAGCGGCGCGGGCAAGAGCACCTTGCTGACGATCGTCGGCCTGGTCAATCCTCCCACTGCCGGCCGAATCCGGATGGCGGGCAAGCCGGTGGTCGAGGACGGGCGATTTACCGTGGACGTGCGATCCTTCCGCAGGCAGCACATGGGCTTCGTGTTTCAGAAGGCCAACCTGATCCCGTTCCTGACGGCGCGCGAGAATGTGCAGGTGGCGATGGAGATTAACGGCCACTCTCCCCGCCGAGCCAAGCACGGAGCAACGGAACTGCTGGATTACCTGGGCGTGGCCGATCGCGCCGATCACTATCCCAACATGCTATCGGGCGGGCAGCAGCAACGGGTGGCCGTGGCGCGGGCCCTGGCCAATCAGCCCAGCTTGATCCTGGCCGACGAGCCGACGGCCGCACTGGACAGCGTTCGCGGCCGGCAGGTCATGGACCTGTTCCGCAAGGTGGCGCACGAGCGGCAGGCCGGCGTGATTGTCGTGACGCACGATCATAGGGCATTGGACCTGTTTGACCGAGCGCTGGAGATGGAAGACGGATTGATTCGTGGAAAGCCGGCGGTCGCGCCGTGACGCGAACGCCTGAACTGCCAGCCGGGCAATAGCGGCTACGTGTCCAATGTAATCATGTGAGAGAGCTATGAAAGCGAGAGTTGACATCGAAGCGGGCGCCTGAGCAGCACGCCAAGACAACTGTCGCGCGGTGGACGCGGGCATTCACAGCTACGTCCCGGAAGGCTTCCTGGGTACATTCATGGACAAGATCGCGTGGTGGGCTGCGCCCTACATGCCGCAGCCCGGCCCGGCGTGCCCGCCCATTTCGCCGCCCATACTCCAGCCTGTGCCAGCGCCCTTCCCGCCGACCACGTCGCCGACCGGACCGCCGCTGGACACCGGCGGCAGTATCGCGCTGCTCAAGTACATCCGGCCGCAAGTTTCGTATCCAACGCCGGTCGGCACGCCGCCCGCATCCGCCAGGACGCCCCGCATGCTGACCTTGGCAATCGAGCTGGCCAGCACACTGGAGTTGTCCCACGCGTCGGCGTCGGCGCTCGTCAGGGTGAAGCACTTGACTGAGTTGGCCTGGCTGAACCAGTCGCCCCGCCCGGCGTAGGCACCTGGGCCGGCAATAGATGGATCAACGCCCGTGCCGTGGCGAACGATGGAGATATTTTTGGGTTCTGCATTGACCGGGAATGCTGATGGGCGCGTTGCCGGGCGTATCGGCGTGCTCTGACGCCATCGCCATCATCCCCCTCGTCCGGGTCTTACTGGGCAAGGACTGCACCACGAGTCCTCAGCACTTTGTTCTTTACAGGTTACAAGCGTATGCTCATAATGCCTGAATCAAGGAGAGTCTGAAGTGCCCAGACCGACATGTTGCCGAAGAGTTGGCCAAATGCCGCGCTGCGGGCTGTTCAAGCCCGCCGGCGTACCCTGCTCGTCGCTCGATGAAATCGTCCTGACGGTGGACGAGATGGAGGCGCTGCGCCTGGCCGACCTGGAAGGCATGTATCAGGAACAGGCCGCTAAGCAGATGAACATCTCCCGCCCGACGTTTGGGCGGGTGATCGAATCGGCACGCCGCAAGGTGGCCCAGGCATTGTGCCAGGGCCAGGCTCTCCGCATCGAGGGCGGCACAGTAGAGGTAGTGACCATGAGAAAGTTTCAGTGCTCCGAATGTCAGCACATCTGGGAGTTGCCGCACGGAACCGGGCGTCCTCAGAGCTGTCCGAAGTGCGCCAGCAACAACATCCACCGAGCGGCCGGAGAGCGCGGTTGTGCCGGCGGTGGCCCGGGTTGGGGCGGCGGGCGTGGAAGATGCCACCGGCGCAAAGCCGGCGCAACGATCCGGCGCGGCGTTGGCATCATCACTCAAGATAATCCCGGCAAGTCCGGCGAAGGAGAATCAGCATGAAGATCGCAGTTGCGTCCGCAGATGGCGTATTGATGTCGCAGCACTTTGGCCAGAGCCGCTGTTTCATCGTCTTTACGGTCGAGGAGAAAAAGATTCTCAGCCAGGAGACGAGGGATAACACCTACACGGCCCATGCCCAAGGCCAGTGCCAGGGGCACGAGGAGCACCACCACGACGAGCACCACAGCCACGCCGATGTGATCGCCGCGCTGCAGGACTGCCAGGTGCTGCTGTGTGGCGGCATGGGCTGGCGAGCGGCCGAGGACCTGAAGGCCAAGGGGATCGCGCCCTTGATGGTCGAGCCGACCTTAACGCCCGAAGAGGCGGTCCAGCAGTTCATGGACGGCACGCTCAAGCCCGGCGGCGGCTTCTGCCGCTGTCACGGGTAGCTCCATCGGGCGATGAGGACCAGTAGGCTCGCATTGCGAGGGCCGCTTCGTATGCAGCACTCTGCGCATGGAGCAGCCGGAGGCATCATCAATTGAGCTGCATGGGCGGCCATCTTCAGCCGCCCTGGAAATGGAAGAAGCATGAGTTCGGAAGGCTGTTCACACGCTGATTCACATGGCGCCCAGGAGCGCGAGATGGAGCAGATCATGCTCGAAGGCCGCATGCGCGAGATCGGCATGAAACTGCTGGTTCTTTCGGGCAAAGGCGGCGTAGGCAAGAGCACGGTGGCGGCGAATCTGGCGGTGGCGTTGGCGATGGAAGGGCGGAAGGTCGGCCTGTTGGATGTCGATGTGCATGGGCCCAGCATTCCCAGGCTCATGGGGCTGGAGGGGCAGCGGATCGAGGCCGGCGGCCTGGAAATGCGTCCGCTTGAGGTCACGGAGAACCTGAAGGTCATGTCCATCGGCTTCCTGTTGGAAAGCGCCGACGCCCCGGTCATCTGGCGCGGACCGATGAAGTACAGCGTCATCCAGCAGTTCCTTGCCAACGTGGACTGGGGACGGCTGGACTACCTGGTGATCGATTCGCCGCCGGGCACGGGCGATGAGCCCCTGGCAGTGGCCCAACTGGTCGGGACTCCGGCGGCCGCGGTAATCGTCACAACGCCGCAGGAGTTGGCCATCTCCGACGTGCGGCGAAGCGTCTCGTTCTGCAAGGCGCTGGGGCTGCCCGTCCTGGGCATCATCGAGAACATGAGCGGCCTGGCCTGCCCTCACTGCGGGCAGGTGGTGGATCTATTCAAAGCCGGCGGTGGCGAGAAACTCGCCGCCGAGATGCACGTTCCCTTCCTTGGGCGTCTGCCCATTGATCCGGCGATGGTGACGGCCGGTGATTCCGGCCAGCCCTTCATTCATCGCCATTCGGAAACTCCGGCGGCCAAGGCGTTCTCTGCGATCGTGGCGCACATTGTCGATGCAGGATCGGCCAAGGGCTGTGTTGGTCCAGCGACACCGAGTGCCGGGAAAGACGGTGCATCATAGCGGGCGCTCGAGTTGCACTGGTCGAGAACACCGCCCGGCCCGGCGCAGCGGCGGCGCCATGCGTGAATCGTGAGCAAGAGCTGTTTTGACATCTGCGTCATCTGCGGATTGTCTTGGGCGCAGTGGCGGTGCCATGGGTGAATCATGAGCGAGAGCTATTTTGACAGGGCGGCATCTGGCTGGGACGACCAACCCCGCCGCGTCCAGTTGGTGAAGGCGACCGGGGCCGCCATCCTCCGCGAGGTCCAGTTGTCCAAGACGATGGACGTTCTGGACTATGGCTGCGGGACAGGGCTGCTGGGACTGTACCTGCTTGCCCACGTTCGCAGCGTGACCGGGGCGGACAACTCCCCTGGCATGCTGGAGGTGCTCAACAAGAAGATCAGCGAGGGCGGACTGAGCACAATGCGAGCCATCCGGCTGGACCTTGAGAACGATCCGGTACCCGATGATCGCTTCGACTTGGTTGCAGTCGGCATGGCCATGCATCACATCGCCGACGTGGACAGAGTTCTGCTGGCGTTCCACACGCTGCTGCGTCCCGGCGGCGTGCTGTGTATCGCCGATCTTGATACCGAACCGGGAGTATTCCACCCCGCCTCCAGGCCAGTTCCCCACCACGGGTTCGACCGTGTCGAGTTGAAGAGTCGGCTTGTGCGGCACGGCTTCACCGATAGCAGGGATATAACGGTTACGACCTTCACCAAGCCGGTCGAAGCCGGCGGCGAACGGGAGTTTTCGGTCTTTCTGATCACGGCCAGGCGGCAATGATGTTGAAGGAGCGCATGATGAAACGAGCGTGGAGTAAACGAGTCGGGCAGGTCGTGCTGCTGGTCGTGGTGGTTGTCGGCCTGATGCTGTGGCTGATGGGCGCGTTCCATGCCAAGGTGAAGCCGCACGCCGCGACGGCGGAGCAGTTGGCCCCGGCGGCCGGGCTTTCGACCGTGCCGGTGAAGAAGATCACCATCCTGGAAACCGAGACCGCCACGGGCACGGTTCGCCCGATCTACGAGTCGGCCGTGGGCTCGAAGGTCATGGAGAAGGTGCTGGAGGTCAACGTCAAGGCCGGCCAGGCCGTGCATAAGGGCGACGTGCTCATCCGGCTGGACGACAAGTCGCTCAAGTCCGATGTCGGCAGGGCTCAGGCGGCACTGGACTCCGCCAAGGCCAATCGCGACCGCGCCAAGTCCGAACTCGACGCTACGGCCAAAGCCTTCAAAGTCGAAGCGTCGTCGAAGATCGATCTCGAACGGGCCGACAACGCATACAAGTCCGCCGAGGCCGACGTGCAGCGGGCCGAGGAGGCACTCAATTCCGCCCGCATCGCCTTGGACTACAGCGTCGTCTGCTCGCCTATGGACGGCATCATTATCGACAAGAAGGTCAACGTGGGCGATACTGCCGCGCCCGGCGAGGTGCTGCTGACGCTGTACGACCCGCAGCGGATGCAACTGGTGGCCCGCGTGCGGGAGTCGCTGGCCCAGCGGCTCAAGGTTGGCCAGCAGCTCGACGTGCAGGTGAGCAGCGACAAGCCGCTGTGCCACGGCACTGTTACGGAAATCGTGCCAGAAGCCGAATCCGCCAGCCGGACGTTTTCAGTCAAAGTTTCCGGCCCGTGCGAACCGGGCGTTTACGCCGGCACCTTTGGCCGGCTGAGAATCCCGCTGGATACGCAGGACGTGCTGGTCATCCCCGCGACATCTGTGACGCACATAGGACAACTGGACATGGTCCGCGTGGTGGTGGATGGCAAGGTAGATCGCCGCGCTGTTCGGCTAGGCCGGAATCTGCCGGAACAAGGCAATGTCGTCGAGGTGCTGTCGGGGCTGTCTGAGGGCGAGAAGCTGGTTGAGGGTGCGATGGCCACGACGCCTTCCAGCGGTCCTGCATCGAACCCAACCGTTCATGGCCAGCCCAAAAGCGGGCTGACCATGCCACCCACCACGGAGGCCGCCCATGAGTGAGCATCCACAGGCACTGCCCGGCGGGCCGGACCATAGAGGCGGCTTCACCAATGCCATCGTCCGGATCTTCCTGAATTCCAATTTGCCGCTGATTTTCATCATTCTGGCCACAGCCATCGGCGCGACGGCCTTGATGGTCACGCCGCGCGAGGAAGACCCGCAGATCGTCGTGCCCATGGCCGACGTGTACGTGAACTTCCCGGGCCATTCGGCCAAGGAGGTCGAGCAACTCATCGCCACGCCGTTGGAAAAGCTGCTCTACCAGATCGACGGCGTGGAATATGTCTACTCCATGTCGCGGCAGGACCAGGCCATCATTACGGTGCGTTATTACGTGGGCCAGGATCGCGAGCGCAGCTTAGTCAAGCTGCACAAGAAGATCGATGAGAGCCTCGACACCGTGCCTCCCGGCGTGACCGGCTGGGTGATCAAGCCCATTGAAATCGACGATGTGCCCATTGTCACGCTGACACTGACCGACGATAGCGGCCAAGCAGATGCTTCGTACCAGTTGCGGCGGCAGGCAGAAGAGCTGGTGAATCGCCTGGCGGCCACGAAGGATGTCTCGCGGGCGTATGTCGTGGGCGGGCAGCCGCGGACGGTGCACGTCTACCTCGACAACGACCGCATGCAGGCGTACGGCGTCTCGTCGGATGAAATCCAGCAAGCCATCGCCTCGGGCAATACCAGCCGGCTGGCGGGCGATTTCCGCCGCAACGACAGGGACATCGTGGTTGAGGCGGGCACTGCCTTTGACAGCCCACGACAGTTGCAGGAACTGGTGATCAACGTCGCCGGCGACCGGCCGGTGTTTTTGAAGGACGTCGCCGACATCCAGGACGGTCCGGCCGAGATCACGAGTTATGTCCGTCACGGCTGGGGGCCGGCACACGGATTCGCCGAACGGCCCGGCGTGGCCGGAACCACGTTGGGCGAGGCATCAGGCAAGGATGGCCAGGCCGCGCCGGCCGTAACCATCGCAATTGCCAAGAAGAAAGGCACCAACGCCGTCACGGTGGCCGATGAGGTGCTGGCCGCTGCCGACGATCTGCGGCGCGAGATCCTGCCCTCCAGCGTGCATATGACCGTCACCCGCAACGCCGGCATCAGTTCCAACGACAAGGTCAACGACCTGATCGAGGCGCTGGCCGTGGCCTTGATCTTCGCCATTGCGATCCTGCTGCTGAGCCTGGGTTGGCGCGAAGCGCTGATCGTCGCTCTGGCCGTGCCGGTGGTCTTCGGCCTGACGCTGGCGGTGAACCTGCTGGCCGGGCTGACGATCAATCGCGTGACGCTCTTTGCCCTGATTCTCTCGCTGGGCCTGCTGGTGGATGACCCCATCGTCGACGTGGAGAACATCGTCCGGCACTTTGCTCTGCGAAGAAAGGCCACGCGGCAGATCGTCATGGAGGCCGTCAGCGAGATCCGGCCGCCGCTGATCACCGCCACCATCGCGGTCATTTTCTCCTTCCTGCCCCTGTTCTTCATCACCGGCATGATGGGCCCGTACATGCGGCCGATGGCGCTGAACGTGCCGGTGACGATGGTCATGTCGATGGCCGTGGCATTCATGATCACGCCCTGGCTGGCGTATCACTTCCTGAAGAAGCGGTACAATAAGAAGCAGGAGTCGGGAAGCGGGAGTCGGGAATCGGGAACGCACGAGGCGGATTTCGATCCACATGCGGTCGGCGACGTGAAGCAGACTTGGCTGTATCGAGTGTTCTATCCACTCATGGCGCCGCTGCTGAAGAAACGCTGGGCCGCAATAACCTTCCTGCTGATTATGGGCGGGCTCATGATGTTCGCCGTCGGCCTGGCAGCCACGCGACGTGTGCCATTGAAGATGCTGCCCTACGGCAACAAGGACGACCTGCAACTCGTGCTGGACTTTGACGAGGGCACGACGCTGGAGCGGACGGATGCGGCCGTACGGGACATCGAGCGATACGTCGCCCAGATTCCCGAGGTCACCGATTACACGTCTTATGTCGGCCTGGCCGCACCGATGGACTTCAACGGCATGGTGCGTCACTACTACCTGCGGCGCGGCGACAACGTGGCCGACGTGCAACTCAACTTCGCCGGCCGAAAGGAGCGATCCGACCAGACACACGAGATCGCCCTGCGTGTCCGCGACGACCTGACGGCCATCGCCCGCAAGCATAACGCTCGAATCAAGGTCATCGAGTCCCCGCCCGGGCCGCCGGTGCTCTCGACGGTGGTGGCCGAAGTCTACGGCCAGCCGGACACGAGCTACGCCAGCATTCTCGCCGCTGCCGACGTGGTTAGGGCCCGCCTGCAGGCCGAGCCCGGCGTAGTGGACGTCGATGACATGGTCGAGGCGCCGGAGACCCGGCTGGTCTTCGTCACCGACAAGGAAAAGGCCGCCATCAGCGGCATCAGTACCCAGCAGATTTCCCAGGCGGTCGCCACGGCCTTGGGCGGCAACGTCGCCGGCGTGCTGCAAGTGCCCAACGAACGCAATGCGTTACAGATCGAGTTGCGCCTGCCGCAGGAAAAGCGATCCAGCGCGTTCGATTTGTCGAAGATCGGCCTGAAGGGCCGGGACGGTTCGACCGCGAGCTCACCGCCGAGCGGGCAGCTTGTCTCGCTGGCTGAACTGGGCAAGTGGGAAACGAAACGAGTGGAGCAGACGATCTACCACAAGAATCTCCAGCCGGTGATGTACGTGACGGCTGAAATGGCTGGGCGAACACCCGCCGAGGCCGTGGTAGACATCAAGGCTGACCAGGTGAAGGGTGACATGGTCACTCGCCTCAGCGATGACCATGCTCAGGACGTCCCAACATGGTCACCGCCCAAACAACGGGCGGATGACCATGCCACCCCAGCGTCTGCCAAGGTGGTCGGCAATGGCTGGGTCTCGACGGCGACGGGTCGCCCGCCTGAATGGCGGACGTTCCTCACGAATGGCGGCGGGGTGGCATGGGCTGTGCCGCAGGATATTCGCGTCAGCTTCGGCGGCGAGGGCGAGTGGCAGCTCACGCTGGATGTCTTCCGCGACATGGGACTTGCCTTCGTAGCGGCACTGGTCGCGATCTACATCCTGCTGGTGGGCCAGACACGGTCGTTCGCCATCTCCGGCGTGGTCATGCTGGCGATCCCGCTGACGATCATCGGCATCATGCCGGGCTTCTGGCTGCT
>CAITIS010000055.1 GCA_903892515.1 uncultured Planctomycetota bacterium | reverse complement strand
CTGCCGCGTGCATCAGATCGCCTTGGCCATTGGCAGGTTCAGGACGTCTACCATGGGCGAGAAGGCCAGTCCCTTGACCACGGGAAGCTGCCAGCGTTTGGCCTTGGGCCAGGATAGCACTGGCAGGGCCGAACCCGAAGAACCGGCGGGCAGCAGGGTTGACGACGTCGGCGCGGACAGCAAGGCCGACAGCGTCGCGATGGACGCACTTGACGCCGGGGGCGCCGAGACCTCCACCAGCGGGGCCGGCGGCACGAACGTCGCGCCGAACGATGATTCCAGGATGATGTAGTCCTTGAAGCTCACCACGCCGTCGCCGTTGAAGTCGCCTTGCGTGAAGAGCTGGCTGGTCTTGTTGAAGTTGCTCTCCAGCACGATGTAGTCCCTGAAGTCGACCTTGTTGTCCAGGTTGGCATCGGCGGGCAGCACGCCCTGCCGGCCCGGCGTGCCGTTGTGATACGCCAGCCAGTTGGCGGGGTCATTGCCGAAGGCCGATCCCACCAGACGCTCCAATGCCTTGCCCGTGCCGTCGGCGGCCGTGGGCCAGGGAGCCGTGGGCGCGTACTCCACGCGATCGGCCCGGATGACCGGGTACGTGCCGTCGATGGTGTCCACAGGTCCGACCTTGTTGAGGTTGATGTCCTCGCCGGCGTTGTCGAGCTTGCCCTGCCAGGGGCCGTAAATCTCGACGGCCGAGGGGATGCTGTACTTGGCCCGGAAGGCGTCCTTGAGAATCTGGGTGGACACGTCTGCGCCGGTCAGCACCAGCAGGCCGTTGGCTGGAATCTCCACGCCGGCAGGGAAGGTGTAGTCCACGCCGCCGGTGATGGTCCAGGTGTGCGTCGGGGCGGCCACGTCGTACAGCTTGACCGGCGCACCGGTGATGTTCCGCAGCTCCACGAACTCATCGTTGCCGGCCAGCGGGTTGTACATGATCTCGTTGATGACGACCGAGCCGGCCAGCGGGCCGCTGTTGGCTGCGCCCATGGTCGGAGTGGCCAGGGCCGTGAAGACCAGCTTGCCTTCGCTGGTGACATAGCGGCCAAAGGTCACGCCGGCGTCAGAACCGCCGAAGTCGTGCGAGTCGATGACCACGCTGGATGGGTTGCTGAGATACACGCTCTCGCCATTGCTGGACAGCGCGAAGTTGGTCCCGAACTGGGCCTGGGTGAACACCAGGTAGTCGCCGGCGGGGATGGTGGTGCCGGCGGGGATGGCGAACTTGGTCAGCATCGTGCCGTTGTCGCTGAGATACCAGCCCGACAGGTCCACGGTGCTGGCGGTGGGGTTGAACAGCTCGATCCAGTCACCGCCAGGGGCGCCGTTGGTCAGGATCTCGTTGATGAGCGGGGCGTCGCCGGCGTAGCTCTTGGCGTCGATGAGCATGCCGGTGTCGGTTGCCAGGCGGATCGCTCCGCCGTGGTTGTCCAGGTTGCCGCTGTACGGCCCTTCCACGAACAGCCCCTGACCGCCGCGCGGGCCGGTGGTGCGGGCGCGGAACGCCACCGGGTCGG
>CAITIS010000054.1 GCA_903892515.1 uncultured Planctomycetota bacterium | reverse complement strand
GCACGGCCCCGCCGGATAAGCCGCTGCCGGCCCCGCGCGGCGTGACGGGAATATGCCGGGCGTTGGCCAGCTTCATGATGCCGGCGATCTCCCCGGCGGTACGCGGGCGCACCAGCGCGTCGGGCATGTGGGCGTAGGCGGTGTCGGCCACCTCGTCGTGGCTATACGCGACGAGTTTCTCCGGGTCATTGACCAGGACGTATTTCCCGCCGACGATATTGGCCAGTTCGGCCACGATCTCAGGCGTGATGGGGTTGTACACTTTGGTTGTTGAGGCTTCGTTCACATCTCACCGTTGTGGTTTCTGGTGGGGCTCGCCCGGATACGACTCGGGCTCGGCCCCCCTACATGGCCGCGTGCAACCAGTTGCACGCCCTACGTCCTACGCCCTATGCCCTGCTGTTTGATTTCCTTCAATCGCTGGGTCAGCAGCGGCACGACCAGGAACAGGTCGCCCACCACGCCGATGTTGGCCACGCGGAAGATCTGGGCGTCCGGGTCGGAGTTGATGGCCACGACCGTGTCGGCCGTCTGCATGCCGGCCAGGTGCTGAATGGCCCCGCTGATGCCCACGGCCACGTACAGCTTGGGGCTGACGGTCTTGCCCGAAAGCCCGACCTGGTGGGGGTATTCCAGCCAGCCGCGGTCCACCACGTCGCGCGAGGCCCCGACGGCGGCGTCCAGCGCCTCGGCCAAGCCGACGATCATGGCGATGTTCTCGGCCTTCTTGATGCCGCGACCCACGGCCACGACCCGCTCAGCCTCGCTCAGCGTGTGCGTGTCGCTCTCGCGAATGAAATCGACCCGCCGCACGCGGCTAGTCAGCGTTGTGCCGGCCTGCTCGCGCGTGACTTTGCCCTTGCGGCCGGCTTGGCGCTCCGGCGGGCGCGTCGAGCGCGGGCGAACCGTCGCCATCTGTGGCCGGGCGGTGGGCGTGGCGATGGTGGCCATGATGTTGCCGCCGATGGCAGGGCGGGTCTGCAGCAGGTTGCCCGTTTCGGCGTCGATGTCCAGGGCGGTGCAGTCGGCCGTCAGGCCGGTCTTGGCCTGGATGGCGACGTAGGGCATGAGCGTCCTGCCGGTGGTGGTGGCCCCGGCGATTACGATCTCGGGCTTGTGCCGCTCGATCAGCGCCAGCAGCGTGGCGGCGAAGGGCTCGACCGTGAAGTGCTCAAGCTCCGGCGCGTCGATGAGCAGCACCTCGTCGGCGCCGCGCTCGATGAGTTCCTGCACGTCCGCGTCGGAGAGGCCATGACACAAGAGCACGGCCGTCAGCTTCGCCTGGCGCTTGTCGGCCAAAGTTCTGCCGCGCGACAACAGCTCGTAGCTCACGCTGGCCACGTGGCCGGCAGTGGCCTCAGCCAGCGTCCAGACACCCGAATATGTTGATAGTTCAGCCATGCTTCTTCCGTGACACGGGCGTCTCGCCCGTGTGTGACACGGCCGTCTTCCCGGATGGATCGCCCATTGGAAGGAAATGACGGACAATCCAGCCTCCAAGATCGGCCGTCCGCGGCAGATCTATGTCGGGCACAACAAGCGTGATTTTGTG
>CAITIS010000053.1 GCA_903892515.1 uncultured Planctomycetota bacterium | reverse complement strand
GTGTTGTCTCAATAGAAATGTCAGGGGTTAACGTCTCAATAGAAGTGTCAGGGGGGGAGGCGTCGTGGTCAATCCTGTGGAACCTAATGAGGGCGAGCGCAGCGTGACCGAATGGAGTGGAACAGGCTTGACCACGACGCGAAAAATTTCGCCCCGGGGGCTGTTACGTGCTGGTTTTGATGGTCCGCTTGGAACAGGCCGGCGTGGTATTCCAGGGGTGGTTGGGACCGGGCCGCCAGGGCGTGCTGGAGAACGTTCGGGAGGCCAGGGGCACCTTGCCTACGGGCATCTTGTGGGGGCGTAAGGCCAGTTCCCGAAAGACCAAGGCCTGCCCGCGATAGCGGAGTTTCAGCGTGGCGCCGGGTTGCGCGAGCACCACGATCCGCCGGTTGGCCAGTGCCAGGGACGCATGCTGCTTGTCGATCTGCAGGATCCGGCTGGCATACTGCACACACCAGTCCTGGCCCACGACCCGGGATTCCTGGTGACACAGCACCTCGCCCAGCTTCACCTGGGCCGGCACTTGATGATGCATATTGATGCCGCTGGCCGGGGTCCGGCTGAACTCCTCGTTGAAGGCTTTCAGGAACGTCTTCTCCAGGAACGCGTTGGCCGTGGCGAGGTCCTTTATGCCCACGCCCGCCGCCGTCAGGGCCATGGCCAGTTCCTTCACCAGGCGGTCCTGCAGCGTGCGATTCACCCGCTCCACGCGGCCCTTGGCCTGCGGGGAGTTGGCCGCGATGATCCCCACCGCCAACTCCTGCATGGCCCGGCCAAACTGCGTCAAAACCGGCTTATCGGTGGCCTGCCGGCGCCGGGCCTGCACGTCGGAAGGGTTGACCACGTAGATCGAATCGTGGTCCACATACAGCGCCCCCGGCAGGCCGTGACGCTTCACGTACCGCCCGAACAGATCAAAGGCCGAGGCGGTATCTTCGCTTTCGTAAAAGCGCGCCCAGACCGCGCTGGTGGCATCGTCGATCATCACGAACAGCACGTACGGGGGCTGATCGTCGCCGAACCACCGATGGGTGCTGCCGTCCATCTGCACGAGTTCCCCCGTGCAACTGCGACGCACCCGCCGCTGGCGGTGCGGCTTGTGCCGCCGCGGCTGGACGATCAAGCCTTCGCCTTTCCGCCACCGCCACAGCGTCTTACGCGAGACGGCCAGGTGGTCCCGGGACTTCAGCAACGCCACGGCGTGGGCCGCGTTGCAGGCGGCATATTTCTGGCGGTACAACGCCAGCACTTGTACCCGCAGGGCTTCACGGGAGGCATTGCCTTTCTTCCCCCGCAAGCCGTGAATCAGCCCCGCATCTCCCTTCTGGCCATACCGCTTCCACAGCCTCCGGGCCTGCCGCTCCGAGAGCCTCAACGACCGCCCGGCCTCCGCCACGCTGATCGCCTTGTCCTGAACCTGGCTGAACACGATCAGCCGCCGACGCTCACGCGTACTCATCTCAAGTGTATCCATCCGGAGGTTCTACCCGACCTGCCAGGGG
>CAITIS010000052.1 GCA_903892515.1 uncultured Planctomycetota bacterium | reverse complement strand
CCCTCCGGGGCGAACGCAAAAGAACGTCGCTCCACGGGTTCCGCGTCCGGCGGCTTCGCCGACCTGCCGCTCCACCCGTGGCTACATTCCTCGGCCCCGCTGGGGCCGAACAAAACAAAGCCATCTTCACCAGGTCAAGCCTTCTTCTTTACATCAAGCCTTCTTCTTCAGATCAAAGCCCACTTCAAATCAAAGCTCTTTCGATGTCCGAGGCTCCGGCACGAGCCACCCTTTCCTCTCGCCAGAAACAAAGGTCACGCGCAACGGGGCGGAACGGTTTTCGCAGGGCCATTCCGTAACGCGAGCAAGACTCGGCCAGCGTGGTTGCTCGCTGCACTCGCAAACCACGGCACCCACGCCCATAACCGCCCTGCGCCATGCCGCGTCTGCACATGGTCACGCCAACAACAGCGTGACCATGCCACCCGCCGGTTTGTGCTGTTCCCCGATTCCCGATTCCGGATTTCCGATTCCGGATTCCCTATTCCCGATTCCCTATTCCCGATTCCCTATTCCCTATTTCGCGTCGCGCCAATTTGGACCGATGCCGATGTCCACCTTCAGCGGCGTCTTGAGCGTCATGGCGTCGCACATCTCCTGGCGGATCAGTTCCTGGTCGATCTCGGCCGCTGCGGCGGGCGACTCGAACAGCAGTTCATCGTGAATCTGCAGGATCATCCGCGTGGGCCGCTGCTCCTTCCGCAACCGGTGGGCGATGCGAATCATCGCGATCTTGATGAGATCGGCCGCCGAGCCCTGCACCACCGAATTGATCGCCAGCCGCTCAGCCAGGTTGCGCTTCTGCGGATTGGCCGAGTCGAAGCCATCGATCGTCCGCCGCCGCCCCGCCAGCGTGCACACGTAGCCGTTGGCCTTGGCCTCCTGCACGCAGCGGGCCAGGAAGTGCTGAATCTTGGGGAATCGCGCCCGGTAGCGGTCGATGAACTCCTGCGCCTCGCGCCGCGGAATCCGTAGCGTGGCCGCCAGCCCAAAGGCCGTCTGCCCGTAAATGATGCCGAAGTTCACCGTCTTGGCCCGCGACCGCTGCTTGGGCGTGACCTCCTCGGGCTTGCACGCGAACACCTCGGCCGCCACGATGCGGTGAATGTCCTCATCGGCTGCAAACGCCGCCAGCAAAGTCTCGTCCTCGCACAGGTGGGCAAGGATGCGCAGCTCGATCTGGCTGTAGTCGGCCGAGATGATCAGGTCGCCCTCTCCGGCAGTGAACGCCGCACGAATCTGCCGGCCCAGGTCCGAGCGGATCGGGATGTTCTGCAAATTGGGATCCGACGAACTCAGCCGCCCGGTGGCCGTGCCGGTCTGGTTGAAGCTGGTGTGCACCCGCTGCGTCCGCGGCAGGATGCACTCGCACAAGGCCGACAGGTACGTGCTGAGCAGCTTGGTCACCTGGCGATAGTCCAGGATCAGCCCCGGCACGGGATGCAGCGAGGACAGCTCGATGAGCACCGAACTATCCGTCGAAGGCCCGGTCTTGGTCTTCTTGAGCTGGGGCAGCTGGAGTTCCTGGTACAGCACCTCGGCCAATTGCCGCGGCGAATCAACGTTAAACTCGCGCCCGGAGGCCTGGATGATCTCGGCACGCAGCGTGTCGGCCTGGCGAGCAAGCTGCACCCGCTGGCGATTCAGTTCCTCCGGGTCGATGCGGACGCCCTCGCGTTCCATCTCGACCAGCACGGGCATCAGGGCCATTTCCATATCTTCAAACAGGCCCGCGAGCTTCTCCCGCTGCAACTGCGGCCCCAGCATGTCATGCAGCCGGAACGCCAAGTCCGCCCGCTCGCACGCATACGGCGTCACGACCTCGACCGGCACGTGGTTCATCTGCCGCAGGGTCTTGCCGCGCCCGACCACGTCGTCGACGTTGATGGCCCGGTGGCCGAGGATCTCGCCGGCGAGGTTGGCCAGCTGATAGCTCGCCCTGCCCGCGTCCAGCACATACGCCGCCAGCATCGCGTCGAAAAGCTTGCCCGCCACCGGGCAGAGCAGATTCTCCAGCACGATCAGGTCACGTTTGAGATCGTGGCCGATCTTTTCGATGGCGGCGTCGGCCAGAATGGGCCGGAGCTTGGCCAGCACGAAATCGGCATCGAGCGTCCTGGCCCCCAGCGGCCCGGCCAGCGGCACGTACGCCCCCTCGCCCGGGGCCAGCGAAAACGCAATCCCGGCCAGGTCGGCCCACATCGGCAACTCCGAGGTCAACTGCGCGTTCAGGGCGAACCGCTTGGCCTTGGCCAGCTCAGCCGCCAGCTCCTCGAAGGCCTCGACGGTCTCGATGCAGCGGTAATGCACCTCGCGCGGCGCTGCCGGAATCGTGGCCGCCTCGGCCTGCTCAGCTTCGCCGGCGGCCGTACCGCCGTGTTCCAAGTGGACATCGCTGCCGAGCTGGGTCCTGGCCGCGTGGCCGTGCGCTGACTTGGCCAGCAGCGCCGGATCGAGCTTGGCGAGCTGATCTATGATTCGCCCAAAGCCAAGCTCGGTGAAGATGGGCTTGAGCTGATCGACGCGGATGCCCGTGAAGGCGAACTTTTCCAGGTCGGTAAAGTCGAAGTCCACGTCGCGCCGCAGCGTCACGAGCTGGCGCGACAGCAGCGCGTCGGCCTCGTGCGTCTTGAGATTCTCCGCCAGCTTGGGCGAAAGCTCGTCTAAGTGGGCCAGCACGTTTTCGACCGTGCCGTACTGGTTGATGAGCTTGGCGGCGGTCTTGGGGCCGATGCCCTTGACGCCGGGAACGTTGTCGGTGGCGTCGCCCGAAAGCGCCTGCACCTCGACGGCCCGCTCGGGCGGGTAGCCCTTCAATTCCATCAGCTTGGCCGGATCGATGAATTCGTCCTTCGTCGGGTCGTACATCACGGCGCTGGGCCCGAGCATCTGCTCTAAATCCTTGTCGCGGCTGACCAGCACGGTTCGCACGGCGTGGCGGCCCAGTTGCTCCACCGCGGTGGCCATGATGTCGTCGGCCTCGGCCCCGCGCAGCGCCACCAGCGGCACGCCCATAGCGTGGATGATCTGCACGATCCGCTGGACCTGCGGGGCGAAGTCCTCGGGCGGCTTGGCCCGCTGGATCTTGTAGTTGGGATAGATTTCGGTGCGGCGCAGGCCCTCGCGCCCGCTGTCCATGGCCACGGCCAGGTAATGCGGCCGCTGCTCGGTGATGAGCTTGAGCAGCATGGTGGTGAAGACGTAGGTGGCCTTGGTGGGCTCGCCCGTGGTGCTGGTCAGGTCGCGAAACGGCGCGTAGTAGGCCCGGAAGATCTGCCAGTGCCCATCCACGATGTAAAAGCTTTTTTCCACGTTGCCTCGTGCGTCACAGGCTATCTGCTCCCCTGGCGCAGGTCAAATCAGAATGATCGGGGGCGCCAAGCCGCTAGCGGCATTGCGTCATTCAATCAACCAGGACTTCCGCCAAACGTAAAAAGCTTGACCGCCTAAGCGGCAATCGGATACTTTTCTACCGTCACGGCATCGTTGTCCCCTGCAATCAGTGGCAGCAGCCTCGCGGAGTGCTACTCAAGGAGTTGGCGGATGGCCCACGTGTTACCGCAGCAGCGCAATAATCCACCTTATCTGATGATCGGCTCGATCCTGCTGTTCCTGGTCGCGGCCGTGCTGGCCGTGGTCTTCTATGTCAAGTACGACAAGCAGACCAAGGCCCTGGCCGAAGCGCAAACCGACGCCAACAAGGCCCGGACCGACGTCCGCACCGCCAAGACCGACGTGGAGTCGCTGGTGGAACTCATCACCGGGCGGAAGGACAAGAGCATCACCGCCGCCACGGCCGGCAACGACGCCAAGGACGCCCTGAACACGGGCCCGGCCAAGAACTTCGCCGACGCCGGCCTGGCCAAGGCCATTCGCGGCCTCAACGACGTCATCGCCGCCGACGCCAAGACCATCGACGATCTGAAGGGGCAGGAATCCAACCTCACCAAGCAGATCGAGACCATGCAGCAGGAGCGTCAGACGCAGGGCGCCCAGCGCGAAGCGGACGTGGCCAAGAACACCCAGGACATGGAGGCCGCCAAGGCTGAGGTCCGCACCGAGCTGACTGCCCAGATTCAGCGACTGGAGCAGACGCTCAAGGACAAGGACACGGCCATCACCGAGAAGGATAAGCAACTGGCCGAGATGGCCGCAGACAACGAGAAGAAGACCCGCGACTTGCAGGTGAAAGATACCCGCGTCGAGGAACTGACCAAGACGATTCGCGAGTTCAAGGGCGGCAAGGGCAAGCCCACCGAGGCCATGCTGCGCCAGCGTGACGGCCGGATCGTCAAGATCAGCCCCGACCGCGGCGTGGTGTACATCGACCTGGGCCAGATCGACAAGATCGAGCCGGGCATGACCTTCAGCGTCTACAGCGTCCAGACGGGCATTCCCGACGACGGCAAGGGCAAGGCCAAGCTGCTGGTCAAGAACGTCTCGGCCGGCACGAGCGAGTGCGCCGTGACGGAGAGCAGCCATGACGACCCGCTGGCCGAAGGCGACATCGTGGCCAACATCGCCTTTAGCCCGACGCGGACGTACAGCTTCGTGGTCGAGGGCGATTTCGACGTGTACAACGAAGGCCACGCCTCGCCCCAGGGCAACCGCATGATCCGCAACATCGTCGAGCAGATGGGCGGACACATCATGGACAAGCTGACGGTCGATACCGACTTCGTGGTCATGGGCGAGGAGCCCAGCATGCCGTCCAAGCCCGCCGCCGACGCGCCGCAGACCGACGTGCAGATATATAAGGAAAAGCTGGCGGCCTACGAGCGATACGCCGCCCTCAAGACGGCAGCGGCCTCGCTGCAGGTTCCCGTGCTCAACACCAGCCGCTTCCTGGCCTTCACCGGCAGCATTCCCAAGAAGAGCCTGACGGAGCATTAGAGCGGCTGGCGAGCTTTGAATGTGGCTTGCGTTCTCTGAAGATTTGCGTTTGATCGTTTGTCGTTGAATGTTTCGTCTTTGAATGTTTCACGCGGCACAGTCCTTGGGGCTGTGCCGCGTGTTTTTGTTCTCGGTCCGCGCGTTCCGAAATGCTCCGCAGATTACGCAGATGAACACAGATTTCCGCGTGTCTTTGTTCTCGGCTGGCGTGTTCTGTTCTTAGAGCGGTTGCCATAACTTCTTTCCGCGCGGCGGGTCTCCTGACCCGCCGCGGTGCCTGTCGTGAGGCGGTGGTGGGTCAGGAGACCCGCCACCCTCCAGGAAAAGACTTTTGGCAACCGCTCTAGCCCGCGTGTTCTTGTTCTTAGCCCGAAAGGGCGTCTGAAAGTAGCCCCGTCCCACAGCGCAGCAAGGGCGGGGTATCTGGGCCACAGAATCAGAGCCCCCCAGGGGCGATTGAGCGCTTCGCGGCGGGTGGCCACGATGGACGCCTACCAGGCCGTCCAGTTCCGCGACTTCCTGAAGGGCAAGAAGACCTATATCACAGCCGCCATCGGCATCCTTGGCGCCCTGGCCGCGTGGGCCGATGTCCAGATCGACGGTGTGGGCTTGGCGGCGACCGCGCGGGCGGCGCTGCAGACGCGCTTCAATCCGGGCAGGAATCAGCAGGCAAACGGAGGCCGGTGGATCGTCCGGCACTTGACCCACCAGTAATACTTCATGGCACCGTACTCGATAGCTGTGGCGAAAGGCGAAAGGTCTTGTCGAAGTTCAGCCTCCGTTGGGAAGTTCTTCAGCACCTTCCATTCGCTGCCGTCTTCGAGTCTGCGAAGACTGTATGTGTTGCCTTCGCCATCGACCTCGGGAGCCATGGGGTTGTTGCTCCCATGGACGTAGAGGTTTTCCAGGAATACCAGCGGCGAGCCCGGCGAAAGCTTGGCATGAAATGCCTCAAGAAACGGCGTTCGGGCGCGTTTGGGAACGTGCGACCACCAGAAGCCGCTAAAGCCGGCGGTGAAAACGCCAGAGATGGCGCCAAGGTTGTAGGCATCGGCCTGGACAATCTCGACGCCGCATTTTCCGTAGTCTTTGCGTCGGGCTATGTCCAGGACCTCTTCGTTGATATCCGTGGCAGTGATCGACCGCGCCGCCTTGGCGATGAATTGCGTCCAGTAGCCGGTGCCGCAGGCGACTTCCAGAACCTGCTGACCGGCGAACCACTGTGGCAATTGCTGCTTCAGGAAAGCCAATTCCTGCTGACGCTCGGGCTTGGCGTACACCTTCTCGTATTCGCTCGCCCGGCGTGCGTAATAGGCCGTGATGTCCTTTGGGTCGTTCATGCGGTGACTACTGAATCTAGAACGCTATGGCGGCGAACTGGCTGATGCAAGAAACATCCGAGCCGGCGGCGCATCAGTCGAGATCGTCGCCGGATTTTCTCGCTGGTCATGGTGTGCAATTCGACCCAGCCGAAATCTGGGATTGATGGCCGGCTTCAATCGCCCACAAGGGGCTCTGGGTCTGGCAGCCACCTTTTCCCCGCCCTTGCTGCGCTGCGGGACGGGGCTACTTTCAGACGCCCTGACGGGCTAACTGCCGCGGCGGTGTTGAGACTCGCGCGGGCCAACGGCTGCGGCGGCTTTGAGACACCTTGGCGGGCGCAAGACGACCCCGGCACAAGGCGACATCCCTGTGGCTCACATTCCTGATTCCCGAACCTTGAATCCGGATGCCAGACTCTCGACTCCCGATTCCCGATTCCGGCTTCCGGATTCCGGCCTGAAGGTGGGCCTCGGAAAAGATTCCTCGACCCAGCCTACGCGTTCCCCCGCTGTCCCAACTCCCAACTCCCGATTCCCGGCTCCCGCCTCCCAATTCCCGATTCCCGACTCCCGCTGCTGCTCGCCGCCCAGGTTGCCACCGGCTCGGCCTGCGCGTAAGATATTCTCGGCCCGCGCGTGGCGGGAACTCCCCTGACGGAGCGAGCGTTGGACCCGCATTACATCATCCAGACATACGGTTATTGGGCCTTGCTGCTGGGCACCTTCCTGGAAGGCGAGACCATCCTCGTCATCGCCGGGTTCGCGGCCCATCGCGGCCACTTGAGCCTGCTCTGGGTCATCGTCTTCGCCTGCATCGGCACGCTGCTGGGCGACCAGCTTTTCTTCTTCATCGGCCGGTATCACGGCACGCCCTTCATCAACAAGACGCCCACGCGGCGGGCCCGGGCCGAGCGGGCCCTGCGGCTGATCGACAAGTACGGCAACTGGATCATCCTGGGCTTCCGCTTCGTCTATGGCCTGCGGACCATCACGCCCTTCGCCATCGGCATAAGCCGCGTGAAGACGGCCCGCTTCGCCATCCTCAACGTCATCGCCGCGATCGTCTGGTCCTGCGCGGTCGGCATCGGCGGCTACCTGTTCGGCGAGATCCTGGAGCGGGTGATGGGCCGGTATGAGTGGGCCGGCATCGCGCTGGTGGCCAGCTTGGGCCTGTCCATCTGGCTGTACCACATCATCCGCTGGCGGCGGCAGGACAAGATTGTGCGTATCAGGCTGGCTGCCGAAGCCCTGCTGACGCAAGGCCAATCGCCGCCGGCTGCACCCTTGCCAAAGCCTGCTGGAATTTCCGCGAAAGGCCCGGACGAATGAGCATAGAGCAACTCATCGTGACGCACGGGTACTGGGTGCTGGCCTTGGGCGTGCTGATGGAAGGCGAAACGGTGGTGGTGCTCGCCGGCCTGGCGGCACAGAACGGCTACCTTAAGCTGTCGTGGGTGATCCTGATCGCGTTCCTAGGCACGCTGGCGGTGGACCAGTTTTTCTTTCACCTGGGGCGAAGGAAGGGCAAGGCGTTCCTCAAGAAACGTAAGAGCTGGATGGAAAAGTCTGGCCGGGTGCTGCAACTGCTGGCGCGGCATCGCTACGCCGCCGGGCTGGGTTTTCGCTTCATCTATGGCATGCGGACGGTCACGCCCTTTATCATTGGCATGAGCCCGATTGGCTCGCTGCAGTTCCTGCTGCTCAACGCCCTTTCGGGGGCCCTGTGGGCGACGTGCTTTTCGCTGATCGGGTATGGCCTGGGTTCCGCCGCCCAGAGCGTGCTGGGCAAGATCAGGGGCCTGGAGATCGGCCTGGCCGTGGCCATAGCGGCGGCGGCGCTGGCGATCTGGTCCGTCGGCTGGTGGCGCGAACAGCGCAGAAAAATGGCCAAAAAGAGCCCGGCCAGCCAGAAGCGTTCTACGTAGTTAGTGAAAGACTGTTGGCTTTTCCAGCACTCGCGTGACACGGGCGTCTCGCCCGTGCGTGTCACGGCCGTCTCGGCCGTGCTTAAGGAGTAGGACATGGGCGAGACGCCCATGGCACGCATGGCCGAGACGGCCATGTCACGGAGAATGAGTCGAGTGAAGCGGTTGGTTGTCATATTCAGGGTGGCGATGTTGGCGTGCCTCGCCGGCTGCGCAGCCAGTCCGTGCGATAAGCTCGCGGTGCAAGATCACGAGCAAACGTCTCCGGCGAATTCCCAGCAAGGGCGCCACTGCGGCGGCGTGTGCAGCAGTGCGAGCCAGCCAACGGACACGGCTGCAAACGCCGCAGCCGTGGCACCCGATGGAAACAACGCAGCCGCTGCGCACGACGTAAGCTCCCCGGCCACGACTCCCGCCGGCAGCTCCAGCGCCAGGACTTCCCGCAAACACTCCCAGCCGCCCAGGCCCATCGCCGCCAGCCGCCCGGCCATCACAGCATCTTCTGGCCGAACTCCTGCAAGCCGCCCCGCCGCCAGTCAACCTGGCTGGGTGAGCCTGTTCGATGGCCAGGACATGGACCGCTGGCTGGTGGCGCAGGGCTCGGCCAAACTCGCCGACGGCGTCATTGGCCTGCGCGGCGCGGCAAAGGATGCGACCATCCTGGCCCGGGGCGTGAGCCTGGGTGACGGGGAAGTTGAAGTATCGTTCCGCCGGCGCGGATCGGCCACCGGCAATGAACCCTTCACCATCGGCCTGCGCCTGGCGATGCAACTGAATTGGACCAGCCTGTACTTCGTCTGCCGGCCCGGCTCGGTGGAGGTCTGCCGCGGCTCGTCCGTGGTCAATCGCCCCTCGCCGGAGGATTCATGCCAGCTCGAACCGCTGGCGGCCGACGCGGGTGACGGGCGAGAAGTCTGGCGATTCGTGCTCAAGGGCCAGATCGTCGATTGCTACCGCGATGGCCGGAAGCTGCTTTCCTACGCCGACACTCAGCCCATCAGCGGCAACATCGCCCTGACCGCCAGCCGCTGCAACGTGGACGTGCTGGCCGTGCGGTACCTCGCCACCGGCAACCCGACTTCCCGCCCCGCCTCCCGGCCAGCGCCGCGTCTGCCGTTTGCGATGCAGGGGAAATGAGGCCGGAGGTCGGAGGACTGAGGCGACACCTGCCCAAAAGCGATTTATCGATCATGCCCATCTGGTCGCTGTGTAACAGGCCCCCGCTTCAGCGGGGGTAGAACGGAATCCCATTTTCTCTTCTGAGCCCGTTTCAACGGGCTTACATGGACGGGCTTTAGCCGCTATGCCTGAAGGCACTACCCAAAGCCCGCTGAAGCGGGCTAATGATACTGTTGGATGGTCTGACACCCCCGCTGAAGCGGGGGCCTGTTACACGACAAGGACCGCGTGGCATGGTCACCCTGTTGTTGGGGTGACCATGTATGGACTCGGATCGTCAAACATGGTCACGCCAAAGAAAGCGTGACCATGCCACCCGTCTTGTGCCTATTGCCTACCGCCTATTGCCCACTGCCCGTGGCCTACGGCCTGCTGCCGCTGCTTGCCGGCGCGCTCGAAGGCGTCTTATCCCACGGGCCGGAGCTTTGGAAGAATTTGCGGATGACCTGCATGGCCGGTTTGCCGCCGGGGAAGTAGGACGTGTCGGAGTCGCCGCCGGTCTGGCCGGCGTAGTTCCGCCATTCCCAGATGAACAGGCCAGCCACGCCGGGCTCATCCTTCCAGGTTTCAAAGAAGCTCTCGAAGCACAGCGCCTGCAAGGCCGGGTTGCCCTTGGCGTCGCGGACGTAGTTCCACGGCTCCTTGGCGGCAGTGTCCAGGTTGGGCCAGCCCACCTCGGTGAACAGGATCGGGCGATTGACCTTCCGCTGGAAGTCGAGGATCTCAGCCTTGATCGGGGCCCACTTCTTCAGCAGCACCTCGAGCGTGGGCTTCTCGTCGCCGCACAGGTCGTGGTAGCTGGTCATGCCCACGATGTCCAGGTCGTTCCAGAACTGGATGTTCTTGTAGTGGTCCCAGTTGGCCGAGTACGTCAGCTTGCCTGGAAAGATCTTGCGGACCTTGGCGATGAGGCCCCGCCACTTGTCGGTGTTCTCCTCCAGCGTCACCAGCTCCGAGCCGACCACGAACAGGTCCACGTTCGCCCGGGCGGCCACCTTGGCGTAGTACAGGATGTAATTCTCGTAATCCTCCCACCACTTGCTGAGCTCGTGGGGATGAATGGCCCCGCGCCACTCGCCGGCGCCTGGGTTCTCCAGCAGTACGATGGGCATGAACGCCACCTGCAGCTTGTGATCGTGGGCCTGCTGGACGAGCTTTTCGATCCGCTCGTCGCTGGGCATGCGGCGGGCGTCGACGAAGATGGACGAACTCGACCCGTTCTCCTGGAAGGCCGCCACCGACAGGCAGAAGGTGTTGGCGCCGGTCTGGGCGATCTCGTCCACGAACGTCTCGAAGGGCACGTTCTTGTCGGCGCTCTGGGCCTGCATGGCCACGCCGCGGAACTGGTAGGACGTGGAGGGCTTGAGCGGCGGCCCGTCGGTCAGCGGCGCCGGCTGGGTCGAAGTCGAGGTGCTGGTCGTCAGAAACGTCTGCGGCACGGCCACCGCCACCAGCAGCAGCACCGCCGCCGCCAGGGCTACATATGCTTGTCTCTTCATGCTCGTCCTTGGATCAATCTGTTCTGTCATATACTTGTGACACGGGCGTCTCGCCCGTGCGTGTCACGGCCGTCTCGGCCGTGCGTGTCACGGGCGTCTCGCCCGTGCGTCTTTCTCTCCGGCATTCATGGGCGAGACGCCCATGACACTCATGGCCGAGACGGCCATGTCACGCCGCGCACTGACTCCACAGCCGAGGGTGGCATGGTCATCCGCCCGCTGTTGGGCGGTGACCATGTTCGGCGTCCAGCATGGTCATCGCAATACGACGCGAGGACCATGCCACCCGACCATGCCACCCGTCGCTTAGCATCCACAGCCGAGGGCGGCTGTGCTACTGCCGAGGGCGACTGTGCTACGGCCGACTTCAACGGCCCCGACATATCCCGACCATCCAGGCCCGGCGGAATCCGGTCGCCCCGGCCAATCAACTGCATCATCGTCGGCATCAAGTCCACCGTCCGGGCGCCGTGCAGCACGCCGCCGCGCGGCAGTTCAGGCCCGGCCCAAGCCCATGGCACGATGATTTCGTGCCGCGTCAGCCCGCCGTGGCCGCCGATCTCGTTGTGGGAGAAGGCCCAGCCGTCCTTGGAATATACCGTCACATCGCCCGCGCGGGGCGAATCATTCAGTTCGATCAACTGCACCATCACGTCAGGCCGGGGGCCGTCGAGAGAGGCGATAAACCACTCCGGGCCGCTGTGATACTGGCCGTCCATGAGCTTGGCGGTGGCCGCAGCGCCGGCATACGCCAGCGGGTCCTCGCCGCTGCTGACCTGGTAGGCGTACACCTTCTGGCCAGCCTGCATCTGCCGCCTGGCTATGCCGATGCCCTTGGCCGACTGCACCCGCACCGCATCGTCACCCAGCCGCACGACCACCAGATCGGTGGCGGCCAGTTCAGCCAGCAGTTGCGGGAAGCTCTTGCCGCAAACGCGCTGGGCATGGTCGGCGAAGCGCTGGGCAAAGCCGTCGATCTCCTGCTCGCCGGGCCGCTGCCACCAGTAATCGCCCGCGCGAAGATTCAAGGCGCAGCGCCGCCGCCCGCACGGCGCCCCGACGATCCGGTACTTGCTGAACCTCGCCAGCCGCTTTTCCAGCGGCGTGCTCTCGTTGCACAGCACCCCGTCGGTCGGAATACCCAGCTCGTCGTTGAGGTATCCCGGCAAGTCCACAAACCGCGGCGTCTCGCAGAAGCCGTGGTCGGTGACAAGAGTTATATACGTTCGCTCCAGCAGGCCGGCCTGCTCCAGCGAGCGACAGATATTGCCCACTTGCTGGTCGATATCCACCAGCATTTCGGTGTACCGGGATGAGTCGGGGCCATTCTTGTGGCCCACGGTGTCGGGCGTGGGGAAGTACGCCAAGACCAGCTTGGGCCACCGCCCGACGTAGTTGGAGCAGCAGGCCAGCAGTTCGAATCGCAGCGTGGTCAGGCGGTTGATGTTCTCGCGCCGGCCAAAGAACCAGGACAGCCCGGCCGTCGCCCAGTTGTCCGTGGGCCGCGTGGCCCCGCGGCTGACTGGGGTGAGAATGGTGGCGGTGAAATCGTCGCCCAGCAGTTCGTACACGGTGGGCTTGGTCAGATCCTGGTTGACCAGGCGATACGTCGCGGCCTTGGTGTAGTCCTGGAAGATGAGGTGGTTGCGGTCGAACCACAGGTTGTCGGTGATGCCGTGATGGCCGGGAAGGTAGCCCGTCACGAATGAGACGCTATTGGCATAGGTCATCGTCGGCAGCGAGGCGACGGCGTCTTCGACGAACACGCCGCGGTCGAGGATGTATCGGCTGATGTTGGGCAGCTTGCCCTGGCTGCGAAGGGCGTTAAAGTGCTCGATGTCGAGGCCATCGATCCACACGATCAGGCCCAGGCGCTCGCCGCTCTGATCCACCACGCATTTTGGAACGGCCAGCTTGGGCGGGCAGTTGGGCGCGCAGCCAACGGCCAGCGCGGCCAGGGCCGCCAGTAACAACGCACAAGTACGAATCGCTGTCATCCTTAGACCTTCAGAGAATCCCGAATAGCGTACCACATTCCACCGGCGGTGAAATAGTGGAGGGGAGCGGGAAGTCAGGGCAATCGCATCTAAAGTCCTTGGTCGGTGCGGGTGAGGACGCGGAGGAGGTAGTCGTGGCTCCAGCCGCAGCAGAGCCGTTTGGTTTTGATGCCCACTTTGTGCCTGGTCTGGGCCTTGAGCAGGTTCAGGGCGATG
>CAITIS010000051.1 GCA_903892515.1 uncultured Planctomycetota bacterium | reverse complement strand
CCTGGACACTCTGGCGGCAGTTCCAGAACTCCTGGTCGAGCCTCATCAAGAAGTGCCAGTACGACCAGTGGCGTAACGAGGCCTCCTACGCCTCCAGACGACGCACACAATCCCGCCTCGATACCACCTAGCGCTGTCGTGATAGATTCAGCCGCCCAGTCTAAGAAAAACGGGTTTTGGAGGAAGACCGTGGGCCGGACATGCACCACGGGCAAGCCCGACCAGTTCAACGCCTGCTCGGCCAGCCAGTGCTGCCTTTGCTGAGGCGAGTCCGTCATCTCGGAGAGGCTCATCTGCGACACGGTCATCTGCGAGATGTTCACGAACACCTCCATGTCGCCGCGCTGGCGGGCCACGGCGGCGGCCGTGACGGTCGCCTCCAGATAGGCAGGAGACGCGCTCATGCCGAAATACATGCGCCGGCAGCCAGCCAGTGCCCGCATTACATCCTCGCTGCGGGTGAGGTCGGCGACGACGACCTCGGCGCCGATATCCCGCAACGCATCGGCCCGTTCATCATCGGTTCGCACCAGCGCTCGGACGGGCAGGTCGCGTTGGCGCAGCAACTCCGCCACCCCGCGGCCGACTCCGCCCACTCGGCCAGCAGCGCCAGTGACCAGAATTGGATTAAGGCTTCTCTGTCGATTCATGCGGTATCTCCTTTGGCTATGCGGTGCGTCCGGCCACATCGCTCCACAGTGCTGTCTGACCTGCAAATCGGGCAATTATAGCCATACGACGTGGAGGCCAGTGCGCGAGGCGGGACGCCTTGATGACACCGAGCGACGCGGGGTCAGCAGGAGCGAACTCTGTCTGAAACGCAGCTAGGCCCTGCGCCGCGAAGGCATTTGGCGAGGCTGACCGCGTAGGATAATCCCCGTCGAGCCTTTCGGGCCAGGATTGGGGGCAGTTCGTAGAGAGTGCAGTTGCCGAGCGGTGTTAGGCAGACCGAACGCCCTAGCAGCCCGTTGAAGAAGTGTCTTCCGCCGTAGCATGGGCGTCTCGCCCATGGGTATTTCGGCCGTTTTCGCGTCGTTGGGCCACGGGCGAGACGCCCGTGCTACGTTCTTCAACGGGCTGCTAGAACCGGTTTCATCACCGATTTGCCCCGTGGCACAGCCGCCCTCGGCTGTGGCTTTTGCGGCCATATCGATGTCTTCTCGCGCGGTTTCACGCCCGAGGGCGGGCGTACCACGGTTATGAACCGGTTCTAAACGCTTATGGGCAGCTCACATGCTCTTAGCCACCTGCGCGGCGGCCTCATCTATCCACGCAAGTCTCTCCGTTTCGGCAGGGCAAGCAGCAAGCGCCGTGCGTGCCCTGGTGAGAACGGCCAGTGCCTGCCTTCCCCCCAGCGTAACGATGCCATCCAGCGCGTCCTTCCAAACCTCGCTGGCGGAATCATTGAGAGCCATCGCCAGAGTCGACAGAGCGGCCATGTCGCGAAACTGCCAGATAGCGCGAACCAAGCGGGCTCGGCGCGATGGCGTGGACTCCGCTTCGAAAGCCGCAATGAAGTATGGCAACGCCTGGGCCCCATAGTCCAGGCAGGGATCGCAGTCATCCCAAGTCGCCTCGTCCAGGCGATCCAGGTAACGCTCGCGAATCTCGTGTTCCAGGTCTGCCATCGGCCGCTCCGTCATGGTCGCGTGTATAACCGGCAGGGCCCTTGGCGAAAACAGAAAAGGCCAACCCTTCCGGGCTGGCCTGTCCTGTCAAAAATCGGGGCGGAGGGATTTGAACCCTCGACCTCTTGACCCCCAGTCAAGCACGCTAAACCAAGCTGCGCCACGCCCCGGACTTTAGGCACGCCATTATAACCTTCTGCCGCCGGTGGGCAAGCGCCACTTTTCGCCAGGTGCGCCCAGCGTGCGAGGCGGGCTCAAAGCTCGGCGCTGTGCCCAGCCTCGCGTGCCCCTTCATGTGGCCACCGTCGGCGTTGGGGCAGTCTGGCGTTGCTGCAGGTACGCGTAGCCCCACACCATCCAGCCCAGTGGCATCACGATCAGGGCCGGGATCGCGCCGTGCAAGCCCAGCACGCCGGGAACAAAGCCAATCGCCAGCAGAATCAGGCCCACCAGCAGATTCCAGCGCAGGTTGCCTGTGACCAGATGCCAACTGCTGCGCAGCGACTCGATGGCCGATTCGCCGCGTTCCACGATGAAGAACGCGTGGTACATCCACAGCGTTCCCAGCAGAAACCCCGGCACCAGCATCACTGCAAAGCCCAGGACGATGGCCGGCAGGCTCAAGACGCTGGCCCCCAGCAGCGGCCAGAAGTGGTTGAATTCGCTAAAGAGATCCGACAGCACTACTCGCTTGTCGGGGCGGGCCTGAGCGTTGAGAAACATGCGGCACAGCCCGCCGGTGAGCGGGCCCAGCAGGATAAGCAGCGACGCCAGCGAAAGCACCTCGAAGATGGCCGCGGCGGCGATGAGGGTCAGAAAGTTCCGCTTGTAGAGTTCCACGGCGCCGAGGAAACAGCCATGCAAGTCATTGACGGCCGGCGCCATGGGCACCGCCGGCGCGTCGCGCCCATAATCTTCCGGCGGCCCCAGCCGTTCGAGCACCTCGGCCACAGCTGACAGAGTGACCGGCTCGGGCTTGTCGGCCAACGCCTCTGCGATATGGTCCTGAATAGATTGCAGGATATCGGTCTTCTCCGGCTCACCGGCCAGTGCCCGCGCAGCCCGGGCCAGATAGTCCTCCTCCAGCCTCTGGGCCTCACTCGTCCGTCGCTTCATGGTCTGCCCTTTATTGGATGAATCCGTTAACGGCCGATACGATCTGCTGCCAAGCCACGTTGAGTTGCCGCAAATACTGCCGCCCCTGCGTCGTCACGACGTAATTCCGCCGGGCCGGTCCCTGCGGCGACTCGACCAACTGACTGCTGAGATACCCCAGCCGTTTGAGGCGGCTGAGCAGCGGATAGATGGTGCCCTCGGTAACCACCAGCCCGGGCACAGCCTCCAATTGCCGGACCAGTTGATACCCGTACGTCGTCTGCTTCTCCAGCAGGTTCAGGATGCACAGTTCCAGCAAGCCCCGACGCACCTGTGACATCCAGTTCTCATTGTCGGCTGGTTCCGTTACTACCATGCACGACATAATAGCTGGTGCAGCAAGGTGCGGCAAGGAGAAAGTCGCATCGCTCAGGAAAAAAGTTTCCCTTTCGGCGCGTCCGGCAGCCCTGCGGCACGGTTGATGTAAATGCAACGCGTATAGCTAGCGACTGGCATCGGTTGCCCAGCGCGCCGCAGCCAAGGAGGGAGCCCTATACTTAGTTCAGCCCCGGCGACGATTGGCCGAAACTAGGGAAAGTATTCCCTTTTTTCCGCCGCTGCGGTAACGTACGTGCTTTGCCCCCTGTCGCTTTTAGGATGGTAGATAGCGTGAGCGATCAAGAGAAGAACCAGCCCCTCAGCGGGTTGGACGCGGAATTGGAACGGGAAATCCAGGACGCCCTGGGCGGTAAGAGCCTTGAGGATCTCCTCAACGAGGCTTCGCCACGACCCAAGGAAGGCGAGGCGCGCCAAGGCCCGCTGGCGCCGGGCCAGTTCGTCAAGGCCCGCATCGTCAGCGTCGACCGCCAGAACGTGCTCGTCGAGATCGGGCCCAAAGATCAGGGCATGATCCCGCTGGAGCAGTTCGAAGCCGAGCCCGCCCGTGGCGACATTGTCGAACTCGAGGTCAGTCGCTATGACCGCGACGAGGACATGTGGGTGCTCTCACGCCATGGGGCCGTGGAACGCGCCACCTGGGCGGACTTGAAGGAAGGCCAGATCATCGAAGGCATGATCGAGGGCCTGAACAAGGGCGGCCTGGAGGTCAAGTTTGGCGGCAGCATCCAGGGCTTCATGCCCCTGTCGCAGATCAGCATCTACCGCGTCGAAGACGCCAGCGGTCTGCTCGGCCAGAAGATCCGCGCCCAGGTCATCGAGGTCAATCGGCACGAGAAGCGCGTCATCGTCTCGGCCCGGGCCGTGATGGAACTGGAGCAGGAAGAATCGCGCGCCAAGCTCATGGCCGAACTGGCCGAGGGCGATGTACGCGACGGCATCGTGCGGCAGGTCATGCCCTACGGCGCGTTCGTGGACATGGGCGGCGTCGACGGCCTGGTGCACGTATCGCAACTGAGCTACGCCCGGGTTGACGACCCCGCCAAGGTGGTCCAGCCCGGCATGAAGGTTAAGGTCAAGGTCCTCAAGATCGACAAGGAAACAGGCAAGATCAGCCTGGGCATGAAGCAGGTCGGCCCCGATCCGTGGGACGAAATCGAGAGCCGCTTCCCTGCCGGCATGACCACCGAGGGCCTGGTTACCCGGCTGGCCGACTTCGGCGCGTTCTGCCAGCTTACGCCCGGTGTGGAAGGTTTGATCCCCATCGGCGAGATCACCTGGACCCAGCGGCTGCGGCACCCGTCGGATATGCTCAAGGTCGGCGAGACGGTGTCGATCAAGGTGCTGGCGGTCGATCTGGAGCGGAAGCGAATTTCACTGTCCATCAAGCAGGCGCTGGCCAACCCGTGGAGCGGGGCGGCCCAGCGGTACCCCGTGCAGGGCGAGATCGACGGCACGGTCAAACGGCTGGCGGAGTTCGGTGCGTTCATCGAACTGGAGCCCGGCGTCGAAGGCTTGGCTCATATTTCCGAGTTGTCGGAAGAGCGCGTGCGGAAGGTCGAAGACGTGCTGCAGGTCGGCCAGGCCGTGCGGGCCAAGGTGCTGGAGGTCGACGAGGCCGGCCGGCGGATTTCGCTGACCATCAAGAACGTGCTGCAAGCAGGCCAGGAACTGCCGGCGGTAGAGATCGGCTCGGCCGCCCCTGCGGCCCCCAAGAAGCGCAAGACGCCGCTCAAGGGCGGACTGGAGTAGTCGCCTTCGAGTTGAGGCCAGTATCGAGTTTCGAGTTTCGAGTTTCGAAACTGTCAGTCTTCGAGTTTCGGCGAGTGCTTGAAGGATTCATGAGCGAGCATGAGTTGACCGAACAAGCATGAGTTGAGCAAGCGAGCAGGAGTTGAGCATCAAGGGCCTGGACGAAAGTCCGGGCCCTTTTCATTTCCTGGGCCTCTGAGCCGTAGCTCAGCATGCCTTGGTAGGGCGGGCACTGCCCGCCTCCTTGTCTTTCGTAGCACAGCCGCCCTCGGCTGTGGTCGTTTTCGAGTAGCCAGCGTGGCTGCTGGACGACGCAGGCCACGGCACCCGGCGCCGCCCACGCCACGGCCCCGGCTTTTCGCGGGACAGACGCCTACAATGTGATAGCGAAAACGAGCGAATGCGAATGCTCATACGCCACAGGAGTTTCGGCTATGACACACAGCATACTCGGAAGGATATTTGGCGAGACGGCCGAGGCGAAGTACCAAAGCCGAGTTAAAGAGGTGAAAAACCGCTTCTTCGGCGGCAAAGAGGTCAAAGAAACGACCGTAGCCGACCAAGTCGGCGGGCAGAAGGCCGATGAAACGAAGACCGCTTACGACCCGACCGACCCGGAGGAGCAAATCTGAGGAAGTAGCGGGGGAAAGATTGGACTAGTCGCCGGGGGCAAAAGCGACTAGGGAAGCTCCGTAAAAGGGAGATAGATTCTCTGGCAAAAACCCGGCCATCGTGGCCGGGTTCTTTTTGCGCCGCCTTATGGAGTCGGAACCAGTGGGCAGGCTTCCGTTCCGTGACGATGGCATCCAGGCAACACGTGGTTAGGGAGCAACCACGGGAGACCGTCGTCAGCTAACTCGGCAACATCCCCGGAAACACCCAGACTAGTAGAGTGATGCCAATTGCAGCAGTGAGCAAAACCCATCTCAAGTAGGGCACGGGTGGTTTGTCCTTGAAAGCTCGGAATGTTAAGACTATCAGCAAGAGGATCGAGTCTGTCACAAGAACAACGTCACCGCGCGTTCCCCCTGCTCGAACGTGCCAGATCACCAGAGCAAGCAGTGTGCATGCCCACGTTATCCCGGTACGCGTCAAGTACGGCTTCAGGTATTCCTTGGCCGGGTGTTTTAGCTTAGTCATCGCATCCCAAAGCGCATATCCAACAAATATCCACAAGACAGTTCCAGTCTCACCACAGGCTGACGGCAAGACCCTCTTCTGTCCGTCCGGCTTCTCCGCGCCACATATCAACACAAAGTACAGAATCACCAAGAGCACATCGATCAGCAAGACGAGAAAGTTACGGCTCCAGGTCCGAGTGATCGTCCATTCCTGATTGGCAGGGCTGTTCGCCCAACCCACCCAACTCGTCGCCACAACGACCAGGGCGAGCCCGAGATGAGCGAGTCCCGGCAACGCTTCCACCATGGTGGTGCCGTCAAGCAGCAACACCACTCTACGAGCTATCTCCCCTATGGCCAAAGCAAAGAGCATCTGGACGAAAATGAACCGAAGATCCCTCTCTTTTGTGCTGGTCTCGGTCACGGTTACCCCTTTCAGAAGGTTAGTAGTAGTCGGTCTCAAAGACGTGTTCGTAGTACCGCTTCCGGGCGTTAGCGCTTGCGCATATCGAGGCGAACGGGCACCTGCGCACGTCTCCTTGAAGAGCCAGATGCACGTACTGGCCAGGGAGGTCGCACTCCGCGCCGCAGGCGCGACAATGCGGGTTCTCACGCCTGCAACAGGAACGGAAAATGTTCCAGAACAGGTAGTGAAGCTGACTCGGGCTGTGCATTCCACGCCCACGCGAAATCATCATGATTGCGTCGTAAACACAACTACGAATAGCAATATCTTCAGAATAGTCAACCGGCTGGCGGTTGAAAATCTTTTCCCTAAGCCCTTGGTCCACGATGCGAACCGTCCCGATGCGAAGGTGGCCCCGCACTTCGTGATAGTCCACTGGTGGTCCGAGGGTTTCGTCATCCACGTAGGACCAGATTCCAGAATTGCGCATCAGCGACAAGAAGAACGAGGATTTCTTCTTCACCGGATCTGAGTATGCAGTGAATGTAGAGAGCAACTGAAGGAGGCTTGTAGCGCCGGTATCCACGCGATGGCCCGCAGATTCATACATCGTGTCCACCCAGAGCCACCCAAAACCCTTCATGCGCTGCCCAAGGTCTTGAATCAGTTCGCTGCGTCCAGCCAGATGTGTCAGACGACTCCCGTATTTGTCGTCACGAAAGATTGACTCCAGGTGACTAGGCGTGAGAGTTGCCCATGTAAGAGGGGACAACAACGTTTCGTCCGCGCGAACCTCCGTCTCCAGTCTGGCTTCAAGATAGTCCCAGCCCCGTCGATACCTGCCATCGACGACACCCTCGAGAGGAGGCACTCCAGGCGTGGAAGTCTGGTGGCAAATCGAAACCAAGAGAAAGAAGAAATTCCCCACCTGCCTAGAAGACAGGTTGGCTAGTCGCACCTCTTCCCGATCCGGCGGAACCGACCATCCTGCGATCAGATCAGCGCAGCGTGAACACACATCAACAGCAACTCTTACGGATCCCCGGGTCGTCGGTGGCAACGCGCTAAGGGGCATCGCTCTATCACCTGTAGTTGGTAGCGTACCTGAGATTCTCTCTACCAGTTTAGCTTCGCCGTCGAACTATACAATAGGCTTTCGACAGGCTTGACATGCCCGCCCGTCACCCACGCCCTACTTGTGGCTGGCTTTGGGCTGGTTGGCTAAGAGCAGGCGGGCGGCGGATTCGATGATTTCTGCCGGCTCGGCCATTCTACCGACGCCGACGGTTCGGCAGGCGAGGTAGCCTTCGCCGGGGCCGACGGTGTGGATGCCCCAAGCCTTGAGCTTGGCGAAGTTATCCTGCGTGGGCGGGGCTTGCCACATGCGCGTATTCATAGCCGGGGCGATGAGGATCGGGCAGGAGCCGTGGGCCGACAATGCCAAGGCCGATACGATGTCGTCGGCGATGCCGCCGGCCATTTTGGCCATGATGTTGGCGGTGGCCGGGGCGATGATTGTCAGATCGGCCCGCTCGGTCAGCGCCAAGTGCTGCGGGTCGTAGGATTGGCCGGACTGCCACATCGAGGTGAAGACGCGCCGGCCGGTGAGGGCCTGGAAGGTCATGGGGCCGACGAATTGCGTGGCCGATTCGGTCATGGCCACGTTCACGCCGGCGCCGGCCTGGACGAGCTTGCTGGTCAGGTCGGCCACCTTGTACGCGGCCACGCCGCCGGTGACGCACACCAGCACTTCATACCCGGTCAGCGAATATGACGGCGTTTGAACCATGGCTTCGCCCTGTAGCACAGGCTCTGGCGTGGTTGCTGAACGACGCAAGCCACGGCACCCGCGAGCCCTACGGTCTCACCACGGCCGAGACGGCCGTGACACGCACGGGCGAGACGCCCGTGTCACGCGCTCACCCGCGCTCGGTCCACCCTACGTCAGACTACTTCCTCTTCACAGAATGCGCCGGCCGACGGATGATCGTCTCGGGGCGGGGGACATCGGAGTTGTCGTAGTCGATGTCGATCTTGCCTTCGAGGATTTCCTGCACGACCAGCTCGATGTCGGTCATGCCGGGCTTCTTCTCCACCAGCGGGCGCGAGCCTTCGAGGATCTCCGCCCAGCGCTTTTGGATCAAAGCGGCCAGCTTGAACTTGCCACCGACATTGTAGATCAGGTCGTCATTTCGCAACGCTTCAATCATGCCTTTTGCTCCCGCTACGCCCCGGCCGCGGCTTGCCCCGGCCTGGGTGTGTTCATAATCGCAATGACCTGTTGGATGGCCCGCTCCAGGTCGTCATTTACAATCCGGTAAGTATAAGCTCCGCAGGCCTGGGCGGCTAGTATTTCTTGCTGTGCTTTGGCGAACCGGCGATCTATGACCTCCGGCGGTTCCGTGCCGCGACCGGCCAGCCGCCGGCGAAGCTCGTCCATGCTCGGCGGCAAAATGAGGATAAACGTCTCGCCAGGCAGCTTGGCGTACACCTGGGCTCCGCCCTGGACGTCGATCTCCATCAACATCGTTTGGCCGGACTTAATGGCCTGCCAGACCGGCTCGATCGGCGTGCCGTAGTAGTTGCCGAAGACGTCCGCCCACTCCAGCAGTTCGTCCTGGGCGATCATTTGCTCGAAACGCTCACGCGTGACGAAGCGATAATCCTTGCCGTCAACTTCGCCAGGCCGGGGGGATCGCGTGGTGGCCGAGACGCTCCAGAGGGCGCCTGTGCGGCGCAGCACCTCTTGGCGGATGCAACTCTTGCCGACCCCGCTGGGGCCGCTGATTACCACGAGTCGTCCTGGTGTCATTGTCAGCGTCCGGGTGGCATGGTCAGCCGCCCGTTGTCTGGGGCGGTGACCATGTTCAGGCCCCAGCTAGTATATCAAAGCTTCAGCATGGTCATCGCAAGACAACGCGAGTGACCATGCCACCCCAGTTACTCGACGTTCTGGACCTGTTCTTTAATACGGTCGATGGCGGTCTTGATCTCTACGACCGCCTGGGCAATAGCGCTGTCGTTGCTCTTGGAGGCGATGGTGTTGGCCTCGCGGAGCATTTCCTGGGCGAGGAAGTCCAGCTTTCGGCCGGGCTGATCTTCCTTGCTGATGGCGGTGCGGAACTGGCCCAGGTGGTTGGTCAGGCGCGAGATTTCCTCGGCCACGTCGCAGCGCTCGGCAAAGATCGCCACCTCGCGGGCCAGGTCGGCGTCCTTGAGGGTGCCGCCCGCCACGCCCAATAGCTCTTCGATTCGCCGCTTGAGCCGCTGCTGATAGTCCTGCACGACCAGCCCAACCCGCCCGGCGATGCCGGCCAGTTGTTTCTCGATGATGGCCAAGTTTTCCGTCAGGTCGCGAACGATGCTCAGGCCTTCCTGCTGCCGCATGGCCAGCAGGACGCCGACGGCTTCTTCGATCATGGCTGTCACGTCGGCCTGGGCCTTTTCGATAATTTCTTCAGGCATGGGCGGCACACACACGCCCGGCAGCAGCAGCATGCTGGCCATGTCGATCGTGATCTTCACGTCGGTCTGGTCGGGCCTGACGGCCTCGAGTTGGGCGAGATAGCTGTCCAAGGCGGCCGTGTTGACCTGGTAGGCGGCCTGGGAACTCTCGGCCCGCATCCGCATGACGAAGTAAACGGTGCCGCGATGCAAACGGTCGCGGAGGAGGTGGTCGATGTCGGTCTCGATGCTCGACCACAGCTCGGGCAGTTTGATGGTGCCCTTGAAGGAGCGGCTGTTGAGGCTGCGGATCTCAACGGAATAGTGCGCGCCGGCGACCTGTCGCTGTGCCTGCCCAAAGCCGGTCATCGAGCGGATCATGCGATGTTCCTCGGGCCGTGTCGCGGGCGCAAAGGTCCGCGAAAGAGCCGGTATTTCTCAGCGTTTCCGGGCGGGCCGAAACGCCCGCGGCACGTCAATCCGGAATCAGTGTCAGTGTGCGACGGCGGGCATGGATTCCGCCGGCTTGCTGGCAGCAGCGGAGGCCGGCATGGAGCTGGGCCCTCTGGCTCCGGCCACGGGGTATTCGCCCGTGGTGACATTGCTGGCCCGCCACCCGGGGCGGAAGGCGATGGCCTTGAGCGTCTGGCCGGGGCTGACGCGAACCGGCGCATCGTACAGCAGCGCGTTCTTGCCTGGCTCGGCGCCGTCAAGGGTGTAGAAGATCTTTTCGCCCTGCCCGCCGCCGTTAGGGACTGCGACCGCGACCGTCACCGGGCGGTCCAATGCCTTGGGCGCGGGCGTAAGAATCGGCGCGGCGATCTGTTCGTTGCCTGGCGGGCGGAAGTGCTGCGTCGCCAAGACCGCCAGCAGAATAAACACCGCCACGAGAATGATCGTGACCCAGGTGAAGACGTCGCCGGTGCGGCTGCCGAAGGCGGAATGGCCACCGCCGGCGCCACCCAGGGCGGCGCTTAGCCCGCCGCCTCGGCCACGCTGCAGCAGCACGATAATGACCAGCAATATGCAGACAATCAGGAACAACGAGGTAATCAGAATATCCATTGTCGCTCTTTCCCGCCGGTCTCTATCCCCGGCGATGGGGCAATTTAGGGCCTTTGGGCCAATCAATCAAGCCTTTTCACCCAGCACAAGCCGCCCGCGGCTGGGATTCTGGCCGGTGGCATGGCCAGTCGCGTCCTTTGCGATGACCATGCTAGGGGTCTGAACATGGTCACCGCCGGGTGCCACGGCTGCGGAGTGTGCAGCCGTGTCGACGCACACACCTGCACACGCCGCAGGTGTGGCACCCGGCGGTGACCATTGCCTGCTACCGGGCGCCGGCGATGATGCCGGCGAATTCGTCCACCTTCAGGCTGGCTCCGCCGACCAGTGCGCCGTCGATGTCCTCGCACGCCAGCAGTTCGGCCGCATTGGAGGCCTTGACCGAGCCGCCGTACTGAATCCGCATCGCCTGGGCCGTGGCCGAATCGTACATCTCGGCCAGCAGCTGGCGAATCATCTTGTGTACTTCCTGGGCCTGCTGCACCGTGGCCACCACGCCGGTGCCGATGGCCCACACGGGCTCGTAGGCGACGGTCACTTTGCGGGCATCAGCGGCCGAAACGCCTTCTAAGCCCAGGCGGACCTGGCGGCTGACGACTTCGGTGGTCTCTTCGGCCTGGCGCTCGGCCAGCAGTTCGCCGACGCAGAAGATCGGCAGCAATCCCGCGGCGATGGCCTTGAGCTGCTTGCGGTTGATCAGTTCATCGGTCTCGCCGATGACATGCCGGCGCTCGCTGTGGCCCAGGATGACGTACGTGCAGCCGACGTCCTTGAGCATGGCGGCCGACACCTCGCCGGTGTACGCGCCGTCTTCCTCGTAAAACATGTCCTGAGCGCCCAGGGCGATCTTCGACCCGGCCAGGGCCTTGCCCACCGCGGCCAGGTACGGGAAGGGCGGGCACACGGCCACGTCGACTTTGGCGTTGCCGGCCAGCTTGGCCACCAGACCTTCGGCCAACTTGACGGCCGAGGCGTTGTTCAGATTCATCTTCCAGTTGCCGGCGACAAACTGCTTGCGGGACATTGTTCTCTTCTCCTTGATGCCGGCACAGCCGGCGTCGTATTGCTTTTCTGCGTCTATACCGTGCTAGAACAAGGCTTGAGGCCAGAGGCCAGAGAGAACACAGCGGCGGAACCGGGCCTTGCCATCCCGTTTCGCCGGGTGGCCCGTCCGCAGAACCTTTCGCAACAGCGCGAAAGAACCTGCGGACCCTACCGTCTTTTCCCTACGCCCTACGCCCTACGCCCTATGTTTTTGGCTCGGCCATGCCACGGCCAAAGACCTCGCCGATTTTCTTCAGCTGCCCGACCAGCTCGAAGAACATCTCCGGCAGCAGGGCTTGCGGGCCGTCGCACAGGGCTTCTTCGGGGCGGTCGTGGCACTCGACGATGATGCCGTCGGCGCCGGCCGCAATGCCGGCGCGGGCCAGTGCGCTGACGTACTCTCTCTTGCCGGCCGCATGCGAGGGGTCCACGATGATCGGCAGGTGGCAGTAATTCTTGATGACCGGAATGCACGACACGTCGAAGGTGAAGCGCACTTCGGTCTCAAAGGTTTTGATGCCGCGTTCGCACAGCACCAGGTTGCGGTTGCCGCGGGCCAGCACGTACTCGGCGCTCATGAGGTACTCGCGGATGGTCATGGCCAGGCCGCGTTTGAGCAGGACGGGCTTGCCCGTGTCGCCGACCTCTTTGAGCAATTGGAAGTTCTGGGCGTTGCGGGCGCCGATCTGGAACATGTCCACGTACCGGCCGACCAGCTCGACCTCGTTGGCGGCCATGACTTCCGACACGATGGGCATCTTCAGGTCATCGCCCACCGATCGCAGGTACTCCAGGCCTTCGACGCCCAGGCCCTGGAAATCGTACGGGCTGGTGCGGGGCTTGAACGCGCCGCCGCGCAGGATGGCGGCCCCGCCGGCCTTGCAGAAGGCGGCGATGCGGGCGAGCATTTCCTTGCTCTCAACCGCGCAAGGCCCGGCCATGATGACCAGATCCTTGCCGCCGACCGGCACGCCCCCGACGTTGACCGTGCTGTTCTCGTCGTGAAACTCGCGCGAGGCCAGCTTGTACGGCTTCATGATGGGCACCACCCGCTCGACGCCCTCCAGGGCTTCGAGAATCTGCTGGTGGACCGGCTGCTTGTCGCCGATGGCGCCGATGATGGTGCGGAATTGGCCCCGAGATACGTGCGGCGTCAAGCCCAGTTGCACGATCCGTTCGATCACGTGATCGATGACCGGCTCGGCCGCTCCATGTTGCATAATGACGATCATGGCTTCACTTGCATCCTTCTAAAGCTTCGAACTAACGTGGTTGCTCCGCTCCGCTGCGCAAACCACGGCACCGGACGGTAGCAACGGGTGCCATAGGTTGAGCCGCGCCGTCTTGCGGCTCTACCTATGCGAAGACCTCACCACTATCAATCGCCAGCCAACACGCGACGTCTAACATGGTCACGCCAACGACAGCGTGACCATGCCACCCAAACAACGCGAGTGACCATGCCACCCAATCGCATGCCACCTGATTCACTACACCGCCGTGGTGGCGCGCGGAAAGCTGCCCAGCACGTGCAGTTCCAGGCAGTGCTTGCGGGCTTCTTCCAGCCCGGCCGCCACGTTGGGCTGCTCGACGTGGCCTTCCAGGTCCACGAAGAAATAATACTCCCAGTTCCGCCGCTTGCTCGGGCGGGTGTCGATATTCGTCATGTTCAGCCCGTGGCTGCTCAGCACGTTCAGCACATCCACCAAGGCCCCGGATTGATGGGCGGTGGTGAACATCAGGGCCGTCTTGTCACTGCCGGTGGGCTTGGGCATCTGCTTGCCGATGACGAAAAACCGCGTGAGGTTGTTGGCGGTGTCCTCGATGTTGGCAAAGACGATCTTGAGCCCGTACAGTTCCGCCGCCAGGGTCGAGCCGATGGCGGCCAGGTGCTTCTGCTGGCTGGCCATTTCGGCGGCCTTGGAGGAACTGGCCACGGGAATCAGGTCCACTTTGTGCAGGCCGCGGGAAAGCCAGTTGCGGCACTGGGCGAACACTTCGGGCTTGGAGGCGATCATGCTGATCTCCTCCGGCGGGCAATTGGCCAGGAGGTTGTGGTGGACCTCGACCATGACCTCGGCACAGACGGTCACGTCGTTATCCACGAAGGAATCCATCGTGTCGATGATGCCGCCGCCGATGCTGTTCTCGATGGGCACCAGCCCCAGGTCCACGTGCCCGCGGGCCACTTCCTCAAAGACGGCGCGGATGTCGGCCAGCGGCATGTACTCGATGCTGGCGCCGAACTTCCGCATGGCCGCCAAGTGCGAGAAACTGCCTTCGGGGCCGAGATAGCCGATGCGCAGCGGGCGTTCCAAGGCGAACGAGCCGCTCATCAGCTCGCGGTAGATGGCTTGCAGCGTGCGCTGCGGCAGCGGGCCCTTGTTCAGCTTGGCCACGCGGTCGAGGACGGCCTTTTCGCGGTCGGGGGCGTAAATCTGCCCGCCGGAAGCCTGCTTGGCCTTGCCGACATTGACCACGACCTCGGCCCGCGCATTGAGCAACTCGACGAGCCTCTGGTCGAGTTCGTCGATCTGTTTGCGCAGCGCGCCCAAGTCGGGTTTGGCAGCCTCGCTCATGCGTTCTCCGGGCCTGTCGATAGCATCTCCCAGGCCATAGAATCGTAACTTTTACCCGGTTTGGATCGGCCGGTCAAGCTGGATAAAAGCAGGTCGGAGGTCAGAGGCCAGAGGGAGATAAGCAGGTCGGAGGTCGGAGGCCAGAGGCCGGAGGGAAACCCCGGTCCGCAGTCCGTAGGGTCCGCAGGTCCTTCGCGTTGTTGCGAAGGTTCTGCGGGCCTTGCCGGTGGGTGCCGTGGCTGCGGAGTCCAGCAGCCACGCTGGACCTGCCAATGCGCGAAACTCCTGGCCGCCGGGGAAGTAGTAGTGATAGAGGCGGGCGATAGGAGAACGAACATGTATCGCTCGATGAAGCATTTGTCCGGAAATCTGCGGCGCTTGAGGAAAGGGTTGTCGAAGCGCGTTCGTCGCTTGCGGAAGGCTATGGCCGCTGGCGTTTTGGTCAGCGGAGTGATTCTGGCGGCCTTCCTGCTTGCGAAGCTTCCAGCGTCGATGCGGCTTGGGCCGTTGTTCGCCCTGACCACGCTGGATCAATCACCCGGTGCGATAGGGGATGATCGCACCACCACCGGCCAGCCGGATTCGCGTGGCCAAACCGTTCCGACTCCGTCGGCGATCTTCCAGGGTCCGCGCACAACGCCCGAACCCGGGATCCGTTGAATCCGGCAGCCGGAAAGATAGCAGGGATGCAGGGGATTCAAGGGATAAAGAGTTTTTGATGACTCGGTGCTACGGTGATGAAACCAGCTTCGAAATCGAGTGTCTCAAATCGAAAATGTCTTCATCCCCTGCATCCCCTGTATCCCTGCTGAAACCCAGCGATTCCTACGCTTCGCCGCCGCGGCGGAGCAGGGGGTAGCTGATTCCGCCGTGGGGGAAAACCGTCACGCGCTTGCTGCCGCTGCCCAGGTGCTTTTCGGCCGCGGCGAAGGCCTGTTCGGGGGTCTCAAAGATCGCCAAGCCAACGAACTTCGCTCCGCGCTTGGCCAGTTCCGGCGAGACAATATAGATGGGGTTCTTCTCGAGCATCCGGCAGGCCAGGCGGACGAAAAACGCCCGCTCGCCGGCCAGGCCGGGAATCAGCCGGGTCGCTAAGGTGCTGATGGTCTGGGCGCCCACGAAGCGAATCACGCCGCGGACCAGTTCGGGCGTTACCGGCAGCGAGACAGTCGGCATGTTCGCCCCGGCCGGGCAGCGCGACAGGCAGATAATCACGCCGTTCTCGCGCGCCGCCCACGTCGTGTTGGCGATGGCCTTGAAGCTCTGCCACAGGTCGAAGTCGCGCGGGCAGGCGTTGGCGATAACCACGTCGGCCGGCGAATCCACCACCACGCCGCAGCCGGCGGCGCACTGCTTGGCCAACATCTGCTGGCACAGGTTCACGTCGCCGGCGGCACTGGTGCTGACGCCGTCGTTCACATCCAGCACGTACTGCACGGCGAAGGTCTTGCCGCCATGGGCGTCGATGGCCCTGCCCGCGGCGTCGATGGCCTGACGCATCGGGTTCACGTCGACCTGCTCGCCGACCTGTTGGCGGGGCGTTCGCGGCACGCCCAGCAAGTGCAGTTGCCGGATCGTCTCCAAACCCGCACAGCCAGGCACGAACATCTTGTACCCGCCGCCAAAGCCAGCCTGGAGATGCGGGCTGACCGAGCTGACGATGATCCGCAAGTCCGCCTCAGCCAGCCGGCGGTCAACCGCCAGGTCCAGGTGGCTCGAACCGTTCACGCGCACCGAACCCAGGTCCAGCATCGCGCGGCGGTCGCGGGGGTCGTTCGAGCGCCACTTGAACTGGCTGGCCAGTTCCGGGCCGATCTTCTCGCTGACCTCCTGGGGCGTCATGGGCGGATGCATGCCGCTGGCAAAGATGATCTCGACGTCAGATTCGACCTTGGCGTGGGTGATCTCGCGCAGCACCAGCGGCAGGATTTCCTTCAGCGGGCTGTGCCGCGTCATGTCCTCCAGGACGAGAACGATCCGCCCGCCGCGCCGGGCCGCCAGCAGCTTGCCCAGCGGCAGCGATTCTTCGGGGTTGTCGATGGCCCGGGCCAGGTTCTCCGCCCAGTCAGGCCGGGCCGGCGGCAGCGAGGGAGTGCCCACCTGCTGTACCGTCCAGTCTGGCGGCAGTTGCATCGACAGCGTTTCGTCGGCCCAGGGAACGGTGAGTTGAGTCATGGTTACCCTGGCCTCTTGGCGGCCTGGGGCTGCTTGCGGGCGACCAGCACGTCGTACACGCCCAGCGGCTCGGTGTGGGCGGTGAATTGGCCAAAGCCCGCCAGCGCCATCAGATGGGCCAGTTCGGCACAGTCGCGGTGGATCATGTGCAGCCCGAAGACGCGGCGGAAAAAACGGTCCGTGCCGTGGGTGCGGTTGATGGTATTGAGCACGATGGGCGCGCCGTCGGGCATCATGGCCGCGGTGGCTGAGGCCACGTCCACCAGCAGCTCGTCGTTCAAGTACTCGCAGATGCCCAGCATCTTGACCACGTGCGGCGGGCTGTCCAGGTAGCTCTTGGCCTGGACTTCGCGAATGTCGGCCTTGATATACCGGACCGACGCTTCCAGGCCGCGCTGCCTGGCCATCCGCAGGCCGTAATCGAAGGCGTCCGCACTGATATCCACCAGCGTGGCATAGGCGGGCTTTTTGGCCTGGGCCAAGGCGTCCATGGCGATGGCTCCCGGGCCGGCGCCCAGGCACAGCAGGTGCACGCGCGGCACCTGCGTCTGCTCGATCAGCCGGGCCAGCAGGTACGCCCCCAGCTTGCGCCGGTTGCGCAGGGCCATCGGAATGGTCCCGCCGTTGATGAGCACGCGGTCGGACAGCATGGCCGGCTTGGCCTCGTAGCTGATGACCATGCTCTTCCAGCCGCCGGGGTCGGCCCAGTTGGCCTGGGCCAGTTCGCTCTTGCCCAGCTTGAGCAGGGCGCGGGTTATGCTCGATGGCAGGAAGTTCGCCAGCGGGTTGAGCAGCAACGCCTTGGCCAGCAACTGCCCGGGCGAAAGGCGCTCAAGCTCCACCTCTGCCGGCGCAGCCTGATGGTTAATGTCGGGTAAGGCCATTACCTAGAGTATACCCGGTGGGGGCCGGCGAGAACAGGCTTCGTCTCCTAAGACAAGACGACCAACGGCCTTTGCCACGGAGGTCACGGAGAGAATACCGAGAAAGACGCCGCCGGCGACGGGTGCCATGGCCAGCCCGCTGTCTGGGGCTGGCCATGCATCGACTTTGCCAGGGTGCCGCACTTGCGGATGGGTGCCACCCTACGCCGTAAACTAATTCCGTTGGGTGGTTACTGTAAGTTTCGATGCCGCTTGTTATTAAGCTAGATAAATGGCGCGCTGTAAGAAGGCCTCCTTCGTATGCTTGTTTTGCCAAACCAGCAAGGAAGGAGGTCACGATGGGTCGGCAACGGAGTGCCGCCGGGCGTGTACAATATCATCAGGATCTTCATGCGGCCATTGGAAAGTGTCTGCCGCATCGCGGATTGGCGTTACAGATAGAGGACGGGCGGGTGCGTTGGACTCCGCGGATTCTGGCGACGTGCGCCCTGCTGTTGGGCTGGTCGGCCGGCTCGAATCTTCAGGAGTGCTTTGTCTCGGCGCGTGAGGTGGTGGTGGCGATG
>CAITIS010000050.1 GCA_903892515.1 uncultured Planctomycetota bacterium | reverse complement strand
TTTGTCCCATTTCATGATAATGATAGTAGAAAGGAGCACGACGCCTGTGCCAACGAAAGCCACCGGCGTCAGACGTTCTCCCAGGAAAGCGGCGGCAATCAGGATGCCAAACACCGGCACGAGGTAAAGCGACGCCGAGGCGACCGTCACGGGCAAGTGCTGCAAGACGTAGAAGAACAGCACCATCGAAAGACCGTACATGAAGATTGCCAGGAATGCGAAGGCCAGCCAGCCGCGCCAGTCCAGCGCGGCCAGTTGTGCAAAGTGGAACGGCTCAGCCCAGATGAGCAGCGGCACGCTCGCGACCGACGCCGTTACATAGCTGAAGATGAGGATCTCGATTTCCTGAAACCGCTGGAGCAGCCCTTTGCAGTAAACGTTGTAGAAGGCGGAGCCCAGGCACCCCGCGAGGATGAGCAGGTTGCCGGCGAGGTAATTCGATTGCAGGAACGAGCTTTGCTTGAGGTCCTGGACGGACAGCAGAAACACCCCCGCCAACCCCACGATCAGACAGGCCACCCGCAGCCGGGTGACCCGCTCGCGCAGCATGAACGAGGCGAGCACCGCCGTCAGCACCGGGATGAGCAGGTTGAGGATCGCGGCATTGGAAGCGAGCGACTTGGTGATGCCCCAGGTCATGCCAAGCTGAGCCAGGACCTGCCCGCCAATCCCGGCGGCAGCAAATCGGAGCCAGTCGGCGCGGGTGAGGGCAGCGGCTCCCGGGTTGCGTCGGCGCTCGCGCATTAGTAACGGGACAAAGAGCAGCGTCGTCACATAGAACGGCAGGAAGGTGATGGCTATCGGGCCAAGCTTGCCTTCGAGGAACTTGACCGCTGTGCCCTGAGCGGCCCACATCAGGTTCACCAGGGCGAGCAGCAAGAAGAACCAGAGCGCTCGGGACTTCGACTTGGCGGCAGGCGGTGGGGCGGCGTTCTCCATAGGTCAAGGTTCCAAAGTCTTGATGCCGAACCGATCTGCGCCCATCGAACTGCCTTCAAAGACGTAGGGCGCAATACCACGGGCTTCCGCGTAGTGGCTCACAACATGGTCGAAGGCCGGCCTCGCGTCCTTGTGGCCGAGCACCGCCACGGTCCCACCTGCGCCGCCGCCGGTGACCTTCGCGCCGAACAGCCCGCTCGCTGCCCCCGCCTCACGAACAAGCTCCACCAGCAGATCGGTGGCCTCGCATCCCAGGCCGCATTCGGTGTAGCCATGATGGGATTGATACATCAAGTCGCCCATCTGCTCGAACCCGACCCCGCCCCGTGCCAACTCGGCGAACAGGTTCACGCGGAAGTTCTCCTCGACCGCGTAGCGGGTGCAGGCGCGGACACGGTAGGTCACCTCCGGGCGCATACGAGTGAAGGGATCCACATGGATCTGGCCATCGCGCAGGTATTCGGCGCCGGTCATCGTCTCGGCCAAGCGCGGTTCGTAGCGCGCGCGAAAGAGGGAAGGGGACAGGTTGGCGAGGTAGCCGTTCCAGCGCGAGTCCGTCCAGCGGGGGATTTGGCCCGACTCATCAAGCTGCACTGGTAGTCCTTCCCAATCGCAGATCAGCTTGTAGCCCATGAACGCGCCGGCGCGCGCGGCCTCGTATTCAATGCCGGAGACCATGTGGCTGACGCCGGAATCCACCGCCCAACAGGCGAGCCCTTCCGGCAGTTGCACGAGCGGGCGAGGCAGGCATGGCTGGCAGAGCAATGGCAGGATACAACCCTCGTCCCCCAATACCACGGTGATCTGATCCATAATCCCGCAGGCGGATTCGGCGATGACATTCTCCACCCATTGACAGGCTTCGGCGAGCTCAACGCCCGCGAGGTTGATGCCGTAGGCGCCAACC
>CAITIS010000049.1 GCA_903892515.1 uncultured Planctomycetota bacterium | reverse complement strand
CCTCCGCTCGGCCAAGGCGCGGACCGAGGAAGCCCTACTCGACGCCATCGCCGCGGCCTTGAAGTCGGTCTGTGCCTCGGATGCTCAGGGCTGGTTCAGTTCCTGTGGATGCCGCTACGAATAATGGTGAACCGCTCTAGCCGCCTGACAGCCAGAAGGGCAAGAATGACCCGGAGCGGCCCCGCATAAATCGGGGCCGCTCACGGAGTCATTCGGCGGATCAGACCCCCGTCCGCCGAAGCCAGCAAGGTGGGATCGCGGTTCGCCGATGGTCACTTGGCGTACGTGGGCCTGCCGTCAACCGGGCTGTGGTTGAATCCGCGTACTCGGTCAGAACGTGCCTGCAGCACCACCCACGTCAGCAAAAATGCCATCGCGGTAATGATCGCCAACTTCCACACCTTGGCCAGCAGCGTACGGACCACCAGTTGTTGCTCCTTCTCCACTGGCCGGAGCGAAATGCTCCTGCCGAAGAGAAGTATCCGCCAGGGGTATGACACAGATGGTCGCAGCTAAATGTTAGTTAGGGGCTTGTGAGGTATGACAGGTGTGGTCGCAGGGGCAAGATGTTGGGCAACACGTGGGTAAGCACTACAAACAAGAGGGTCCGGCCGACGGTATTGTTTTTCCGAAAGTCCAGCCGCCGCGATAGCACGCACCGTCCTTTGGGCCTTGGTGGCTCCGTAGCCTCCCCGGTTCCACTTTGTCAGGTGCACCGTATGACGGCCCGTGCATCAGCCAGCGCCGAACTGATGCTCTCTCGGATCTGTTCAATTCTTGGCACGAGGATGGCACTAAACTCAGCAACAGTCGTGGCCTGATTCAGCGGGCAGTCGAGTCGCGCCTTTTGGAGGCTGGTGTGGCAAAGCTCCCATGTGGTCCCCCTCATGCAACGATGGAGGCTGGCGGTAAATGCGTCCGCAAGCTTGACGAATGCGCTGGTATCGACCGGCAATGATTCGAGCTTCTTCCGTGACATGTAGGGACTGGTCTCAAAGTGAAGGCGGCAAGGAACTGGGCCACCTCCGAACAGGATTGGGATGTCCAATTCAAAATGAATATCGAAACAGTCGGACAGGGGCTGCGAGGAGCGCCACGGAGGCGTGTGCCAGCCGGGCTGCTGTAATTTGATCAAGTACTGCGCGTGGCCCTGCGACTGAAACACCGTGCCGCTTCGTTCCCAGCTGTCTGGCGCAAGGGCCTTCGCCAACAGATCAACTCGATCGGACTGCCGCAGAGAGGGCTCAGTCTTGCCGAGCCACTCGATCAATGAGTCATCCGAACGGATGTGTTCCATATTCATCTGTAGCCTTTCGATTTTGCCTTCTTGCCCATGCAGTCAGAATACGACAGGCCAATGGCAGGCTTGGTCGCCCGCTACGCGCCGCCTCGCCGCAGGTGCGTCATGTCGTCCTCAGAAAGCGGCTCCTTGTACAGCTCATTGATCAGCCACAAGCCGCTTTCTCTGATGCGTTCCTTGGGTGACATCAAGCCCAACCAGCCGGGTGACGCGCAACATTCTTCGCACAAGGACACGGTCGATATCAGTCTCGATTCCAGCCTCAGCCGTTCTTCCTTTTCCGGCACCTCAAGAACCACGAAGCTGAATCGCTGCTGAATGCGGGCGGTCACGAGTTTTTCGATTTTGGCCAGCCATACCTGGTCGCCCCAGCCGGCGTTCTTCTTCCTGGCCTCCGCTGCCGTCAGGTCGAGTTCCCACAGCGGGGCGAGCGGGTCGCCGTCTCTTCTCAGCAACGCCCGGCCGATATGCTTTCGGAAGATGCTCCGGTCCTTGTTCTCCTTGATGAAATGCTGCTGAACGCGCGATCGCAGTTGATTCGGCCCGGTGTGGGTTCCCACGCGAACGATCCTGTCGCCGTCATGCCCGCCCTCTCCGTCCTCGAAGAGCAGATAGATGCCGTTGCGGGGAAAGACGCTCGGATCGAACGGGAAACGGTGCCGTCGCAAGCCGCGGGCTAGCCGGTGGAGCTCTGCGCACATCTGGCTCAAAGTGCCGCCTGCCCTTTCAGGAAATGCAGCTGCTCTCCCTGGCGAAGCCCCTCCAGCGGGATGTCGCAGAACCTGACGTACGGGACAAGATGCATCCGGTACTTCTGGGAAGCCAGGAAGATGAAGTGATCGTTCTGGAGATCGGCCCGCTCTCGCAGTTGGCCGAGAACGCGATCACCCCAGGACCGTACTTGCGTAGTCGACATCGTCTTCAGCGTGGTTTCGTAGGGCTCGATCACCTCGTCAAGCCCAAGAAGGCCATGCTTTGCCGAGAGCACGAAAACCTGGTCGGCCTTGAGGATGGCCGCATATCGCAGGGACAGCTTGAACAAAGGGCTGGTGTACATGTCCCTGGCCTTGCCCGGCGTGGGGCTCTTGCGTTTGGTGCAGGCTATTAGAGCGATTCGTTTCATGGCAGTCCTGTCAGGGATGGGATCACCAGTCATACTTCAAGCTGAAACAACGGTCGATCCATGCGGCGATCTGCTCGCTATCACCGCATTCGCCCTTGCCCTGCATGCCATCCCGGAGCCCGGCCATTTCGCTGGAGCGGTCGTATGCCTGACTCAGTTGCCCATCCTTCAAGATCAGCTCGTGGATCTCTCGGAATTTCCAGGCGGGATGGAAGCCCATATGCACGTACAACTCCTCGATGAAGTCGCGCGCCAGCAGCAAGCCTCCGCTGAACCGGATCGGGAGTGCCAGGCCGGTGTACTTATGGCCAAAGACGGAAACACCGCGGCCCCTGGCCGCCTCTGCCGTGCGTCCATTCAACGGCGGAGGTGCTGTCAACTTGCCCCGCTGTCCGCCCTCAAGGCCATGGCTGATTCCAAGCTGCTCCAGAAGCAGCTGGTTGTCCCGGATCACGTACGTGCACGGATATCCGCGCCAGCACGCGGAGCACATTGCCACGGGTCGAAGTCCATATTGGCTTGGCTCAAAGAGCCCCTCGCCGTTTACGCCGGCCAAAGAATAGTCCTGGTCACGATAGATGAAGCGATCGGATATCTGCGCTGTCATACCAACCTCCTTCGCCGCCTGTTGCCTCGGCTTGCCACAACGCGTCAGGATTCGGCCATGTGCCGGCATTGACTTCCGTACGCCTCACAGCTGGCCCGGCACTCGTTTTTGATGTCATCGGCCAAAGCCTTGGGCACCAGCACCACCGCGTGACGGCCAAAGCCCAACAGCCACCGCTTGAATTCGGTTGTTTCCGACAGCTCGAACGTAGCAACGACACAGTCTTCGCCGTCGCCCTCGTCGGTGCAGTCGCGCAGGATCTTCTGGCTGGGATGCCAGGTCTCCTCGCGGACGTTGGTGGCCGCCCAGCCGGTGAACTTGACCTTGATCGCCTGCGCCTTGCCAGGGGCGAACACGCCGAAACTGCCGCGGGTATAGGCCGCCAGCGAGAAACTCTGCGGCTTCTCAAAGGCCTGGCTGGTCATCTCCACGCCCTGGAACCGCAGCACCTTTAGCGTCCGGATCTCCTGGTACTCTTCCAGGAAGCCGATGCAGTACAGATCCATGCCGAAGAACACCAGGCCATAGGGGTGGAAGCGCGTGTCCATGACTCGCCGGCGCGTGGCCGACTTGTAACGGATCTTCAGCACGCGACCAGCATCCATCGCCTGGTTGAGGATGGCGATTTCTTTGCCGTGGCCCGAGTAGTCGTGCCGGCCGAAGGTCTTGACCAGAAGGTTCTCGTCCAGGCCGTCGAAGTAGGCCAGGGCTTTGCGCGGCAAGATGGCCTTGATCTTGTCCAGAGCGGTGATCAGCCCATCGCTGAACTGCGTGCCCGACAGCGGCGCCAGCACCTGACGGCTGAGAAAGAGGCTGAGCATCTCGGTGACTGAGAGCACCAGGCCTTCGCGTTCGATGAATTGCGGCCCGAGCTTCCAGAATCGCTTGCCGAAGTCACGCTGCTCAAAGCTGACGGGGAAGCCGACTTGTTGCAGGACGCTCAGGTCCCGCTGCACCTGCCGCTTGGAGCAGTCCACCCGCTCGGCCAGCTCATCAACGCCGATGCCAAAGCGATGGTTCTGCAAGGCCTTCAGCAGGCCCCATTGACGGATCAACGGTTCGCCACGTGACATAGATGCTCCCCGAAAAGATTCTCTGGATCAGAGCATAGCCGCGGAGGACTGGCTTCGCCAGATGCCGCTCTGGCAAAGACGTTGGGCTACATGTAACATTTCCCACCATGACCATTACCCCGTGGCGGTTCTTCATGATGGCCGTTGCCGGCTGGATGAATCGACAGCAGCAGGAAGTGATTCAGTACCTGCGGGTCGAGAATCAAGTATTGCGTGAGAAGCTGGGCGGCAAACGCATTTTTCTGAGCGACAGCCAGAAGCGTCGCTTGGCCGCGGCCGCCCTGAAGTTGGGACGCGACCTGCTCCGTCAGTTCGGAACGCTGTTCTCGCCCGACACGATTCTGCGCTGGCAGCGTGAGCTCATCGCCCGCAAGTACGATGGCAGCGGCGGCAAACGTGGTCCCAAGCCCACCAAGGCCAACCTGGTCCGCAAGCTGGTGCTCCAGATGGCGGCGGACAGTCCCGGCTGGGGCTACGGGCGCATCTACGGCGAACTCCGCAAACTGGGCTACGACGTCCACTGGCAGACCGTCCGCCGCATCATGCTCGACGCCGGCCTGCTGCCCGACCCCGACAAGCCGTACAAGAGCACGTGGAAGACCTTCCTGGCCAGCCACTGGCAGAGCATCGGCGCCTGCGACTTCTTTTCCATTGAGGCTTGGGGCCTCAAGGGCCTGACGCGCTACATGGTCTTCTTCGTCATCGACCTGGCCACCCGGCGGGTGCAGATCGCCGGCATCCACGTCGACCCGTGCGAGACGCAGATGCTCCAGTGGGCCCGCAACATTACCGACGCCCAAGACGGCTTCCTCAAGGACAAGCGGGTGCTGATCCACGACCGCGATCCCCTATTCACCAAGAAGTTCCAGGAGACGTTAAAGGCCGGCGGCGTCCGCTGCCTGAAGATGCCACGCTGGAGTCCGAATTTGAACGCTTATGCTTCATGTTGCACCTCGTTGGCGGCGTGAGATGCGAGTGGAGGGAACTGGGCTCGTTTTGTGAGTTTTCCCCAGAGGCCTTGCTGCTTTTTGGGTCGGAGTTCTTGTGGCGGCAGTTCATAGAGTCTAT
>CAITIS010000048.1 GCA_903892515.1 uncultured Planctomycetota bacterium | reverse complement strand
TGGACGCCGTGGCGGCGGCGCAGCCCGCTGCCCAAACCAACAACCCCAACACCCAAACCCAAGGAGAAACAACCAATGCCTAACCTGAACGGATTTGATGCCAACGGCGTGGAGCCGATGCCCGGTTTTGAGCCCATCCCGGCCGGCCAGTACGTGGCCATGGTCGTGGCGTCGGAAGAAAAGACCAGCAGCAAGGGCCACAAGTTCCTGAGCCTGGAAGTGGAAGTTCTGGATGGCCAGTACAAGGGCCGCAAGCTCTGGGTGAACCTCAACCTCAGCCACCCCAATCCCGAGACGGTGAAGTTCGCCCGGGCCGAGTTGGCCGCGATCTGCAAGGCCGTCGGCGTCCTGAAGCCGCAGGACACGGTGCAGCTGCACAACCTGCCCATGCTGATCAGCGTCAAGTGCGTCAATCGCAAGGACACCGGCGAGCTGCAGAATCGCATCAAGGGTTACGCGGTCAAGACGGCGGCGCAGAGCCAGGGCCAGCAGGCCCCGGCTACCGGCACCACGCCGCCGTGGAGGCGCTGATGCTGACCGTCGAGCTTCCATACCCGCCCAGTGTGAACCGCTACTACCGCCACGTGGGCTTCAAGACGCTGATCAGCCGCGAGGGGCGTGCATACCGCAACCTGGTGTGCGCGCTCCTCCGGCGGGCGGGTGTCCGTCCCATGGACGGCACGGTGGCGGTAGGCATCGATTTGTATCCGCCGGATTGCCGCACCCGCGATGCAGACAACGCGCAAAAGGCATTGTTGGACTCGATGCAGCACGGCGGCGTGTACCGCAACGACAGCCAGGTCAAGAAGCTCTTGACCATCATGCGGGACATGGTCGTGCCCGGCGGCAAGGCCATCGTGTGCGTCGTTCCCCTGGACCTCTTAACCGTGAAGGACATTCAACATGAAATTGCTGCTTAAGAAGATACGCCTCGATGGCGGGACCCAGCCTCGAGCGAAGATCGACGAAGACGTGGTGCATGGCTACGTCGAGATGATGCTGGCGGGCGAGCAATTCCCTCCGGTGGTCGTCTTTCATGACGGCACCGATCACTGGCTTGCCGACGGTTTTCACCGTTTCCGGGCGGTGGACGATCTGGACTGGCCGGAAATAGACTGCGTCATCCACCAGGGCACGCTGGCGGACGCGCAGTGGTTCAGTTACTCCGCCAACAGGGCCATCCCCGCCAAGACCTACAACGCCATGATCGATACGATCATGTGGGCCCGCCAGCAGCAGGCGGCCCAGTCTTCCCACGGCGGCCATGCCGGCGACCGCACGCTGGTGGTGGTCCGCAACGACAGCGGCGACTCTCAGGTGCAATCGACCGTCATGGGCATCAGCGGCGTGGTCTTCCCGGCCACGGGAACCACGCTCACGTCCTTTAGGAACGAACCGGTCTTTACGATAGATACTCCGACGCTGCCCGATCACCTGGGCAAGTTCGTGGTCTTGGCCGAGCCGATCAATGACGGCGAACTGGGCATGGCCTTCGCCAGCGGCACCTGCGCCGTGAGAATCAATATCACCAATTCGACGCACACCTGCGCCGACGTGTCCGATGGCAATCCCTACCTCGCCAGCGGCAGCACCGGGGCGGTCAGTATCATCTACAAACAAGCTGCGCAGGGTTTGACCTGGTGCGTGGTCCGCTTCGGCGGTGCAGGCAGCGTCGAAACAGTCCGTTACGGCCGCGCCAGCGCATATTCAGGCGGGGCCACGATCGGCCTCGACCCGTGTGATATCGCGGGCACAGATAACGGCCTGCCCAACGTCACGGCCTACGTGAAGGCCGACAAGTCCGGCTACACCATGCCCAATTCCACCACCATCGCCGCCGGCTCGGTCGTGCCGTACATGCTGGGGGCCGACGGCCTGGCTTATATGCTGGGCACGCCGATTACCGTGCTGGCGTCCTTTGGTATCAACGATGCAACGAGGACGATCTCCTATACGGTCCGGGCGGCTTGGGTGCTCACGGCCGGCACGGAGAGCGCCGCCATCACATACACCGGAGATCTGTGTTCATGAGCAAGATTCAGTGGCGCAACGGCGGAAAGATGCTCTGGACGCCCGGCGGCAAGATCGCCCACGATCCGGCCTGCTGCTGTAGTACCTGCGTCGCCGACCGCTGCAAGGACTGGGTGGGAACGCCGACGGTGGTTTGTCACATCACGGCCTCCTCCTGCGTTCCGTCCTGGGAGGCCGAGATCAACGCCGGCGGCACGTACTCGACGCTGTGCGCCCATAGCGCCACCAGCAACCCATGCTTTTCCGGGTGGTTCTATGAGATGAGCAAGGACTACATCATGCCGCAGTGGGATTACTATCACGGCGGATGGACATACCCGTTGATTACGAATGTATTCCACCTCTGGCTGCAACTGTACGGCGGCACGCTGTATGCCCTGCTCGGCTGGATGGGCAACTCCCTAATAGATGTGTATCCTCCCTGCCCGCTCTGGAACGACGAGTACATCATGTGGGGTGCGTTTACGGGCGAGCCGCGGGGAGAATTTCAGGCGGTAACGGGCGTGACGTGCGCCAACGGCAGGCTCAGCGGCACCTTTCAGCTTCCGCTGAGTTCTTACTTTACCACGGCGGACCCACACTGCAACCCGACCGAGACGGGCTACTACGAGGTCACGCTATGACGCCCGAAGAGCTGCTCTCACGGCTGGATGGCCAGCCCATTGTCGGGCTGATGGTTGCCCAGCCGGTACGCGGACGGCTGAACGGCCATCCTTGCCGCGCCAGACGAGCTGCGGGTCCAGGTCGCGGTTGCGGCGATCATAGGCGATGCGGATGGGCGACTGCTGCTCGGCCGGCACGACCGACTCGAACTCGGCCGTGGGGATGTTCTTCCGTGACGCCGCTTCGTGCGTGAGCGTGGTGACGATCTTATTCTTCTTCGCGACCTTTGCCATGTGCGTTTCCTATACCGCCGGTCCGGCGGTGACTGAATCGATCATCTTGTTGAACTCGGACTCGACCCTGGCCTCGAAGTCGGTACTGATCTGGTAGACCTCCGTGAACTCGGCGAAGGCCCAACGGCCGTAGGTGCCGAGGTGGTTCACGCCGGGCACCCAATAGGTGTCCATGGTGGACTTTTTGTCCTTGGCGTCCTCGCGGCGGTAGCCCTTGATCTCGACGATCAGGCGCAGCAGGTCGTTATCGCCGTGACCGTCGTCAACCAGCACGACGAAGTCAGGCAGGTATGTGCGAGTCTCTGAGCCGTAACGGTACGGGACCTCCAGGCCCAGGTTGTGATTCTTGACGTAGGCCCGAACGCGAGGGTGTGCTTCGGCCACGCGGCAGAATTCGCCCTCCCAATCGCTGTCGAGAATCACCCAGTTGATGTGACAGCGGCGAGAGTCGGTCTCCCAGCGGTCTTTCTTGGATGTATTGAAGCTCACATGGATGGTCGAGCCGGTTGGGTTGTATGGGTCGAGCACGGCCTTGATGGGCCGCTCGCCGATAAGCGAACGAGTGATGCCGGCAGTGATGCGTTCGCACGCCATGTCGGCAAGTTCCTGGTACATCAGCAACGCCGGGTACGTGTCACCCTTGCACTTGAGGTAATCATCCAGCCACTGCTTTGTGATGCGTTTGAGCTGGCCGAACAGGTGGAGTTTGGGCGCTTCGCCGGGATCGCGCCACTTGGTAAACAGCAATCGCTTGGCGACGTGGAAAAGCAGTGTGGAACGCCGCATGTCGCCCAGGTGCTCCAGGCTGAGGTCCACGTCCTGGCCGATGATGCCGGCGTTCTTGGTGATCGATGGGCCGACGAGGTCGGGCGTGAGTTCGAGAACCGAGTCGTCGTTGAACACGGCGGTCAATCGCTCTTCCGGCAACTCGACGCGATAGCCCTCGACGCGTGGGAACTGGATCTCCAGCGCGTCGCGTTCTGGGCGCATGGCCTTGACCTGGACGGTTTCGCGCGGCGGCTGGGGCGGGGCGACGACGGGCTTGGCGGTGAAATCGAACGGGATGCCCAGCACATCGGCATATTCGACGTTGAACAGCCCCTCCTCGTTGAGGTCGTAGGACTGCCGGCGCAACGCCCGGCCGATAACCTGTTCGCACAGCAACTGGGTGCCGAACGCTCGCACGCCCAGCACGTGAGTAACCGTGTTGGCGTCCCAGCCCTCGGTGAGCATCGACACGGACACGACGCAGCGGATTGATCCGCCGAGCCGGTTTTCCTTGCCGACGGTGTTCATGACCTCACGGAGCAGGTCCTGATCCGAAAGATTCTCAGCCTGGCGGCGGTCGCCGGTGCGTTCGACGATCTCGCGGCGGAAGCGGTCAATTTCGTCGGATGCCATGGCACGGAAGTTCGGATCGAGAGCCTCACCGGATTCCAGTTCCTCACTGTCGATCAGCAGCGTTCGAGGGCGGGCGATCGGGTCGCCGTGCTCGTTGAAGTTGCGGAAAAGTTCCAGCCGGCCGTTTTCCAGCGTGGTCGATCCATCCTCGTTCTCCCGGTAGAAGCCGGAGATGTAGTCGTACACGAGTTTCGAGGTGGACGTGTTGTTGCAGACGACGATGAAGCACGGTGGAACGCGGAGGCCTTCCTTCTGCCAGAGGTCGTAGGTTTTCTTGTAGTGGCCGTAGAGGGCTTCCAAGGCGGTCTGAAGTTCGACCGGGATGCTGAGCGGGTCCAGGGTCTTGGCGCTGCCGCGGCCCTTCTTGGGCATTCGCTTGCCGATGTGCTCCCACAGGTTGCGGAACTTGGGCATCTCCTCGCCGGGAATATTGTCGGCCACCGGGACACGGGGCAGCTTGACGATGCCGCACTCGATGGCGTCCATGAGTGAGAAGTCGCACATGGTCCAGGGAAACAGCGTGCCCTCGGCGTAGCCCGAACCGTGCAAGAAGAACGGCGTAGCAGACAAGTCGATGACCTGCGACAGCCCCAGCTTGCGATTAACAGCCTCCAGGCCGGAGATCCATAGGCGGGCGGCCTCGTTGTTCTTCTCGGCTTCCTTCTTTTCGTCGCCCTTGTCGTCTTTCTCGACGGCCGCGCCGGGTTTCTCGCGGTAACAGTGGTGGCCCTCATCGTTGAGGGCCAGGATGTTCTTCATGCCCATCAGGTCGGGCATGACGCGCTGGAGCATCTGGCCCTCGGTCTCCAGCGTGTTCAGTTCCTCGCCCCGCCCCTGAAGCAGCGAGCGGCCCCCCTTGGACAACTCCATACGGTCACGCAGCTTGAAGGCGTGGTAATTTGTGATGACGATCTTGGCCCGCTTGACGTCCTCAAACATGTCGCCTGGAACCAACTCGCGACTCTGATAGTAGCTGTCGGGATCGTTGGGCTGGAGCACGCGAAGTCGATCGCGGATCGTGATGCCCGGCGTGGTCACCAGGAAGCCACGGCTGAATTTCTTGCTGTTGGGGCGGCGCACGGCGTTGATCGTCTGCCAGGCGATGAGCATGGCCATGACGGTTGTCTTGCCTGTGCCAGTGGCCAGCTTCAGGGCCATCCGCAGAAGTTCGGGATTTGCCTGTTCGTTGGCGGCGACGAGGTGGTCTAGGAATTGATTGCCCGTCTTGCCGGCCTTCGGGGCCACCTCGGTCAGCCAGATGGCCGTCTCGACTGCTTCGACCTGGCAGAAGAAGGGCCGATGGCCGACGAACTTGTGGTGCCGCCAGTGCTGAAGTAGACGGGCCGTTTCTGGCGTGACCTGCCACTGGGTCGGATTAGGCCAGGCTCGCCAGCGGTCGACCTCCTGACGGATCGCGTTGATGATGGATGTCGGATCGTACTGCTGTTCCTGGGTTGAAAGCCCCTTACCTTCGTCAAAGACCAGGCCTTGCTGGCTAGTGGACTTCTTATGCTTTCTGGGCTTCGGGATCGGTGTGATGAATTCGGCTCGACGGCGGGTCTCGATGATCTTCTGGGTGGGCTGGCCGCTGGCGTCAAGTTCCCAGTGTCGGAGTGGATAGTCATACGGCGAGTTCAGGATGGGATGCTCGAAGAACTGATCCGCCATGTCAGCAATCCTCAGCTTTCAGCTTTCAATCCGCCACCAATCGTCGATGGCCACCGGCAGGCTGCCAGGGTTGCTCTGCGGCCCGCCATCGCGGGCAAGATGCCAAATCGACGACCTCTAACGGCTCTACACGGGCGGCCAACCCGTCGGCATCGGGACTGCGTTCCCTTTTTCGGGCCATGTGCCGCAACTCTGCCCTGTGAGAGGATTTGCCCCGACGCCCAGGATAATAACCCGCGCGCCGGCCGCTGTCAAAGCCAACGGAAAGAAGGCGGAAGGAAGACATTGCAGAGGCTGCAATGCCGGATGTCTCGCCATTCGTCGCAGAACCGTTGTCACCGCGCAAGCGCTTGCTCAACGGAAACTCGAGACGAGCTGGTTGAAGTCCTCGGCCGTCTCGGGCGGAACGCCTGGCTGTCCTTCAACGCTGGCGGCAACCGCATGCTGGGCCTCACGAAAGAGTGCCGTAACAACGAGGCCGTCTGGCGGCAACGACTTGTCGCCAGCCTTCGCCAGCGAGCGGAGCAGTTCCAGGCACGCATCGTACAGCCGCAGCCAGTTCACCAGCACGATGCCACGGGCATCAATGTCCAGAATTGTTGACCAGATGGTGGGATTCCGCAGCCGCGCGTACCCATGCTCCAGCGTGAGTATCTTCGCCGCCTCCCAGCGATGGGCGACCTTAGCGATGTTCTGATAGGTCTGCCCCGACCAGTCGGCAACCGACTTGAGCTTAGCGCCGCCTCCCGTGGCGAACAGATATACCAGGATGAAGTGCTTGGCGTCCGCGCCGACCGCGTCGCGCGCACGAAGGATCGCCGTCGCGGCTGTGGCTTCTGGTACGCCGGGCTTGTGGCGTTCACGCTTGGCAGCTTGAGTTCGATTGGCGAGACCACTGACGAACTCCGAAAGATCGTGTGCTGTCTGCTGTCCATAGCAGGGACGTGGCGGCAACTTGGGCTCAGCATCCCAGTGCGGGTCCAGCGCTTTCCATAGGAACGCTCGTGGCCCATCCTCCTTCCGGGCGAACTTACGGATGCGCGGCCGTAGCAGGGACTGATCATTGTTGGCTAGCCAGGCGAGAACCTGTTCGCAGAGGCGGGGCTGGGTGGGGAAGAACTCGAGCGAACACCAGAGAAGGGCTTCGGGGTCGATGGCCTCTCTTGGGCGCAACAACGGCGCGGCGCTGAACGGGATGCCCAGTGAGCGCCACTGGGCGTACAGCAGATTCAGCACCCATTCGCGGACGCGCGATTCATACGTAGTAAGCAAGTTCTCCATAGCCCAACCTCTCGATCACATATTTCACGACATGCCGCTTTTCCTCAAAATCGCGGAGCGTGCGCACCCACTCAAGTGCCGTTTCAAGCTCGCCCTCGGTCGGCGCCAAGCCTTTCAGATCCGCAAAATGAATCTCCTGCCGGTGCCCGCGATCGTCCGCCGCGGCGTAGAGCTTCAGGGCCAGTAGGTCCTGCCGACCCAGCAGGTGCAGCGTGAGCCTCTTACCTATTCGAAACTCCCGCAGGCGATCTGCGAATCCATTCGGCAGTCCCGCGTGCGTCAAGGCGCCTGGTCCCAGGTTTACCCAGTTCTGTCCCATGCCGGCCAATTCCGGATGGTTGGCTGCCACACGATTGATGCACGCCCGCAAGTTCTCGGGGAACTGGTCGATCCTTGCCACGTTCAAAAGCGTTTCATCCCATCGCCCGAGCACATCAACGTCGCGCGTCGGGCGGTCTTGAAGCTCCTGCAGCCCGAGCGCTGTCCCGCCGCAGACTACCCAGTCAGCGGGCGGACAATCTTCGAGCTCCATCCACTGGTCGAGCTCCTGAAGCAGCCGCAGGATGGCATCGCGTGACATTTCCATGCAGGTTATCCTACCTGTCGTTCAACTCTATCGGCAAGAAAATCTGAAACTTTTAGTTTCATAATCTGAAACTTTTAGATTCATATGAAGCGGCACCCAAACTGAACAGCGACGCAAAGAAGGATTTGAGCCCAGGCCTCGGCGGTTACGAAATACCTAACACACTACGAACTTTATTCTTGACGTATTTCTCGCACATGGTATCTTCGCTTCCGTGACATGGATGTCACGTTGGGGCCACGGAACCGCCAGTGATCAACCGTCAACCTGGTAGCAGGTAGAGACACCACGCCGCTCACGGCGGCGCGCCAACGGTTTCCTGCGGGAGATTGAAGCCATGTGTTGTTGCCGACCGTCCTTGCGCAACCCCCAGCCGAACGTTGTACTCATACCCTTGTCGCCGAGGTTGCTCGGTGTGCTCCTTGCCGCGACAGCGTGCCGACCTGCCGACCAAACTCAGCCGACGAGCAATACCCCCCTCCCGCCCCCCACGGCGGCCACCAGCCTGTCGAAACCTGTGGAAGAAGATTCTTTTCGGCTGGCGTCTTCGCCGGAACCGCCATGGCCAGGTCGCTTTGCGCCATCAAGGAAGAGCTGACGGATGGAATTCTTCTGAGGCGCCCCTTGCGAGCGTGGGCGGGCGTGGCAGAATGCGAATCCGGCGGTTGCAGGGATGCGGCCGTCCGCCACGTCCGCCCCGCGCCGATTTCCCTGCACCCCTGCGGAGGTGAATCATGAAGGCGATAAAGGCCCTGGTAATAGAGCACGATCTGGCGACCCGGCAGGCGATCGACGAGATTCTCGCGGTGCTGGGCCACAAGTACGACGTAGCGACTTGCCTGACCGAAGCGAGAGAGTTCATGGCCGTCGACGGCCACAAGTACGTGCTGCTTGCCCATGAGATTCCCCTCCGAGTCGGTGGGGTTCCTCGGGCGCTGAACACCGACCGCGCCCTGGACGAGTTCAATTCGGCACGAGGAAACCGCAGGCCGCCGGTAGTTGTCACGTTCAGTCCCATGCCCGACGTTGACGAGGAGGACAAGATCCGTTGGGCCGCCGACCTGCGGAGCCAGGGCGCCACGACGTTCATTCGGAAGCCCTTCCGCACACGCGGCAGAACCTTGGAGCGGGTTATCGGAAAGCTGGTGGCGGGCCAGACGGAAACGGTTCGGCTGGTGAACTCGCCGGTGCCCCAGAAAGAGCAAGAAGAGCCTCATGCGTCGGCTGACGTCCCTACCCTGGGCCCGGCCCCCGCCGAATCGAAAGAGCCTGCGCCACCTCCCCCGCCATCTGCACCCGCCACGCCGGCAATCGAAGGCCGATGGGCCTCCATCCCGAATGAGCCCGTCGAGATCGACGAGTTTATGACCAGGTTCTGTGAGAAGCGTACCAAGGAAACCCGCATGTTCCGCAAGCGGGCGCTGCTGGCCGCGGCCCGGAACAATACTGTCGCCCTGCCCCCGCTGGCGAACACTCGCAAGTCCGGCCAGGCCAATAAGTACTTCACGCACGACCTGATGGCCGCCTGGCAGGGCTACATCGATGCGGGCGTCGATCTGCCGGCGCTGCTCTCCGATGGCAACAATGGCAGAGCCCCCGACAGCGCATAACCATCCAGGGCCCAGACCCATTTGCCATCTTCGGCCGCACGCAGGCGAGCGATCAGTGTTTCGTGTCCTTCGGCGGACAGGGATCATTGCCGTAACTATCCCGGTCACGGATCTTGCCGTCTGTGCCGTGGATGAACAGTTCACCTTGCGAGCGTCGCGCCTGCTCTCTGCCCTGGTCAATAGCCTGCCCCTGAGTCGTTGTAACCACGGCTGCTCGGGACGAGCCTTCCGTCTTAACAGCCCACCCGTCCGGATGGGGAACGACATGAATGTTCTTCTTCGACATTTCGTGCTCCTTAATTAGTCTTGGGCTGGATCGGGATCTGGATAACCGGCTGCATCACCTCCAGGTACGTGCGGTACTGTGTGACGATCCGGTCATAGAGCGTGCTGTCCTTCTCGGCCCGCACGTTTAGGACGAGCGCGTATGGAATCTCGTCTGTGGAGGTAGTAGATCGGCCTTTTAGACGAGCGCCATGATGGATGAAGAAAGCCGGGGCGTTTAAGCTGGAAGACCGCTTACGTTTTTCCGCATGGAGCGTCGTTTCCCATTTGTGGGCGTTCTTCCTCCGCTCGACCTCGCTCTCAAAGTCGCCCTGACTGAAGAAGCTGTCGCTCTTGGGATACTGGTCGTCCGGCTTTGCGCGATCGGTGCTATCTGGCCGGAACGTGATCTCCAAGCCGCTGCGCGTATAGTTCGCCGCGTCCTGAGGATCCGTTGGGCAGGCGAAACAGAACGTGGCAGCAATGTGCACCATGCCCTTCACCGGGGAATTCGGGAACGGAATTGGCACGCGAACATAGCAGCCGGGCCTGAGTCTGCCCTGGAAGACGACGCGAGCCTCGCAGTCATCGCACATGAGCAAGGCGCCTAGGTCGCTGGGAATCCGTCCCCAGCCCACCTCGGCGAGGTCGCACTCGTTCGGTTCGGCCCGGTTGATCAAGAGGGCCTTGAGCGCAAGAGCCGACAATTGCGAGCCCATCTGGGCGCGGACGGCCATGGCGGTCCGAAGAACGTAGGGAGACGAGAAGCTGGTACCATTTAAGCCCACAGCCTTGCCGCCTCCGACGCCCAGCGCGAAGAATGGGTCATCTGCTGTGCCGCCGAAATGAACCACCTCGGGCTTGACCATGCCAGGGCATCGACCTGGCCCCACACAGCTGTACGGAGCGCGAGCCCATGTCGCTCCACGGCTGTCACAGGCACCAACAGCCAAGGCATGGACGCTGTCTGATGGCACCAAGACGCGGGCCAGGCCCGACACTCGGTCCTGCTCGCCGTTGTTGCCGACGGCGATCGTTGCCAGCGTTTGCCCCGTACTCAGGTATTTGTCCAGAACAACGCCCCAAAGATGGACGTCGTCATCATCCACCGGAATGTCAGGGCCGATGCTGAGGTTGACGAATTCATGATTTCCCGTACGAAGTACCTTCTCGACCTCAGCCATGACCTTGTAGAGATCTGGATCATTCTTGCCCGTATCCGCGTCGAGAACCCTGTAATGATCGATGAGTCCTGGCGGCCGCTCAAGGGCTCCGCCGTTGGTGATCGGGCCAAAGAGCATAGATGACGTGACTGCCAAGCCATGTTCGACGTACTGAGGCCGAGGTTGTCCAAGCCCTTCTGCCTCATGATGCTTCACCCACCTGCTCAGGTCTGGCTGTGCTGGCAGTCCGCCGTCAAAAATGGCGGCCTTGACATCCTGGTTTACGGGGTCCGCATCCGGCAGTTGGCACAGAAAGGGAACGGTGCCGGATCGCAGCGGGACACTGACCGGGCGAAGGCTTCTGAGCCTCGGCATGCCGCGGACTGCGCGCACGAATGAGTATTCAGCGATAGCATTGATCCGCTCTTTGGGGGCCCGGACCGGACAGAAGCACAGCCCGTCAACCTGGTAGTATGCCTTCGTCCACTTGATGTCGATGCTCTTGAGGTACTCTGCAAACCCCTCCAGGATCGCTGGGTGGTCGAGGTCGGAATGGAGAACGACCTCAAGAAGTGGCTCTGGATCATCGGCTGGAATAGGTTTCAGCCGGAACTCCGGAGTCATCGGGCGAAGGGCCTCAATTTTGATCAAGTCTTCCGCAACAGGTTGATCGGCCTGGATGGACGGCAACTCGCTCAGCATGCCGTGGAACGCCTCGCGGCTGCCAGCCAAGAAAAGAGCGACCGTTTCGATCTGTTGATCGCCATCGACGACCTGTGAAACGTTGTCCACCGTTTTTCGCACTTTCCGCGGGATAAGGCGAAGAGGTCTGCTTCCAACCGATCTGAGATGCTCATCGTCAACCAGGCGTGACGGCCAGTACGTCTTGGCGATGTACGTCGGGTGCAGCACCATCATGGCGGTTACTTCATTCTCAGGACATGCCTTCTCCGGCAGAGCGTCGAAATAAGAGACGGCAGCAGCAAGCCCTGCTGACAGTTGTGACTTTGCCACATCGAGGCCGTACACCGGCTCTTTCTTGATGCTTCGCCGGGGGTATACGAGCATCTCGGCAAGGTTCTCGCCTTTTCCCAGCAGGAATCTGCGTTGATTGTCGGCCATGGATTATTCCTTCTGCGTGACCTCTTCAGCCTCAGTCAGTTTTCGGCGTATCGTGTCCCGGCTGACTCCTGTCAGCTCATTCGCTAGTCGCTGCGAGACACCTGCCTTCGTCAGTTGCGTGGCAAGCTCGTACTTCGACTTGCGCGGAAGTGAGGTTGCTCGCTCTTCGATCAGCTCCGTCATTGCCTTCTCGACCGACGTATTCTCGATGGTCGCATTCCTGAGCACGCTTTCCATGCTGCGGGTCACGTCGCTGAACGATGATCCAGAGAGGGCAATGGAGGCTGCTCGCCGGAGGTCGCTATTTGCTCGTTCGGCACCGATGATGCGAGTCAAAAGATCGAAAACGTCGGATTGCGACGGCATCGGAAACTGCACGACCGCATCGAATCGGCGCCAGACGGCGGGATCAAGCAGATCCGGGTGATTCGTCGCAGCTAGGAGTACACCGCTTTGAGGCCACTCTTCAATCTCCTGAAGAATCACCGTCACCAGCCGCTTGAGTTCTCCGACCTCGGCAACATCATCGCGTTTCTTGGCGATTGCGTCGAGTTCATCCAGGAGAAGCACGCAGTGCAGGCCCTTAGCGTAATCCATCACGTGCCGCAGATTGATTCCAGTCCGACCGAGAAAACTGCTCATCACTGCCGAAAGATCCAGCGTCAACAGGGGCAGGCCGAGCTCCCTAGCAATCCATCGGGCCGCGAGTGTCTTGCCAACTCCTGGCGCCCCCACGAGCAACAAGCTCCGCGACGGCGCGACACCGGCCGCAAGCAGCTTCTCCTGTTGGCGACGCTCCTCGCAGAAACGGTGCAGGATCTGAGCGATCGGCTGAGGCCAGACAGGCTCAACATCGAGGCACACAGGCTGCTCACACCGGACGAGCTGGAGACGTGAATCCTGGTCAACGGGAACGACGGTCATTCCCGCCGAGCGAAGCGGCGACTGGGCTGTGGGAGCCTCCTGTATTAGTTGAACAAGCTTGGCCGACAGATCGGGGAGGCTCTTGCTGTAACTACGGGCTATCCGCATGATCAGCCTCTGCACCTGCTGCGTCTGCTGCGTCACAGACAGTCGCGCTAGGTGGGCTATATCATCAGACAGTTTACGAATTTCGTCCATTACCTAATAATCTCCTTGCTTGTGTAGTATTTTATCGGACTACTCTTCCAGACACAATAATAAAATCGTCCAAATGTCTTATTTCCCGTAGCTCTCGATACAGGCCCTTGCTGGCCATGTTCTTAGGTGCCGTTCGATGAGACTATCACTATAATCCCCCTTCATGACCTTTACCCCATGGCGGTTCTTCATGGTGGCGGTTGCCGGCTGGATGAATCGACAGCAGCAGGAAGTAATTCAGTACCTGTGGGTCGAGAATCAAATCCTGCGCGAAAAGCTCGGCCACAAATGGGTCATCCTCAACGACAGCCAGAAACGCCGCCTGGCAGCGGCGGCCACGAAGCTGGGGCGCGACCTGCTGCGCCAGTTCGGCACACTCTTGCTGGTCCGTAAAGGCATGCCTGCTCAGGGATGCCCAAGATGAAGCAGCCGCGCAAGGCGCGGCCTCTACGATCCCGCAAAGCAGTTTGATGCGAGGATCGCTGCCTTAGGAGCCCTTGGTGATGACGGAACTACCGATCAGCTTCTCGGATGACCTGCCACTTACCTCGGGAGAGCAGGACCGGCTAAACCGCGCCCCGTTCGCCAAGCGGGTGGCGGCAGTGCTGCTTGCTTCACCTAAAGGCACCGGGTTGGTGATAGGCCTTCATGGCCCATGGGGCGATGGAAAAACGACAGTTCTCAACCTCATCCGCGCAGAGCTAGGCGCATCGAAGGATGCGATCGTCGTCGAATTCAACCCTTGGCGGTTTACTGACGAGTCCGCGATGCTCACGGGTTTCTTCGCTGTATTGGGGCGGACCATCGGCGAAAAGCTGACGAGTAAACGAAAGGAAATGGCGCGATGGATTGAAAGCATCGCCCGGTACGCATCAGTTATTGACGCCCGGTTTGCCAAGGCCGCCGAGATCGCGGCAGCCAAGGCGGCAGTCAAGCTCGATGAGCTACGGGAGCGACTTGTGACTGTCCTCCTGAAAGCCGACAGGCGGGTCGTGATTCTGATCGATGACATCGACCGACTGGACAGGCAGGAAACTCACACGCTGTTCCGGCTCATCAAGGCATGCGCGAATTTTCCCAACGTCAGTTACGTCCTGGCGTTCGACGACATAGCTGTCGCCAAGGCCTTGGGTGATCGCTATGGCAGCGGAGATGAAGCTTCAGGCCGAGCATTTCTGGAGAAGATTATCCAGATCCCCCTGAAGCTTCCGGTGGCAGCCAAAGAGGACTTGCGTGCGCTGTGCTTCGAGCAGGTGGAGAAGGCCCTAGCAGCAGCCGGGATCTCGCTTACGGAAAGCCAAGTCGGGGAGTTCATCAAAGGATTTGACCATGGCGCATCCGTGCGCCTTACCACCCCTCGTGCCGCCAAGCGATACGGGAACGGACTGATGTTCGCCATGCCGATGCTCAAGGGCGAGACCAACGCTGCTGACCTTCTTCTAGTCGAAGCACTCCGAGCGTTCTTTCCGGAGGTCTACAGCATCATTCGAGACAACCACTCCGCCTTCTCTGGCGTCGAAGGAGAACGTTTTTCGCGGACAGACAAGGAGCCTCGCTTCGTAAAGCTGCTTGAGCCGGTGATCGGTGAGATGCCGCCAGACGAAGCTACGGCGGTGAAGTCGCTCCTGGTGGACCTGTTTCCAAGATTGAGCGGCACCTATGGTTTTGGCAACTACGGTGCTGATTGGGTTCCGCGATGGTCAAGAGAGAAACGGATAAGCTCACCCGACTATTGCCCGCGGTACTTCAGCTACGCGATTCCCCGTAACGACGTGCCCGACGCCGCTATCGATGAGTTGATTATCGCTGCCAAGGCGCAGGATGACGCGTCCGTCACAACTTGGTTCGAAACTCACCTGGTGGGGGCGAAGTGCCGTCGCATCATCGAGAAGTTGCGATCTTTCGAAGACACAGCCGACCCCGCCGCGGCCGAGGTGCTTGCGACGGCTCTGGCCAAAGAAGGCGGACGCTTCCCAAACCCCCCTGCGCTGTTCGATTTCGCAGAGCCGCCATCCCAAGCGGCAATCCTGATTGCGGCATTGCTCCAGCGGATCGGCGACCGCGACCGGCGGGTGACGGTCGCAAAACGCGTGGTTGAGGCCGCCCAGCCACTTTGGTTTGGAGGCGTGTGCGTCCGTTGGATGTTCGTCACCGACAAGCCCGAGAAACAAGACGCTAATGCTTTGACCCAGCAAGAGGTGGAGGACGTGCGTCGGGTGTTAGTGGAGCGCATCAAGGCTCGCGCAGCAGAAGGTGCTCCGCTTTTTGATCCGGATGTTCCCCAAGAGGATTCGCTGCTTTATGAGTGGTGGCGAGCGGAAGGCCGTGACCCCGTTCAAGCCCACTTGTTAAGTGTCTTTGCCAAGGATTCCAAGCAAGTATCCGTGTTCCTCAGGTCTCAGGCGCCACTATCTCAAGGAATGCTTGACGCAATACCGCAGCCGGGTGACATAGATGCCAACCAGATCAAGGGTATCAAGCTTCTCATCGACCTTGACGAATTGGCTTGCCTCATCCGCAAGAATTGCCCCGGCGACTTTGATAATCCGCGACATCTCCACGACCATGACGTCTCGGTGGAGCGACGTTTGGCCGAGCAGTTCATGTTCGTGTATAACAAGTGGAAGAAGGACGGCGAACCACCGGACGCGCAGGTCAATGACGCAATGGATGGTGCAGATCCCGGGGACGACGATGGCAGGAATGCCCCTGAACATCACGTTTGAGCTAAAGACGTAGAATGGCAGCCCGTGGGCCTACACGTTTCCATCCGCATCTTGCCGAGTCGCTCCCCCGCCGCTTACCATCCTCCCCATGACTTGGAAACCCTGGACGTTCTTCGTGGTGGCGGTTGCCGGCTGGATGAATAGACAGCAGCAGGAAGTGATTCAGTACCTGCGGGTCGAGAACCAAATCCTGCGCGAGAAGCTGGGCCACAAACGCATCATCCTCAATGACAGCCAGAAGCGCCGCCTGGCCGTAGCCGCCACGAAGCTGGGGCGCGACCTGCTGCGCCAGTTCGGCACGCTGTTTTCGCCCGACACCATCCTCCGCTGGCAGCGTGAGTTGATCGCACGCAAGTACGATGGCAGCGGCGGCAAGCGCGGTCCCAAGCCCACCAAGGCCAACATGGTCCGCAAGCTGGTGCTGCAGATGGCGGCGGACAGTCCGGGCTGGGGCTACGGCCGCATCTACGGTGAACTTCGCAAGCTGGGCTACGACGTCCACTGGCAGACCGTCCGACGCATCATGCTCGACGCAGGCCTGCTGCCCGACCCGGACAAGCCGTACAAGAGCACCTGGAAGACCTTTCTCGCCAGCCACTGGCAGAGCATCGGCGCCTGCGACTTCTTTTCCATCGAGGCCTGGGGCCTGAAGGGCCTGACGCGATACATGGTCTTCTTCGTCATCGACCTGGCCACGCGGCGGGTGCAGATCGCCGGCATCCACGTCGACCCGTGCGAGACGCAGATGCTCCAGTGGGCCCGCAACCTAACCGATTCGCAGGACGGTTTCCTCAAGGACAAGCGAATCCTGATCCATGATCGCGACCCCCTATTCACGAGGAAGTTCCAGGAAACCCTTCGGGGCGCTGGCGTCCGCTGCCTGAAGATGCCCCGCTGGAGTCCGAATCTGAACGCTTATGCTTCATGTTGCACCTCGTTGGCGGCGTGAGATGCGAGTGGAGGGAACTGGGCTCGTTTTGTGAGTTTTCCCCAGAGGCCTTGCTGCTTTTTGGGTCGGAGTTCTTGTGGCGGCAGTTCATAGAGTCTAT
>CAITIS010000047.1 GCA_903892515.1 uncultured Planctomycetota bacterium | reverse complement strand
GATCTTCGCCGAGACGGCCGTTCGGCTGCTGGATCACTACGTCAAGACGCAGTCGCCCTCGGGAAGCTGGGTGCATACGCTGTGGTACAAGTCAGAAGAGGAGCAGACCTTCTGCTGGTCGGCCGACATTACCTTCGAGTATGGCGCGGAATTCAGCGACGTGGTCTACGACCTTTGCAGCCGGTAGCTCCCTGGAAGCATCCGCGGCTTGGACGTTCTGGCCATGGCGATCTGCCGATCGTCGGCATTGTCCCAGTTGAGATAGGCACTGGCCAGGTCGCGGCACGTCGTGGTCTTGCCTACCTGGCGCGGCCCGGTGACGAAGGCCATCTGGCGGTGGCGCTGGATGTGCTCGGCCAGCATCGTGTCGTACAAGCGTTTGCGGTGGCTCATGGTGTAACCATTATCGACACTATCGTATAACGGTCACGACCAAATTACGACGGTGTAGATTGTGGTCATGGCCTGGGCTGTCGGGGATGGCTGTGCCGAAAGTTCTTCAAAGTCCGACCGGTGCTGGGGCGGCAGTGCGGTGCATGATGACTTGGCCAGGCACAATGCGTCAAAAAGCCCAGTTTCCGGCCGCGCAGATGGTGGGGGGGGGCTTTGACATATCTGTAATAATGCAGTGGCGGTATAACTCAAGGGGCCCCTTGAGAAGCAACGCCACCGCTTGGTCGCAGCTGAAAGTGAGCATCTTCATGCTCAACGGTGGGCACTCCTCGGTCCCTCTGGATAGTGTTTCGGTTCAGGGCGATCAGACGCAGGCACTGGCAAGTCGGCAGAATGGCAGCATAACCGAGTCCTTGTCCCTGCATTTGGTACAGAGGAACGGTTATCCGCCGATCTATTACACCCGCGACGGCCGGGGCACATTGTCGTGCGACGAAGCTACGCTGGTGCTTTGACAATTCCCGCAAGATCGAAGGTGTGGATATCCGCCTGCGCAAGGACGGTGGCCTGCGGTTCAGCGGAGGGGTGCTGGATGAGAAGAGCGGCAACGGTTAGATCCACGGCCTGGCGATTCGCGGCAAAGGTGCGCTATGAACCGGTAGAGCGTCTATCATCGCTGCGGAGTTGATTGTGAACGTATCATCGCCCGCTGGGGTTGCGTCTTTGTTGTTCGGGCCATTCCAAGAGCCAAGGGGCTAACCAGACTCGGCGGCCCCAGAGAGGCCGCCGAGTGCGTGGTAGTTCAATATCCGTCGATCAGCGTGGGTGCTGGTCAGCTTACTCCGCCGATCGTGTTGATGCCGACGTACACCAAGTTCGCCAGGGAACACAGGGCCAGCGAGTTGCTGTACAGGACGCCGTTGACGGCATCGCCGTCGGTTTCCTTCAGGATATCCAGGACTCGCATGGTCGTGTTGGTGGCTACGTCGAAGGACGCTCCGCTGTCACCCACGTTGTAGGTCGTCGCGCCTGCGCCGGTGGTGTCCACCAGGAACCCGTACTTCTGGGCCGCAGTCCCGGCCAGCTTGGAATTGGTCGCGTACACCGACAGGGCCAAGCTCATCACCTGGGCGTCCAGCCGCATGCCGCCCAGATTGTACAGCGTCGTGAACATTGACGCCACCTGGGTGTCGGTCTTGCCCGCCAGGTTATGGCTGCCGGCTTGGGCGCCGTACAGATGCGGGAAGTTCGTCGCCAGCCAGTTGCCCAGTGCGGTCGAGTTGCTCGATCCGTTGAAGGACTTGATGAGCGTCTGGCCCAGGCTGCTCTTCCAGAACAGGATCGTGGCCGCCTGCCCGTGCTGCAGGGCCGATCCCAGGTTCATGGCCAGTTCGCCGAAGTTGTTTCCCGTGGCCTGCACGCCCTGGCCCAGAACGATGCCAGAGAACGCGCTGGTGCCCGAGGCCGGGATGGCAACGATCTTGCCGCCGGCGGTGCCGAGCGTCTGCTCGCCATCGATGAAGTCAACAGGCTGCGACTCGGTTACCGAGTACGTGCCGGGCCGGAGGTTGCTGAACTTGTACTGCCCGTCCAAGTCCGTCAACATGGCGATGCGGACGGCATGGCCCTGGTTGTCGGTGCCGGTGAGGGTCACGTTGACATTGCCCAGGCCTACCTCGCCGGCGTCCATCTTCCCATTGAGGTTCACGTCGCTGTAGATCGTGCCCGAGATACCAGAGCCGTTGGCCATCGTGGCATCCACACCCTCGTTGTCGGCGCTGATCAGTCGGCCTTGAGCGCCGTAGAAGATGTTGCTGTTGGCCGGTCCCAGTTGGCTGATGGCCGGGCCGACGACAAAGTCGACCTGGTAGTATGAATCGGGATCCGTCACCGACATCGTGTACGTGCCCGGGCCAAAGAAGCCCGTGTCCGTGTCGAAGGTAACTTGCTGCGACGCATGGCCGGCGACGAAGGTCGAATCCGGCGCGGTGTAGCTGACCAGCGAGAGCTGAACCGGGGCGCCGTCCGTGATCGTGAAGACCACCTGGACCAGGTCGCCTTCCTTGGTATTGCCGCGCAGGTCCGAAACGGTCTTGCTGCTGTTGATGAGGTAACTGACGCCCGAGACGCGGCAAGTGTCGAGCTTCAAGAAGTTATCGAAGTCCAGGCCACCGGCGTTGACGCCATCGGTCACCTGCACGGTGTAGTAGCTCGACAACGCGGGGGCGGTCAGCACGTAGCCGCACGGGGTCACTTCCTGCACGAAGTAGCGGCCCGACTGCAGGCCGGCGAACGAATAGGCACCCGTGTCGCCGGGCGTGACCATCGAGGCCACCGGGGAGCCGTCGTTCAGGACGCCATCGTTGTTGCGATCCAGGTACAAGTTGATGGTCAGGCCGGCCATCGCCACGTCGTCGCCGGACAGCCCGTTGCCGGTCTTGTCCACCAGCCCGCGCCCGCTGAGCTTGCCCGGCGATGGCTGAGCGACCTGCTCGGCGAAGTTGTAGCCGGTGCCGGCGTTGCCGCTGGCCAGGTTGATCACATCGATGAAATCGTTGCCGGCCGTCCCGCCCAGGCTGCCCACGGCCTCAAGGCCGTCCTGGTATCCCGAGGGCTGGGTTTCGGCAACCTTGTACGTGCCGGGCCGGAGTGCGTCGAACAGGTAGTCGCCGTCAAGCCCCGTTTGGGCGCTCACGCTGATGGCCTTGTTCAGGTCGTTCGTGCCCGTCAACGTCACCGTGACTCCGGAGATGCCCGCTTCGGTGGCTTCACGGATTCCGTTCTTGTTGGCGTCGAGATAGGCATAACCCGCCAGGCTGCCGGGCTGGATCTCGGCGAAGTTCTTGTTGACGATGGTCGAGCCGCTGACGATGCCAATTCCGCCCAAAACGTTGCCGGCCCCAGCGGCATCGATATATCCGCCTGGCTGGGTTTCGGTGACGGCGTACGTCCCGGGACGTAAGTCCGAGAACGCATACAGGCCGCTGCTGTTGGTCTGGGCAACGACGCTGACGAGGTTGCCCAGGTCGTCGGTTCCGGTCAGGTTCACCGTCACTCCGCCGATGCCCGTCTCGCCCGTGTCCTGGGTGTTGCTGTCGTTAGAGTCCAGGAAGGCCTTGCCGCTGATGGTCCCGGCCAGGAGTTCGCCAAAGTTGTAGTCCGTGCCGTGATGGTTCTGCTCCACGACGATGCCGTCGATCAGGTCGTCGCCAACTGCACCGGCAAGCGTGCCTGCCGATACCTTGCCCTGGAGATAGCCCGCCGGCTGGCTCTCGGCCAGGCTGTACGTTCCTGGCCGAAGGCCCGTGAAGAGATACGCGCCGGCGCCATCGGTTTGGACTGTAAGGCTGACTTCATCGCCCAGATCGTCGATGCCAAGCAGGCTGACATCGACGCCCGCGATGCCCTTCTCACCTGCGTCGGGCCAGGCGTCGTTGTCCGCGTCAACAAAAACGTGTCCGCCCAGCGTGGACGGGAGCGGATTAACGGTCTGGCTCAGCGGTTCAGATTCGCTGTAAAGGAAGTCGGGATTCCCGATGTATGTGGCCACAATGCTGTGGGTGCCGATCGTCAAATCGCAGGTAGTCAGCGTCGCCTGTCCCAGCGCGTCCAGCAAGCCGGTCCCCAGCAACGTCGAACCTTCCCTGAACTGCACCGACCCGGCCGGAATGCCCGAGGTAAGGAGATTCGTCACCATCGCGGTGAGTGTGACCGACTGGCCAACAAGGGCAGGATTCACCGAAGAGGCTAAGGTGGTCGCCGTCCGCGCGACGCTGCCGCCGACCTGCTTGACAATGTCTATGACCAGGCCGAATTCCGAGGTGTTCCCGGCGGAATCCGTTACGGTGGCAGTCAGGAATGGCTGGTCGGTGGGGACGCCGTCAAGGGTGCCGTGGAAGGAGGCCGAACCCGCGGCGTCCGTCGTGACCACAACGGAGCCGACGTAGGTTCTGCCCTGGCCATACCCCGACGGGTCGGCCGCCACGTCTGTGTAGAAGTCGATCGTAAAGGAACGCGACGGTGCGGCCGCGAGCGTGCCGTCCACGGTCATGCTGCTGCCGCTGCGCTTCGCGGCCGTCAGCACGGGGAAGTTCTGGTTCAGGTTCGCGCCGGCATGGCCCGTCGAATCGTTCAGGGTCACGCCGTCATAGCCCAGGTCAATGCCGATGCCCGGGTAGCCCGGATCGCCACTGGCGTTGGCGTAGATGGAGTTGCCCCGGATCGCGTTGCCGACTCCGCTCTTGACCGTGATGCCATTGCCGATGTTGAAGGCGATCACATTGCCCTTGCCAACTTCCGCGCCTCCGACGACGTTCCCTGAGCCATCAATACAGATGCCGTCAGCCAAATTGGCTAGTGCGGCCAGCCCATCGGCCTGGGTGCCCACGAAATTGCCATAGATGGTGTTGGCGTCGGCTTCAACATCTGCGCCGTCGCCGTAATTGCCCGACAGGAGATTCCCGACAACGCGGTTGCCGCCGGTCAGGACGCTGACGCCGTTGCCATAGTTGCCGATGGCCTCAGTCCCGTTCAGGTTGGTCCCAATGTAGTTGCCCTGAATTACGTTGCCGGTGCCGGACTTAAGCTGGACGCCGTCGCCAAAACTGTTGGCGATCAGGTTGCGGTCGCCGGCATTAGGGCCGCCGATTCGATTGCCCGTGGCCCCGCCCAGGATCGAAACGCCGTTGCCAAAGTTGTTGAAGAGTCCGCCGATGGCGTCACTGCTGGACGTGCCCGTCGCGTCGGTGCCGATTACGTTACCCGCGACCACGGCATTGGCCGAGCCGTCGAGCTGTATGCCGTCGCCATAGTTTGACGAGATGACGTTGTCACGAATGGTCAGACTGGGAGTGACGCCATCGCTCTGGCCGACATATATTCCGTTGTTCCAGTTGCCCAAGGCCACACTGCCTGACACATCCACGCCGATCCTGTTGTTGCTTACATCGCTGGCGGTGAAGTTCCGGGAGAATGCAATTCCTGTGTTCCAGTTGGCGGAGATCACGTTGCCCTGAATGTCGGCACTGGCCGGTGCAGCGCCGTCGATTCCATTCACTTCCACGCCATCGACGCTGTTTCCCACGCCAATCGTCCCGGTGGGGTCAACGCCGATGAAGCTGTCCAGGACGTGATTGCCGCTGCCCTGGATCAAAATGCCGTCCTGGTTGAACCCGGTGATGGCCAGTCCGCGAACGGTGCTGTTGCTTGCGACGATGGTCAGGCCGTTGGCCGGGGAGGCGAATCCGCTGCCGTCCAGCCAGATCAGTGGCGTGCCCGCATAGCCGCTCTGCGTGGTCCCGTCCAGCGTGACTTCGTCGGTGATGGCGGGCAATGGGCTCAGGAGCGAGATTTGCTGAATGCCGCTGCCGATGTTGAACTCAATGTTGTCGTGGCCCAGCGATGCGTTGGCGTCGATTATCGCCTGGCGCAGCGAGCCGGGCCCGGCGTCGTCAACCGTGGTGACCATGTATGTGCCACTCAGCAGAGTGCGCGACTCCAGCAACTCAAGAAGCGAGAATTGCGAGGCATCCGATGGGCCCGCTGGCCGCCTCGAAACGACTCGACGATGGATGCCCTTGGATGACGTCAGTTCACGGAGAGAGCCACGATTCTTGACCATTGGGGTTCCTTCCACAAATGTGCTGTTCACTTATGACCAATTATCGCCCCGGCGTGTGCGCGGCCACCATTGCCAACGCCGGAACGTCCAACTCCAGTTTCGGGCCTTGCTCGCATCGGCCCCCTGAACTTCGGGTTCCTTGAGTGGTTCAGCCTTCCCCCCGCATCTTCGCAGGATGTCACGGGAAGACTTCTTCCTCGATGTGGTTATCGGACTAGTCAGGCCGTTTTCTCAACGTATTTCGACGGCCAGCCGGTCATTACGCTTCTTTCAGCGGCCCAACGGGTTGCGTGCGGGCGTGCTGGATTCTTGGAAGTTCTTTTGGCATGCGTGGTTGCGATAATAATGTTGAGCCTTGCCTCGCTGTGCTTCTGACTGCGGCCGGCATCCTCGCCTCCGGTGCGGCGATATCGCCCGTTATGCCCCGACGCTGGCGTCGGCCAGCATCATGTCGCACAAACGTTTGCGGTGGCTCATGGCGTAACCAGTATCAACACTATCGTACAACGGTCACAACCAGATTACGACGGAGCCGCTAACGGTCATGGCTTCGGCTGTCAAGGACGGCTGTGCCGGAAGTTCTTCAAAGGCCGACCGGTGCTGAGCCGGCAGTGGGGTGCATGATGACTTGGCCAGGCCCGACTCGTTCCAGAGCCCAGTTTCCGGCCGCGCAGATGCTGGGGGACTGTGACATATCCTACACTCGATACGTGCGAGATGACTCAAGGGGCCCCTTGATAAGCAATGCCACCGCCTAGTCGCAGTTGAAAGTGAGATATTCTTGGGGCCTGGTCGTACCATCTCCCAGGGTTAGTATCACTTTCCCGGGAGGATCGCCGGCATGATTGAGACACCACACGACGAATCTCGTGCGACCTTACTCATGACCAAGAACGAGTTGGCCGCACGGCTTCAGATCAGCCTTGGCCACCTTCATCGCATGACCCAGGCCGGTCGGGTGCCCGAACCGGTGCGGTTTGGCCGCTGTGTGCGTTTCCCGGTCGCCCTTATTGACGCCTGGATTCGTGAAGGTTGTCCGATCCGTCAGGCCATAACCTGACATGGATTGGCAGTCATGTTCGAGCCCAACTGCACTTGTCGAGGTCGTCATCGAACGTGTGGAAATCGCCAGGATTATCTTCAACCAAGAGCATGCGCAGCCCGACGGTCTCCTGTTTCTGCCGCTGTGCCGGCGGGGCCTGTTATTGGACGTCGCCGCAGAGCAGACACTATTGGTGAAGGGGCCTTTGAGTCTCGCGCACGCAAGGGGATGGCCGCCAGTTCTTTTGCCCGCTCGCAGATACAATTCCACCACGATATACAGGGCCCGTTGGCGAGGCAGCCTCTGAAGGCCACTGCCTGGGTGAGCTTGATTCGCCCCCGTCATTTTGTGCTATAGTGGCGTAACGCAAGGAGTGACGATGAGTTCAAGCAGTTGCCTGCCGGCAAGATGCGGGCAAGGACCAATTCGCGGGATACTCGAAGACCATGAGAGCCCGACTCCGACCGAAACAGGCGGCGATGCACCAGGCTTAATACCCTTTCGTGCCTGGCCAACAGGTTCGGCATGGACTTCTTGCCTTGTTTCTGTCGACAATGTGTGGGCGGGCCATGCGTTTCTGGACCAAGGCCGTCCGCGACCTGAGCGCGTGCAATGAGGCAAGTGGATCACATAGAGAAACCATGAACAACTGGAGTAGTTGGCAGACATTCGCGCTGGGCTCGGCATTCTTCGCCGGCTTGACAGCCATCTTCGGCAAGTTAGGCGTCGCCAGGCTCAACTCGGACTTGGCCACGTTCATCCGCACGCTTGTCATCTTGGCCGTGATCACCATTATCCTGTTCCTGCGCGGCGAATGGCAGAAGCCAACGGGCCTGCCCCGGCGTGATCTGCTGTTTCTGGTCCTGTCTGGCGTGGCGACAGGCCTGTCGTGGCTGTGCTACTACCGAGCGCTCCAGTTGGGGCCGGCATCGAAGGTAGCCCCGATCGATAAGCTGAGCGTGGTCTTCGCGATCGTTCTGGCAGTGATATTCCTCGGCGAGCAATTCTCATGGAAGCTGCTGCTTGGTGGCGGCCTGGTCACGGCCGGCGCGATCGTGTTGTTGCTGTAACCAATCACAGCACAACTCCGGTTTACGGCTGGCACTGCCACAATCCAACCCGTTTCATTCTGGCTTCAGGTTTCCGGAGGTAAGCTGCTATCTAGCTGAGAGGATATGCAGCATGGCCGGTCAAACTTGGCGGCGTTTTGTGCAGGAGTGATCAGCTCGTTTGTGGTCACCACAGGCCGCGCGTGGAACCGTCCGACGTCCTGCCGGCAGGAAGGCGAATCGACCGTAAGGTGCTTTCCAGTGTCTACCAGACAAAGCAACTGCTGAAGGAATCAGACATGGAGCCCGTCAGGAAGAAGTCACCGCCTTTCAGTAAGGTTCAGGTGGCTCGGACGCCGCTCGTGGCCCACATTCCACGGCGGCGGTCAATCGTCCTTCGCCACCTGGCGATCGACTTCAATGGCACGCTGGCCGAGAACGGTAAACTGCTACCGGGCATGGCGAAGTGCCTGCGCAAGGCCGCGAGGACGCTACACATTGTCGTTACTACCACCGACACCTTTGGTACCGCCGCTGCCCAGCTTGCCGGCCTGCCGGTCGAGGTAGTCGTAGTGAAGACTGGGAACGACAAGGCCAGAGTCGTGTCTCGCCTGGGTGCTCGCCATGTGGTCGCCATCGGTAATGGCCGTAACGATGTGGCAATGTTTGAGGCCGCTACTTTGGCTATAGCCGTGATTGGTTCAGAAGGTGCCTCCAGCCAAGCCTTGAATGCTGCGGACGTCGTTGTCTGCGACGCTGGCACAGCCATGACTCTGCTGCTGTGCCCTCTGAGGCTGACAGCAACTTTGAGAGACTGATGATGACTCGACCTGTGCCGCCCGCCAGCACAGTAAGGCATCCCGCTGCGTGAGATCCTTGACGGAGGCCGATACTTGGCGGCGGGTCGCTAGTGGAACGATCGTCCTGTTGCTCTACCGCAACGCTCAGTCTTCGTGTGGTGCGTGCTGGTTTGTCGCCCGCAGAATAGCCAAAAGACATGGCAGCACGACCAACGCCAGGGGCAATTGGATCATCAAGCCCGAGATGATCGCGATGGCCAGAGGCTGCTGCATCGCCGAGCCTTGTCCCCAGCCCAAGGCCAGGGGCATCAGGGCCAGGATGGCCGCCAGCGTGGTCATGGCAATTGGCCGCATGCGGTTGAGCCCGGCCTGGATGAACCGGGCGATGGGATGCACCGGGTCGTCGGACAGTTCCTGATATTCCGAATAGTAGAAGATGCTCACCTCTGTGACGATGCCGACCACCATGGTCAGGCCCATCATGGATGTGATGTTCAGTTCGGTGTTCGTCAGCCACAGTCCCAGGAATACGGCGGCAGTTGCGAACAGCGTGGTCAGGAGCATGGCGATGGCCACCCGGAAACGCTCGTACAGGAAGAGCAGCAGCAGGAACACCAGGACAACGGCGGCTGCCAGGACGACCACAAGTCCCTGGAAGGCCACCTGCTGTTGTTGGTACAACCCCCCCAGCCGGTAATACACGCCTGTCGGCACGAGGCCTGGCTGGTCGAGCGTGCCCTTGACGTCGCGCATGGTCGAGCCCATGTCTCGCTCGCTGATTCGGCCGGTGACCGCCACCATGCGCTTGAGGTCATCGCGCTTGATCTGCGGCTGGCCGATGATTGGTTTGACGGAGGCGACACGCTGAAGCGGAAACAAGTGCCCGTCCGGCGCCCGCAGAGAGAGAGCTAACAAAGCCTTCTCGGTGGCGCGTTCCTTCTCCGGCACCCAGACGCGGACTCCAACCATCTTGGGTCCGCGCTGCACCTGCGTGGTGACTTGGCCGGTCAGGCAGGCCGTGAGCATCTTGGTGACGCTCTCAGGATCGACCCCTTCCAAGGCCGCCTTTTCCCGGTTAACGTTCACATCCAATGCGTCACCGGCCAGCACCAGCCCATTGGCGACGTCGACCACGCCCGGCACCTGTTCGATAGCCTTGGCCACCTTGGGCGCCAGGTCGCTCAGTATCTTGGCGTCATCGGAGAACAGCTCAATCTCGATGGGTTGAGGCACGGCCGTCAGGTCGCCGATCACATCTTCCATCAACTGGAGCAGTTCGATGTTCAGTCCGGGGACCGAGTGCTCGATATCATCGCGAACGCTGTCCATCACCTGGTCGATGCCGCGCCGAGGCAAAGGCTTTAGCCGAATGAAGAAGTCACCCTCGTTGGCCTCGGTGATGCCGCCACCCAGTTGCAGTCCGGTGCGGCGCGAGTACGTTTGCACCTCCGGCGTGCTTCGCAGAATGTCCTCGACCTGCCGCAGCAGTCGGTCCGTCTCGCTCAGCGCTGTGCCCGGCGGCGCCTTGTAGTCGAGGATGAAACCGCCTTCATCCATCTTTGGCATGAAGCCCGAGCCGACGCGCTGGTAAGCCAGGTAGCCCGCGCCGAGCAGGGGAATCAGCAGCACCAACACCGAGGCGGGATGCGGCAAGAGCAGTTGCATCAGCCTTTCGTACATGCGATGGGCCGCGCGCGTAATGGCGCCGTGCTCCTCCTGCTGGGCGTCGCGCGGCCCCAGCAAGCGGCTGGCCAGCAAGGGCACTGCCAGCCACGCGGCCAGAAAGGACACAATGAGGCTGGACGCCATCGTCAGGGACAAGGCCTTGAAAAAGGCGCCGGTGACGCCCGAAAGAAAGGCCAGCGGGGCGAAGATGATGATGGTCGAGGCCGATGATCCCGACAGCGGGCGGAAGAATTCCGTGGCCGCCAGCTTTATACGCTCGCCGGGCTTGCCTTCGCCCCCGCGCAAGCGACGCATGAGATGCTCGATCATGACGATGGAGTCGTCGATGATCAAGCCGACCGCCGCCGCCATGCCGCCCAGCGTCATGATGTTGAAACTCATGTTGAGGGCAAAGAGCACCAGCACGGTGATGGCCAGCACCGCCGGCACGATGATGGCGGCGATCAAGGTCGTCTTGATGTTGCGCAGGAAGAGCAGCAGGATCAATATGGCCAGAATCACGCCTACCACCACCGCGTCCCGGACGCTCTGGGCGGAGGCAACGATCAACTCGCTCTGGTCATACCAGTTGGCGACTTTCACGTCTTTGGGCAGGCTGCGCTCCAGTTCGGCCAGGCGGGCCTTGATGTCAGTGGCGATCTGTACGGTATTGCCGCCGGGCTGCTGGTAGACCTGGAAAATGACCGCATCCCGGCCATCCGCGGTGACGCGCGACCATTGCGGCACGGCATCATGGGAAACAGTGGCGACATCGCTGAGTCGAACGGTGCCATCCTGGTCGCTCCGCAGCACCGTGGCGGCGATCTGCTTGAGATCGGTAAAGCTGGTGTTGGTCACGACCAGGTACAGCTTGTCGTGTTCTTCCAGCCGGCCTACGGCGGTCAGCACATTGGCGGCCGATAGCGCGGTACCCACGTCGCTCAGCGTCAACCCATAGGCCGCCAGCTTGGCGGGGTCGGCGTCCACTCGGAATTCTTCCTGCCCGCCGCCCATGACCTCGATCTTGGCCACGCCGGCGATCGTGGTCAGGGCCGGGCGGATCTGATATTGAGCCAAGTCATAGAGTTCGACGCCGCTGCGGCCATCCGCCGTCAAGCTGTAGCAGATGACCGGAAAGACCGTAGGGTCCATCCGGCGGACAGAGAAGGTAGTCCCCGGCGGCAGCGTGGGCATGACCTGGGTGACAGCTGATTCCACTTGCAGCATGGCCGCCGTCATGTCCTGCTTCCAGTCGAAGTTGATGGAGATCTCGGCGCTGCCCCGGCTGGTGGTGGAGCGAAGATTCCGCACGCCCGGCACGGCCCGGACCGCCTCCTCAGATGGGTACGTCACCTCGGTGGCCATGCGTTCGGCCGGGCGATCACCGGCCTCTAACTCCACGACCACGCGCGGAAAGTGAACCTGCGGAAACAAGGCCACCGGCAAGCCCAGGGTGCTGACCAGGCCTCCGACCGCCAGCGCGACCAGCAGGAACAGGACGGAACGGTGATGCGAGTGAATCCAGTTGGTGATCATCAGGGCCGGCTCCCGCTCCGAGGTGCACTCGTGGCTTCTGGCTGCGTCGAGGGCTCTGACGTGCTGGGTGTTTCCGCCTTGGCCTCTGCCTCGACCTCCACGGCCATCCCGCTTGCCAGTTCATAGTTGCCTTGTGTAACCACGGCCTCGCCCGGGTGTATGTCGCTTTCCAGTAGTTCGATGTCCTCGTCATTCGCCAGCCCGGTCTGCACCTCGTGCTCAACCGCCTTGCCGTCGCGAACCGTGAACAGCTTGTGTTTATCATCTTCCGGCATCACGGCTGCCTGCGGCACGACCAAGGCCTCTTTGACTCCAACGACGATCTGGCCCCGAACGTATGTTTCCAGCAGCAAGGGCGTCTTATCTGGCAGCGACACGTATACGTCCACCAGCCGGCTGGCGGGATTCACTCGGTGCGTGACCATCCGCACTTGCCCTTCGACGGGTGCGCCATCCATCTGCACGGCCATCAGTCGAACGCTCTGGCCTGCTTCGATGGCGCCGGCATTGGCCGCTTCAACTCCCAGCCGAACCTGGATTCGAGACGTGGGCACGACTTCGATCAGCGCGCCGCCCGCGGGCACGATCTGCCCCTCCTGCACGTCGATCTTGCTGACCAGGCCGTCAAGCCCAGCCTGCAAGGTCTTGTTCTCGATGCCGCGTTCTTCGAGGTTATGCAGTTTTGACTCCGCCAGTTGAAGCGCCTGCTGGGCGGCAAAGAGATCGGACTTAGTGGCCAGTTTCATCTCCAACCGCTGCCGCACCTGCTCGAAGTCTTTGACGGCCGCCGCATGCGTGGTGCGCGCATCCTGAAGCTGCAGCGACGCATCGGGGCTGGGCTCCACTCGCACGAGGTTCGTTTGCTGGGCGACCTGTTGTCCCGGCGCCACCAGCACGCGTCGAACGCGTGCCTCGAACGGCACGGATATCGTCCGGACGTCCTCGGGCGTGGCCATAACCGTGCCGAAAGCCGTGACAAGCTTCTCGATCTTGCCCTGCCGCGCCAGGGCCGTGGTGACCTTGGCAGTGACGCGTCCCTCTGAGGACTTGTCCTCTTCTTTCGAGGCTGACGATTTGGCCGCACCGCTCCGACCCAGGGCATATCCCAGCCACAGGGCGGCGGCCACGACGACCAGAGCGGCGATGATTCGCCAATACACTTTCCTATGCATGCACTACGCTCCTCAGTGTTTGCCTGGGTTCGTTGCCGGCTCGCTTGGCGGCGCGGCGCCTCCGGTGGGCAACGTGGTCGATTGGGCGGCATCGAGGAACAACCGGCCCGCAGCATTCTCCAGGCTGATCCAAACTTCCAGCAGTTCCTGCTTGAGCTTCAGTACCTCGACTCGCTTCTTGGCCAGATCGTTGCGGATCGTGTAGTAGCTCAGGATGTCGGCGTTGCCGCTGGCCAGGGCGTGTTCGTAATCACTCACCAGCCGTTCCAGGGCCGGTAGTGACTCTTCCGCGTAAGCGATCTGGTTATTCAAACTGCGAATTTCCTCTTCGGCCGTGTCGATGTCGGAGCGTGCCTCGAAAACGCGGGTGGTAAACTCGTCGAACAGTTTCTGCCGGGTGGCCCGCTCGATGGCGATATTGCCCTGATTCTGGTCAAAGATAGGCAGGTCCATCGCGAGGCTGTAGCCGAACGTGTACGTCTTGGTAGTGTCCCGGGCATTTCCGGCGCCCAGTTCGAGCTTGGGAAACCGCGAGAGGACGGCAGCGCGAAGCGTAGCCTGCTGGCTCTCATAGCCGCGGCGCAAGGCTAGCAGGTCCAGGCGGCGGTCTTCCACGCCCTCCTGGAGTTGCGCTGCGGCAGGCACATGCAGATGGGCCGGCAGCGTTACGTCCTGGCGTAAGGCAACTTCGGCGTCAGCCGGCAGACCCAGCAGCCGATTCAAGGCCTGCTTCTGTTTGGCCAGTTCCCGTTGCAGTTCCAGCACGGCCGTGTGCGCCTCTTGGCTGGCGGCTTGAGCGGCAGACAGTTCGATTCCTGTCTTCTGCTGCTGTTCAACGGCCTGGCGGATAGTGGCGGCATTAGCGGCCAGTCGCTCGTCCACGTCGCGTGCCAGGGCCAGTTGCGTCTCCAGGCTGAGGCGGCGGTACACGGCCGACCGTGCCGACTGCGCGACCTGCCACTCCTGCCATGCAATGTCCAGCACCACTGACGAGGCCCGATCCTGCGCCGCCTGCACCTTGGCGGAATGAGAAATCAAGGCCGACACGTCCCACTTGATGCCGATTCCGTAGGCGATGAAGTGATCCGGCCCGGCATATGGAAACTCGTTCGTCCATTCGAGCGACGGATTAGGCAGCAGCCCGGCCTGGAGCAGCTGAGCGTCGGCTATGCCGCGCTGTGCGCGGATGGCTCGAAGCGACGGGTTGGCCAGGATTGCTATGGCGGCAGCTTCATCTGGACCGAGACCCGCCTTGATCTCGCGCTCGCCGGGCGGCAAGGCCGGATGCCGGACACCTGCGGCCTGAGCCCGCAAATCGGTGATATCGGTGCGCAGGGCTCGGTTGATCGCTTCAGAGGTCAGTGGCAGCGGCGACTCATCTGAGCAACCTGCCAACATGGCCAGGGCCATACAACCGGCCAACGTAATTCGGAGCAATATCATGTCCTGACTTTCCCGACGGTCCTGTGCTTACAGCTTAGCCAGCCGTTTGGCTTGGCCGGGATTATCCAGCCGCCGCCTGAAGGCAACCTGAAACCGGCGACGATCTGAAGGCGAATCCATACATCACTCTTAGCGAAGTGGCGGGATTTCAGGATGGCTTCATCTAGTGTTCGGAGAATGCCAGTCCAGAGTTGGAAGCACGAGTGCTTCGTCGCGATGCCCGCAGGATGAATTGCGAGCCGAAAGAGGAGTGTGGTCCAGTATCATGACTGAATCCTGCATCGCTTGGCCGCGGTTGCGAAGTGGCAGAATCGGGCGTGCCACCAACTTGCTTTGTCCTGCTGCAATCAGAGCCGACGTTTTCCATACACGGTAGGTGTCATGCGAGTCCTGATCGTAGAAGACGAACGTCAGCTGGCTGAGAACATCGCCGGCCTGCTGCGCGAACAAGCCTCTTTTGCCGTGGACATCTCCCTGGACGGCGAAGATGGGCACCACATGGCCCTGACCAACCCGTACGATCTGATCATTCTCGACCTGATGCTCCCCAAGATGGATGGGCTGGCGATTCTCCGCAGCCTGCGGGCCCAGCGTGTCCAAACGCCAGTTCTGATTCTGACGGCCAGGGATGCGACCGAAGACGTCGTCCAAGGGTTGGACCTTGGCTGCGACGACTACCTGACCAAGCCCTTTGAGATAGCGGAACTGGCAGCTCGCTGCAAGGCACTGATCCGGCGGTCTCATGGGCATGCCGCCGCGGTGGTGACGGTCGGCCCGGTAACGATCAACACGACGGCGCGACAGGTGACGCTACAGGGACAGCCCGTTATATTGCAGGCGATGGAGTATCGGTTGCTGGAATATCTGGCAATGCGGGCCGGCGACATCGTGTCCAAAGCCGACCTCCTGGAGCACCTGTACGACTTCGACTCCGAGAACTTCTCCAACGTCATCGAGGTGTACATCTCATCGCTGCGCCGCAAGCTCGACCCGGGGCCGGCGCACAAGCTGATCCACACGATCCGAGGCCAGGGGTATCTGCTGCAAGAGAGGCGACCGTGAGACCACTGTCGCTGAAATGGCGGGTCTCGCTGTTGGTGTTGGCCGCAATGGTGGCCGCCATCATCGCCGTGCTGGCCGTCGCCTACGCCGAGACCAAGGAACTGGTCGTCGCCGAGACAAACCAAGCGCTTCTGGCCATGAGCAAGGGCATCGTAAGCGTGCTTCAGCAACCGGAACCCGTGGCCGTGCGGAAGAAGCAGATTGATGCCATCGTGGGCCTGTCGCATCGAACCCCGGCGCCCTTTTACGCGGCGTCTTTGTCGGGTGGCGACGTACTGGCCGGAGGCAGCCTGCTTGAGCGTGCCACGATGAAGGATGTGACGGGCGGGCGGGCGGCCCCGGCCATCGACCGAAGCACGTTCTTTGATAGCCGCAGACCCTCGGGGCACTATCGGGCCATCTGGACCCGCGTCCGCACCGATGCCGGTGAAGCCAACATCGTCGTCGGCGTTCCCACCAAGGGCGTTCAGGACGAACTTAAAGAGCTGGTCACAACCCTGCTGTTGATAGGGGCCGGCGTCATCGGCGTTGCGGTGGTTCTGGTCATGCTGCTGGTGGCGTGGGGGCTGCGCCCCATTCGATTGACCGCCCAACGCCTGATGAAAGTGACGGCCAGCAATGTCGGCTGCGTCGAGCTGGATGGGAAACGCGTGCCGCAGGAGATTCGACCGTTCGTCGAGTCCGTCTCAGCCATGCTTGGCCGCCTCGACCGGGCCATGCGTCAGCAGAAGACCTTCGTGGCCGATGCTTCGCACGAGTTTCGCACGCCCATTGCCTTGGCCAAGAGCACGGTTCAACTGGCGTTGATCAAGGATCGGACTTTGCCGGAATATCAGAAGGCCCTCCACGACACGCTGGGCAATCTCCGGCGCATGGAACACTTGGTGGAAGAGCTTATGGTCCTGGCACGCATGGACGAGTCGGCCGGACTACCCGACGTAGCGGACGTGGATCTGGCTGCGCTACTGTCGGAGCTTCAGGAGGTCTTTTCGCCTCGCGCTGAACAACGTGGCTGTCGCTTGGTCATGAACGTGCAACCTGCCGTCGTGCGCGGCAACCCAAACCACCTGACTCGCTTGTTCTCAAACCTGCTGGACAACGCATTGAAGTACGGCCCCGAAGAAAGCACGATTCAGGTTTCGGCTGTACAGGAGCCCGAGGGTGTGGTCGCCATTACTGTTCACGATGAGGGTGGCTGCATTCCAGCCGATGATCTACCCCACCTGTTCACTCGCTTCTACCGGGCCGATCCATCCCGCTCACAGGCCAGCGGCGGCGCCGGGTTGGGATTGGCCATTGCCAAAGAGATCGTCATCCGCCATGGCGGACAGATTGCGATTACCTCCGATCCGCACTCGGGCACCGACGTATGCGTGCGGCTGCACCTGGTGCAGTAATGGAGTTTGGGCATGGGTCAGGGAACGGTCCCGAAACCCGCAAAGACACTCAGAGCACAAAAGGAGTTGCACGCATGACCAGATTGGTGAAGAACCTTGCAGTTGTGGCGTTGTTTGTGTGTGGCGGCTTGCTGATGGCAGGCTGTGTCCAGTCGCAAAATAAGATGGCTTCGGCGCGCCAGCTGCCGCCCGCTGCCGCCGCCGCCATCCAGAAGAACTACCCCAACGCGACCGTGCATGACGTCAAGACCGAGGACGAGGACGGGGTGAAGATCCTGGCAGTGAAACTCCACCAGGACAAGGCCCGGCTCGAAGTTAAGATGACCGAAAGCGGCACGATCCTGGAGACGGAAACGGCCATTTCCATTGACCAGCTTCCCAAGGCCGTGGTGGATGCGGTCGCCAAGGCCGCCCCGGGAGCGAAGATCACCAAGGCGGCGAAGACGGAAGAAGTCGCTGACGTCAAGAAGGGCAAGCTCGCCAAGCCGGAAATCGGCTACGACGTTGAGGTCACAATCAATGGCAAGGAAGGCGAACTGGAAGTGGCGCCTGACGGCAAGATCGTCGAGCCGCTGAAGTGGGAAGACCACAAAGAGGGCAAGGGCGAGAAGAAAGAGAACAAGGAGCACGAGAATCGGTGAACAAACTGCGCATTCCAAGCTATTGTAAGGATGGCCTGCGTCGCATTGCCTGATTCGTCGGCATGGAGTTGATCGGTATGTTTCGGCATGTTCTCTGCGTGTTTCCCTATCGACGTACGTGTAGCTCGCGAACGTCCTTCCCGCCGTTGGGGCTGGAGTACATAGCCGGCGCCCTGCGCCCACATGCCCAACGGATCGAGCTGGTCAACTTCCGGCAGGAACGCGTTCCCAGCACGCAGCCGTTCCTCCGGCCCGAAACCGACCTGGTGTGCTATTCCATCAACTGGCGGCAAGAACTTGGGTACATACGCGATGACATCAACGCGTTGCCGCCCGGGGTGATGACGATTCTGGGCGGCCGGATCGCCACGGAGGATCCACGCTATTGGTTGGAGGCGTGTCCGAACGTAGACGCGGTGGTCTGCGGTGATGGCGAACAGGCGATTGTCGAGATCGCCCAGGGGCGAGCGTGGTCGGAGATCGCCGGCCTGGTCCGCCGCGGCGACGACGGTCAATTGGTGCATAATCCACCCCGCGCCAACGCGCCTCTGGACGATGACTTGTTTCCCGCGCGCGATCTACGCCGCCGGCCATACTATCTGACGAGCAAGGGCGCGAGCACCGGGGTCAAGATCGACTTGGTGTCCGGGTCGCGCGGGTGCCCGTTCAACTGCAAGTTCTGCAACTTTGCCATCAACCCGTGGGGCGTGAAACGATCCTGGACGCCGCGGTCGGCCGAATCGGTCGTCCGAGAGATCCAGCAGATCGACGCCGACTTGATCTTCTTTGTGGACGACGTGTTCACGCATCAGCCTGACCGGGTGGCCGAGATCTGCGACCTGCTGATGGCTAAGAAGATTCGCAAGCACTACGTGGTAAACGCCCGGGTGGAGCTGGCCAAACGCCCTGACGTCATTCGCAAGATGGAGCAGGCTGGGTTCCTGGCGCTGCTGATCGGCGTGGAGTCGACGCAGGACGCGACGCTCAAGGCCATGGGCAAGGGGTTTACCATTGGGCAACTGCGACAATGGTTCTCCGTGCTCTCGAGGTCGAGCATGCTCACCAGCGCGTATTTCATCGTGGGCAATATCGGCGAGACCGAAGAGCAGATGCTCTCCACCGCCGCGTTCGCCCGGTCGATCGGCGCGGACCTGATCATGGTTTCGAGATTGCGCAGCGAGCCGTACTCGGGCCTGGCCGAACTGGTTGAGCAGAGCCCGGGCTATCACGTTGACGATCGCGGGTTCGTTTATAGCGACGCATATTCGACGAAGCAGATCGCGAGTCTGCGCAAGCGGATCGACAGGCGTTTTTTCACTCCGCTGCATGTCGCGGGCATAGTGATAAAGCTGCTGCGGAGCGTGAATGGGCGCGTGCTGGCCAAAGGAGCGATGACGATCCCGATCTTCCTGGCGCAGCTCATCGCCATGCAGGCGGGACGAAAGGCACACAAGCGAAAGCGCATTCCATCCTCACAATGCCAGTGAGCACCGGCCAAGCACCACGAAGAGATGGTCTCCTGTGCGAGACGCACGGGCGCCAGAAATAGTCGCGGGGTGCAACAAAGCAAAGTTATCGGAACTGTTGGCAACGGTTGCCAGTAGGATGCCATCTGGAGATATGGCAGATACCTCTGTCGTGAAAACCGAGGCGAGGATGAGGTCGTTTCGTCGTACGTTGCGAATGGCGCTGCACGCGCTGAGGCGTCACAAGATGCGGTCGGCGCTGACCTGCCTGGGGATCGTCATCGGAATCGCGGCGGTCATCGCGATGATGGAGATCGGGCAGGGCTCGTCGTACATGATGCAGCAGGCCATAGCATCCATCGGCGCCAATGTCGTCAACGTCGACCCCAGCGATGCGGTCAAGGCCGGCGCCAGCACGGGCGGCGGCGGCAGGGTTACGCTCGTTCCGGCCGACTGCGATGCGATCAGCCGGGAATGCAGCGCGATTACCTGCGCTGCCCCGGCCGTGGACATCAAGGCCCAGGTCGTCTTCGGCAATCGCAACTGGTCTCCCAATGAAGTCTTGGGCACCACCCCGGATTACCTGGCGGTCCGCAACTGGACGACCCTGGCCCAGGGGGAGATGTTTACCGAAATCGATGTGAAAAGCTCCGCTCCGGTGTGCGTGGTTGGCCAGACGGTTCTGCGAGAACTGTTTCAGGGGGTCTCGCCGATTGGCAAGGAGATTCGCGTCAAGAACGTGTCGCTGAAAGTCGTCGGCGTACTGAGCGCCAAGGGGGCGAACATGATGGGCAGGGACCAGGACGATTACGTCATCGCGCCGTGGACGACGGTAAAGTATCGATTGATCGGCTCGCGGCAAGCGACAACGCCCAACGTCCTGCCGTCCGCAGCGGCCAGCAGCGTCAACACGTTAAAGCAGGTTTATCCGAGCCAGCAATTGCAGATGTATCCGCAGCATTCTGAGGTGGAGGTGGCGGACATCATAATGATGGCGCGGTTCACCGACCTGGACGACATCTACGTGTCCGTGAATTCACCGCCGGAAGTTCCGCAGGCCATCCGGCAGATCAGGGAGCTGCTGCGCCGGCGGCATCGGCTCGCCCCCGGCGCCCCGGACGATTTCCGCATCCGGGATCTGACGGAAATTTCCGAGACCATGGCCTCGACCGGGCGGGTGATGACCAGCCTGCTGCTGTGCGTGGCCACGATTTCACTGGTGGTTGGCGGCGTGGGCATTATGAACATCATGCTCACTTCCGTGAAGGAGCGAACCCGCGAGATCGGCCTGCGCATGGCCGTCGGCGCCCGGCCCAAGGACGTTCTTCGCCAGTTCCTGACCGAGGCGGTGATCCTCTGCCTGTTGGGCGGTATCGCCGGAATCATGCTTGGCCACGGCGCGTCATTCGTTGTGTCTAACGTTCTGGGGTGGCCTACCATGACGTCGCCGTCGGCGATGGCCACCGCCTTTGGCGTCTCGGCCATTGTGGGCATTGTCTTTGGGTATTACCCCGCCTGGACAGCCTCGCGTCTGGACCCAATTGAGGCGCTGCGCTACGCGTGAACCACGCGGCTCGTTGAGGGTTGGATGCGGCTGGGGCAGACAGGTGATTCTTGTGTTTGAGGTTTGTGCCATGAAACATGCGACTAGAAACATGCTGTGGCTGGTCCTGGTGCTGCTGGTCGGGGGCGGCGGGTACTTGGCTTGGCATCTGATCCACCCCAGGGGTGCGGCGGTGACGTATCGCACGGCGCCGGTGGCCAAAGGCGACCTGCTTGCCACCATCGGGGCCACCGGCTCATTGGAGCCGGAGGAGGCCATTGACGTGGGCGCGCAAGTGGCAGGGCAGATCAGCCGGTTCGGCGCCGACCATGGCAAGCCCATCGACCGGCGCTCGTTTGTGAAGGCCGGTGATCTGCTGGCCGAGATCGACCCATCCCTGTACAAGATGGAGTTGGAGTCCGCCCAGGCCCAGTTGGCGCAGAGCAACGCTCAACTGGCGCAGAGCAATGCCCAGTTGGCGCAGAGCGACGCCCAGTTGGCGCAGAGCGACGCCAACGTCGTGAAAGCCCAGGCGGACATCCAGCAAATGGAGGCCAAGGCCACCCAGGCCGAGCAGGACTGGACGCGGGCTCAGCAACTCAGGAAAGGTTCGCCCGACGCCATGGCCGCAACCAGCTATGACGGCTACAAGGCCGCCTATCTCACCGCGACGGCGAATGTGGCATCCGCCAATGCCGCCAAAGTCCAAGTCGAGGCCGCAAAAACCCAAGCCAAGGCCGGCAGAGAACAGGCGCTGGCGGCCATTGAGCAGGCCAAGGCTGCCATCAAGCAGACCCAGGCGGCAGTGGACCGGGCCCAGCGGAACCTGGACTATTGCACGATCACCTCGCCGGTGGACGGCGTGGTGATTGATCGTCGCGTGAACATCGGCCAGACGGTCGTCTCCAGCCTGAACGCGCCCAGCTTGTTCCTGATCGCCAAAGACCTTACACGGATGCAGATCTGGGTTTCGGTCAACGAGGCGGACATCGGCAGCATTCACAACGATCAACCTGTCACCTTCACCGTGGACGCCCGGCCCGGCGTCACCTTCCCCGGCAAGGTCACCAAGGTCCGCTTCGACGCCACGATGACGCAGAACGTGGTCACCTACCCGGTGGAGGTCTTGGCGCTGAATCCCGATGGCCTGCTCTATCCCTACATGACGACCAACGTGCAGTTCGAGCTGGACAAGCGGACGGGCGTGTTGAAGGTGCCCAACGCGGCGCTGGCGTACATGCCGCTGGCCCAAGAGCAAGTGGCGCCGGAGTTCCGCGTGGAACTCGAGAAGTTAGCGCAGCGCGCCGGTTCCTCGGAGGCCTCGCAGCCGGTGTGCGAGCCGCCGCCGGACGGGGCCGCTCAGGAGTCCACCGCCTCGCAACCGGCGAACGATGGCCATAAGCATCCTTATGCCGGCGCGCAAGGAGCGAAGAAGAGCCATAACCAGGGCATGCTATGGGTTGCGCAGGGCGAATTCCTCCGGCCGATCAAGGTCCGCGTGGGCATGAGCGACGGGGCGATGACTGAAGTTGAAGGCCCCGAGTTGCAGGAGGGTCTGGCGGTTGTGGTGGCCGAACAGCGGCAGAAGGCTGCACCGCAGGGCGGAGCCAACCCCTTCGTGCCGCAGGCGCAAAGGCGCTGATGCAGCACTCAACGGCGACAAGGTCGGCGGGAAACAGGCCATGAGGATCGTCCGAACCATCCGCACTGCGTTCCGGTCGCTCTCGCGCAACCCCCTGCGGGCGGCACTGACGATGCTGGGCATTTTCATCGGCGTCGGGTCGGTCATCACCATGATGGAGATCGGAAACGGCTCATCGACGGCCATCCAGCGCTCCATTGCCAGCATGGGCGCCAACAACCTGCTGATCCTGCCCGGAGCCGCCTCCAGCGGTGGCGTGAACCTGGGTGTGAGCAGCGCCATGACGCTGACGCCCGACGATGCCGCCGCCGTCCTGAAGAGCCCATCCGTCCGCGCCGGGGCCCCGACGGTTTACGCCCGGGCCCAGGTGCAGTACGGGAACAAGAACTGGATCCCCCGCAACGTCGTCGGCACCACGCCGGCCTACCTGGACGTTCGCGACTGGAGCAACTTGGATGAAGGCGCCGCTTTTACCGACCGGGATGTGCGAAACACCAGCAAGGTCTGCCTGATCGGCAAGACGCTCGTCCGGGAGCTTTTCAACGGGCAGTCGCCCATCGGCAAGGAAGTGCGAGTTCAAAACGTATCGTTCACGGTCATCGGCGTGCTTAGCGGCAAGGGCGCAAACATGACTGGCGTGGACCAGGATGACATCCTGCTGACCCCGTGGACGACCCTCAAACGCCGCGTTACCGGCACCAACGGCGGCAGTTCCGCTGCCAGCGGCGATTCTGGCCCCAGTTCTGCGGTCAACAAGATTAACCAGGTGTATCCGAACAGTTCGCTGAGCATCTATCCCGCACACTCGGCCATCCAGTCGGCCGACACGCCCCAGGCGGTCAAATTCACGAATATTGACATGATCATCGTGGCGGCCAAGTCGGCCCAGGACATCAAACCCGCTATCGCCCAGATCACCGGCGTGCTAAGGGAACGGCATCGGATTCGCGAGGGCGTGGCCGATGACTTCAAGGTCCGTGACATGACGGAAGTGACCAACACCATGACGAAGATGACTGACACCATGACTGCGCTGCTGCTGTGCGTGGCGTCGATCTCACTCGTGGTCGGCGGTGTGGGGATCATGAACATCATGCTGGTGTCAGTGACGGAGCGGACGCGTGAGATCGGCCTGCGCATGGCGGTGGGTGCCCAACCCAACGACATCCTGCGGCAGTTCCTGATCGAGGCCCTGGTGCTGTGCCTGACCGGCGGGGCGATGGGCATCGCCGCTGGCCTTGCTGGTTCCTGGGCGGTGCAGCAATTCAAGGGCTGGCTGACGGAGGCTTCGCCAATGGCGATCATTCTGGCCGTCACGGTCTCAGGCGTCGTGGGAGTCATTTTCGGATTCTATCCTGCCTGGAAAGCCTCCAGACTCGATCCGATCGAGGCCTTGCGCTATGAATAAGGCAAGGCGATCAGCGCGTCGACTGGGCGGCCAAGTCGTTGCACACGGACACGCTCATACTTTCCTGTCCTGATACCACCGCTTCTCGTGCTGGCGAAACTCCAGGCGGTGCTTGGCCGATCGCCACCAGGATTCGTGCTGCGATACCACTCTACCGTGGCCGCCAGCCTCCCCCGTGCGGGGGGCGACCCGCTGCCGACATGGCCCCCGCCGCCCAGCCCTTTGGGATGGGGCCCAGGGGCGAGTCTTGGAAGGCGGCGGGGAAGAGGGCAGCGGTGGTGGGGTCCAGGCCGGGCGGGGTGCGACCGGCGGCCTTGGCCTTGACGGGGTCGAAGTCCACGAACCAGCTCTTGAAGATCGCCCGCGCCATCGCCTCCAGCGTCTGGTTCATCCGCCGGTTCAACTCGATCTTGTCGTCCAGGCTCGCCCAGGATGTCGGCGATGGCCTTCTAGGGGACCACTTGGCTACGGCCGCGCCGCCGGAAGGGCGGGTTTCCGCAACGTGCGGAATCAGCCGGACTTGCGCTCACTACGCCTGACTCGCCTCTACTCAAACCGTCCGACGAGGCCATCCAAGCCTTCGTGCGTGCGATTGCTGATCCGTCATTCGCCTATCTCAACGATTCCGTCTATCCTATCAGCGGGGACGGTCACCCTTGCGGCGATTCAGCCGGACCAGCATAAGCATATCGCCGATCCTTGTTGGCGCCCAGGCGACGCACCAAGCCGGCGATTTCCATCTCTTCCAGATCGCGCGTGACCTGCGACCGCCCCACATTTGCGAGGGCATCGACCTGCTCCCGCGTCATGTGGCCGTTGGTTTTCAGGGCCTTCAGGATGGCCAGGATGCGGTTCTTTTGCTTCGGCCCAAGATGGCCAAACGGGTCTTGGGCCTTATGCCCATTTTCATGCCCATTGTGCCCATTATCGTGCCCAAGCACGACGGATTCGACGGATTCCGTCAGCCGCAGCTCCACCGTGATCTTCTCGCCCAGGTGGTCGCCACGTTCCGTCCTGACGACGTCATCATCCTGGACCAGCACCTGGCACTCATCCTTCAGCACCTTGGCCACCTTCTGCCGGAAGCGGAAGAACACGCCGTTGAGGGATTCCGTCGTCGTTTCCAGCTTCTTGGCCAGGAATCGCCGATACACGTGCTTGTAGGCCTTCCCGTTCTTCTCGGCCAGAAGGAGCAGCACGTCCCGCATGGGGGACAGGCTGGAATCGTCCAGAATCAGTCGGTCGCAGAGGGTCGCACCGTCCGAGAATATGACCAGGTTCCCGCCGATGAACGGCTGCAAGCCATTGTTGGTTTGCTCAGCCGCCCGGCGCCGGGCCTCCACGGCCTCCAACGCTTCGCGGATGACCATTTCGGGCGGACGGCCTTTGTCCCACAGGTTCTTGGGCATGCCGAACGTCAGGCCGTCGTTGTCCAGGTCTCGGTTATGGGCCAGGGCGTGGTCGGAGTAGCTGGTCATCAGGATGATGGGCACTTTGCCCGATCCCTTGATCTTCACGATCTGCTGGAACAGGGCGAGGCCGTTTTCGATGCGAGCCCGTTCGCCGCGGGCGGAAGCCGGGATCTCCAGGTCCAGAAGGATGTATGCGTAGTCGTTTGCCTTCAGCAGCGCCCGGGCCTGCTCGACGTTGCCGGCCACGTCGTAACTATGCTGCAACGCCTGCTGCAGAATCTCGCATACGAACTCCACCACGCTCGCCTTGTCATCAACCACCAGCGCTTTAAGCATTGTTCGTCCCCGAGCCGGCCATCGCACGGGGCAGGATGATCGTCACCGTCGTGCCAACGTCCGGCTCACTCTCAAAGACCAGTTCGCCGTCGTGCATCTCGACGTAGTTCCTGGCGATCACCAATCCGAATCCCGAGCCATCGGCTTTGGTCGTGCGGCCCGGCACGAATACTTTCTGCTCATCCAAGTCCTTGCCCCCGATGCCCGCGCCGTTGTCTTCCACGGCCAGCATGATTTCGTGGTCGTTGGCGGCCTTGCCGGTCACAACGACCCGCGGCGTGGCGACTCCGGTTGCGGCCTCGAAGGCGTTCTTCAGGACGTTCAGAACGGCTTGTTCGATATGCGCCCGGGTGACGGACACGCTCAGATTCTTCTGCACATCCACGTCCAGTTGCACCCTGCGCCATGGCTCGTGGGCGGCTGCCGCCTCATTGATCGCGTCTACCGCCGCCTGCACGATCCCGTCCAGCGCGTCCAACCCAACGTCGGTGGGCGTCGTCCGCGATCGGGCATACTCCAGCATCCGCTGGACCAAGGTTCCGTGGCGGTCAAGGATGCCGCAGATCCTATCCAACGACGATTGGAAGGCGGCCGAGTCATAGTCGCGGGCCGCGACCCGCTCACGCAGGGCCGATGCCCGCCCTTGGAGCACGACCAGGTCGTTCTTCATCTCGTGGGCGATGTTGCTGGCCAGCGCCATGTGGTAGGTCTCGCCGATCATCAGCGCCGCCTTGGCGACCTCCTCGCCGTACTGCTCCTTGAGATACTGGTACTGTTCGAGCACCAGATCGATGCCCTGCATTCGCTGTTTCAGCCCGACCTTCACTTTTCGGCGGCGTTTGCGGCTGTTCTCCGCGGCCTTACGCACGAACGCGTTGCCATCCTGGATGAGCTTGTTCAGCAGGCGGTCGAAGTCCGCCTGCCGCACGAAATGCAGGTCATCCGCGACGACCTTGCGGACCTCCCACTTCGGATCGTCGGCCAGCAGGTTCAGCAAGGGCACCAGCACCGCCTCGCGATCCACGATCCCGCCGGCCTTGAAAACCTCCATCAGTGTCCGCGCATGCGACCGCCGCCGGGCCCAGTCGATGCCCTCGGGGTCGTCCCGCAGCTTCTCCATCGCCTGGCGAAGCGGGGCTATGGAATCATCGGCGGCCATCAGAACCGATACCGTTCCTTGCGTTTCATGAATGCCTCTTCGCCGCCCTCCAGCAGCGCCACGATGTCGTCCCGGCAGACGTCCACCGAGCCTTCCTTGGTCTTGACGGCCTTGCTCCCGTTGGACTTCAGGACGAAGACCTTCTCGGCGTCGCCCAGGACCGGGATGTTCGGGTTGTGCGTCACGAAAACCATCTGCCGCCTGCCTTTGACCTTCCGAATGCTGTCCACCACGGTATCGTAGATGAAGCCGTTGTCCAGGTTGTCTTCGGGTTGGTCGATCAGCAACGGGTTGTCGCTGTCCAGCAGCAATATCGGCAGCACCGTGGTGCACTTCTGGCCGGTGGAAAGGGACGACGAGTCCTTGTACGTGTCGCCGTCCAGAAGCTCGATCCTCGGCCTGTCGGCCAGCTCGATGGTTTCCAGCCGGAACATCATCCTGGGCGGCGAGAATGCCGCGACCACGTTGGCGGCCTGGTTGGCGTTCAGCCCCGCCCTCCCGGCGAGGGTCTTGGTATCGCCGGCCGTCACCGCCGTCGCCAGTTCGTCGGGGGCCAGGCTGTCGGCGATCTTCTGGGCCACGATGTGACGATTGATGCCGGTGCCCGCCAGCGCCTCCTGAAGGAGATCCCTGTACGGCGACGAGTCGCCGAACTGGTCGACCCGCACCCGAATCCGGGGCGACAGGTTGGCCGTGATCTTCGCGGCGACAGCTTTGCGATGGCTGTACCGCTCGTCTCGCAGGGCTGAAAGCTGCCCCAGCAGGCTGGCGCGCTCCACCTGAAGGCCCTTGAGCGTCTCCATGTGGTCGTCGCGGATGCGTTTCTTCTCCAGCAGCTGGTTCTGGAGTGTTTCCAGGCGGATTCTCTCGGCCTCCTGCCCCTTGGCGGCGTTGTGCTTGGCCAGCAGCTCGCGGAAAGCCAGCTCCTGCTCGGCGTGGACGGTCTGAAGCTTGATCTTCAGTTCGGCCGCCTTGGCCTGCGCGGTAGCGATCCGTTTCTTGCCCTCTTTCAGGAAGCCGTCCACGCCGTTGCCGCAGTCGGATATCTCCTGTACGACCATCTTCAGCAGTTCACCGTTGGGCCCCGACAGCATGTCGGCCTCGAAGGACGGCATGCCGCCGCCCTCGATCTGCCCCAGGAGCGCGTCCAGCGCGCCGGCCTGTTCGCGGAGAGTTTCCTCGGCGGATTCGAGGGCTCGCTTTTCACGGTCGCGCATGGAATTGAGCTTGTGGGCGTGGTTGATGGAGCCCGGGCCCTGGCCGCTCTTGCCGGCCATCGCCGTGAGCTTATCGCGGATACCCGGCAGCGTGCTGAGTTCGTCGCCGACGCCGTCCAGGGCCTTCCGCACCTCGGCGATCTTGCCGGCGTTGGTGGAAAGCTTGCCTTCCACCTTGCGCAATAGGGACTCGACGCGGCGGATGTCCTCGGAGACGAAGTTGTCGATGAGGCGCAGTTGCGACTGCGGATCGTCGGCGATGCCCTCGACCTCGTTCTGGCTGTAAACGTCCGCCTTGAATACGCCCGCCAAGGAAACCTCGCTGGGATTGCCGCCGGCGTCGGTGACGATGGCCGCTCCAGCAGCCGTCCGGTCGATGAAGTACTCCACGCCGTCCCTGGTCTCGATCCGCAGTCGGACGCGCCCGTCACCCAGGTTGTCGCCCACCAGGGACTCGAACCGCTTCTGGGCGCCAGGGTACTGTTCCTTGTCCGGTACGGCGCCCAGCACATGGCGGATGAATTCCAAGGCCGTCGTCTTGCCGGCGCCCCGATGGCCGATCAGGCAATTCAGGCCGGTGGATAGATCGATCTCCAGCCCGTCCAAGAATCCTCCCCTTACGGAGATCGACTTGAGGTAGTGGCTTCGCGCCTGCGGCTGTGTGTTCTGAATCACGACTTGTCTCCCATCTCGCCTAGATCGTGTTTTGCGTCCAGCCCTGTGGGCCGGATCCCTCGGCATCCGCACTGCATCGGATGCCTGCGTGCGAGCGCAGGCATGTCGGGCTTGTATCGCGGATCGCACGGGAGGCCTCCCGCAAGGCGTCCAGTCGGCCCACTACCACACTCCCGGCCGGTCACTCCGGCCACAGCAGGCGGGATTACGCTGGCCGGAGTTATGTTAGGTGTGTGTTCGGAAGCCGTCAAGGGGAAAAGCGTGTTGGCTGGCTGATAATTTGCAGGGCGTGGGCTCAATTCAGCCCCTGCCACCCCGACTTTGCCGCCATCCTCTTCGGCTTGGCCGAAGCTGCTCGCCCCCGTCACTGCATCACCGGAATGCATCGCCTTGGCCGCTTCCTGCAATGTTCACGTCCGCAGAAGACTACGAAGTACGGTCGGAGCCGGCCCCAACATTCGGGCCAAAGGCAAGTCCACCTCCCGACGCCAGGCATGCCGAGAGAATCGACCTACAGTGTTTACCTTATGTCTCTGCACGGCCAGTATTTAGGCTGACCACGGCGGAGATTTGTTCTAGACGTATCGGCCGATGCGCGGTAGGGTATCTAAGTCTTTTGCCATCTGTATCTGTTTCCTGCATTCTTGCCCGGCGCGGTTTGGTAAAGAGTGGCTAGGGCGTTTGTGAAAGAAGCAACCAATCGCTGGGCTTTTTCGGCCTGCCATCGAGGCTAGGCACACAGGGGACAGCGGTGTCGTTCCAGAATATGCAACCGCTCCGGCTGGTCAGTTCGCATTGCGCGCTCTTGCCGGCGGGGCGAAATCGGAGGATGATACATGTCACCAGCGTCACACATCGTCGGGCGGCTTCGGAAGCTATACGGGGTCGTTTTTGGTCGCATGCATCTTCTCAACGAGCGGTTGATGCGTCCTCCTGTGGGCCGACCTAGAACCGCGCCACACGGTATTGTAGAACAGCTTGAGCCACGGCTGTTCCTCACCAGCACCCCGGCACTGCCCGGCATGCACTTGACGAATCCTGCAACCGACAATCTTTCTGGCCAGATCGTCTACCTGGACTTCGATGGGGCCAAGAACGTCACGTATCACGGGCCAGTGGTTGTCGGGCCATTCGACGTGCCGGCGTTCAAAGCTCCGGCGGGGATGGCGGGGCAGGAACAGGCCATCGAAGCACAGGTTCTGAAAGATGTCCAAACCACGTACGAGGACAGCGGCGTGCAGTTTACGCTTGTCCGACCAGGAGAGGGATCCGAGTATTCAACCGTCTACGTTGGTGGGGATGATTCGGCGTTCCGGTCATACGGGCGATTCAACGGCCTCGCGGAAGACGTGGATGCCGGCAATCACAATCACACCGACAATGCACTGGTGTTTATCGATCAGGCATCATCCGTAGCTTCGGTGGCCGAAGTCATCGAACATGAAGCGGGCCATTTGCTGGGCTTCGCCCACAACGAAACTGGGCAAGCCAATCCTTTGGCATCCGTAGCAATGTCGGTTCCGCTTTTCAAGCAAACCGATTCCCGTTGGTCAGCGGATTCGATGATAGACAAGGATGGCGTCAATCAAGGCACTCTTGGTTCTTACGGGTGCGCCGTGTCGGCAGCAGCCATGGTTGCCGCATACTATGGGGCTAGCACTGACCCAGGGCAGATCAACACATATCTGAGCGCGCATGCTGGTTATGACTCGGGTGGCTATATCTACTGGCAGAAGGCAGCGGATTCGACCGCAGGACAAATGACGTATCAGCCGTCGCTGGATTGGACAGGTAGCTACAGTAGTGGTGCAGGTAGCACCCAATGGGCCAATCTAAAGAGCCAGCTGGATTTGGGACGTCCCATCATCGTCGAAGAGTTTCTGTCCACAACATCTACCCATTGGGTCGTGGTCACAGGGTTTTCTGGCGGAAGCGTTACTGATCCTGCGAACTATTCGATCAATGATCCCTGGCCCTGGTCAACTCCAAGAACGTCTCTAGCAGCCTACGGTACGTTCTATGCCATGCGGGTCTATACAGGAACGACGCCGGCGGATCAGATCGGCCACGGTAATACATGGATCAAGGCTAAGAGCGGCTATCCAAGCAATATAACGGGCATCGGTCTACCCGGCACCAATCCGAGCGTCGCTGATCTGAAAGCTCAGATGAGTGTGCTAGCGGCCCAGTACAAGGTTCCCATCGAAGTCATAGCGGCGGTGTGCTATCACGAGAGTGGGATGAAACAGTACGGTGCCGACGGTTTTGTGATCTTCAATGTCAATGAAGACGCCGCTGCGTTCAGTGGCGATACCAGCAACGGGCAATTTCCGCCGGGCCTGGGCCTAATGCAACTGACCGGGGGAACAGCTACCGAGCAGGCCCGCCAGATGGGTGTGTCGGTCTATCAATTCATCAGCGATTGGAGGGTCAATCTCGAAGCGGGTGTTCGGGTGCTGAGCCAGAAGTACAATGCTGCGCTCAGCTACGATCCGTCCTGGATGCAAACGTTGGAGAAGAGCAACAGAAACGTCCTAGAAAACTGGTACTATGCTCTTCGCTTTTACAATGGCAGCGGGCCAAGTGCGATTGCGTATGCCAAGTCGATTCTGAATGACATCGCCAATCCTCCGGCGTTGCTGTCGACTTACTTCACCCCTGTTGCGGTCAAAAAGGCTGGCGATGTGATCCCGCAGTGGGCCGATCCGAGTTCATTTGTGGCGCTTGCAAATGGCACGTGGTACTCGAAGGAGCAGACGCAGTATTCGGGTGCGGTTCATGCCACAGCGTCATCGGTGTCGCTCGAAGTGGATTCGACAAGTACCCTTAGTGTCGCGGCTGGGCAGCCAATTACCGTCAGCGGGACCGTGACAGACTGGGGCGACAATGGTGTCGCCGGCGTGCCTATCGCCGCCGAAGACCCCATCCGTCAGATGTCGCTGGTGGCCGCGGCAACCACTGATAGTAATGGCCATTTCGTAATCTCCTATTCGGCTGGCCAAACAAGTTCTCTCAAGCCTGGAACTTACCCTTTGGTCTTGGCTGCCGGGTCTGGTCAAGTAACTGCGGTCCTCACGATCACACCCGCCATCCAAACCTACACTGCAAACAACTTGCAGATGACGGCAGGCGTGATCAATGGACTACCTAGCAGTTCGCTTATGCGTGTTGTGGCCAATTCCTGGAACGCGGCTCAGGCCACGATGGACGAAACGGTCAGCGTGCTTCAAGGCGTTGGAGACTTCATGCAGTCCTGGAGCCACGCCTTCTATGACCAGTTCTGGGGCGATCCGTCTAATGTGGTGGCCTACGCGACTAGTGTGACTTCTCTGCTTTCGCTTAACCCCGCTGTCTTTATTCCAGCCTCTCTCGGCATGGTGGAGTCGGTCGCACAGGCCGACTTCATTTCGTTCCTCGATACGGCGATTGATTATCTTCCATCCAGTTCATTTACCGCTGCTCGAAAAGCGGAACTGCATGACTGGGTACGGCGAGGTGACACCGCGATAACCGCTGTTACTGCCGTGCTTGGTCATGGCATCTCCGATTTGTTGCCGTTGTTTACAATGTCCCCCCTCGTTGAAGGTTCGGGATTCGACCTTTCAGCACCCGACGCCACGCTGACGATACGCAGCGCAGATGGCTCTACCGCCACGGAAGTGACGATCAGTCGCTCTTCGCAGCAGGTTGCGCCGACTATCACCTCACTTAGCCCTGGCACCCTCAACGCAGTTCCGATTGGTCAGACGCAGACGCTTACGGTCTTTGGAACCGGATTTAGCCCCGTCTCGACACTGAAGTTTCTCTGCGATGGCGTCGAATACGCAAGCGACCCAAGCCGTTTGGCCTACGTAAGCCCGACTGAACTTCAGTACGAGATACGAGTCGGGAGCGACCCGGCCGACTGGACTGCCACAGTCGTCACTGGTCCACTCGAATCGGTTCCGGCATCATTTCGCGTTGCGCCGCTGATTGACACCATGGCCCCAGAAGCTCCGGTGGGCCTCCAGGCAGAATTCGCAGGGCATTTCGGGGGGCACGGCTTGTTCCATGTTGACTGGGCTGAGCCCTACGATCCAAGTGGGATAGCGAAGGCGTGGTGGAAGCTAGGTTCAGCCCCGACTTCACCGACCGATGGCGCGGCTCTGGATCTCCCTTTGTTCAAACCGTTGCCCGTAGCGAGTGATGTACTTCAGAAGGTCTACGTCTGGTTGGAGGATGGAGCCGGAAATGCGAATTACCAAAATGCCGTAGGGGTGACTTTGTCCACAGCAGGCTACGGGTATCCTGAACTTGAGCCGAACGATACAGAGGCGACAGCAACAATGCTGCCCTTGACGGAGGATCCTGCGGGCAGCGGCCTGTCCCTGGGCCGTGGGATCGGAAGCATCCAGACGACCAGCGACACGGACTGGTGGAGCTTCACGGCCCTGGCCGGCGACATCGTCTCGGTGAGCGTGGACCGCTACCAGGGCAGCGGCCTGTAT
>CAITIS010000046.1 GCA_903892515.1 uncultured Planctomycetota bacterium | reverse complement strand
GTCGAACGCGCCGCGCAGGAACGCCACCAGTTCCGGCACGCTCAGATCGTCGTTGGCTATGCCCTTGCCGCCCTCGCCCCGCGCCTGCGACGAAGATACGCCGCGGCCCATGCCGACCCGGCTGGCGATGGCCACGCCGTAGGGCGGGTCCGTCCAGACCATGTCCGCCAGGCGGCCATCCATCAGCCGGGTCATGTCTTGGGCCTTCCGCGAGTCGCCGCACAGCAACCGGTGCTTGGACTGCACGGGGGCCTGATATTCCTTGCCGCACTTGCGGCACGTGCATTGTCTTTCCGGGGTCGTGGTCATGGGTTCTCTCCAATGGGGATGGGCGACTGGCCCGTCCGTTCCAGGATGGCGGCATTGCCGGTGAAGTTCTGCCAACGCGCGACCGCAACGTCGACGTATTGCGGCACCAGTTCCACGGCGAAGCAGCGCCGGCCCAACCGCTCAGACGCGATGATCGTGGTGCCGGTCCCGCAGAACGGCTCGTAAACCATGCCGCCGGTGCCGTCCATCGACTCGATAATGTGAAGCGCCAGATGCACGGGCATCGAGGCCGCGTGGATGGCGGAGGCGACGTTCTCGCCGCTGACGCCGTGGCCTTCGTAGACGTTGGACACCGTCGACTGGAATCGGCCGGTCGGGATGGCGCGGGACGGGTTCTCCTGGGGCGAGAGGATCCAGACATCCTCGAACCGGGAGTTCATCACGTTGGCGGCCATCGCCGGCTGGCCCTGGCCCTTGAACCAGACCATCCGGTCCACGAAGTGGTCGCGGAAGTAATGAATCCAGTCCAGCACCACGACCTTGTTCCCGGCCAGCGATTGCAGGTTGATGGCGACGGTCTGGCAGAACGACAAGGCAATCGTGGTGAAGTCGACCAGCAACCGCAGGTACTCCTGGGCGGGCTTGTCGTCGCTGACGCCGATGTACTTGCTGTCCACCCGGCTCTTGTTGCCGCCCAGAGAGTTATCGCCCGCGTTGTACGGCGGCGACGTGAAGCCCAAGGCCGCCTTCTGGCCGTCCATCAGGCGATCGACGTCCGCCGCGACAGTGGAATCGCCACACAGCAGACGATGCCGGGACTGAACCGAGGCCTCGTAGCCCTTGCCGCATTTGGCGCAGGTGCACTGGCGGTTCATAGTTCGTTCACCTCGCCGCAGTGCGGGCAGGTCGTGTGGGCGCCCAACAACCACAGATCGCCCGGCTGGGTGACTGGCTCTTCTGGCGGCTCGGGAACCGCGTCAGGATTAGTCAGGCCTTCCGTGCCCGCCGGGGCCAGCAGCTTGGCCAGTTCGTCCTCGTCGAACCCCAGCAGCGACAGGTCGAAGTCAGCGGCCTGGAGATCCTTCAATTCCAGCGGCAAGAGGTCGTAGTCCCACGTGGCGATGTCGCCGGTGGCGTTGTCGGCGATGCGAAGGGCCTTGATCTGCGACTCCGACAAGCCTTCGGCCACATGCACCGGCACGGTCTTCATGCCGAGCTTCTTTGCCGCCAGCAGCCGGGTATGCCCGATGACGATCACGCCGTCGGCGGTGATGACGATCGGCTGCTGCCAGCCGAACTGGGCGATGGACTTGGCCACGGCGTCCACGGCTTCGGCATTGTTCCGGGGGTTGTTCTCGTAGGGGCGAATCAAATCCACGTTACGCATCTCGATCTTCATGTCCGGTCTCCCTTCGCTTTGTCGTTCTTCACGCCTGTTGCGCACAGCGACCGTCGCTGGTCGCGGAGTGCTCGTTGGCGATCCCTGCACGCTTGGCGATGGCAGGGCTTACACGCTGGAATGGCCCCGTCGTAGGGGTAGTAGCAGTAGCGGTAGAACTCGCTCAGCGGCTTGGTCTGCCCGCACGTGCGACATCGCTTGTGCCATACGCCATCCTGGAGTTCATAGCCCGCATGGATGTGTCGATGCTCGGCTGGAGTGACCAGTTGCAGGTTCTCGATCCGATTGTCCCGGTTGTCACCGTTGACGTGGTGTATGGCCATGCCCTCTGGAATCGATCCGCGATGCGCTTCCCACACCAGCCGGTGCTCGGCGACTATTCGGCCGCCCACACGGCGAACCCGGCATCGTCTAAGCCGCTCAACGCCACGTTCGAATGTTCCCATGTCATTGCCTCCGTGATGCTTATGCGATGTTCTCTATGCGCAACAAACAATAAGAGTGTTCCCTACCGTTCCCCGTGCGGTCACCGCGCGCCGAAGCCGGCGGAGTACCTAACGGCTTACCCATCTTGCCCACCTTGATGATCCGCCACGTGGCGGCGCACGGGCGTGAGGCGTAGGGTTGTGCGGCCTTGGGCGCGATCGTCGAACGTGGCGGAACGTGGTGCGTCGGGTTACGCACGGTTCTGCCCCTCAAGGCACTGACGATAGGTCGCGGAGAGCTGGAACGCTGCACGCACCACCTGCCTCAGCCGCTTGATTGCGGCGCGCTTGCCGTCAGCGGCGTGGTGTACCGACCGACTCCACAGTGTTTCGATGGCGGGCACTAGGTCGACAGGATGGTCGCGGATGAGTTCCTCGACGAACGCGGGCGACTGGGCCGTCTGGATGATCCAGTCGCGAACATCATCCGTTGTGCCTTCCAGACCTAGAACATCACGGATAAGAAGACTGTCCGATCCAGCCCGCAGGTGATATAAAAGTTCCCGGCATTCGGTGTCGCGTTCCATGTCAGACTCCTTGGCTGTGGGATTGGTGTTGCGGGGTTAGGGAGGTTATGCGGGTTATTTTCCCGTCCCATAAATATTGCCTCATGACATGCGGCGGGCACATGCGCACACCAGCACACGCACACGCATGCGCCCGCGTATGTGTAGCATTAGCGAAATAACCCCGATAACCCCGCAAATCGTCGTAAGTCCTTGTCACGCCGCATCTCCTTCTGCGGGGTTACTTGCGGGGTTATGCGGGGTTAGCGGGGTTACGGACAGCGAAATAGGCCTATCAGTAGACCTTAGACGCCATGCGCGCACCTTGCGATGCGTGTTCGTGCCCGCATCGCACAGCTTGCGCCCATCGAAGATGCGGCCTGTCAGACGCGAGAGGTTGCGTCCCAGTGAACGCTTCAACGCTCCTTCGCCCTTGTCCTTGTTGACGAGCAAGGCATCGGGCAGGGGCTCGTCCGAAAGGTTGTCGCTAGAGAAGATGCGCTGGGCAAGGTCGTCCGCTGTGATCGCCCGGTCGCTGAAGTGGTCCCACCACGCGGCGAAGAACGCCTGCCACTGGAGAGTGTCCTCGTCCTGGACCGCCCGGATGTCGTCGAGGTTGGCCAGGAAGCCCTCGATGCCCACGTGCGCCAACACGCTGCCGATGATGTTGGTCCATTCCTGGAAGCTGCCGAAGGCCGGGACGCTTGCCTGGGGCTTACCCGCGGCGAACCACGAGCGGATGAGCGTGAACGCCGAAGCGAGCAACTGCCCACGATTGGCCAGGGCGAATTGTTCCAGATCGGCGTGCCGGAACCCCGTCCGCGTCCAGGGCCTCTCGCTGTTGGCGTCCATGCGGACGGTGTAGCAGCGACGGGGCATGTCACCGGCGACGCGGAGGTTGTTGCCCGTGGCCACCCACACCGCCCGCGAGGGCAGCTGGACATTATCGTTCTTGCCCAGGAGGCGGTCGGACCACAGGTATGTGGTCAACAGCGCCGCCAGGGGCGGGGCGTCGATGGTGGTGTTGTCGGGGATGTTGTCCAGCAGCAGGAGCGGCGGGCCCTTGAGCAGGACCGACGTGATCTTCTTTCGCCACTCGTCGTCGTTCTGCTTGTCGGGAATTGACTCGCCCGAGACCATGCCCACGCCGACGATGCCCAGGGCCGTGACCATCAGCGTCTTGCCGGTGCCCTGGACGGGGGCGTCCACGATGGCCAAGGGCACGTGGCCGGAGATCACCGGCCGCATCAGGATCGACAGCAGGATGGCCAGCGAGTTGGCCAGGCTGGCGGCGTCGGCGAAGGGGAACTCGGCGATCAAGTCGATCAGTTCATCTTTAGCCGCCTCCAATTCATCGGCGGAAGGGTTGTCAGGAATCGGCGGGACGACCAACGCCGGGTCGGGGCAGTAATACAGCCTGGATTCGGCGTCATAGCCCGGCGCAGTGCAGATCGTTCCGTCGCGGCGCAGGATGGGCGAACGGGCCACGCCCACGAGCGGAGGCAAGTCCCATGTTCCCTGCGCCAAGATATTCTCGGCCAGGTACAGGGGCGGGTTCTGGCCGATGTGCTCGCCTTGCTTGTTGATGGAGAAGAATGTCGCCACGTCGGCCAGGCGGGCACGGACCCTGACCTTGTCCATGTCCTCGATGCCGGGTTGGCCATCCTCATCGCGGGTCACCCGACAGAGAGAGCCGGAGCGGACAAACAGAACCGGCGGCGCGTTGGCCCGGCGGACGGCAGACAGGCCCTGGGCGGTCAGCTCGCTGAGCTGAATGTCATCGATGATGATCTGCGGCAGTCCGGCGGCGGATGCTGGTCGCGCCGGCGCGGGTGCCTTCTTCTTCCGCTTCTTGGGCTCGTACTGCCCTGTAACCTTTTCCAGGGCCTTGGCGATGGTTGTCTGGCCGTAGGTTCGCTCGCCGTGGTATTCGTCCCACTTGTCCCGCATGAGCTGCGACTGCCGGAAGACCCGGTCGATCTGCGCGGGGTCTTTCGTGTAGAAGGCCAGCGTGAAGACAACCGAGGAGTCTGCCTCGCTGGCGGAATTGAAGTAGTCGTTCCAGCGGCCTGCCCACAGCGCGGAGAACTTCTGGCCGTTCTTCCGACTGGCGCATGCCTTCTTGATGATCTCGTCATCGCTCAGCGCGGGCGCGGGCGCCGCGGCCGGAGCGGCCCGGGAGGGCGGAACGGGCTTGTCTCCACCGAAGACCTCGGCGTACAGCGCATCAAGCTGCGCCTGTCGCTCCTCGACGTCGCCGCTGACGCCGTCGAGCCTACGGGTCGTGACGGTGAAGAACCGCCCGGCGTCATACATCTCGACTTCGCCGTCCCGGTAGCCCTTGCGGCAGCGGTCGCCCGGCTTGACCGCCCGGATGAAGATCTTCACACCGGTGCCCGAGGGCGAGATCTCCGTGTAGGAATCCAGCATGTCCACGAACTGCTGCGCCCAGGGCTTGAGCTGGCCGTTGGCGGGATCAATGCTGTCATCCAGGTCCACGCCGCAATACCCGCCGCCGGCGGCGAAGACGAAGCCGATGCCGGCCAGGTTGTCGGCCTGCTGATACGCCGCCAGCGCAGCATCAAATGTCGTCCACGTCGCGGGGTCGGTCGAATCGGCCATAGCCCCGGTGGATGCGATGATCGGGCACTTGGTCGGCTTGCCGTCCCGGATGATAATCTTCCAGCAGACCCACTGCGGCAACTGGCGGAGACGGGCTGGGATGACTTCCGTGTCGAGACTGCGTGTGCTCACGCGCGTCCTCCTATTGGTAACCTACGCCGACGACTGCAGACCTGTCGGCACGGTCGGGCTCGCCCACAGGCTCAGGAACGTCCTGCGTTTGATTGTGTTGTTTTTGCTGGCCGCATGGCGCAACCCCCAGCGGTCGCCCACCAGGATGCAGGTCTTGGAAGCCCTCGTGACGGCCGTGTAGAGCCAGTTCCGATCCGCGAAGAAGTGCGACTTGTGGCAGACGACCACCACGCAGGGAAACTCGCTGCCCTGGGCCTTGTGGGCGGTCAGCGCATAGGCCAGATTGACCTTCTGCAGGCGTTCCCCGCCGAGTTGGCGGCAGCCGACGCCCTCAAAGTCGACGAAGTACTCCCCGCCGGCGAAGTCCACGACGTACCCGACGGTGCCGTTCATGACGCCCATGTCGTAGTCGTTGGATGTCTGGATGACCTTGTCGCCGATGGCGAAACGGCCTTCAACCTTCCCGTGGAAGAGGAACTGCATCATTTCGTTGAGGGCCTTGGTGCCCAGCGGCCCACTGTGCATCGGCGTCACGATCTGCACCTGGCGGACGGGGTCGTAACCGAGCCGTTCGGGTATCTGCTTGACGATGAGGTCGCGGAGGTGAACCTGAATCTCCGTCGCCTCCTTGAAGCAATCCACGACCACCCAGCCGGGGTCATTCACGGCGGTGGGCGCGACAGTGCCATCCAGGACGGCGCTACTACTCGTCTTCAGGACGCCCGCCTGCCGAACCACCTGCGTCAGGACAGTCGTGGGCGCAAGGTTATGATGGATGACGTCCCGAAGAACATTGCCCGGGCCCACCGGCGGGAGCTGATTGTGATCACCGACCAAGACCAGGCGCGTCTTGCTGAAGTCGATGGCCGACAGCAGCACCCGCATCAGCGGCACGTCCACCATCGACATCTCGTCGACGATCACCGCGTCGTAGGCCGGCAAACGGACAACCTCCCCCCCTACTTCGTCGGTTTCCATCACGGGCTCCGACAGGCTCTCGCGTCTGAAGACCTGGCCGTTGTACTCCAGCAGCCGGTGGATGGTCTTGGCCTCCAAGTCGAGGCCATGTTCACGCATGACCTCTTCGATCCGCTTGGCGGCCTTGCCAGTGGGCGCGCACAGGGCCACCCGCATACCCAGATCCTTGAAGGCCAAAGCCAGGCGTGCGACCACGAACGTCTTTCCTGTGCCGGCCCCGCCGGAGATCACCGAGATGACGTTCCGCATGGCCATCTCGAACGCCTCGACTTGGGCGGGCGTCAGGTCCGAGACATCGGCGATCGGTGGGAGCTGGCGCAGGGCATCCTCGCCGTGCAGATCCAGCCGGTCATGGATGTACCTCTCCGCATCGAGGATGGCCGGAAGCGCGACTGCCTTGCCATCGCAGGCGATCTGGCCCTGTTCCAGCAGCCCCTCGGCGGCGCGACGGATCGCCTCCATGCTGTCCATGCCGTCCAGCAGGAGCAGTTCGTTGGCCTGCTGGAGCAGGTCGCAGCCCGCCGTCCACGTGTGGCCACTGTCTAGCGCCTCTTTCAGGCAATACACGATGCCCGCCGCCAAGCGTCCCGGATGGTCTTTGGGCGTGCCCATTTGCCGGGCGATCTTGTCCACCCGCTTGAAGCCATAGCCCTTGATTGCCTTGATGAGCACGTACGGGTCGTTCCGCAACACACCCACCACGGCGTTGCCGAACGTCTCCAGCAGCACGTTCATCTGGTGATGGGTCAGACCGAACTGGGCCAGGTAGGATCGGATCTCATTTTCGGCAGCGTTGGCGATCCACGCATCGTGCAGCGTCGTCAGCGTGGACATTGGAATCCGCAGCCGCGCGTGCAGTTCGCCAAGGCGGTTGCGGATAAGGTCATCCAGCGCCTTGCCGGTGCCGGCATACTCCACAAGCTTTTCGGCTGTGGCCGGACCAACGCCCTCAAAGGCCGGGTGGGAGGCCATGTAGGCCGACAATCCGTCGGCGCTTTCGGGCAGATCGTAACTGAGGCCTTCCACGTCGAACTGGCGGCCGTACTTGCGGTCCTTGGTCCAGTGCCCGACCACGGCCACAACGTCGCCCTCGGCGGCATAAAACTTCCCACGGAACTTCACGAAGTCGCCGTCGTCGGTGCGGATGATCCCGGCCGAGAACGACGGGCTGTTGTAGAAGGCCCGGTGGACCATCCCGCGGATGACCTGTGCGCAGTCAGTTGCAGTCGGTGCCGAGATACTCACGGGTTGCCTCCTCCCTTTCCTGGCGTTCTCGTTGCTCCTGCTCCAGCTGCGCCAGAGATACCTGGCTGCGCGGCATCTGGCCGTGGGGGTTGGTGTTGAAACCGCAGTACGGGCAGGTCTGGGATCTACGCCTTGACCGGAAGTCGCGCCCGCATGCCTCGCATTGCCTCATCCGCAGACCTCCTTCAGGGGCATGGCCACAACGCGATCCAAACCGCACGCCGGACAGAGGCCCAGGCCGCCATCAGGTGACAGGTGGGTGTGGCCACAGCCCGTGCATCTGCATTTGCCCAGGCAGCAATCCACGAACCGCATGTCGCTGCCACAGGGGCAGGGATGGTTGTGAACACGCATCGTGTGCGAAGCCATCCGCTGGTCGTGACCGGCAAAGCGGTTGCTGTCGGTAGACGGCTTGCTCCGGTCGCGATCCTGATGAGCGGACAAAACGTTTCGAATGGAAAATGAACTACTCACGCTTGGTCTGTGCCTCCTGTAGCCGCCTCCATGCCCGATCGTGGGCACAGATGATCTCCGGCTTGACGATGACCTGTTGGTAGGGACGATCCTTGGCCCACTCCCACAGGCCGCCCTGGGCCAATTCGTCCTGGAGGTAGTCGTAAAAGCTCCTTCGGATCATGGCTGGACGCTTCCTTTCGCCCGCAGGCGGACAAACATCCGCAGGAAGGCGTCGGTGAAGAGCCGCGCGGCCTGGCGGCTGCCGCACCAGAAGACGGGCACGCCGAATCGCAGGCCGATGTGAACCGCGGCGCCCAGGATGGATTCCACCGCCGCGCCCCGGCAGTCATCGGCGGCCAGACCACGAAGGACGTGGTCCAGGTCGGCCTCCACCACGACGCACGCCGCTTCCAACTTCGAAAGCTTCTCCAGCTCCGCCGCGAAGCGCGGGAAGTCGTGGATTACCGTGGAAACGAAGTCCTTGAGGCTCTTGCGTTCCACCGCCACCAAGGCATCGAGGCCGTCGACGGAGTAATCGCCGGCCTCCAGCTTGCGGCGCACCGTCGGGCAGTCGAATTCCCAGCCTTCCTGTTCGCGCGTGTCGATGATGATTCGAAAGTCCATTTCGCAGCACCCATCCATGCTTGTGTGAAGGGCCCCACGCGGGCGCGGGGAGTCTGGCTGCATCCATTCGGCACGCCATCCCGCGTAAGGCCCAAAGACGGGGGTCGGATTCGAACCGACGAGAGCGAGGGTATGAGCCTCGCGGGCACGCCCACGCCCGGCCCCGCCGCTGGCCGGCGCCTCAGAAAGGCGCCGGCTCGCCCTCCAACCCGCTGCCGCCATCCGGGATGGTCAGGAGCTTGTTGAAGTACACGTTGGTGAACTCATCCTTCGTCCGCTTGGTGATCTGAAGCTTCTTGTCCAGCGTCAACCCCAGGTGCTTGGGCAGATCGCTGAACTTGGGCAACGCCACACCCAGGACTTTCAGGTCGCCCTTGACGAAGGGCAGCGACGCCTGCGTGATCACGGAGTTCTTGAAGATGTGCCGCCCGGCGAGCTGGCCGGAGATGATCACCAGATCCCACTTGATCATCGGGTCGTGCTTCTGGCTCTCGGACATCCGGGCCGCCTCGATCCGCACCTGGTACTTGCCGTCAGGCACTTCATCGAAGTCCGGGGCCTCCGCCTGCGCGTACTCATCGTCGAAGGCGCTAAGGTCCGGGCCACCGGCGGCGCCCTGGTTGGGGGCGTACGGGTCGGTCGCCTGCTGCTGGTCGAATGCATTCGTCTCGGGGGTCATTGCGTAGCCTTTCCGTTGATGTCTGACGGCGCGGCCGGGGCGCCAACGCCCCGGGCAAACGCCTTCTGGAACTCGTCGAAGTCCAAGCCCAACGCCTCGGGCAGGCGACCAGTGCGGTCGCCGGCCTCGTAGGCTGGATGGGGCTTGGTGCGGATGATCCGCCGGGTGATGAGGTTGCCCTTGTCGTCCTTGCCGACGGCGGTGTCGCAGTACAGGATCATGTCCACCAAACCCAGGACTACGTTGCGGGCGCGGTCCGGCAGGCTGGGCTGGGTCTTGGTGTACTCCTCCGTCCGGGTCTTAATTTGCTTGTCGACAGCGTGACTGATCAGCACCAGGCCGGTGGACAGGCTGGCCAACCGCGTGAGCACACGGTGCCATTCGTTTTTCACGAACGCCCAGCCCTTGCCGTGTTCGAGATCGCCCTCATACTCGATGCCGTGCTTGGCGCAGATGGCGTCGCTGCAGTACTTGAACGCGTTGTCCACCGTGTCGATGACGATGGTCTTGAACCGGTGGTCGCCAGCGGCCACGAGCTTGCAGGCCGCCAGAAAGTCCGTCCACGAATAGGTCGGGACCTTGAATACCTCCAGCTGGTTTAAGCCCGGCTCGCATTCGAGAAACAGTGCGTCGGGGAACTTGCTGGCGAATGTGGACTTCCCGATCTTGGGCGGTCCGTACACCAAGATGGTCTTGCCGGACAGGTCCAGCGACGGTTTGGTTTTGGCACTGGGCAACGTGATCGTCATGGGACGCTCCTTAGAATTCGCTCTCAGGGGTTTCGGTGGCGGCGGTGGCCAGTTCCTCGTGCGGCGGACGTACCTCGAAGATGTTGTCACGGACAACGGGATTGAAGCCGCTCTGGCAGTACGGCAGGTATTCACACGGCCGCTGGTAGCTGAAACAGTTGGACGTGTTCAACAGCCACTTGCCGCGGCTGCGGGCGTCCAGGTATTGCTGGGTAATCTCCCAGACCTCCTCCTGAACCATCGCCAGCCGATCCTGCGAGAGATAGATTCGCTCACGGTGAAAGGCCTCCGGCCGGGCGTACCAGTCGTGAAGGCGGGCGGCGAATTCTTCGTCGGATTCTGGCTCCTGGCGCTGGGCGGTCGACTTACCCGACTTATTCTTGGCGGCCAGAGCCGTGCGGCGGGCCTCAAATTCCTCGTCCGTCTCGCCGCCGCGCTGCTGGAGGCGGGACTTCAGCAGGACGTTGTAGATGATGCCGATGACCCGGAAGCCCAACTGACGTAGGTAGAAGCTGTACAGGGCGATCTGCGTATCGGTCCACAACCGATCGAGGTAGTCCGACGTGAGCGAGGAGGCTGTCTTGTGCTCCAGCAGGTATACCTCATCACCCGCGCGGACAATCCCGTCGACCTTGCCGGCCATCGTGAAGGTCTGGCTGGTCCGGCCGGTGTCGGGGTTGCGGATTTCTGCTTCGAATTCCTTCTCGACGTGTAGGACTTCGAACTCTTCCTGGGCATAGCGCTCGGCGTAGCCGATCATGATCGCCCGCGCCAACTGCCATGTGGCCTTCTCCCTGGCGTCGGTGCCCCGGTTGGGGTACTTCGAGTCGATGAAGTCCAGGACCGCCAACAGCCGGTGGTTGTCGGCCGGCAGCGTATGCCACAGTTCCAACGCCCCGTGGACCACCTTGCCGAAGGCCAGCGTGTCCACCTTCTCCAGCGGCCGCAGAAAGTCCACGTAGCGGTGCTTGAACTTCCGTGGGCAGTTGCGGAAGCAGTTGATGGCCGAAAAGGTCAGGACGGATTTCATTGACCGTTCCCCTGACCGACTTGGCCACCACGCAACGGCGCGACGGCCCGGACACTGAAGGCCCCGCGACCAAACTCCATCGCCAGGAAGGCCGTGAAGATCGCGTTGACGGCGTCGCCCACGTCCGTGCCGGCGTCGACCACGATGACCCCGATGGTCCGGTCCGCGGCGTAGGCCATGTCCATCCTGACGCGGGCCTCGCCGTACAGGCCTTGGGCGGCCAGGGTGGCCAGAAGCAAGGTGCCCTCGGCCTGAACCAGATCGACCTCTTCCGCAAACCTGTATCTGTAAAGTGGACCGTTCATTCTTGCTCCTTTCGTGATTGGGTTGGTTCCTCTGTCGTTAACCTACTACCGACACACGCGACCTGTCGGGGCGGCTAGCGCCGCCCCACGTAGTCGCCCAGACCGACCTCCCTAAAGTGCCGGCGGAGTTCCTGGACCGACTCGTAGATGGTGGCCCTGGACAGGCCGCTCGAACGGGCGATCTCTGAGACCGTCATGGTCTGGAGCTGGATGCACAGGCGCTGCAGGTTCGCCGGCAGCGCGTCCATCACTGTGTGGACATCCTGCGTGAGTTCGTGAAGATCCTCGCAACCCCGACCATCACGCCCAGCCTGCTCATCCACGGTCTCGTGCCGAGCGACCGGCGCCCCTTCGCCGGAGTCGACGGATTCATCCAGCGAGCATCCGTTCCTGCGAAAGTCCCGCACCTTGGCGCGGCGCGCCCGCAACATGGAGGCGATCTTGTGGCGGACGATGCGGACCGTGAACGTCTCGCGGCTAGCCTTCCTGGTCGGGTCGTACTTGGGTCGGCGCAGCAGGAAGTCCAAGGAGAGTTCCTGGACCAGGTCGTCCGCCATGTGCGTCGGGAACTTGCCCTGCTTGATCAGCTGCTTGACCTTGTGGTGGATGTGCATGGTGGTGTAGAGGTCGATTTCCTCGAGGCGATTGTCGGTAACCATTGGCTTCTCCCTTGGCCGGGGAGAGCCGCTGAGATGCCGACAGCCGCCAGTTCCGCCGATTTCGCCACGATGGGAAGCCGCTGCGAGAATGCCGTTGTCGGCATCTACAGCGACCTCCGCATCGCGGCCGGTTAACTGTCAGACGAGTTGCGTATTCGGATGTAAGCCCGCCGCTACAGGCGCGCGGGGTCGCGGACGGTCATGCGGAAGGGCAGACCGTGTTTGATCTCCAGGGATTCGATGATCCCGTCGCCCAGGACGTGGAGCTGGTCGAAGAACTCGACCACCTGGGCCTTGAGGAGAAAGTCATCGATGGCGAGTTCTGGCCGCGGGCCGGTTTCGCTACAGAATTTGACCTCGCGGATGATCTCCGGGAGCGGGTCCAGGACGGGCTGGCCACCCCGGACGACGAGGCCGTCAATGCGGCCGAAGTTGAGGGACTGCATCAGGCGGATGAGCCGCCTACTGGAACTGGAAACGTGTTGAAGCCGGTCGGGGCGTGCTGCTGAAATCATGTCGAGAATCCTTTGTGCTATGCATCGCCCAATTGCGATGCTGCACGGATTCTCAAGCAGAGTGTGGTGTACCTTCGTGCTCAGAGGTGGACGAACACGGTGGTCAAAGGTGTGCGCAGGTGGACCTACGTCTTGATGCGATACCGCCCATTGGTTTGCCCAGGAAGGAGAATGACCTTCGCCCAGTCTTCATCCTTGGCGAGCGTCTTCAAGATGCGCCGAGCGCTTGCCCTAACGTGCTCGATTGCGTCCTTGCTCAATCCGTCGGCACCGGCATTGAGAAGAACTGAAACCACGGCTCGTTGTCCGTCTGTGAGCGGCTTCTTCTCTATCCCCAGCACACGGCAGTTTTCGCCGGGGCTCCCCATGTCGACGGCGGGGCCCGAGGGTTGCTCATCGCTGGATTGAGGCGATGTGGCGCCAGAACTCGCTTGCGTTAAGGCCGTTCCAGCCTGAACATCGCCGCCGGCTGTGATCTCGCCACCAGCGCTGATTTCACCAGCGGCTTTGACATCGCCACCTGCCTGAATGTTTCTGCCAGCAGAAACACCCCCGAACGTCTTCTGTGCATACTGGTGCATCCGTTTCTGGTAGCCTATGGCGCGGGAGATCGCGGCTTCAACCGAGGGCCTGAATAGCTGCACAAACGTCCAGGCGGTTGATCCCTCCTCGGGCTCGTAGACGCCTTTCTCGTGAGCGTACCTCTGGACGGTGCTGAGGAATCGCTCGGCCTCCGGAGCCACCATGTCATCCCAATCAAGGTCCCGTACCGTTGACGGGTAGAGGTCAGGGAACAGCGGCTCAAATTGGACCGGGAAGTCCTTCAGGTCGTCATGGTTCTTCAGCAGGTTTGTCAGGCTGGTGGTGACCCAGAGATAGGATTGGTTCAATTCCACATCGAGAGCCGAACACCAACTGGCCATCGAAATGACGCACTCCAGCATCTTGTAGTAGGCCTGCGCCAGCAACATGAGGAGTATCAGGCCCGAGACACGCCGATCCTCAACCGGCATCTCCAGTTCGCCGGGCTTCATCGTGGTCATCGTCAGCACCATCTCTAGCGGCAGCAACCCCTTCAACGCTTCCCACCCGGAGGCCGTGACCTCCTTGGGCAGTGGGTACGCCCCTGGCCGGTCATTGTAATCAGAGGTGACATGCTCCATCTCCCTCGACAGCTTATGGAGAGTTTCGCGGATGTCCGTCTCAATCTGTCCGGGCTTCTCGCGACCATACGCGAGGTGCGCATTGATCCCATCAACATGTGCTTCAGCATCGTGCAATGCCTTGTGGTATGCCTTAATCTTCGCTTCCGGATAGATGTCCACCTTCTCAGAGAGATGGAGCAGTTCGCCGGTCACCAGTCTCAGTTCCTGCAAAGCTGCTGCAAGTTGTCCGACCGGGGTTTGGTCCGAATCTCCGTTTTCGGGTCTCTTGCTTGTCTTGGTTGATGCTTCGGACCTTAGCTTCGCGTCAAGTTCATCGAGCGTAGCCAATGCCCAGTGAAGATGACCGTCGTCGGGGCGACGCAGGCATCGGCCAAGTCTGCTCACCCCATCAATGTCACGATGGGAAACGGCGGTTTCGAGAATCTTCGTCACGCGAAGGACGTCATCGTCATGAACGATGTGGCCGTGGTAGTGTCCAGTCCGCTTTGCGGCTTCGGTGAAAATGTTTGCCATCTGCCGCCATCTCGCACTGATAGCCAGTAGGTCATGCTCATCCATCGCAGCGTAATCGGCGCACAGCCTCTGGTTGCTGGCTCGCACTTCACCTTCGTCGAGCGGTTCAAACTTCCATCCGTCGGCAACATCGGGGCGACCGGAACTCGAGCGGCCTGGTCGTGCCGGTCTATGGCCGTTCGTCTTTGTCTGGGGCGGTGCCGCCTCGGAACAGGTTCGCGCCTTCGTCGTGCCGTAAGGGGTAGCAGTCACTGCAGAGCGCCAGCCCGACCCGCTCCGCATCCCCGGCCGCCACGCGTCGTATTCCTGTTGTTCCAGGAAGCCAAGGCGGATCGCCTCGGAGACAGCGCGCGTGACATCAGACGCCACAACGTCCGGGTCCATGTCGTGCCAGATCAAACCGACGATCTGCTTCGCAACTTGCTCCAGGGTGTCGCGGTCCATCCAGAAATCCGATTTGATCGTCGGGCCGCTGTATCCGAACGGAAGGTGCGTGGGGTTATACTGCGGAAGTTGGCCGATGCATCCGGCCAGCATGGTCACGGCGTGCTCCAGTCCGATCCGATTCGAGGTGCGACTGGTATCGACGAGGGAGGCCACGAGCCGCAGATCTGCCATCCACTGTGTGGTGACTAGTTCATCTTCAGTCGATGTGCGACAAATCTGCAGGAGCACGTCGTCCGCCAACGGGCTATTATTTCTGGCCGGTGAGTCGGAAGTCTTGGCCTTCCTGGACCGTAGCATATCGGCCCATCGTTCTGCCCGGCGTGCGTAGAACGACCGAAGTATCGTCTCCCTCGATGGCGGTGAGTCATAGACTCCTGGATCAGGATCGTCGTAGATGGCGAGTTCGTCGATGGCTTCGTCAAGCAGAATCTGGTCCGCCTCAGCGGTATCGTCCGAGGCCTGCGCGTGGAATGTAGGACTGCCCTCGCCATCGCCATACTCCTTCTGGAGCAGAGCGAGGAGGGAACCGCTCAGCGACTCGTCGTCAAGGTGGAAGAAGACCGTGCCCGGCGAAAGACGGCTGTCGCGATTGTGACAGGCGAATAGATAAACGCCCGGAACCTGAATTGAACCATCTACGTCCATGCGCGTACCCACGGCCGTGCGTCGCCCGCACACCACGCCCACCGCAGGAACGCAGGAATCTCTTGCGATCCTGTGCAGGCTAACAAAATACGAACAGACATAATATGACCCACCTCGCTCAACAGGTCAAGAACCAAGATAAGATAGCATGACCCACTTTGGATTTCCTGCCATAAACCTCGTCCAAGCGGGATCAGCCCTGTTCGGCCGACAGCTTCACCGAGGCCCAAGCCTTGCGCTGCTTCCGCCAGTCCGGAACGGCTGCGATGGAGCGAATCCGCCGCTCCGGAAGGGCCTGCCGCACCTTGGCCGTCGGGGGCAGGAAGAGAATCTCCTCCTGGATATCTGGGGCGAGGTTCAGCAGGTTCATGATTTGGGTCACCCGAGCCCGCGTGACGTGGCCCAGCCGGGCAATATCCGCGTAGTCGCGCACCTCGCCGGCGCGCACAAAGCCCTCGAAACGGATGGCCAAAGCAAGCAGCCGGGCCAGCCTGGGAACGGCCCCTGCCGTTTCGACCGCCGGGGTCTCACGGCCGGCTAGCATTTGCTTGCGGCCCCTGCGTCCGATCTGAAAATGGACCTCGGATTCGAGGGTGAAGGTCTCGTTCGTCAAGTCGATCATGCTTGGTCCCTCTTGGCCCCATTCACCTCGTCGGCGAACATCTTTAGGCCCGCCGGCCGGAAGGTGACCGCCACAGTCGCTTTGACCCCGTCATACTCGACCCGCTCCACCATCATCTGCAGGATGCGCGCCTGCTCCCGGCTGGTCAGCGAGTCCCAGACCGGGTCGAAGACGCTCAATGCCGTCACCACCTCGCGCTCGTCCACGACCTGCTTGCTCAGGGCCAGTATCTGCTCGCGGACCTGCGTTGCTCGCTGCTCGGCGAGGCGTGTCCGCTCCTGGAGGCTGGCGAGCATGCCGGTCGTCACGTCGTCTGGCGGCATGATGGCGAGCTTACGGACCTCTGCGTCCATCCGCTGGAGCTCCTGCTGGAGATGGTGCCGCTCATTTTCAAGCGCCTCGATGGCCTGTTGGCTCTGCCGGCGGACTCGTTCGATCGTCGCGCCGATCATCGCGTCGTCCTTGCCGATGGCTCGAACTTGCTCGATCACGAACCGCTCAAGTTCGGCGGCCGGGACGGACTTGGTGGCGCAGGCTTGCCAGCCCATCTTCTGCGCGTGCGAGCAGACATAGTAGCGGTAGCGCCTGCGTCCTTTAAGCGTATGCGAGTGGATCATGGCGCAATCACAGGACTTGCACCGGACCAGCCCTTTCAGAAGGGCGCCGGAAATATTCCGCAGCTCGTTGCCGGAGCTGCGACCGTTGCGGCGAAGAAGCTCCTGGACCTGGTTGTACACGTCCGCGTTGACCAGGGCGGCGTGCTGGCCGGGCAGGATTTCCTCCTTGTAGCGGATCTTGCCCACGTAGGTCACGTTCGTCAGCAGCCTGAAAAGGCTGTTCTTGTTGAACAGACGCCCGCCGCGCTGGCGGCCCTTGTGGGTAATCCACGCCTTGTTCCGCCAGCCGCGACGGGACAGTTCATGGACCACCGACAGAAGCGTTCGCTCCTTCAGGTACAGTTCAAATATTTCGCTGACATGGGCGGCCTCCGGCTCGTTGACCACCAGGTACCGCGTCTTGGAGTCCACGTCGTAGCCCAGGACCGACATGCCGCCGTGCCACTTCCCCTTGCGGCGGGCCGCGGCGATCTTGTCGCGGGTGCGCTCGGAAATGATCTCCCGTTCGAACTGTCCGAAGGAGAGCAGGATATTCAAGGTCAACCGGCCCATCGACGTGGTCGTGTTGAACTGCTGCGTGACCGAGACGAACGTGACGCCTTGCTCCTCAAGCCTGGACATCACCTTGGCGAAGTCCATCAGGCTGCGGGAGAAGCGGTCGACCTTGTAGACGACGACGCAATCGAGTTGGCCCGCCTCGATGTCGGCTAAGAGCCGCTGAAATGCCGGGCGATCTATGTTGCCGCCGGTGTACCCGCCGTCATCGTAACGCGTGGGCAGGCAAACCCAGCCCTCGGCCTTCTGGCTGGCGATGTAGGCCTCGCCCGACTCTCGCTGGGCATCCAGCGAATTGAAATCCTGATCGAGGCCTTCCTCGGTGCTTTTGCGGGTATAGACGGCGCACCGGATGGTCCGCGTGGCCACAGGGGCTGCTACAGAAGATCGTTTCATTTACGGGCCTCCTTAACGATTCCGAAGAAGAGGTGGCCGTTCCAGTGCGATCCCGTCACCACCTTGGCGATGGCCGAAAGCGACCGGTATACCTTGCCCTCGTATTCGAATCCGTTGTCCATGACCAGCACGCGGACCGTCCGGTCCTTGTATGGCCGCGTGAGGACAGTCCCGGGCATCAAGGGATGATCATCCTGCTGAACGGCAATCTTGCCCACGGCGGTCAGGGCGCCGGCGCTGCCGCAAGGGTTCGCACGCGGTGGCAGCATCCGCAGGTCGGCATCGTTAGCCAGTTCCGCTGCCCGCGTCCGGGCCCGCTCCGACAGCCCGCCGTGGGCCACCGCCTGGATGCGCCAGATGATCCGCTTGATGAGGAAATCCTTGTGCCGCGAGTTGGTCGGCTCCTCGAAGACCTCGACGTACCGCTCCCGCAACTGCCTGACGGTCAAGCCCTCGAGGGTCGATAGCACCTTCCCGACGTTCAACTGTTCCATGTTCCACACTCCCATGTTCTTGCGCTCTCCACTTCGTTAACCGCAAGCACATCAGGGAGAGGGGGTGGCGAGGCATCCAGGCAATTCTGACGGGAGTGAAAAAGAGTTTTCGGCAGGCGGGGAACTGCCATGTTCGACACCAGGAACATGCCCGGTGCGGCGGCGCAGCCGTAGAAAGCCACTGGCTAGGATGTCGGCGATTTCATCGAGTCGCTGCTGAGGCGTCATCTCGTCCGCGTCGGTCGCGTGCATGCGTAGGTCTCCCACACGCACCCACAGCGACCTTCCCGTCGGGATCGGAGCGGCGTCTGGTGCCTGGCTGATCAAATGGCTGCCGCGATGGCGGCGCCTCTACCGTTAACTTACGCCAGCCAGTTCGGAGTTGTCGGCCAACACCAGCGGACGGTTCCTCGGCGACGCAAGCCGGAGCAGGCAGGATGTGGTATCGCGGCAATCGGGCAGTGACGCAATCAGCGACCGATGCGCCTGATTGCCCAGCCGCGATCCATCAACTCTTGTTCACTGTTGTTGTCAACTGCGGCCTGTCGTATCGCCAAGCACAAGAGGTGTGTAGGGCGGGTCATAGCCACGTAATGAACCTTAAGGCGCTTAGGCTGCTCGATACCTTGGGATGGCTTGCCCTTCTTGCTACCGTTCAGCCATGGAAGCAGCGATTCAAGGTTGTGCCTGTTCCAGAAGGTTTCCAGGACTAACGTCGCCGTATGCGTCTCACCTTTCGCGGCGTGGACCGAGCCCACCCGAATGGCTACCATCTTCCCATTCTTGGTCCGTCGATACATGTTGTTGAGGCTCGCCTTGTGATCTTGACCCGCTGGCGCGGATGCGCTGCCCCGGTCCCATCGCAGAAACTCGTCGGCTTCGCCTCGGGAAAGAGGAACGTTCGCAACGGCCTCGGCGATTTCTCGCGCGACTGCACACCATTTGCTGTCCCACGTCTCCTTGGCGACTACCTCCCTCCTCAATGCGAAGGCGCCTACCATATCCTCATAGCGTTGACGAATGTCGCTGCTTTGCTCAAGCAAGGCCAGGATCTGTCTGTGCCCGCGGGCACGCCTTGTGGCTTGGTCGCCCCCCGGTGCCATCTCAGCAAGACGGAGAATGCCTTCGGCAATCTTCTCCACGGCAGCTCCGGCTTCCCCAGTCGCCTCAGCCCTTGCCCGTCCGACCAAAATGTATCCCGCTAGGGTCTCAGGCTTCGGATCAGCCCGCGTCATGCCTGAATCGTAACTAGCCCAGTAGTGACCTACGTGGCGCGGCTTATGGTCGTCCCCGGTCGGGCTGTGTATTTGGCCAACAGCGGTGAAGATTCCCTCCCGCAGCTCCTGCTCCGTGAAAGTGTCTGCTAGAAGGTCAGCGTAAGCGTCAAGGAGCCTGTCGACGCCATCATCGCTGAACAGAAAGATGGTATGCTCCGCGTCAGCCGCGCCTGATCCGAACGGTTTGCGGGGGCCATGGCCCTTGAGGCCATAAGGGTCCAACCCCAGCGGGTCCGCAAGGTTGGCGATCGTCTGACCGAACCTGTGGCTATTCGGCAAGTCCGTCTTGTTCGCATGATTGGGAAATGCATCAGTATCGGCCTCCTCAGCACCGAGAAAGTCATATATCGCCTGATTCGGATCGCCAAGGCGCTGACGCACGACTGGGCTGGGGCCAGCCGTGAAGATGCGGTGCAGCAATGCTGATTGGACTTCACTATTGTCTTGAGCCTCGTCCATGAACAACAGCGGGAAACGGTCTCGGAGTATGTGCGTGAGCTGCGGCACCTTATCCAGACAGTCGCTTGCGAACACGAACATTTCATCATAGCAGAGGTACCCCCCGGCGATAGAGTCTTTACAGGCATCCTGAATCTGCCGATACGTGGTAGTCTGCCTGCCAAGCTTGCCTCTGCCCCATCGCAAGTCTCGAACACTATAGTCAGGCGCTATGATTCGCAACACGGACGAATCATAGCGGTTGCTTTCGAGGCCTTGCCGCGTACCGCGCGACAGGGCATTCCAGCGTCTGCGGAGACACGTGTCCGTGTCCACCATCCTAACCGGAATCCCCTGAGATCGCAGCCACGGGAGCGCAAGGAACTCGTCGATGAATCGCTGAATGGTTCCAATGAAATGCGGATAAGACAGCAGGTGCCGCCCGGGCGCCGTGTTTCCAAGGCGGCTTTCGATCTCTCGCCGAGCTGCGTTGGTATGCGACAAGACGCATATTCCGCGTGTGCGGTATTGCCACTTCTTTCCCAAGATGGCCAACTTGGCCACGAGGAGCGTGGTCTTGCCGCTCCCGGGGCAGGCCGCAATGTCCATTGGAACTATCGATTTCAGGACGTCCTGCCGGGTGTCCTTGCCGTCTGATCTCGTGAATGCATCCCCCGGAAGGCCTAGTAATGTAGATGCCCAGCCGATGTCATCGTCCGTCACTTCGGGGTGTCGGAACGTGTCATACATCCTTGGCCTCCTCTGCGACGGAGGCCGATCCGAGAGATGTTGATCCCGCACTCGTTACGTACTTGATGGCCCGCAGCAAATACCGGGGGAGCCTCTTTCGAAGGTCGGCCTCGGTCAGCTTCCCATCTCTTGCCTTCTTGAGCAGGCGCTCTGCCAAGTACTGCGCAGCGACGGCTTTGGACACGCTATCCTTGGCGAACATGGCATAGACGTGCGAGGCGATCACCTCTTGGGCGGTGCATCCGTCAGCGGCAACGGCTTTCTGGCTCAACAAGGTGAATTGCTCACTTGCTGACTGCCTCACCGCCTTCACGTCTTCCTGTCCCGCGTGGATCGCTTCATCCTTCTCCGCCAAGCAGGCGGCAATGTAGACATCCTTAGCCAGTCCTCCGGAGAACTGCCCGTCGTCGCCCTTACGCCCCAAGGCCAGATCGTATTCCAAGGTCCACTCATCAGAGACGAAAGTCTTGACGCACTGTCCGTCGGTCTTGCTGGTCAGTTGTTTGCGATGGTCCCGCAATTGATCCTGACCGGTGAAGTCCCGCTTGGCTCTCCACCGGCGATTGCTGTTCTTGGGTGGCCACTGCTGACCCTCCTTCATCTTCCCGATGATCGTAGGAGCGCAATCAGGCATAACATCCATGTCGGTAACGCAGGCGACCGGGATGCCGATCTGGCCATTGCCATCCGTCGTGGCCTTGCGATGAAAGATCCGGGCATATCTGCGTAGGCCAACGCCGCCAACATTGACGATAGACACGCCATATTCAGTAAAGTCTCGTCCGATAAGCTTGGCCAGCGTGGGCAAGAGGATGTTTTCGGCGTCTCCTTCGACAATCATCACGCCTCGGGCAAAGAAGAGGTTGGCCTTCGTGACATCAAGGAATCGCTGGAGGAAGCGGTAGTCAGAGGGCTCCAATTCCGTCTGCCCTTGAGCCATCGAGAAGGCACGCCCCTTGCGGATCATCACGATGTTGTTGAGGTCAATGGCAGAAGCGAGGTTCGGGCTGTGGGTGGTGACAATGACCTGGATGCCTTTGTCCTTGGCTTGGTCCTGCAGGAATGCCATCGCCCGCAACTGACGCTGAGCATCAAGATGGGACTCCGGTTCCTCGATCAACAGCATCCTGCTTCCAGCCTCTTCCTTGGCAAGCAGGAGGAGCTCGCAAGCCATAAACAGCAGATTATTGGAGCCCAAGCCGAGCTTGCCTTTGCCACTCAAGCTCAAGTTGAGCTTCTCCAGAAGCCGCCGCAGGCGCACCCCATCGGGATCAGTGGCCCCACTGACGTCGATGGTGCTCTTGATGCCCTCGGCTGCTAAGGCAAGATTTCCCAGGTGGCTATCGATGCTCCCCCGCGCACTTTCAACGCCCTGGTGTTTTTGGATCAGGGCGTTCGCCAGGTCGCCGATCCCAAGAATGCTCAAGTTGCTGAGCGTCTCGGAATCAATAGTGCCAGTGGAGTCGTATGGCTGGCCGGCATCCTTGATCGCTTCCGTCCGCTGAAGTACCTGAGACAAGCGAGAACCACGGCCAGACGACAGGGCTTGCTCGGCATCACGCAGCGGTCGGAGGTAAGTGCATCGCAACAAGTCCCGAGCTTCTGGAGCAATGGTCGGCCCGTCTCCTTTCATGCCAGCGTGGACTTCGACTCGGCGGTAGGCTCGGCCCCGGTAGGTTTCTCCCGTGTTCGTAGCCGTCCAGCTGACGTAAAGAACCGGTTCGTCGTCGGTTCCTTCCCCGTGGGTCAGGTATTCGACGAACGCCCGCTTGTCCGTGGCGCTTAGCGTCTCGAACTTGCAGACGATCCTGATCTCGCGAGATTCCCCATAGAAGTCGCTGTCTTCCAGGCGAAACCACTCCTGGTCGGTCGTCCCGAGCACGAACCGAAGCGCGTCAACAACGGCCGTTTTGCCTGCGTCGTTCTCGCCCACCAAGGCAGTGAGGCCTGGGTTTAGCGACAACTCAAAGCCCTTGGCGCCCTCACCGAAGCACCGAAAGTTCACTATTTCAATATTCGACAGCTGCATGTGACGCTCCCCGCCGTGCTTCGCCTAGCAAGGGCCGGGAATGCCGCCAACCCGAAGCCGGCTTGCATGGATGATACGCGAAAGACACGGGCTGCGGAAGCTCCTTGAATCGACGGTTGCCTTCACCAGCCTGTCGAGAGTTCGAGCGTTAACCGGAGCGGGGTTGTTAAACAGAGAGGGCGAGAGTTCGCGGCCCACTTTTCCCCACAGAAGTCACAACCCCCGGTGGTTGCCCGCAATCCAAGGTTGGAGCGTTACCGAACGGAGAGCGCCAGGTGCGTTGGGGTGGTGGCGTAAGCCTTTGGCGTGGCGTAGATAAACGAAAAGCCGCCCAACTCTCGCTGGACGGCTTTTGCGTAAACCCGTTGGACCGCCGATTCGGCGGATTTTCCAAAACCTCCCGGACAAGGACTCGAACCTTGAACCCCGCGGTTAACAGCCGCGTGCTCTACCATTGAGCTATCCGGGAAAGCTCAAACGATTCCGCCGGCATGCGGCGGGAAAGCCACTATATCTAATCGGCAAAGCAAGTCAAGGCCTTAAAGTCGCCTTAAAATGGCGGCGCTGGACGGGCCGGGGGACAGCGTATCCTGGCCACGCCGCAGGATGGCGTCGCACCGCACCGCGAGGACTTGGCGGCCACCGCGTTTGCCCCGGATCGGCTGCGACTAGATCGGTTTGCGTTTGCGTGAGCACACGCTTTGGGTGGCACAGGCTTTCCAGCCTGCGCAGCAGCAGCAGCCTAAAAGGCTGTGCCACCTGTAGCCAAGCAAGCTTAATCCGCTCTAGAATCAGGCCCATGGCCAAGTACTACTGCAAGATCAACGGCAAGGAAACCGGCCCGCACGAGGCGGGGGGTGCTCCGCGGTTGGTTTGAATCGGGGTTCATGTCCGCCCGCGACCTGGTATGGGTCGAAGGCGAATATGGCCGATCGCCGGCGTGGGCGTATCCCGAAATCGTCGGAGAGAAGGCTGAGCAGGAGCTAAAGGTGCTCAAGGCCAACTCCCGGCCAGAGCCCGTGAACGAGATGCAGCGCGGGGCCCGAGCGGCTATGCTGCGGGGCGCTTCGTGGATGAGCATCGCCTTCGTCCTCCACCTCTGTACGAGCGAAACCGACTACCACCTGGTGGCGATTGGTCCGGCGATCTTTGGCGTGGCGCTGTTTGCCAAGGGGCTGATCACGTTTCTGCGGAAACGGTGAGCACGCTCGAACCGAACCGCTGGGCGTGGCCATTCTTGCTCGACGGAGGCGAATGGGAATCGAACCCACCCAAAGCCGGTTTAGACTCTGCACTGGTTTTGAAGACCAGGGGTGCCACCAGGCCACCTGTCACCTCCAGCACTTTGTTGCAGGGCCATGGTCGCGTGTTTTTCCTGGGTTTTCCAATGTTTTCTTGCGCCGGCTTACGCCGATGTTCGGGTGCGTGCTGGGGCGACAAAGGGCGTAAAAACGTGCCCGGTGTTTTCAGCGGAACGGGAGCGAAGCGATCGACGGCATTAGCAGCACGTTGAAGAACGTAGCGCGGGCGCCTCGCCCGTGGTCCAACGACGCGAAAACGGGCGAAATACCCATGGGCGAGACGCCCATGTTACAGCGGAAGACCCTTCTTCAACGGGCTGTTAGGAGGTAGTTTCTCTCGCAAGGAAACGGGTTTGCTGCTAAAAACTATATGATGAACCGTGCCGACCACAAAATCCGCTGGGCCCGTCTAATCGGGTTGGCGTCCCTGCTGATCGCGCTGCTGGTCAGTGGGATGTCGCTGGTGGGGCGGGTGCTGAACATCGAAGTGCTGACGAATCTGAATCCGCACGGGATACCCATGCGGATCGTCACGGCCATTTGCTTCCTGCTGGTTGCGGCGGCCTTGACGGCTCTGCAAACCAACGGCCTGCACAAATGGAAGGCCCGGTTCGCGCGGCTCGTCGGCGTCGTCGTCAGCGTCATCGGGCTTGTGACGCTGGCCACGTACCTGGTCGAATTCAACACGGGAACCGAGTGGCTGGGTGGGCATCATCCGCTCGTGAACTGGTTCTTAGACCAGGACACGACCCGCATGGCGGTCATCACCGCCATGCTCTTCGCCATCTTCGGGTGGATCGTCTTCTTGCTGGGCAGTGCATCTCGCCGGGCGTGGGCCATCGGCCACGTCCTGCTGCTGCCGGTGGCCGTCATGACGTACCTGATCCTGGTCGGGTACACCTTCGGCATTCGGGCGTTCTACGAGTGGATGAGCCTGGGCGTGGCGCTGAATAGCGGCATCGCCTTCTGCAGTCTGTGCGTGGCGGCCATGTGCATCCGGCCGCACACGTGGTTGACCAGCGTCTTTACCAGCGTCGAAGCCGGCGGCGTGATGGCCAGGCGGCTCTTGCCTGCTCTTTTGCTTTTGCCGCTCTTGATCGGATGGCTGCGGCTGCAAGGCGAGCGCTCCGGCCTGTTCGCGTCCGAGGTGGGCGTGGCCATCGTGGCGGTGACGTACACCGTGTGCTTTCTCGTTCTGGTGTGGCTCAGTGCCCGTTCAGTCAACCGCACCGACCAGGGCCGGAGAAGGGCCGAAGAGGCGCAGTCGTGGCTGGCGATGATTGTCGAATCGTCGGATGACGCCATTCTCTCCAAAGACCTTGCCGGCACCGTCCTGACGTGGAATGCCGGGGCCCAGCGCCTGTTTGGATACCGGGCCGATGAGGTGGTCGGGCGTTCCATTGCACTGCTCTTGCCGCCTGATCGCGTGGATGAGGAAGAGCGGATGCTGGAGCGGTTGAAGGCCGGCGAACGGATCGAGCACGTGGAGACGGTGCGGGTGGCGAAGGATGGCCGGCAGATCGACGTACTGGTGACTTCCTCGCCTGTGAAGGACCAGGCCGGGCGGATCGTTGGCGCCTCGAAGATCATTCGTGATATCACCGACCGCAAGCGGGCCGAAAGGGCGCTGGCCGAGAGCGAGGGCAGGCTGACATTCGCGCTGGAGACTACCGAGACGGGCGCATGGGACCTGGACCTGATTGACCACACTGCCCATCGCTCGCTGATGCATGACCGCATCTTCGGCTATGAGACGCTTCTTCCACAGTGGACGTTTGAGATGTTCCTGGAGCACGTGCTGCCGGAGGATCGCGAAGAAGTCAGCGCGAAATTCAGCCATGCGGTCGAGACTCGGACCGACTGGGCGTTCGAGTGCCGTATTCGCCGTGCAGATGGGGAGGTTCGTTGGATCTGGGCGGGCGGTCGTCATAGACGCGATGCCTCCGGGGAGGTGCGTTTGATGTCGGGCGTGGTCCAGGACATCACCGACCGCAAGCGGGCTGAAGAAGCCCTGCACGAAAACGAACGTCGGCTGCGGACCATCCTGGATGCCTTGCCGGTGGCGATCTTCCTGAGCGACCCGGCTGGGAAGATTATCTTCACGAACACCGCGGTGGAGCGAATCTGGGGCCTGAACCCTCACGTTACCCGCGAGGGCTACGGCCAGTACAAGGGCCGATGGCTTGACAGCGGTTTGGCGGTTGAGCCCGAGCAGTGGGCCTTGGCGCGGACCCTGGACACCGGCCAGCCGTTCGTCAATGACCCCGTCGAGTTGGAGCTGCCTGACGGCAGCCGCAAGATCATCCACAACTTCGCCTTGCCCATTCGGGATCAGGGCGGGCAGTCGCTGGGGGTCGTGGTTGTGACCGAAGACGTCACGCAGCGCGTCCATGCCCAGGAGCAGGTTCGCCAGGCCAAGGAGGCCGCCGAGCACGCAGCCGACGAACTGGCACGCTCCAACAAGGACCTGGAGCAGTTCGCGTACGTTTCCAGCCATGACCTGCAGGAGCCGTTGCGGATGGTGACGGGCTTCATGCAATTGCTGAACCGCAACTACGGCGGCAAACTCGACGCCACGGCCGACAAGTACATTGGCTACGCCGTCGATGGCGCCAAGCGGATGCAGCAACTCATCGAGGATCTGCTGGCCTATTCCCGCGTGGGCAGCAAGGCTCGCGACCTCGTGCCGACCGACGCCGGTGGGCTGGTGCAGGCGGCCCTATCGAACCTGAGCGTCGCCATCGAGGAAGCCAAGGCCCAGATCACGGTGGGGGCCATGCCGAGCGTGCTCGCCGACGGCCCGCAGATCGTGCAGGTCTTCCAGAACCTCATCGGCAACGCCATTAAGTTCCGCGGCGACCAACCGCCGATAATAGACGTGAGCGCATGTCGCGACGGCGACATGTGGCTTTTTGCCGTCAAGGACAACGGCATCGGCTTCTCGCCGGAGTTTCACGACAAGGTATTCATGATCTTCCAGCGGCTGCACACCAAGGACAAGTACCCCGGCACGGGCATTGGCCTGGCGGTGTGCAAGAAGATCATCGAACGCCACCATGGTCAGATTTGGGCGGAATCCACGCTTGGCCATGGCTCGACGTTCTATTTCACGCTACCGGCATAAGGAGATGACATGGTGATCACACCGATTGAAATTCTGATGATCGAAGACAACGACGGCGACGTGTACATGACCACCGAGGCCTTCAAGGCCGCCAAGGTGGCCAACAACCTCAGCGTCGTCCGCGATGGCGCCGAGGCGATGGAATTCCTGCATCGTCAAGGCAAGTTCGCCGCAGCGCCGCGGCCGGACCTGGTGCTGCTGGACCTGAACCTGCCGGGCCGGGATGGCCGGCAGATTCTGGCCGACATCCGGGCCGATGCGGAACTTCGCACGATTCCGGTGGTCGTCCTGACCAGTTCCAAGGCCGAGCAGGACGTCGTAAAGGCCTACGAGCTACACGCCAACTGCTATATCGTCAAGCCGGTGGACTTTGAGAGGCTGCTGGAAGTCGTCGGCGCCATCGAGACGTTCTGGCTGACCGTCGTAAAGCTGCCGTCGCGTCAAGCGTGATGAATTGCACATGTACAGTTGATGTGGCCAGAGCAAATCAGGCTAGTACTCTGTCTGGCCTGGATTGCCGGGTGCCACACCTGCGGTGTTTGCAGGTGTGAAAGCCGCACGGCTGCAAACGCCGCAGCCGTGGCACCCACGTTATTGCACGGGCAGAGTACAGCCTGGCTACAGGTGGCACGGCCTTTCAGGCTGTGCGGCGCGGCCGCTACTCGTGGTGTTCCGCCGGCGGGTTGAGGATGTCCGAGGCGCCCAGGGCCTCGGCAAGGCGCTGAATCATCTGGCGCAAGCCGGCGACCTCCTGCTCCAGGCGTTCCAGGCGATCGGGCGAGGCGGCGGGGGAGGCGGGCACATCAGGCGTGGCCGCAGATTCCTCCAGCGGGTGCAGCTTGGGGCAGAGCAGTTGCGCGAAGCGTTCGGCCCGGCCACCGGGAATCCGCTGCACCAGCGGCTCGGGACGCTCCATCAGCCGCGTCAAGGCGGCGCGGACGACATCCAGGTTCTCCAGCGGCTGCATGCGTTGGGCCCGCGCCCGCAGCTCGCCGGCCGTCTGAGGCCCGCGGAGCAGCAGCTCAGTCAGGATCACCAACTCGTGCTCGCCCAGTCCCAGCACCTCGCGGCTGTTGTGGCGGAACTTGGTCACGCGGCTGCCCATGGTGTCGGCGAAGATAACCAGTCCCTTGGCACGCAGGCTGTCCAAGGCCGCTAGGACGCGATCTTCATCCCAGTTGACCAGCGGGTGGCGGTTGGACTTCTGATTGCAGCCGTCAGTGAGGGCGTTGAGCGACATGGGATAGCCGGAGGATGTGAAGGCCTTCTCCACCAGCACGCCCAGCACACGCGACTCGGTCGGGTCCAGTTGAAGCATGGCTAACTCCAAAGGCCGGCGACGCGCCGGGAATTCCAGGACAGTATACCCCCTCCGCCATGCCTTTACGCGCTGTTGCGGAAAGGCATGTGTCAGCCACACGGCAACAGGGCCGGTTTCCTTCTTGTGATTTCGCCACAAACGCGTACGATAACTGCCCACGTAGCTAAATCCATTGAAAGGAAGCTCTTATGATGCAGCCGGCGAAATACGTCAAGCGTTCAGGAAAAGGCTGCACCACTCCGACGCTGGAGTCTTTGGAAGGCCGCTTGTTGCTGAGCAGCGCCCCGTACATCTATCACGATCCCGACGGCGACGTGGCGAAAATCACCCTCTCCGGCGCCGGCACGATGGATGCACCTACACTAGGTGCCAACGGCATCAGCAGCATCTATCTTGAAAACACAAGTTCGGCCTCCAGCGTGCTGACTATCACGCTGACATCGAGGACCCGCACCAGCGACGGCCTGATCAAGATCGGGTTTATCGATGCCCTGACCGACGGCGCCGGCATGAAGTCCATCAACGCCCCCAAGGTGGATCTGACCGGCCAGGGCATCAGCATGACCGGCTGGCTGGGCTCGGTGACGGTCCACGATCTGCTGGGCGCGACCACCCAGATCGGCGCCTGGACGGTTGACGGGACGGGGCACCTGATCGCGTGGCCGCACGCGACCAAGGTGGTCGTGCACAACGTCGGCGACGGGGCGGCCATCGTCATGAGCAGCTACATCACGAGCCTGACCGCCAACAGGTTCGGGGTCGGCAGCAAGCTCCACGCTACGGTGCTGCAGAACGTGAAGGTCAACGGCGCGTTCCTGGGCTCGGAGCTTCAGTCCGACGAGGACACCGGCACGATCAATGTGGTGGGCCAGGCCACGGGGACTTGGAGCTTTGGCAGGGTCAGTGGCAATGTCGGCAAGATTACGGTTGGCTCATCGGATGCCAACTGGGAGCTGGATGCCAAGGGCTACATCAAGTTTCTAACCAGCAACTCTGACATGAACTACGCGTCGATCAGGGCCAGTGGCATCGAGACGTTAACGGTCAAAGGCGCCATGTCCAGCTCGGGCGAGTTTGAATTGGGCGGGGCGGGCTACCATCCCGGGTATCTCAAGACGGCCGTCATCTCCGGCGCGGTCAGCGGAGTGTGGAACATTGCATCCGGGAATGCCGGCAACATCACGGTCGGCTCGGCCTCCGATTGGGACGTAAACGTGAACACGACAGTAACCTCGCTGAGCTGCCACGGCAACCTGGGTTTGACGCAATGGACCTCTGCGTCCCTGGGCACGCTGAGTGTCAGGGGCAACATGACCGGCGGGTTGATGGTGCTGTCGCGGGCGACGGACCCCAGGCTCTTCGCGTTGGGCACTGCCACCGTTAAAGGCTACGTCAGCAACGTGATTCGGGCCACGGGCAACATCAACACGGTTACCGTGGGCGACATCCACGGCGGCGGCAGGATCGAGGCCGGGGCGCGGGCCGATGCGGTGGCGATCACGAGCAGCACCGTCGCTGCCGATTACCTGGTCGATACGGCCGCGAAGATCAACAGCATCACCGTCAACGGCCTGACGGGTGTGAGGTCGATGGCCAACGGAACCATCATCGCCGGCCGGATTGTCAAAGGCGTCTTCAAGAATGTTGACATAGACGGCGGCGGAGCTTTGGCCGGCGTGGCGGCGACCAAGTTCAACTCGCTCAGCGTCACAGAAGGCCATACGACCTACAAGTGGAACAGCCTCACCAGCGCCTTCGCCCCGGTGCTGAACACCGGCCACTTCACCGTGCGAACCCTGGCATAGCAGCCCATTGAAGAAGTGTCTTCCGCTGTAGCATGGGCGTCTCGCCCATGGGTATTTCGGCCGTTTTCGCGTCGTTGGGCCACGGGCGAGACGCCCGTGCTACGTTCTTCAACGGGCTGCTAGCCCGGCCGCACGAAAGAACTGGGTAAAAAAGAAACGCGGGCAAGCGGCCATACGGCGCTTGCCCGCGTCTTTGTTTTGGGGCTTCCTACTTTTTCGCCGCTCGTTCGCGCATCCAGGCTGAGAGTTTTTCGTTTTGTTCGGGGATGAACTGGGCGATGGCTTTGATGATGCCGACGAATTCGTCCATGGCCAGGGTGAAGACTCGGCCATTGGTGCCGGGGGCGAAGCACTTGGGCTCGCAGCCGGTGGAGCGCAGTTCCGTCAGCGTCAGCGGGCGTTGCAGCCGCAGGGCCGTGGCGGCCGGGCGGAGGTAGAACAGGTTGAACTGGCGCGAGCCCTTGTCGGCCTCCATGCCGCAGGAGTCGGCCTGGGTGATGGCGTGGATGGAGTCGTCGTCGACCTGGTACAGCACGACGTAATCGCCCGGCTGAATCCGCCGGATGTTGGACATGCTCTCGGGGCTTTTGGTGGAGTTCCGCCCGCCGGAGGCGTACGGCTTGTTGACGTCGCCGTCCGTGCCGTCGAGGTACGCGTTGCAGTGCCATCCGGTACGACCACGCTTGAGTGACAGCCGACTCTTCTGAACCCAGATATTCACGTGATTCCTTCCAATTTCACCGCGTCAACGGCCTGGCCGGGCGACGGACCCAAACCCGCCACTGTGCAACTGTCGCAAGAGTACAGTCTATCGCCGAGAAAATACACCAGATTTCCCGGCGGGGAAAGCCCTGTTTGAGTCGCACGGCCGCGCAGGTGGCGATGGGGCCAGTCATCACAAAGATATGACGGCCTGCCGGTGTGGATCGGCGGGCGACGCGGGCCTGCGCGCAGAAAAGGGTGCATCGGCCCTTCTATAGAAGGACTTCCGGCCCAGGCGGCCGGGGGGAGATTTGACAAGTGAATAGCTCCGACTCCAACGAGACGCCGATGTGCTGGCGGATCGGTCAAGACGATGCGCGAACGTGCGCATGGGGTGTGCTCACAAATCCGAGGACGCTCTGGCGGCTGGAGGAATGGCGCAACGGCATGGCACACAGCGTTATGCGGGTGTGACTCCAGCGTACCAAACGTTCCAAATGGTTCCAAATCGTTCCGTTTGGTTCCGTTTCGTTCCGTTTGGTTCCGCTTGGTTCCCGTTCGTTCCGATTCGGATCGATCTGGACCGTTTAAGATAGCGTGTCTTCCCTACGCCCTATGCCCTATGCCCTCGCCTTTCCCAGCCGCTGATCCAACTGCGGCATTGTCCCGGCGAGTTGAAACGGTAGAATCGATGGCGAAAAACCTTCGCGAGGAAGCGCGTGAAACCATCGGCCAAGAAGACCAGCGATTCAACCAGCCAGCCAAACGGTCCCATCGACCAAGCGATATCTGTAACTCCTTCGGTACACCCGGCGTGGGTGACGGCCGGGCTGGTGGGGCTGATTGTGCTGGCGGTGTGCATCGTGTACGTGCCGGTCATGGACGGCAAGTATATCTGGGACGACGACCTGTACCTGACCGCCAACCCGCTGATCAAGGCCTCCGACGGCTGGCAGCAGGTGTGGTACGACAAGCAGCAGGTCACGTATTACCCGCTCACGTCGGAGGCGTTCTGGATCGGCTGGCGGCTGTGGGGCAACGACGCGGGCAGTTTTCACCTCATGAACATCCTGCTGCACGCCCTGTCGGCCGTGCTGGTGTGGCGCGTGCTGCGGCGGCTGAAGGCGCCCGGAGCGTATGTGGCCGCGTTGATCTGGGCGGTCCACCCCGTGGGCGTCGAGACGGTGGCGTGGGTCTCGGAACTGAAGAACATCCTGCCGATGATCTTTTCGCTGCTGGTCCTGCTGGCGTATCTGCATTTTGACGACACGGGAAAGTGGCAGTGGTACGCGCTGTCGCTGCTGGCGTTTCTGGCGGCGCTGCTGAGCAAGACGGCCGTGGTGGCGCTGCCGCTGACGTTGCCGCTATTGATGTGGTGGCGGCATGGCCGGATTGGCTGGAAGGATCTGCTGCGCGTGCTGCCGTACCTGCCGCTGGCGCTGCTGCTGGGGCTGGTGACGATGTGGTTCGAGCAGAGCTACGGCGCTCGCGACGTGGCCGTCCATCCGGAGGCTTTGGCGTCGCGCATCGCGGCGTCGGGCTGGATCGTCTGGTTCTATCTGTGCAAGATAGTCTGGCCGGTGGGGCTGAATCTCATCTACCCGCGTTGGCAGGTGAGCGGCAATGGCCTGCTGGCGTTTGTGCCGCTGACGCTGCTGGTGGCGGCGTTTGTGGTGATGTTCATCTGCCGCAAGCGGTGGGGGGCCGGGCCGCTGGTGGCGCTGGGAAGTTTCGTTATCCTGCTGGGGCCGGTGCTGGGGCTGGCCGACATTGGCTGGTTCCGCTTCTCGCTGGTGGCGGACCATTTTCAGTACACGGCCATGGTGGCGGTGATCGCGCTGGTTGTCGGAGCGGTGGCGGTTGCCATGGCTGGCAGGGCGGACTGGGCGAAGTGGCGGGGTCCGCTGGCGGCGGTGGTGGTGGTCGTGCTGGGGATGCTGACGTACTGCCACGCGGCAGTATTCCACGATCCGCTGACGTTGTGGCGCGACACCAAGGCCAGGAACGACCGGGCCTGGGTGGCATGGAACAACCTTGGCTCACTGGAACCTCGCCTGCCGGTGTCCTCTCGGCTGGAGTACTTCGACCGGGCCATCGAACTGAACCCGACGTACATCAAGGCCCTGGGCAACCGGGCCAACGCATACGAACAACTCGGGCGCTTGCCCGAAGCGCTGAGCGACCATGACAAGATCATCACGCTCATGGGCGGGATTGTTACCCCGCCCGGCGAGGCGAGCCGGAGCGGCGGGCTCGTGACTCTGGTCGGCAGCGTCATGTCTCGCCTGCCTGGCCAGAGGCAGGGCCCCGACGGCATCCTTGTGGATTATGCGAGCGCGTATAACGATCGAGGCCTGGTGCACGGCCGGCTTGGCCAGCTGCGCGATGCGCTGCGTGACTTCGACAAGGCGATAGAACTGGACCCCGGAAAGGCGGTTGTCTACCTCAACCGGGCCGTGACGTACATGCAGCTCCGCCGCTACCGCGAGGCCCAGGCCGACTTGGAACTGTGCCGCGAGCACGGTGGAACGCCGCCGCGGCAGCTGGTCGAGGACTTGAGCAAGGCCATGGGCTCGCCGCCGTAGGAGGGCGAGCGCATAGCGTGGCACGCCCGGCGAAATCCACAGCCGAGGGCGGCTGTGCCACGGGGCCCGCGAATTGAGGCGATTATCCTGATGCTATTCCATTGTCGCAGCTGGAGTTACAGAGTCTTTTGTGTTGATTGACCCGCCTGCGTTTCCTGCCGATAACACTTCTGCCAGCAATAGGCGTTCTTTGAGGGCAGGAGAATCATGGCCCAGCTTAAGAGTTTCACCGAAGGCATGCGCAAGTACCGCGCGGGCTGCTACGACGAGGCGATCGCCGCCTTGTCGGACCTGGTCGGCCGCGACGACGTGCCTGGCCGCATCGCCCGGTATTACACCGGCATGAGTCACCGCTGTGCCGGCATCGAATCGATGCGTCAGGGGCAGTACGAAGAGGCCGCGTGCCGACTGCACCAGGCCGTGGCGTATCTCGGCAACAAGGCCGACCTGGCCGAGTACTTGTGCACGGTCTACGCCCGCACCGGCCGGGTCGAGCAAAGCCTGGGCCAGGCGCAGATCGTCGCTGACAGTCAAACCCAAAGCGAAACCGCCCAGATCCGGCTGGCTCACGCTCATTTCCGGGCCGGGCAGTTCCCGCTGGCGATTCTCACGCTGCATGAGGCCTTGCGGCACTTGGGCGAGAGCACTGACCTGCACCGCAACCTGGGGCTGCTGTACGCCCAGCAAGATGAGTACGGGCTCGCGCGGGAGCACATAATCAAGGCCACGCAGTGCGACGCGACGAACGATAAGGCGTGGCGGTATCTGGGCATGGTCGAGAGCGCCTGCGGAAACCTGCACGAAGCGGCTGCCGCTTTTCAGCGGGCGTACAACCTGTGCCCCGACGATACGCTGCTGGGGTATCAGCTTTGCCTGGCGGCGCAGGCATCGCGGCAGGCGGGCAAGGCGTTCACGATTACACTGTGTCTGCCGGCCGCCAAGGCCGATACGTCGCAGGTGCGGCAACTGGCCGAGTACGTGGCGGCCCAACCGGACTTCATCGAGTCCTTCCTGGCCCTGCCGCCCAGCCCGGCCGACGAGGAACTCTTCGGGCTGCTGTCGACCGTGCTCAAGACGGCCTTGGCCGATCATGGGCAATACGCCGACCTGCACCACCACGCCAGCCGGACGCTCTGGCGGCTGCACGACGCCGACGGCGCGCTGATTCATGGCCGGCGAGCCATCCAGATAAATCCGCAGTACAAGGACGCGCTGGTTCACCTGGCATTGGTGGAGGAATCGCAGGGCGCGTCGCAGGAAGCGATGGAGCACCTGAACCGGGCAGTGGATTCCGGGGCCGATTGGGCGGACGTGCATTTGCACCTGGGCGGACTGTACCAGCGGGGAGGCCAGGCGAGGCAAGCTGTCGGGCATTATCGCCGTGTGTTGGAACTGAATCATCATTGCGAGCAGGCGGTCGAGCAACTGGCCCGCCTGGCAGCCTAGAGGTATAGACTTGGGTTCATTCTTAGAAATATTGGGTAAAGGCCTGGATGCGAGCGTGGGCGACTTGCTGGAGAAGCGGCTGCGGACGAGCCGCACCCAGTCCGTCGCGACCCTGCAGAAACGGGCCGACGAGCACCCCAACGAGGCCGATGCACACTGGCAGCTTGGGCTGTCGCTGCTGTCCGGCACGCAGTACGAGCAGGCGCGCGAGCAGTTGCAGCAGGCCTGCCGCTTGCGCCCCGACCACCTGCAGAGCCGATTGGCCTTGGCGGCGGCGTGCGATGAGACCGGCCAGACTGACCAGGCCTACGAGCACCTGCGCCAGGCGATTCGCATGGAGCCTGGCGATGCGTCGGTGCTGTTCGCGACTGGGATGTGCCTGGAGAAGCTGGCCCGCGCTGACGAAGCGGCGGAGTTGTATCGCGACGCCATCGGGCACGATCCTGAGTTGGTCGCGGCGCGGCAACGGCTGGCGGCAATCTGTCTGCGCAACGGTGACATGCCCGCGGCCTTGGAGCAGTACGAATTCCTGCGCCAGGCCAATCCCGGCGATGTCGACGTGACTGCCTGCCTGGCTCACCTGTACCACAAGGCCGGACGCTACCGTGAGGCCATCATGGCCTTCGAGAACGTCATCGCGATGGACCCGCAGAACTGGGCGCTGGCCGACGACGAGGTGGAGTCGCTCATTCAGGCCGGCGAGTTTCGTGAGGCCTGCGAGCGGCTGTATCAACTCTTGGAGGTGCAGGGCTCGTTTGCGGATATTCACCTGCGGCTGGGCCAGGTGCTCGGCAAGATGGGGCAGGACGAAGAGGCCTTGCGGCACTTCCAGGCGGCCCTGGTGGTCGATCCAAACTACCTGGAATGTTACGTCGCCATGGGCACGCATCAGCTTTCGCGCGGGCGCTGGGCCGAGGCGGCCGAGGCGTTTTGCCAGGCCTCAGATATTAACGACCGGCTGCTGCTGGCGTACGTGGGGCTGGGCGTGGCGCAGGCGGCTTCGGGCAAGAAGGACCACGCACTGCAAACGTTCACGCTGGCGGCGTCTGTCGAGCCGAATTCGAACCTGCTGCTGAAGGAAATGGCCCGGCTGCAACTCAAGTCGGCATTGGCGCAGGAGTGCGAGCAATCGCTGGCCGCACACGAGCAGCCGCCGGTGGCCGAAGCCGAAATCGACGGCGACGACTTGCTGCACGTGCAGTTGACGCGGCACGAGCGGCAGGTGAAGGAGCATCCCGGCTACGCGGATCTGCACTATCGCTATGGCGTGCTGCTGCGAGCGGAGAGCCGGCTGGGCGAGGCGCTGGAACAATTCCAGCTCGCCTGCCGCATCAACCCGACGTACGTGACGGCCATGATCCGGCTGGGTATCACGCAGCAGGAACTGGGCAAGAGCGACGACGCCATCGAGACGTTCAACCGGGCGATGGAACTCAAGCCCGAGTACGCCGACCTGCACTACCGATTGGCGGTGCTGTACACCGACCGCAAGCTGCTCGAAGAGGCCGTGGTCGAGATGGAGCAGGCGGCCGGTCTGGCGCCGGGCAACGACGAAATCCGGGCGTCACTGGCCCTGTCCCTGCAAAACCTGGGCTTGATGGACCGCGTGGCGGCCACGTGGCGCAGCCTGGCGAAGGTGCATCGCGAGAGCAGGTAGCGGCGGGCCATGGTCGGTCTGCCGCATCGGGCGATTGGTGGGGCTCGCTTCGCTCGGCCCACCCTACAGACTGAATCGATAGAGGGATCACGAGCCGGCGAATTCACGAATTCACGAGTCTACGAATTCCCGGTCTTCTTCGGCTATCATGCTCAGCCATGCCTGTGCCTAGTGAACTGCAACCACGCGTGCTGCTGACGGCGTACGCCTCCGGGGCGTTTCCGATGCCCGATCCGGAGGACGAGTCGCGGCTGCTATGGTTTGCGCCCGACCCGCGCGGGCTGCTGCCGCTGGATGAGCGGTTCCACATCTCGCGCCGCCTGGCCAGGACGATCCGGCAGGGGCGTTTCGCCTGCACGCTCGACCGCGACTTCGCCGGCGTGATGCGTGCCTGTGGTCGGCGCGACGAGGGCACGTGGATTTCAGCGGACTTCCTGGCCGCTTACGCGTGGCTGCATGAACTGGGCTTTGCCCACAGCGTGGAAGCCTGGCCCGCGGATGCGGCCGGGAAGGCGGTCGTTGATCTGGGTGTCGGTCCCGTCGGCGGCGCGTATGGCGTGGCATTGTGCGGGGCCTTCTTCGCCGAGAGCATGTTCCATACGAAAACTGATGCGGGAAAGATGGCGCTGGTTCATCTCGTTGGGCATCTGCGGGCAAAGGGGTTTTCGCTGTGCGACGTGCAATGGCTGACGCCGAACCTGGAGCGTTTCGGGGCTTTCGAGATCCCTCGCGCCGAGTACATGCAGCATCTGGCAGAGGCCCTGGGGCGGCAGGCGCGGTTCTGATCACGCCTGGCGAAAGCCCCGCTGCGAAAAGCAGTTCTCGTGTCGCGGGCGTCTCGCCCGCGTC
>CAITIS010000045.1 GCA_903892515.1 uncultured Planctomycetota bacterium | reverse complement strand
GGCCGAGGGCGCTTCTATAGAAGGCCCGACGAGCCCTTTTCTGCGCACAAACCGGCGCGGCCATTGCGAATCTTCCGGCCAGTGTTCATTTTTTTCTTCTGACCGTCCCCGCCACACCCGGCGCGGCCGTGCGATGTGTGACATTTATCCCGCGCCGCCTGCCCAAAGACATGGCTGACCATGGCGCCGGGCCCGTCCGCAAAACCTTTCGCAACGGCGCGAAAGGACCTGCGGACCCTACGACGCTGCGGACCCTGCGCCGCTCGCTCCGCGTCGGTAGGCTGGGGCGAGGAATCTTTTCCGAGGCCCACCTGTGGGCGCGTGCAAAGATGGGCCTCGCGAACGGCACGCTCGACCCAGCCTACCGGGCTGGCGTTCCCCTACGCCCTATGACCTACGACCTATGCCCTCCGCCTCCGCCCTTTCTTTTCTTACTGAACCCGCCTGTTTATCGCGCCGATAGCTCAAGCGACGGCAACGAAGCGGTCGGTTCAAGCAGCGAAAGGTGCAATGCAATATGTCTACGCCAGAAATCAACGGCCACGAGCAGGTTCCCTTCGAGTCCGATTCCACGGGCCATGAGCAGGTTGGTCCGTCCCAAGTCGCTTCGTCTGATACCCCAACATATTCCGGTGCACCGGCTGAGTCTGTGGAGGAGCAGTCGGTGCCCGGATCGAAACACCGCGTCTGGGGCCGGGTGGGTGTGCTGGTCGCCATGGCGGCCGCATTTGGCGTGCTGGGCTGGCTGGCCGGCCCGCCGCGAACCACCAAGGCGGCGCTGCAAAACGAGCAGCGCTTAGTCGAGACCAAGCACCAGCTCGACGAGGCCGCCCAGGCCAAAGCCAAGCTTCAGCAGCAATTGAGAGAGACTTCCAACAAGGTCGACGAGCTGGCCGACCAGCTCAACTCGACGCAGCAGCTTCAGGAAGTCCAGCAGAAGGCCCTGGACGATTACAAGGCTCGCGCCGACCGCGCCGCTCAGGAACTCACCGCCGCCCAGGCCGCCAAAGAGCCGCTGGCCCGCCAGATCGAGTTGGCCCAGCAGGCCGCCCAGCAGGTGCGCGAGCAGGCCGCCGCCACCGGCAAGATGGCCGAAGAACTCAACGCCAAGCTCACCCAGGTTGATAGCGAGAAGAGCCAGATCGCCCAGGACTTGGAGACCGCCCGGCAGGAAAAGCTCCGCCTGGCCGAAGAACTCAGCCAGCAAAAGCGCTCCTCCGAACAGGCCAACGCCCTGCTGGATTGCCTGGATGTCCGCAAGGGCCAGGTCCGCCTCAGCAAGAAGCACAATCCCGCTGATCCGCCCGTGACGGCCAAGGAACTTATCGCCGCGTTGGGCGCCCCGGCCATTACGTCCGAAAAGGACCGCGTGGTGCGAATGGAGTGGAGCCAGCATGTCGCCGACGTTCGCGGCGGCATGGTCGAAAGTCTCGACGGCCGGCCGTGCAGCCGCCAGATGATGCTCGAAGCCGGCTCGCATCTGCCCCAAGCCCTGGCCCCGGCTGAGCCCTACCGCCTGCAAAAGGGCGAGAGCGTCTCCTATAGCGACATGGTGAGCCTGTTCGGCAAGCCTGAGGCCATTGAAGGCACGGGCCGGAACTTCAACGCCAGTTGGGCCGTCGGCGCCTGGGCTCGCAATGCGGTGGCCGTCGTCAGTGACGGCATCGTCACGAAATTCGACGGTAAAGACGCCGATCCCGAAGAGATTTGCCAGCTCGTGCGGCAGCGGGCGAACGCCTATCCCAACAAGGCCGAAGCCACCAAGCGGCTGTCCACGTCCGCCCAGGAGTTTTACACCGAGGCCAAGAAACATCTCGGCCAGGAAGTGCTGCGCGATATCAGCGTGCAGCGCCACGACGGGTTGACGCTCAAGAGTTGGAGCATCGGCGAATTCAACTCCGTCAACACGTGGATCGCCCCGACGACCTTTGCACCTGACGCCATGACCATGCGTACCACTCTTACCTGCACGTGGGAAGCCTCTGGCGGCAAGACCTCTACGACGCGGCAGTACGCCGTCGTGACGCTGGCGCCGCAGAACGGGCAATACGTGCCGGTGGAGTGTTCGATCTTCCAAGGTTGTGACTAACTTGTGACCCTCGCCCGGCGCTAGCCGAGCCCATCCAATGCCATCGGAGGGATGGCACGCACGACGCGGTCTGGTTGAATAAACCGGCCGCGTCGTCGTTTTTGCGCTGTGGCGGCATAGCCGCGGACGTCTCGCCCGCGCGTCGCATGGCAGTTTCGGTGGGTGGCATGGTCACGCTGTTCGCGTGACCATGTTCGGCCCGGCACAGGGGTCTGAACATGGTTATCCCAACAGCAGGCCCAGGTGCCAGAAGATCCGCGCACGCCCTTGCCCTTATCCATGGGCGGTGAGAGGTGCGTCCGCCCTCGGGCGCGAAATCGCGCGAGGAGGACATCGATATGTCCGCAACATCCACAGCCGAGGGCGGCTGTGCCACGAAGACAGGAAGACGCAACGCCGCGTGGAAGGTCCTCCGCGTGGAGGATCCTCACATGGTCACGCGAACAGCGTGACCATGCCACCCACCTGGGACCATGCCACCCATTCTGGGCAAAGATCCGCTCACACCCGTCCTTTATCCCTGGGCGGTTCGCCCTCGGGGCTCGTATCAAAAACAGGGCTCAAGGCCAGAGGCATCCGGATTGAGACATCGCGGCTGGTTCTCAAATCCGGGGCCAGAGACCTTGGGCCTGCTTTTAACAATTGACACCACCGGTGCGTTTTTTTTACGCTAGACGTTCTACGTGACTGTGTAGCGCGATTCATCGCGGAGATCGCCAAGTGGAGGCAGTTTGAACATGCTTCTTCGTCCTTTGCGTTCTCTGCGCCCTCTGCGGTGAGTCTTGGAACGTGCGGCGCGACCCCAGGAGCGAACCCAAGCGAGGCAGCTTCATGCGAGACGGTTCTTTAACGAGCAAGCAGTACGCCGAGCTAGCCAGCCCGGCTGACTTGATGCAGCGCGAATGGGCCCCTTGCCGCTACCACTGCCCGGTGCATGCGGACGTGCGGGCGTACATCGAGCACGCCGCCGCCGGCCGATTCGGCGCCGCCATCGACACCATTCGGGACAATCTGCCCTTCGCCGCCATCTGTGGGCGAATCTGCCACCACCCCTGCGAGGCCAACTGCCGGCGCGAGGACGTGGATAGCGCCCTGGCCATTCGCGAGGTCAAGCGCTTCGTGGCCGAGCTGCAGGGCGCCAAAGGCTCAACCGTCCGCAAGGCCGCCAAGCAGGACAAGGCCAAGGTCGCCATCATCGGCGCGGGCCCAGCCGGCATGGCCGCGGCACTGGACCTGGCCAAGCTGGGCTACCGTCCCACCGTTTTTGAAAAGTTCCCCTTCGCCGGCGGCATTCCCGCCACGGCCATTCCGAAATACCGCCTGCCGCGCGAGGTCATCCAGATCGACATCGACTGGATCTGTGCCCACGGCGTCGAGCTGGTCACGGGCGTCGAGATCGGCAAGGACAAGAGCATCGAGCAGCTCAAGGCCGAAGGTTTCTCGGCCGTGCTGGTGGCGGCGGGCCTGGCCAAGAGCCGCATGCTGCCGCTACCGGGCGCTGACCATCCGCTGGTCCGGCCGGTGCTGGACTTCCTGCAGGAAATCAGCCTGACCGAGAAAAGCGCCATTGGCCAGGACGTGCTGGTCATCGGCGGCGGCAACGTGGCCGTCGACGCGGCGCGTTCGGCCCTGCGGCTGGGAGCCAAGCGCGTCCGCATGATGTGCCTCGAAGCCGAGGCCGAGATGCCCGCCTGGGAATGGGAACGCACCGAGGCCCGCGAGGAAGGCATCGACTTTATCAACCGCCGCGGCCCCGTCGAGATCCTTGTCAAGAGCGGCAAGATAACGGGCGTCAAGGCCCGCAAAGTCACGCGCGTCTTCGATGAAAACAAGCGATTCAACCCGCAGTACGACGACGGCGACGTAACGACCGTCGAGTGCGACTGCGTCGTCATGGCCATCGGCCAGATGGCCGACCTGGGCTTTGCCCGCGGCAGCAACGTCAAGGCCGACGCCCGTGGCCGGGTGGAGTTTTCGCCCGTCACGTTCCAGACCAGCGACCCGGCAGTCTTTGCCTGCGGCGAGATCGTCACGCCGCCAGGTTCAGCCGTCGAGGCGTGCGCCTCGGGCCAGCGGGCCGTCAAGGCCATTGACCTGTTCCTCTCCGGCAGGGCCATCCGCCTGAGCGACGAGCTGCCGCCGTTCATCGGCAAGATCGCCCCAGCCGTGGGCGAGAAGGTTCGCCAGGTGCCGCGCAACAAGGTCGCCACCGCCGATGCCGCCGGGCGCAAGAGCAGCTTCGAGCCGGTGGACTTCAATTACGTAGAGGCCGCGGCGCTGTGTGAAGCGCGGCGGTGCATGGGCTGCGGCGGCGGGGCCGAGGTGCTGGTGGACAAGTGCGCCGGCTGCCTGACCTGCCTGCGCGTCTGCCCGTTTGGCATTCCCAAGGTGGCCGACGTGGCCACGATCGACTCGGCCTTGTGCCAGGCCTGCGGCATGTGTGCGGCTGAGTGCCCCAACAACGCCATCGTCTCGCGCAGCAAGCCCGCCCGCGACCTGGCCACTCGAACGGCCGCCATCCTGAAGGACAAGCCCGGCCAGGTGATTGCGTACATCTGCGGCCAGCACGCCTCGGCTGAGAAGTGGAAGGCCATCACCGAAGTGCCCGAAGTTAACGAAGTGTACGTGACCAGCACGGCCGGCATCAGCGTGAACGACATGCTGTCGGCCCTGGTGAACGGGGCCTCGTCGCTGCTGGTAATCGCCTGCCACGAAGGGGCGGATCGCTACCCCAACGCGGTTGGCCGCATTCGCGCCCGGGTCATGCAGGCCAAGAGCCTGATCCAGGAAGCCGGCCTGAACGGTGAGAGAATCAAACTGTTTGAATTGGCGTAGTGCTTGCTGGTTGTTCGTGGCATGGGCGTCTCGCCCAAGGTTGGTGTTGGATGAAGGATCATGGCCGGGACGGCCATGTCACGCTGGAGCCTTTGAATGATAGTTGCCGAACGAAAGCCGCTGAATGAAATCGTGCAGAGCCTCGCTGGCCGCAAGCGCGTGCTGGTGCTGGGCTGCGGCGGGTGCGTGGCCGTGTGCTGTAGCGGCGGCGAAAAACAGGCCGAGTTGCTGGGCGAGCAGTTGAAGCTGGCTGCCCAGGTCGCGTGCAAAGCCGCAAGCGGCGGTGAAGAGGCCGCTCGCGGTGGCACAGCCGCCCCCGGTGGTAAAGTGGAAATCACCGTTGACTGCATCACGCGCCAGTGCGACCGCGAGTTCTTCGCCAACATGAAGCACGACCTGAAGGACTTCGACGTCGTGCTCTCCACCGCCTGCGGCGTGGGCGTGGGGTACATGACCGCGCTATATCCCGAGAAGGTCATCCTGCCGGCATTGAACACGACCTTCTACGGCGCCAACGTGGCCCCGGGGCAGTGGCAGGAGTTCTGCCACGGCTGCGGCGACTGCGTGCTGGCCTGGACGGGCGGCGTTTGCCCCATCGCCCGCTGCTCCAAGAGCCTCATCAACGGCGCCTGCGGCGGCACCAACCATGGCAAGTGCGAAGTCAGCAAGGACATGGACTGCGCCTGGTATCTCATTTACAAGCGGCTGAAGGAACTCGGCCGGCTGGAGGATCTGCGCAAGATGCGGCCGGCGCGGCAGTGGAGCAAAGACCGCGGCAAGGGCGTCCGTCGCCTGACCCACGAAGAATTGATGCAGGACACGGAGGTCCAGAAATGACCGAGCCGCACGTCGAGACACCCGCCACCGGGCCCGTGAGCAAGCTCCAGGCCGAGTTGGATAGCGGCAAGTTCGTCTTCACCGGCGAGATCGGGCCGGCCAAGGGCACCAACGTCGAAAAGTGCCTGCACGAGGCCGAGGAATACCTCAAGCACACCGTCACCGCCGTCAACGTTACTGACATCCAGACGGCCGTCATGCGGACCGGCTCGCTGTCGGTCTCGCACATGCTGACCGACCGCGGCATCGAGCCGGTGTACCAGATGGTCACGCGCGACCGCAATCGCCTGGGCTTGCAGTCCGACCTGCTGTCGGCGTACTGCCTGGGCGTCCGCAACGTGCTGGCCCTGACCGGCGACCACGTGAGCATGGGCGACCATCCCGACGCCAAGCCGGTGTACGACCTGGACTCCGTCGGCCTGCTGGAGGCGATGAGCACGCTGGAACGCGGCAGCGACATGGGTTCTGACGCCAAGGGCAACCCCAACGTGCTGGACGGCGTGCCGCGCTTCTTCAAGGGCTGTGCCGTCACGCCCTGCACCGAAGAGGTCGAGCCCCAGATCATCAAGCTGGAGAAGAAGGTCCAGGCCGGGGCGCAGTTCGTGCAGACGCAGGCCGTGTACGACCCCGAGGCCTTCGAGCGGTTCATGGAGAAGATCGCGCACATCAAGGTGCCGGTGCTGGTGGGCATCGTGATGCTCAAGAACGCGGGCATGGCCAGGTACATGAACAGCTCCGTGCCCGGCGTGTTCGTGCCCGAGTCGATCATCCAGCGGCTGGTCAAAGCCAGCAAGGACGACAAGCAAAAGGTCTCCATCGACATCTGCGGCGAGCTGATCCAGAAGATGAAGCACTGCTGCCAGGGCGCTCACCTGATGACCCTGGGCTGGGACCACTGCGTGCCGGCGATCATCCAGGCCGCGGGGTTGGCGTAGGCAAGAAAAAGAGTGCCCAAGGGTGCCATAGGCTGACCGGTCTTGGCGCCTTCTTGCCAAGATCGGGCTGCCTATGCCGAAGGTTCTCATAGGTGGAGCCGCAACATCGCGGCTCAACCTATGGCACCCACGCTGGCTGGACGCCGTCGTTGGCTGGGCGCCGCGCCCGGCGCAGCAACTCCTCTCCCCCTGGGAGAGGGTGGCCCGAAGGGCCGGGTGAGGGCTCCCGCGGACGGACCCATCGTGCGTGGGCCCGAACCTCTTTTGCCCTGCGTGCCTGACAACCTCAAGACCACCACCAACGCGAGGATTCGACCATGGAATGCAAGAAGGCCGACAACTCCGCCAAATGTCCCTGTGTCAACTCCGACTGCCCGCGTCGCGGCCAATGCTGCGAGTGCCTGGCCAACCATCTCGCCAGACAGACCCTGCCGCGCTGCTGCTTCCCGGCCTCGCCCGAGCCGACCGGCCGGTCCTTCGAAGCCTTCGCCAAGGCGTGGAAGGTTTGAAGTTCCGATCGCGCCTGCTGCTAAACCCCCGGCTGTACAATGGCGATGTAAGCAATATCCACCGTCACAGGACCACCGGCGCGACCTGTTCTTCCGGCAGGCCAGCCGCCCGTGCTTGCAGGAACGGCTATGCTTACAGAAACCCAGAGGCCTTGCGTGACCGATACCGCTCCTGACCGCCGCAACCATGCCGTGGCGCCGCCGCCGCTGCCAAGCGAACTTGAGCAGGCGCTCACCCAGGCCTCGGCACCTCAGGTGGCGAAGGATCAGCCGCTGACGGAACGGGATTTCCTGCTGATTCGCCAGGCCGCCGCTCTCCGGCAGGTCATCATTCGGGCGGCCCGAACCGCGCGGACCTCGGCGATCGTTACGCTGACCTTCGGCGTGTGCGCCTTGCCCTTTGTGCTATTCTCGTTCTCCTGGGCGACGGCCTTGGTGGCGGTGGGGCTGTGCGTGATCGGCAGCGTGGAGTATGCCGGCCAGAAGCGGCTGCGCCGTGCCGACGCATCGGCCGCCCGCGTGCTGGCGTTCAATCAGCTGGCCTTGCTGGGGCTCATCTGTGTGTACTGCGCCATGCAGGCCTTTGGCTTTTCGTCCGAGCAGATCAAATCCATGGCCGTCTCGCCGGAGTTCCGCGAACAACTCAAGGGCCTGCCGCAGCACACGCTGCAACCCATCGACGCGCTGATCGACCGCTGGGCCCCGCTGGTGACGTACGGGTTCTACGGCCTGGTGGCGCTGCTCAGCGCCGGCTGCCAGGGCGGACTGGCCGCATACTATTTCAGCCGGCGCCGGGCCATCGTTGCCTTCAACGAACGCACCCCCGCCTGGGTCCGCCGCGTCTTCATCGAGGCCCAGGCGTAGGCGAGCCCGCGCGGGCTTGGCAACCGCTCATTCCCCCATTCGGTCTGCTTGCTGGAGGATCTCGTCCAGCCGGGCGAAGGGGTTCATCACGTCCTGTGGCCGAAGGCTGAACTGCTGCTGCTCGTTGCCGGTGGCGCGGGCGTGGCCATCCAGGAAGGCCATGTTCACCTTCTTGCCGCGATGGTTGGTGCGGACGGGCGAATACGGCATGTCGGAGTTGAGGTCCAGCCACAGCACGCGGGCTGGTTCGCCCAGGCTGTTCTTGCCCAGCGTCTCGATCCGCGCCGCCTCGTCCTGGTCCAACTGGCGGTACAGGTACGAGCCGTACGCATCGGTCTGGCCGTGGGCGACGAGCTTGCGCAGTTCTTCCACCGGGTCGGTCGAGTCGTCGCCGGGGCAGAAGAAGGCCTTCTCGTTCCGCACCTCCTGGTCGCTCAGCCGGCCGCAGCCATTGGGCGCCTGCTCGGCGGCGATCCAAAGTTGGTTGGTAGCGATCGTGCGATACGGCATCGGCGGCATGGGCGGGGGCATGGGCGTATCGGGACCCACGGGCAGAAAGCCGTCGTTGTCGTTGGCGTAGCAATGCACGCTGCGCACCAGCACCGCCAGGCGGGCCAGGCACAGCGTTTCGCGCGTGAGCTGCTTGGCCCGGCCCAGCGTGGGCAGCAGCATCGCCACCAGCGCGGCGATGATCGCCACCACCACCAGCAACTCGATCAGCGTAAAGCCGCGTTGGGGTCGGGCCGTGTAAGTCACAGACGCTCTCTCACCCAGTGTATGTCCACAAGAAGAAGGCACGGCCAATGACCGTGCCTTGTGTTCGCTCTCAGGTTTCTCGCCCGGTGGTCCTGCTCCCGTCCGCAGCAGAGCTGCGGACCCTACGTCTCTGCCGCCGGGCCTCAACGACCACAGCCGAGGGCGGCTGTGCTACGTACTACGAACTCGTGGGCGTGCCGTCGCTGGCGGAGGCGCCGGACTGGTCGGCCCGGACGTGGGACTTCAGCGACTGCCAATCTTCCAGCGTCAGCAGGCACTCGCGGGCCTGGCTGCCCTTGTAGTCGCCCAGGATGCCGGCTTCGGCCATCTGGTCCACGATCCGGCTGGCCCGGCTGTAGCCAACTTGCAGGCGGCGCTGCAAGAGCGAGACGCTGCCGCGCTGGCTGGCCAGCACGATCTCGACGGCCTCGTCGAACATGGGGTCGCGCTCGCCCTCGCCGCCTTCGGCGTCAAAGCCGCTCTGGAGCTTCATCAGCTCCTGGCAATATTCCGGATCGGCCCCGCCGCGAACGTGCTCGACCAGGGCGCGAATTTCCTTCTCGTCCACGTACGTGCCTTGGGCGCGCACCAGTTGGCTGGTGCCGGGCAGGAGCAGGAGCATGTCGCCCTGGCCCAGCAGCACGTCGGCGCCGTTCTGGTCGAGCACGATGCGGCTCTCCTGCCTACTGGCGACGCGGAAGCTGATGCGGCAGGGCATGTTGCTTTTGATCAGGCCGGTGACGACGTTCACGCTGGGCCGCTGCGTGGCCAAGATCAGGTGAATGCCGACCGCGCGGGCCTTTTGCGCCAGGCGGATGATGTGGCCTTCGACTTCCTTGGAGCTGGTCATGATCAGGTCGGCCAGTTCGTCGATGATAATCACGTAGTAGGTCAGGCGCGTGGGCACCTGGGCCTTTTCCTGTTCGTCGTCGATCTTCAGGCGGCGGTACAGTTCGTCGGGGGCCAGCTGGTTATACCCGACGATGTTCCGCACGCCGGCTTCCTTGAGCAGCTCGTAGCGTTCGTCCATCTTCGAGGCCGCCCATTCCAGGATGTCCTCGGCCTTGCGCATGTCGTTGATGATCGGGCACAGCAGGTGAGGCACCTTCTCGTAGGCGGCCATTTCGACCATCTTGGGATCGACCAGGATGAAGCGGACCTCATCGGGCGTCCGCGTCAGCAGCAGGCTGGTGATGATGGCGTTGATGCACACGCTCTTGCCCGAGCCGGTCGTGCCGGCCAGCAGCATGTGCGGCATGGATGCCAGGTCGGCCACGATGGGTCCGCCCTCGGCGTCCTTGCCCAGGTACAGCGGCAACTGCATGCTGTCGGCGGCGTCGGGGGCGTCTTGCATCAGCTCTTTCAGCCGGACCGTTTCTTTATCGAGGTTGGGCACTTCCACGCCGACGGTGTCGCGTCCCGGCAGCGGGCTGACCACGCGCACGCCTGGCACGGCCAGGGCGCGGGCGATGTCGGGGGCCAGGCTGGCGATCTGGTTGACCTTCACGCCCGGGGCCAGCGACAGCTCGAACATCGAGATGACCGGGCCGGTCATGCAGCCGACCACGCGGGCCTCGACGCTGAAGTTGTCTAAGGTCTGCTGCAGGATCGCCCGCTTCTGCTCGGCCTGGGCTTCCTGACTTTCCTGGTAGCCGCCGGTGGCTTCGGCCAGCAGACTCGAGGGCGGCAGGCTGTACTTGTCGCTCCTGGCCCGCGGCTTGGGGGCAGCGGCCGGCTTGGCGGGTCTGACCGGGGCCAAGAACTTGAACAGCGGCCCGGCCTTGTCGAGCTTCTTCTCGGCCGTAGCGTCGGCTTCGGCATCCGCCGCAGCGTCCGCGTCGTCGTCGTCAAATTCAGCCTTGCTGGGCTTGGGTAAGGCCACAACCGGCCTGACCTGCACCAGCGGCTGATCGTCGCCATCAAAGTCGGTTTGCGCGGGCTTGGTCGCAGCGGCGGGCTTTTCGGCCTTGGCGGGCTTGGGGGCCGGCTCGGGCTTGACGGGCTTGATCCGACCCGGCGCGGGCCGGACCAGGATGCTGCCGCGCGGCGTGGCCGTGGCGATATTGCTCTTGAGGCTGGGCATGGCCGAGCCAAGGGCCTTGAGCGCCGGGGCGGCGCCTTGCAGCCAGGCCTTCTTGCCCATGCCCGGCAGGCGCAGTACCAGGTTGTCGGCCGTCAGCATGACGGCCACGCAGAACGTCACCAACAGCACCAGCCAACTGCCGCTGTAGGCGAAGCGCTCGACCAGGAATTGCCCCACCGCGATGCCCAGGATGTTGCCTTCCATCAGCCCCATGCGGTTGACGGGCAGGATCAGGTGCGAAGCGGCCGACAGGCTCATGACCATCAGCGCCACGCCCACGATCCGCCAGGGCAGGTCGGTGATCCTGCCGCCCAGCAGCATCAGCAGCATGCACGCCGACAGGAACAGCAGCAGCATGTACGAGCCGTCGCCCAGCCAGTACAGCAGGCTGTAGGAGATGTGCGAGCCGACCATGCCCGCGGCGTTATGCACCTGCGGCGGCGGAAACATGGCCGTGGCCGGCGGATCGGCCGGATGGAAGGTCAGCACGCTGACCCACGCCAAGGCCGTCACCCCGGTGATCAGGAGGATTACGCAATACCGCAGAAAACGCGTCCACGACTGCTTGTTGGCTTCCTTGCCCATACCGATATCACTATCCCTGGCTGGTGGAAAAGTCCAGCCTCTAGAAACAGTTCCTGGTTGTGAGTTCTTAGTTCCTAGTTCCTTCTAGTACCCTGTCCGGCCCGGATTGTCGGGCGCCACACCTGCGGCGTTTGCAGGTGTGTACGAGGCACGGCTGCAAACGCCGCAGCCGTGGCACCCACTCACAACTCTTCACTAACAACTCGGAACTCGTCGTTCAATGTCCCGTATGCCCGAAGCCGCCGTGGCCACGGGCGGTGTCGTCCAGCTCGGCCACGACGCTCAGCTGGGCCTTGCTGACCGGGGCGATCACCATCTGGGCGATCCGCATGCCGCGCTGAATCACGAATGGCTGCGGGCCCAGGTTCATCAAGATTACGCACAGCTCGCCGCGGTAGTCGGCGTCGATCGTGCCGGGCGTGTTGGGCAGCGTGATGCCGTATTTCAGCGCCAAGCCGCTGCGGGGGCGGATCTGCGCCTCGTACCCCGGCGGAATCGCCATGTACAGCCCGCACGGCACGGCCACGATCTGGCCGGGCGGCAGAATCACGTCGGAGTCAACGGCGGCGCATACATCCATGCCCGCGGCGTGCTCGGTCATATACCGCGGCAGCGGCACGTCTTCGCAACCGGCCTTGCGCCGTATCTGTACTATCGGATTACTCACTGCCTGCGCTCCATCGCAAATGAACGACAAGGCCAGAGGCCGGAGGCCTTAGGCCTGAGTTACAAAGCCCCTCACGGGGTGCCGCAACTTCATCTCAACCACCCGCCAACACGCATATCAGGACGAGCAGTATCCACAGGGCAAGGCCGAAAGCTACCAACAAGACTACCGGAAGCATCGGCCATGAGAACATCACCCGCATCGCGGATCGTAGTCTCAACCTCGCCAATTCCTGGTACTTCACGTCCAGCGGCCCCGGCTCGGCTACCCTCTCGCCCATCAGGTGCTCATATTGGCTGCGCTGTTCGACGGTCTCGAACGGCCACGGTGTGCCCAGGCTGCGAGGTAACTTACACGCCTCCCGCGGAATCTGCAAATCGGTCTGCAGAAAGGCCTGCGCCTGATCCAGCGGTCGAACGGCATCTTCCTGCATGGGTGCGCCAAGGCCGATCGTGTGTTCTACGAAGTCATCAGACAAATTGTACGTGAACTCCGCGATAGCACGCAGAGACCTGTCAGCGAGCTTACGCTGAAATGCATATTGGCCGTAGACTTTCTCCAGAGACCTGTTGGTAATCTCGCGGTGCATGAAGGCGATCAAGGCATTGCGCAGCACCCGCCGGCCTTCTGGGTCAACCTGGTCGGCAGCGGCCTTGGATTTGGCTCCGGCCACGGCTGCTCTCCCAAAACGGACCAGCACGGCATAGTTTCAGCATCACGAGGTGCGCCACCGTAACGTCCAAACATGGTCACGCCAACAACAGCGTGACCATGCCACCCACTCAATCGTCTTCTTCTCTGGCCTCAGACCTCCGGCCTCACACCTGCCGCTAAACGTCCAGATTCTTCACTTCCAGGGCGTGGGCCTCGATGAAGGCCCGGCGGACCTCCACGTTGTCGCCCATGAGCACCGAGAACATTCGCTCGGCCTCTTCGGCCTCTTCGGCCCGCACGCGCAGCAACTGCCTCCGCTTGGGGTCCATGGTGGTTTCCCAGAGCTGGTCGGCGTTCATTTCGCCCAGGCCCTTGAAGCGTTTGATCTCCATGTCGCCGCTGCCGATCTCGCGAATGGCGGCCGTGATCGTGGAGACATTCTCCACCTCGTGCTCCTGCTCGTCGCTGACCAGCACGAACTTGCTGGGCGCCTTCTCGCCGGTGACCGACTCCTCACGCTTGAGGTAGTAGTCTTCCATGTTCAACCCACGGGTGGCCAGCTTGGCGATGAGTTTTTCAATGTCCTTCACTTCGTGCAGTTCGGCCTTCTTCTCCAGCCGCTGGCACGGCTCTTCGTCGGGGTTTGTCCTGGCGGCATTGCCGTTCTTGCCGTTCCCGTTCTTGTGGCCATTCTTGCCGTTGCCATTGCCGTTCTTCTGGCCGTTCTTGCCGTTGCCATCGACGCCGGGGACCTCGCTGCTGGCCGTGGCGTCGCTGTTCTCCTCGACGACTTCGGGCTCGAACTGCTCGAGCATCTCGGCATAGTCCTGGGCGCTGTAGAAGAAGATGTGCCGGCCATCCACCAGCATCCAGTGCGTCGGCAGGCTGCCCTTGGAGTTGCGCCGGGCCAGCAGGTCGGCGAAGTCCAGGCCGCGGCGCTCGACGATCCGCACGCGCTCGGCCAGGTCCTCTAAAATCTCCACCAGCTCGCGCAGGTGCGAGTTCTTGATCTCGCTGAGCACCTTGGGCTTCTTGCCGTCGACGTCGCGAATTTGAAAGACCGTGCTGTCTAAGCCCAGGTCGATGAGCTTCTGCCGCATTTCGCGCTCGTTCAGGACGTAGTATTTCAGGTTCTTGCGCGTCACCAGGTACAGCGGCGGCTGGGCCACGAAAATTCGCCCGGTATCCACCAGCGGCTTCATGTACCGGAAGAAGAACGTCAATAGCAGCGTGCGGATGTGCGAGCCGTCCACGTCGGCGTCGGTCATGATGACGATCTTGCCGTAGCGGCACTTCTTCAGGTCGATCTGGTCGTTGCCGATGCCGCAATCCAGGGCCGAAACCATGTTCTGGATTTCTTCGTAGGCCAGAATCCGGTCCAAGCGGCTTTTTTCGACATTCAGGATCTTGCCTCGCAGCGGCAGGATGGCCTGGATGGCGGAATCCCGGCCTTGCTTGGCCGGGCCACCGGCGGAATCGCCTTCGACCAGGAACAACTCGGTCGAGCGAATGTCCTTGCTGCGGCAGTCGGCCAGCTTGCCCGGCAGCGATCCGCCGGACAGGGCGCCCTTGCGCCGCGTCAGGTCGCGGGCCTTGCGGGCGGCCTCGCGGGCCTCGCGGGCGGAGATGGCCTTCTGCACGATCCGCTTGGCGTCGCCGGGGTGCTCTTCCAGCCAGATGGCCAGCATTTCGTTGACGCTCTGCGTGACGAAGGACTCCACCTCGCTGTTGCCCAGCTTGGTCTTGGTCTGGCCTTCGAACTGCGGATCGGGCACCTTCACGCTGACCACGGCGGTCAGGCCTTCGCGCAGGTCCTCGCCCGCCGGCGGCTCGTCCTTTTCCTTCAGCAGCTTGGCGTTGCGGGCGTACACGTTGAGCGTGCGCGTCAAGGCCGAGCGGAAGCCCGACAGGTGCGTGCCGCCCTCGACCGTGTTGATGTTGTTGGCGAAGGTGAAAACGGTCTCGTTGTAGCCGTCGTGGTACTGAAAGACGATGTCAATCGCCAGCCGGCTGGACTCGTCTTGCTTCTGCAGCTGGATGGGCTTGGTCAGTACGTTCTTGCTCTCGTTGAGGTGCTGCACGAACGCGATCAGGCCCTTGCTGTACTGGTACGTGTCGTCCTTGTTGGTCCGCTCGTCGATCAGGCGGATCTTCAGGCCTTCGTTAAGATACGCCAGTTCCCGCAGCCGCGTGGCCAGCACTTCATGCCGCAAGCCGATGTCCGGGAAGATCTGGTTGTCGGGCATGAAGGTGATCTTGGTGCCCGACTTCTTGCGCGTGCCCATCTTCTTCAGATCGCTGCTGCGGGCGCCGCGCTGGAACTCCATGAACCAGACGATGCCGTCGCGGCAAACCTCGGCCTCGAGCCACTCGCTCAGGGCGTTGACCACCGAGGCGCCCACGCCGTGCAGGCCGCCGGACACCTTGTAACTGTCGTGGTCGAACTTGCCGCCGGCGTGCAGCTTGCACAGCACCACTTCCAGCGTGGAAATCTTCAACGCCGGATGCGGCCCGACGGGAATGCCGCTGCCATCGTCGCTGACGGAGCAGGAGCCGTCGGCGTTGATCTTGACGACGATGTTCTCGCACCGGCCGGCCATGGCTTCGTCGATGGCGTTGTCCACCAGTTCCCACACCAAGTGGTGCAGGCCGCGGGTGGTCGTGTCGCCGATGTACATGCCCGGGCGTTTGCGGACCGCCTCTAGGCCCTCGAGGACCTTGATATTGCTCTCGTCGTAAACCTTAACCGCCGCTGAATTCTCGGCCTTGTCCATGGCCCAAACCTTTCCCTTCCGAAGCTGCATAGCTGCATTTTGAAGAACCGGCCTTAGCCGGGGGATTGCCAACGTAACGTAATCGGACCATTGTCACTAAATGGGGGCCAATCCACCACAAAAAAGCGGTTTTCGTGCGGGTTTGTTGCGAATGCAAACTGCTGAGGCTAAGTGTCTTATGCGCGCGGCCCGAGCCGGCGCTGCTTTGCGTAATTTCCTCGAACAACCACCGTACTGAATACGCGCACGGATCACTTGCTTTAATACGTTCGCAGGGTGAGGGTGGCTGGCTCAGCAGGCCGCTGGATGGGTGCCACACCTGCGGTGTGTGCAGGTGTGCCGCTCACGGCCGAAAATTCCGCAGCCGTGGCACCCGAGGAAGCAGGCTGGGTCGAGGAATCATTTCCGAGGCCCACCTCCCGTGCTGCAAGCTAAGGTGGGCATCGCGAACCATCGCTCGACCGGAGCCTACAGAATTCGTGTCGCGGGCGTCTCGCCCGCGCGGCGGACATGGGGTTTAGACAGGGCTCGGGCCAGACGCCCGCGACACTTACCCCAGCGACTCCAACTGCGCCAGCAGGTAGTCGCGCGTGTGCGACTGGCCTTGCTGGCCGGCAGCTAGGTCGGCGCCGGTGCGAAACATCTGCCGGGCCTCGTCGAGCCGCCCGGCCGAACGCAGCGCCTTGCCGCCCTCGGTATAGGCGGGCAGATAACTGGCATCGATCTCCAGGCAGCGGCCAAACTGGGCAATGGCCTCTTCCAGCCGATCGGCTGAGACCAGTTCCATCGCCAGCGAATAGTTCAGGAACATGTCCTGAGGCTGAGAAACCAGCAGCTTGCGGATTGTGTCAATGCGATCGCTCATTGTGGACTCGTGAATCGGTTGCGTGAATTCGTCCGCCGGGCCTCGACCCGCTCTGACGGTGAGCGACCTGTTTTTCTGACAAGGCCGTTTTGTCGTGTAACAGGCCCCCGCTTCAGCGGGGGTATATGGCAGTGCATCGATATCCCTCAGCCCGCTTCAGCGGGCCTGAAGTCGTGCCTTCAGGCACCGTGGCTAAAGCCGGTCCAGGTAAGCCCGTTGAAACGGGCTGCAAACACAGTTACGGTCTCGCTACACCCCCGCTGAAGCGGGGGCCTGTTACACGGCTTTCACCCATGCCTACGGCAAAGCTTGCCTCGCCAGAAACAAAGGTCACTCACCTCTAATATCATGGCCGAGATCAAGGCCACAGACGTTTTGCCGCGACCGGCAGGCTGTGGCAAAGCCCGATGCCATCCCTATAATACTCCGCGGGCGACGGATGCACGAGCCGCCAGCAGGATTTCGAGTTCACGAATCGACGGGTCCACGAATTCACGGCCAATAATGCCAATCTACACGCGAGCAGGCGACGGCGGCTTCACGCAACTTCCCCGCAAGGGCGCCGAGCCGCTGCGCCTGCCCAAAGATGATCCGCGCATCGTGGCCTTGGGCGAACTGGACGGCTTCAACGCCCACGTCGGCTGGTGCCTGGCCGCGTGCGTAGCGGGCCGGAACGATCTGGTTCGCGCGGCGCTGGCGCCCGTGCAGGCCGACTTGTTCCGCATCGGTGCCAGCCTGGCCAGCTTGGCCGGGGGCGGCGAAGCGCCGGTTCGCATCGAGTTGACCGAAGTGGCCGAACTGGAACGCACCATCGACCGCATCTTTGCCGGCTTGGGGCCGCTGACGCACTTCATCCTGCCTGGCGGGTCGGAACTGGCCGCCCGGCTGCACGTGACGCGGACGGTTTGCCGCCGGGCCGAGCGGGCGGTGGTGGCGGCGCTGCACGAGTTGGCCGCACGGGGTGCGGTTGTGGTGGGGTCCGCCAGACAAGTAGGGTCTGCAGGTTCTTCCGCCGCAGCAGCAGCGCAGGCGGAAGGTTCTGCGGACGTTCCCACCGGGTCAGCTTGCCCGTCCGCAGAACCCTTCGCGACGTACGCGAAGGAACCTGCGGACCCTACAGGCAAACCTGCGGACGCGTCCGAGCTGATCCTGCGATATCTCAATCGCCTCTCGGACCTGCTTTTTGCCCTGGCCCGTCAGGCCAATGGCGACGATGGCACGCCCGAGCGGGTTTGGCGGCCGTAATCTGTGATATAATCACAGCGTGAGCCGCCCCGACCGATCCCAGCCGCTGGCCGTGAAGCATTGGTCCTTCGCCGGGCTGATGCTGACGTATCGCTGCAACGCCCGCTGTCGCTGCTGCTACGTCAACAGCGGCCCGGAATCCACCGGCCAGATGAGCGTCGAGCAGGCCCTGACGATCTGGCAAGGCCTGCACGCCGCCAGCCCGCACGGCTGCCGCATCCACATCGGCGGCGGCGAGCCGTTTCTGTGCTTCGAGACGCTCATCGAACTGGCCCGGCGGGCCCTAGAAGCGAAGCTTGGGCCATTGCAGGCGGTCGAGACCAACGCCTTCTGGGCCACCGACGAGGGCATTATTCGCGAGCGCCTGGCCGCGCTCGATCAGGCCGGCATGGGGCGGCTGAACATTTCGTGCGACCCGTTTCACCAGGAATTCATTCCCATTGCCAACGTTCGTCGCCTCTCGGCCATCGCGGGCGAGATGCTCGGAGCTGAGCGCGTCCGCGTCCGCTGGCGCGACTGGCAGGAGCATGGCTCAGACCTGATCGGCCTGGAGGAATCCGCCCGCTTGGCCGTGATCGACGAGTACCTTTCGCGGCGGCGCGAGCGGCTCAATGGCAGGGCGGCAAATGAACTGGCTGGGCGGCTTGGGCTCCAGAGCGCCTCGGCGTTTGCCGATCAACCCTGCGGGGAGTCGCTGCTGCGTTCGCGGCACGCGCACGTGGACGCCTTCGGGCTGCTGTGTCCCGGGACGTGTGCCGGCATCGCGCTAGGCCACGTCGAGCAGGTCGGCGATGTCGCGCGGGCGTGGCAAAACCTGCGCGAGAATTGGCGGGAGATGCCGATCGTGGGCACGCTGGCTGAGTCGGGGCCCTGGGCGCTGGCGCTGCTGGCGGCCAAAGTCGGCTACGTGGCCAAAGAAAAGGGATATGCGGGCAAATGTCACCTATGCTGGGATGTACGCAAGTGGCTTTGTAACGCCGGGCAATGGCCCGAGCAATTGGCCCCGGCCGGAGTGTACGCTCTACAAGGGACACACAACGCAACTTATCCGCCGCCGTCGTCGTATTAGGAGATGTTCCGTAAACTTGACATCACGTAACGTACTCGGTATGGAGATGCCAAGTGGCTACGCGCTGTGCGCGGGCCGATCGGGCATCATGTCGCAGTTTTGAGGTCGCTTCAGTGCATGAACATCGTTCCAGGTTGATGGAATTCTCGGACTCTGAACTCGGCAAGGTGATGGTCGAGAAGAATCTCGCCACCGCCCAGGAAATCGCCGAGTGCATCGAGGCCAAGAAGCGCCTGGACTTAGAGAGCCAGCAGAAGTCACTGGCCGGCGTGCTCATCGACAAGGGCGTCATCACCGAACGGCAATTCTATCGCCTGGCCAAGGAGGTCGAAGAGGCCCGGCCCAAGCAGGCGATTCCCGGCTATCAACTCATCAGCCGTTTGGGCAGCGGGGCGATGGCCACGGTGTACAAGGCGCGGCAGTTGAGCGTCAATCGCATGGTGGCCATCAAGGTGCTGCCGCCGCGGTACAGCAGCGATCCGGAGTACGTCGACCGCTTCTATCGCGAAGCCCAGGCCGCCGCCAAGCTCAACCACCCCAACATCGTCCAAGCCATCGACGTCGGCGAGGCCGGCGGCTTTCACTACTTTGTCATGGAGTACGTCGAGGGCTATTCGCTGTACGAAGAGCTGGCCAAGGGCAAGGTCTTCTCCGAACAGGAAGCGCTGCGGGTCATCCTGCAGGTGGCGCGGGCGCTGCAACATGCCCATGCCCGCGGGCTGATTCACCGCGACGTCAAACCCAAGAACATCATGATGACCCGCGACGGCACGGTGAAGCTGGCCGACATGGGTTTGGCGCGGCTGGCCGCCGACGAGCAGGCCGCCCAGGCCGAGGCGGGACGGGCCTTCGGCACGCCGTACTACATTTCGCCTGAGCAGATTCGCGGCGAACTGAACGTGGATTTCCGGGCCGATATTTACAGCCTGGGCGCGACGCTGTACCACCTCGTGACGGGTCAGGTTCCCTTTGAAGGCCCCACGCCGGCGGCCGTCATGCACAAGCACCTCAAGGAACCGCTCGTTCCACCCGATCACATCAATGCGGCCTTGTCGGTGGGGCTGGGCGAGGTGGTCGAAGCCATGATGGCCAAGCGGCCTCAGGATCGCTACGCCTCGACCGAAGACCTGCTGACGGACTTGGAAGCCCTGGCCCGCGGCGAACCGCCGCCGCAGGTGAGAAAGACGATCGGCTATAAGGATCTGTACGCCCTGACCAAGGCCGATACGTCGGCCGAGCCGGTCGAACTGCCCACGCTGCCGACCGAAACGCCCACCAGCGCGGCCTCGGCCATCGTGTACCTGCTGGCGGCGCTGCTGGCCGTCAGCCTGCTGATCAACCTGCTACAGTGGTTGTTGTAGGCCCTGGGCGTTGACTCACCGGCGCTGCGGCCCGTATGATCCTGTAGCGACTTTGAGCGACCTTGGCACTAGGAGTTTCGGATGCCCGAACAGAATCACCTGATCGTCCAGAAGATGCAGGACATTACGCTGATCGAGTTGATGGATAAGAAGATCCTCGACGAATCCTGTATCGGGCCGCTGACGGACGAACTCACCAAGCTCGTCGAGCAGGACAAGTTCCCGCGCATGGTGCTGGATTTCGTCAACGTCGCCCACATGTCCAGCAGCGCCCTGTCGATGCTCATCAGCCTGCACAAGCGCGTGCGGGAGAAAAAGGGCGGCCTGCGGCTGTGCAACATCACCCCGACGATTTTCGAGGTCTTCAAGATCACAAGGCTGAGCGAAGTGTTCGGAATTTCGCATTCGCGCGAGGACGCGATCAAGGATGTTTTGAAAGGCCGGTAATTCGTGCGGCCCCTCATGTATCAGCAGTGGACCATCCCGACGGATCTGAAGACCGGCCGCGAGCTGGCCGAGGACATTCTCCATCACGTCCGCGTGCAGGGGTATGACCAGGACGTGTGTTTTGCCATTCGCCTGGCCCTGGAAGAAGCCATCGTTAACGCCATCAAGCACGGCAACGGTTGCGACCCGCTCAAGAAGATCAGCATCTCGGCCTACGTGGGCACGGACAAGACCGACATCACCATCGCCGACGAGGGGGCGGGCTTTAATCCGCAGAACGTGCCCGACCCGACGGCCGATGAGAACCTCGAAAAGCCCGGCGGCCGCGGCCTCATGCTGATGCGGGCGTACATGGACCAGGTGCTCTTCAACGCCCGCGGCAACGAAATCCGCATCATCAAGAACGGCCCCGTGCAGGCGCAGCAGTAGGGCTTTGTTCTCACATCCGGCCAGATAATGAATAATAGATACTCGATATTAGATAATAGATATTAGGAGAAGACGAGGCGGCGAATCGGCTGCTCGGGGGTTCTTTCTGATATCCAGTATCTGATATCTGATTGCGACGTTCACATAGGTAGAGCCGCAAGAAAGCGTGGCTCAACCTATGGCACCCGGCTGATCGGGGTTTCTTCCTGATATCCAGTATCTGATATCTGATTGCGACGTTCACATAGGTAGAGCCGCAACAGTGCCGCTCAACCTATGGCACCCAGACATAGCGAGGGTGCCATGGTCAGCCCGCCGTTCAGGGCTGGCCATGTGGTAGCGTCCATGCATGGCCAGGCTAAAACGACAGCCTGACCATGGCACCCGGCGGATCGGGCCTTCTTCCTGATATCCAGTATCTGATATCTGATTGCGACGTTCACATAGGTAGAGCCGCAAGACAGCGCGGCTCAACCTATGGCACCCAGACATGGCCAACCTATGGCACCCATGTTCGGCGCATACCAAGCTCGACCTCTTCGATACTACTCTTGCCCGGCTCCTGTTGGTGTAGCCTGCTCTGCCGCCGGCTTGGGCGCCGGGGCGGTGGCGGGCGGCATTGGCCGGGCTGGTCGTGACGTGGCGTGCATGCGCACCTGCATATGCTGGGCAACGGCATGATGGTACATGGGCGTCAGCGGCAGCAGCGGGGAAGCCGACACCAGCAGCGCCGGCAGCGGCAGCGAGCCGTACGCCTCGAAGGTGATGCCGCGCGGATCCGACGACAGCGTCGTGATCTCGGGCGTGAAGTACTTCTCCAACTTGGGCAGGGCAGGAATCATCTCGGGCAGGAACTGACCGGCCGGTTCAACCGCCAGCCGCTCACCGCCGGCGGGCTGGCTGGCGGTGAGCCTGGCCAGGCGCGGCGACTGCGTTACCTGCGTGCCATACATCAGCAGGGCCGCATACGTCCGCTTGAGCAGCGCCGGCTCGTTGAGGTACAGCAGCGTGGAGGGCTTGTCGAGGACCTTGTGCCGCAAGGCCTGGAATTCCCCGTTGCCCGTCAGCGGCTTGACCTGATTGGCGTCCAGCGCCGCCATCAGCACCTGCGGCCAGAGGGCGACGTACACCCGGCCATTGGCCACCGCCCAGGCCGGGGCAATGGGCTTGCCGATGCACATCACATAATGGATGTCGATGTCCTTGGTGAATTGCATCTTCCGCAATTCGTAGCGGTCTTTACCCAGTCGGCTTGAGAGGTAGTTCTCGATCTTGGCCTGCGTCTGGGCGAACTTGGCGGCGTCCTTGAGCTCCATCGTCAGCATTATGCCGGTGGGGAACCCGCCCAGCGACTCGGCGCCGATGAGCGTCCACTCATCGCCCATCGTGGCCAGTAGGTCCTGTTCGATGTCGATGCCCATGGCCGCGCCGATGGCGCCCAGCGCCGCCGCCCCGCCGATGGCATAGCGGGGCTCCAACTCCATGGCGATGCGGCGAACTTCCGAAAGCACCTTCACCGGGTCCAGGTGCGAGGCCAGGGCAAAATCGGCGTCGGCGGGAATGGCGGCGAGATTCTTATCTTCCAGCGGCGCTCCGGCCAGCAGCATGAGCACGCCCTGGTGCGGGGCGGGGCTCACCAGCCGCATCTTTACGTGCACCTGGCGATCTTCCAGGTTGGCTGCGCCGGCGAAGGTGGAGATGTTGCCCATGCCCAGCGTGTTGAGTTTGGCGTGCAGCTCGCTGACGGCCGGGGCCGAACTGGGTGCCGGCTGCGAGGTCGGCATCCAGCGGTCAATTACGCCGTAAGCTTTGCTGACATTCTTATACACGGCCACCTGGCAGTGCTCGCCGGCGACTTCCTTCATCGCTTCAATGAACGCCGGATCCTTGTCCAGGCTCTTCCCCTTGCCGCCGATCAGGGCGATGATCTGCTGGGGCGTGTCTTCGCCCAGGGTCAGGAAGAAGATGTTGCCCACGTATCCGAAGGAGACCGCGCCGCCGGGACAGGTGAAGCTCTGGTAGGCGATCGTGCCGGCGGACTTGGCCGTCACGGGCAGCCGTTCTTTGACCAGGGCGATCGTGGCTTGGAGCTGGGCGTCGAACGCGCCGCGGTCATCGCCCAGATCGACCAGCATCGCTCCGGTGATGGCCGGGGGCATGCCCGCCGGCTTCGCGGCAGCGTCTGGGCTTGGCAGATTCACGTCGAGAATGGCCAGGCCCATCGCGTGCTTCCAGCCAATGTTGTGCAGGGCCCAGGCTTGCTGAATCAGGGCCGAGTGCTGCGGATCGGCGGCCATGGCCACGCAGCGGGCTTGCAGGGCGGCGAAGAACTCCTTGGCCTCGGGCTCCTGGATGAACTGGCCGATGTACGCGCCGTCGAAGCTGGCGTTCCTGCCCGCCCAGCCGATGTAGACCATCGCCCCTTCGGGCAGTTTGTCGGCCAGCGGCAGCGCCGCCGGGGCCACGGTAGAGAGCAGCAGCAGTGTCAAGCTGGCGTAGAGGGCGAGTCGTGCTTTCATGTCTATTCTCCTGCGACTGGATTTCACTTCGTTGCTACCCCGGCGGCCGGTATCGTAAAGCGCTACCATGAACCGCAACAGCACAAACATAATCGAGCGTTGGTACAAGACTATCTTAGGCCTGGCTCTGATGGCGTCGTCGGGCCTGTTGGTCGGCTGCGAGTTTGGGGCCAGGCCTCCCGGTCCCGATCGCGCCGTTCTCACCAGCGCGGCCACCAGCGAGCGCTGGCAATTCGGCGACGTCGAGGGGCAGAAGCTGTCCACGCCGCACTATGCCATCTACACCACCAGCGGCGAGCGCGACCTCATAACCCGCCTGCCGGAATTCATGGAAAGCACATACGCGCACTACTGCCGGCTGAGCGGCCTGCCGCCCGAGCGCGACGCCAAGCCCATGAGCATATATGTCCTGGCCAATCGCCAGCAATGGGCGGCCATGACCGAGCAGATCACCGGCCCGGCGGCACCGACGTACCTGAAGATCCAGAACGGCGGCTACTCCTACAACGGCATCTGCGTGCTGTGGGATCTGAAGTCTGACGCCACGTTCGGCATCGCCGCCCACGAGGGCATGCACCAGTTCCTGCACCATCGCATGAAGGACGCCTTGCCGGCCTGGGCGGAAGAGGGCGTGTGCACGCTCTTTGAAAGCTGCCGGATGGTCAAGGGCCGCTCGGTCTTCAAACCGACGGATAACCCGATCCGCTCGAACGACCTGCACCGGCTTTTCGGCAGCAGCGCCTGGATTCCGCTGGAGAAACTGCTGGGCGGCGACGCGGGCGACTTTTTGGGCGAGCAGTCGAATGCGTACTACTCTCAACTCTGGGCGCTGGCGCTGTATATCCAGTCCGAGCCGCGGTACCGCGCCGGCTTCGAGACGATGCTGCGGCTGGCTTCCCAGGACGAGCTGCACACCGCGCTGGGCCTGTCCTCGCAAGCCGACGCCACGCGCAGCCTGGTGCACGTGATCGCCCTGCCGGCATTTGAACGCTACATCGACCGCAACATGCGACCCTTTGAACGCAACTACCGCGAGTACTGCCGCAAGGTCTCCGGTGAAGTCCAACCCAAGAAGCCGTGGTACGTGAACTCGGGGCGTTAAGCGGACGAGGCCTGAGGTCGTAGGTCGTAGGGCGTGGGCGGCAGGTGGCAGGGCGCGTGGCACAGCCGCCCTCGGCTGTGATTCGGCGCCGGAACCTGCCAAGACGGTAGGGTCCGCAGGTTCTTTCGCGCCGTTGCGAAAGGTTCTGCGGACGGGGAAGCTCGGCTCTCCTGGCAGGGAACCCTGCCTTTGTTTGGGCGCAAAACAACGCGGCGAGTCGGGAGACTCGCCGCGCTTTTGTTCCGCTCGCTTCATTCTGCTGCTCAGTTTCTTGTTCTCAGGCTTCCGGCCGGACGATCCATCGCTCTGGCTTGTCCCTATGCCCTACGCCCTACGCCCTCTGCCCTGCCGTTAATCCATCTGCCCGTTTCGCAGGTCCATCGGCAGCGGGGCGGGCTGCTGGCAGGTGCTTTGCAGCATGACGTGCTGGTTGGCCTTGCTGGCGTCGTGGACGGCGTGCATCATGTCCAGCACGTGATACGCCAGCTCGCCGTTGGCGCGGTGCGGGCGGTTGGCGGCGATGGCCTTGGCCATGTCGGCCACCGCGATGCCGCGGCAGTTGTCGGCGTGGGCATGCGTCAGCGGCACTTCCGACCAATCCTTGGCCCCGGCGCGGCGCACCATTACCGGGCCGCCGAAGCCGTTGGGGTCGGGCACCGACAGGCTGCCGGTCGTGCCGTAGATCTCGATGCACGGCAGCTTGGCCGCCCATACGTCGAAGCTGGTGATGACCGTGGCGACGGCGCCATTAGCGAAGTCGATCACGCCGGCCACGTGCGTGGGCACATCCACGTTGATGACCGTGCCGTACTTGGGCTGGGAGGTGATGGTGCGCGTCGCAAAGGTGGTGCGGACCGAGCCGGTCACGCGCCGGGCCGGGCCCATCAAGGCCACCAGCGCCGTCAGGTAGTACGGCCCCATGTCGAACATCGGGCCGCCGCCGACCTTGTAATAGAACTCGGGATCGGGATGCCAGCTCTCGTGGCCATGGCAGGTCATGAAGGCCGTCGCCGCCACCGGCTGGCCGATCCAACCGTCGTCGATGAGCTTGCGGCAGGTCTGGATGCCTCCGCCCATGAAGGTGTCCGGCGCACAGCCCACGCGCAGGTTCTTGGCCTTGGCCAGGTCCAGCAGCTTCTTGCCGTCCTCGCGCGTCAGGGCCAGCGGCTTTTCATTGTGCACGCTCTTGCCGGCCTGCAGCGCCGCCAAGGCCACCTCGCCGTGGGCCTTGGGAATCGTCAGGTTCACGACGATCTTGATCTCCGGGTCGGCCAGCAGCTCGGCCACGGAACAGGCCTTGGGAATCTTGAATTCCTCAGCCTTGGCCTTGGCCCGCTCGGGCAGCATGTCCGCCACGGCCGCAATCGTGATGTCTTCAAAAACCGTCTGACAGTTCTTGAGGTAAATGCCGCTGATGTTGCCACACCCGATGATGCCGATCTTTGTCTTTGCCATTATGCATCCTTGCTGTAGTGTCCGCGGTTGGTTCACTTGATACCGAGTTTTCTTCGCACTTCCTCGGCCGGAATACCTTTTCCAGCCCGTGCGAAGGCTCTCGATTGCTCAATGATGCTTCGGAATTTCCTGCTCTTGCACAGCGCAAGTTCTTCGAGGTCAGATTCGTCCAGCAGGGCCAGGCGATAGACCTTGCCGTCATGTGCAAGCAAGGCCGGCTTTCCCTTCTTGAGTTTGCCGGCAATGTCGACGAACTTCGCATTCCCGGGGTCGGCCATGGACTTCATAGCTTGATCACCTCACCGCCGATGCACAAGCGGTTGCCGCGCTTGATGCCCACCGCCAGAATCATCACCAATCGCTTGGGGGCATCCATGACATCATAATATATTCGAAAGTCGCCGGCACTAAGTTGCCAGGGGTAGAGCGGGTTCTTTCGCAATAGCTTGCGGTGCTTGGTTAGCTCCGTCGGCTGAAAGCTAAGTTGGCCTTCCACCTCGTTGACCACGTACGCCCGGTCGCGCGCCGCCAGTCGCTTGAGGTGCTCTATCGCTTCGGGCACATACTCGATTGAGTATCGTTTTGTCATCGAACCTGCGAGCGATCCTTATTTGCACGAGGTTTCTGAGGCTGGCTCCGTGGTCGGCTGCGACGCCGGCTGGGTGGCGAGCTGGTACTGCCGGAACTGGTCGGCCCGGTGCAGGATGGTCGAGACGACGCCCTGGCTCCACGCCTGGTCAACCTCGTGCGTCTCGCGCAGGATGGCCGGCTGGGCCGCCTGGAGACGCTTGCCCACCGGCGAATTGTAAAACGCGATCAGGCCCTTAACGTCTTCGTGGCTGAAGTGCCGGTCATAGATCGGCACCATCATGTCCAGCAGATCCTGGGGGTTCAGCACCTGGGCGATGCCCACCCAGAACTCGCTGGGCACGTTGGGAAGAGTTCGTTTCATCTGCGCCAGCGTGCGGTCGATCAGCTCCTGGGCCATCTGGCGGGTGCCCGTCAGTTCCAGCAGGATTCGAATGTCCTTGACCTTGGCCTCATCTATGGCCGCCGGGGCCGATGCCGCCGGAGCCGAGGCAACCGCGCCGATATCGGAAGTCTTGACGGCGGACTGGGCCCAAACCACAACAGCGATGCCACAACTCACGACCAGAATCAGTGCGCGACGCATGGGTGTCTTCCTTTCAAGTACGGGCGGTTGTTAGTCCTCAACACGCCTCATCTTAGGCGATGCTTCTGACGCGGGCTAGATCGAGTACCGTTGGGTGCCATGCTTCTGCGTTGTTGCAGAAGCATGCGAAACTCGGCGGCAGCCGCAGACCGATCCGCCCATCAGCGGCTAGGTTCCAATCACTCGGCTGCGGGCTGAGACGCGGCGCGCTTCCGGATCTCAGCCAGCTTTAGTGAATACCGCTCAAACGACTTCTGCCGCGTTCGGGTGTAATCTTCTACGATCTGAGGCATGGCTGCGTTAAGTCGCTTGCCTGCCGGGGATATCGCGAATTCGATGGCGGCCTTCACGTCTTCCTCTGACAGATGTTTCTCAAACAGCGGCACAAACATGTCGAGCAGCTCGTCAGCCGGGAGTTCCTTGGCCAGTTCTCTCCACGACTCTTCCGGGATGTTGGGCAGCCTTTGGCGAAGAGACTCCAGTTGCGAATCCAGTTGTATTTGGATTTGCTCCCGTTCGTGCATCAGTTCCAGCAACTGGCGGATGTCTCGCACCTTCTCCGACTCGGCCGCGCGAGTGGTGGTCGGTGCGGAAGCCGGCAGCGTTGACGACGAGCCGGCCTTGTCCGCAATCTGTGCGATTCCAGCCATCGTCGCCGCCAGCAGCAGCCCCACAGCGATGCTTCTCTTCATGTCCCACCTCTTAAGATAGAGTCACCGCACGTCATGCAGCATCCGCGGTCGAACATCGAAATTCGCAACTCGAAATTCGAATCTCGGCTACATCGCCTTGGCACAGGCCACGGTGTTGGAAAGCAGGATGGAAACCGTCACCGGGCCGACGCCGCCGGGCACGGGCGTGATGGCGCCGGCCACGTTCAGGGCGGCTTCGTAGTCCACGTCGCCGACGGTCTTCATCTTGACCTTGCCGCTGGCGTCCTTGACCGGCGTGCCGGTGGCGTCCAGTTCGGCTGGGATGCGGTTGATGGCCACGTCGATGACGACGGCGCCGGGCTTGATCATGTCGGCCTTGATGAGCGGTGCCAGGCTGGGCGGCTTGACGTTCTCGCCCGCGGCCTTGCGCCGGCTGTACCCCATCCAGCGGGCCTGCGAAACGCCCGTGGCCACGAACAGGATGTCGGCCCGCTTGGTGTGGAAGGCCAGATCCTTGGTGGCCACGTGGCAGACCGTTACGGTGGGGGAGGCATTGAGCGACTGTAGCAAAATAGCGGCAATGGGCTTGCCCACGATCTCGCTGTGGCCGACCACGACGGCCTCTTTGCCGGCCAGGTCAGGCACGGTGCGGCGCAGCAGCTCGACGGCCGCCATGGGCGTGCATGGCGCCACCAGGCCGCCGCCGTAAAAGAGCCGCCCCATATTCTCGGGGTGCATGCCCTCGACGTCCTTGGCCGGGCTGATGGCGACTTGGACCTTGCGGGCGTCCAGGTGGGCCGGCAGCGGCATCTGCAGGATCAGGCCGGTGACCTTGCGCGAGGCGTTCAGTTCGGCGATCTTGATGAGCAGGTCGTCCTGGCTGATGCTCTCGGGCAGGTTCAAAAGCTGGTATTCAATGCCCACGGCATTGCAGTTCTTGGCCTGCATGTTGGTGTAGATTCGGCTGGCGGGATTCTCGCCCACCTGCACTGCCACCAAGTGCGGCCGACGTCCGGCCTTGGCCAACAGCTCGACCTCGGCGGCCACCTTCTTGGTGATCTCCGCGCCCACGACTTCGCCATCAATAATCTGCGCTGCCACGAAAGACTCCTTAGTCTGGATAAAGGGAACAACAATATAGACCCTGGCCACGTGGCCGTAAAGATCGTTGCGGACAGATCGCTGGTGACAGATCGTTGCCGACAGATCGTTGCCGACAGATCGTTGCTGACAGATCGTTGCGGACAGATCGTTGGTGACAGATCGTTGCTGACAGATCGTTGCCGACAGGCAAGTCCCTTGCTGAGCGACCTGTTCTTCTGGCAGTTGCTTGCCCCGGAGGGGCAAAGGCCTGTAGCCACGGGTGGAGCGCAGGCCGCCGAAGGCGGACGCAGCGCAACCCGTGGAGAGAGTCTATATTTTACCCGCCCCGGCAGGGGCGGAGGAAGGCCGCGGTTTCGACCAGGCCGGCGAGGCTCCTTCGCCCCTCCGGGGCGAAGGCAAAAGAGCCTCGTTCCACGGGTTCCGCGTCCGGCGGCTTCTGCCGCCTGCCGCTCCACCCGTGGCT
>CAITIS010000044.1 GCA_903892515.1 uncultured Planctomycetota bacterium | reverse complement strand
GGCCGAGGGCGCTTCTATAGAAGGCCCGACGAGCCCTTTTCTGCGCACAAACCGGCGCGGCCATTGCGAATCTTCCGGCCAGTGTTCATTTTTTTCTTCTGACCGTCCCCGCCACACCCGGCGCGGCCGTGCGATGTGTGATGTTCTTACGTGGCCGGGTGCCATGGCCAGGCCGTTGTCCAGGTCTGGCCATGTGTAAGCCATTCCCATATCGCCATCGCCATGTTAGTTCCTGGTCAACGCATGGCCAGCCCAAAGACAGGGCTGACCATGGCACCCGGCGAATGGTGGGACTCGCAACAGCGCTCGGCCCACCCTACACCACGCGCACGGGCAGGGCCGGGGGGATGAGTCCGGCTTTTTGGCCACGGGCGAAGAATTCTTCCAGGCCCGCCAGGCCGCGCGGGCCCATGTCCAGCGTCAGCTCGTTGACGTACATGCCGACGAACCGGTCGGCCGTCTCGCTCTCTAAGCCACGGGAGTAGCTCAGCGCATGCCGCAGCGATTCTGCACGATGGGCCAGCGAGCAGCGGATCGATTCCAAGAGAATCTTCGACAGCGTCGCGCAGGTGGCTTCGCCCAGGTCGCGCCGCACCGCGTTGACGCCCAGAGGCAGCGGCAAGCCGCCATCGGACGGGGCCGAACCCTGCGCCCGCGAATCTGCGTTCGCGGGTTCGCTAAGGCCGTGCGACTGTGCGTTCCCGCCTCCGCTGAGGCCATGCGTCTGCTCGTACCACCATTTGCCCAGGTCGATCACCAGGTGCAGCCCGCTCTGGCTGTAAGTCAGCTGGCCTTCGTGGATGATCAGCCCGGCCTCGACCTCGCCAGCGGCCACCGCCGGCAGGATGGCGTCAAAGGGCATCACCTTGGTCTTGACCTCGGGGCAGAACAGTCGCAAGGCCAGGCACGCACTGGTCAGCCGGCCGGGGATGGCGACGGTCAGCCGGCGCAGGTCCACAGGCTCAACAGGCCGGGCTGACACGACCATTGGCCCGTAGTTGTCGCCGAAGCTGCCGCCGCAGCGCGTCAAGTCGTACAGGCCGCGGACGTACGGATACGCGGCCGCACTGATGGCGGTGATTTCCAGCTCGCCGCGCCGGGCCTTGTCGTTGAGCGTCTGAATGTCCAGCAGCACGTGCTCAAATTCAAAGCCATTCGTTTCGACCAGGCCGTGCGAGAGCCCGTAGAACATGAATGCGTCATCGGCGTCCGGAGAGTGTCCCAATCGAATCCTCATGCGTGATATGATAGGCAGCATATTGGGACAGTGCAATTCGGCGGGTGGCCGGGTTACACGCAGGGTGGCAGTCGCAGGGTGGCATGGTCACGCTGTTCGCGTGACCATGTTTGGACCCACCAAGGGCATCGGTTTTTACGTTTGATGATTTGGAGTGCGTATGTCTACGAAGTGCCGCCTGTTGGCGGTTGATTTGGACGGAACGCTGGTCAATCAAGGCCGGATCGCCGAACAGGACGCCCAGGCGCTGCACGAGGCCTGTCGCGCCGGTCTGGCCGTGGTGCTGTGCACGGGCCGGAGCTGGGGCGAGACCGCGCCGGTCTGGCGCCAGTTGGCCCTGCCGCAAAGCCACGTGCCGGTGATCTGCGTGGGCGGCGCGGTCGTGGTCGATCCCCACACCGGCAGGAGCCTGTACAGCCGCTCCTTCGAGCACGACCTCGCCAACGAGCTGTCGGGCGTGCTGCGCGGGCTGGGATATCCCGTCATGGCCCTGGTGGACGCGTGGCGAGAGGGCTTCGACTACTTCATGGTCGGCCAGTTCGCCGAGCGGCCACTGTATCAGCGTTTCTTCGGCCAGCAGAAGGCGCGCATCCGCCACGTCGAACAACTCGACGGCCTGCTCTCGCCGCGGGCGCTGCGCATCTCGATCATCGAACAGCCCGAGCCGGCCCAGAAGATCCTGCCTGAATTGAAGGCGCACTTTGCCGGCAGAATCGAATTGCACTGCATCAACGCCCCCAACTATGGCGTGTACATCCTGGAGGCCTTCTCGGGCGGCACGACGAAGCTGTCGGCCCTGGTGTACGTGGGCCAGGCCATGCGGCTGGGCACCGGGGCGATGGCCGCCATTGGCGATGACCACAACGATATCTCGATGCTGGCGGGCGTGGCCCGATCGGCCGCCCCGCAGGACGCCCCGCCCGACGTGCTGGCCGCCGCCAAAAGCATCGTCCCGGCCCGCGGAAACGCCGCTGTCGCCGCCTTCGTGACCCAGCTGCTGGCGGAGGCGTGAGGGACAGGTACTGGATATTAGATATTAGATATCAGATATCAGGAAAGACGGTTGCTTCCCCGGGGACCGCAGTTCCTGATATCTGCTACCGAATATCTGATTACTGATTACTGCTCTTCCGGCTGGATCGTGATTACCAGCTGCCGGGCGGCTTGCGAGGTGGTCGCGGGAGTTGGCGATGCGGTCGTGACGACGGGCGCTGAGGCTGCCATGGCCATCGGCTGTGACGCCGGCACAGTGCTCGGAGCGGAGGTTTGCTTCATATCCTTTTCGGTGCGACGCGGGGTGTTCACGACAATCAACCTTCCATCCGTCTGAGCCTGCTGCACCATTACGCGCGGCATCGGCCGCTCGATGGCGTTACTGGCCGTCGGCGTAGCGGTTGGGCCTGGCATCGCCGGCGCGGCAGCAGCGCCGCGGGATTGCCCGCCGCGGGCCTGCTGATTGGCTTGGGCCAGACCTGCAAGCTGGCTGACGACGTTCTGCACCTGCTGAGAGTCGCCGCGGACGCGGATGAGCTGGCTGCTCCCGGCCTGCTCGATCACGTAACTGTTCATCGCCAGCTTGTGCCCGCTGGCGAAGGCGTTGGCATACAGCACCTGCTCGACGTCCCGCTGCGTCTCGCGCGGATCGCTGGTGACGATGAGGACGGGCGGCTCGCTCTCGTCGTCCTGGGCCGGCGACGATTTCAGCGCCGCCCCCGCCACAGCCACATCTGCAATGGCGTTGGTGCTGGTCGCGGCCTTCTCCGCCAGCGCGGCCGGCGCGGCTGAGAGGGTCGATTCCACCCTAGCCAGTTCCTTGGCCAGTTCGGGCTTCTTGGTTCGTTCGGCCAGGGCCACTTCCGGCGCGCTGGCCGGGGCCGTCGCAGCTGGCCATTCCATTGGGGGCCGGTACTTCGACTCGTGCTGGGCGATGCGGTCCATGTACGAGCTGCGGTGCAGCATGTGGAAGATCACGGCCCCTAGGCCGATCACCAGCACCACGGCCGCGGCCGTCGCCAGCTTGCTCAGCCAGCCGAACCGCTCATGCTGATGATGCTCGGAATCTTCCAGCAGCCCGTGCCGCTCGGCCTGCTCCAGCACGCGCTGGGCGAAATTGGCCGGGGCCGAGGCCTTGGGCAGATCCGCCAGGGCCCCGCGCAGCACCGAGAGCTTCTCCAGCCGCTGGCGCAGGGCCGGGTTGGACTGGAGCTCCCGCTCCAGCGCCAGCCGCGGCTTGGCCTCCAGCGCGTCGTCGAGGTATTCCCACAAGCGCTGGTCGAGTTTGTCCTGTGAATCCGCCATTATCTCAGCCTACAAAAGATGTCCGAGCTTCTGCTGCAACATGCTCCGGGCTCGAAAGAGCCGGCTCTTGACCGTGCCGGGCGGCAGCGCCAGCACCTGGCCGATCTGGTGATAGTCCATGCCTTCAAGGTCGCGCAGCACCACCACCACCTTGTATTCATCGTCCAGGCCGGCCAGTGCCGCTAGCACGTGCTGGTGAAGATCGTTACGACTGGCGGCCTCGGCCGGGTCGGCCTGTCGGGCGTCCGAGAGCGTATGCTCTGAGCTCTGCTCTCCGGCGGGGGCATCCAGAGAGTGGAATTTTACCTTCTGGGCGCGTCGCCGCCGCGACAGGGTCAGATTGACGGCGATGCGAAAGACCCACGTGTAGAACCCGCTGTCGGCCCGAAAGCCGCTCAGGCCCTCATAAGCTTTGACGAACGCCTCCTGGGAAAGTTCCTCGGCATCGTGGGTGTTGCCGCACAGGCGCAGCAGGGCGTTGTAGATGCGGTCCTGGTAGCGGGCGATGAATTGCGCAAAGGCCGTCATGTCGCCGCGCCGGCAGCGCTGCAAGAGCTGGGCCTCGTCGATTGCCGGCTCGGCCAGCCCGCGCGCCGCGCCGCTGGCGAGGCTGCTCAAGTTGTCAGCTCTTTGGGGCATTGATTCAGTGGAGCAGACCGTTATTGCCAAGCCTCAAGCCACGGCCGCTGCGGGCTATTACTATACATGAGAATGCTCGATTTGCGATATTCGATTGGCCAAAGCAACCAAGGGTGCCATAGGGACGCCAAGGGTGCCATAGGTTGAGCCGCGCTGTCTGGCGGCTCTACCTATGCCAGACTCGGACATGGGCAACGACCCGTAGGCTGGGTCGAGGAGCGCTTCTGCGACGAGGCCCACCTCTGCCAGCCACCCGCGAAGGTGGGCCTCGCAACATCGCTTCGGCCCAGCCTACAAATCCAGACGCGGGCGAGATGCCCGCGACACGAATTCCACGGCCAGCCTCACCACGCCAGCAGCAGCACGTTGGCCAGGATGAACAGCGGGGCCGTGATGCAGAAGGTCACGCGGTCGAGCCGCCTGTACGCCTTTTCCCGCTGATGATGCAGCAGGTGCAGCGAGTACGCCGTCTCGAACAGGGCCAGCAGGATCATGCCCGCCGTCACCAGGTGCAGCTTGTCGGCCAGGGTCAGCACGCCGGCCTCGGGCAGGTACGAAGAGATGACCGTGTGGCTGGCCACCACGGCGAAAATAGCTCCCACGATCAGGCCCAGCCGGTGGTCAGGTTTCACAAAGAAGACCGTAAAGGCCACCAGGGCCGAGAGATACAGCCCTGAGAAGATCTTGAAGGAGTGGAACACGTCGGCCCGGACTAAAGCGTAAGAGAAGACGGCCCGGGAGTAGTCGCTCTGCGTGCCAGTGGGGTTGCGAATGTCGCCGTAGTTGGTCGCGTACACGTGGGAGGCGGCCTGGGCGGTAAAGCCGTTGTACTTCCAGCCGCTGGCGCGGAAGCCCGGCTCGACGCCGCAGTTGTTCTTATCGATCACGTACACGAGCTGCTCGGCCGTCAGGTCGTCGTCTTCCACTTCCATGGTGAGATTCTGGCTGCACAGCGGAAATCGCTCGACCTGCCAGAAGCAGGTCAGAGTGGCCTCGACGCGTATGCAGGCATAGTTGACGCCGCCGATCTTGTCGATCCGCTCGACCTGGCGGCAGTCGATCCTGCCGTTGGTCAGTTCAAAGGATTCGTAGGGCTTGATCTGGTCGTCGGTCCAGCGGAACCAGATCCAGAAATCCATCGAGTATTGGTTGTTGGTGATGTCCAGCTTGGTCAGCCGCAGCACGTGCACGCCGATGTACACCGTCTCGGGCGCCGGTTGGCTGGCCGGACCACTTTGGGAAACGAGTTCGGGCAGCTTGCACCGGCCGTCCTTGGTGGTGCACTCCCGCGGCGTCGGCGCTGCCGACGCCGCCAGCGCACACACACCCACCACCACTGCTATCCACAACGACCATACTGGCTTTGACAATCTCATCGTTAATTGCCCTGTCGGCGCGGAGTGCCCGCGCTGAGAGTTGTATCGACAGAACGGCCAAATGGCTGAAATTGCGTTCCGCCAGTGGCAATGCTATAAGTGGCGCAGGCGTGAGCGACCTGTTCTTCTGGCGAGAAGAACGGGCTGCTCCCGCCCAAGCCTCAGACATCGAAAGAGCTTTGATTTGAAGAGGGCTTCGGTTTGAAGAAGGGATCTGAAGAAAAGGGCTTTGATCCGGAGAAAGAAGGCTTCGATCTGGTCGGCCCCAGCGGGGCCGAGGAATGTAG
>CAITIS010000043.1 GCA_903892515.1 uncultured Planctomycetota bacterium | reverse complement strand
GCCGGGTGAAAACGTCCTGGACCTCTTCGGCGGCTCGGGTTCCACGCTGATCGCCTGCGAGCAGACCGGCCGCAAGGCATTCCTCATGGAGATCGACCCGGCCTACTGCGACGTGATCGTCAACCGCTGGGAACAGTTCACCGGCAAGAAAGCCGAGAGGGTCGAGGTCGCCCAGGCTGCGGAGGTGACGGCGTGATTGCCCGCGTCTTCCCAAGGCGCACCAGCGCCACGCCGGACGACGAACTGGCCTTTGTGGGCGACCCGCCGCTGTTCCTGCCGAACGTGGACGAAGTGCATGTTTCATGCACGTTCACATGGGACAAGCCCGAGGCCGAGCGCCTGGCCCGGGCGTGGGGCAACCACGGCTACAAGGTGCTGCTGGGCGGGCCGGCGTATGACGCGCCCGCCGGTGACTTCACGCCCGGCATGTACGTCAAGTCCGGCATGACCATCACCAGTAGAGGCTGCGTGCGGCGATGCCCGTTCTGTTTCGTGCCCAAGCGCGAGGGCAAGCTGAGGCTGCTGGACATCAAGCCCGGCTGGGACGTCCTGGACAACAACCTACTGGCTTGCCCGCGTCCGCATATCGAGGCCGTGCTGGACATGCTGGAAAAACAGCCTCGGGCGGCGCGGTTCACGGGCGGAATCGATGCCCGGCTGTGCCGGCCGTGGTTCGCCAGGCGGCTTGGCGCAATGCGGGTACAGATTCTCTACACCGCCTACGACGTGCCCGGTGCCAGGCCCCACGTGGAGGGAGCCATCAAAATGCTGGCCGCCGAGGGACTCTCGCAGCGGAAGATCGGCTGCTACGTCCTGGTCGGCTATGAAGGCGATTGCCTGGATCACGCCGAGGCGCGGCTGGAGTGGGTTTTCCAGATGGGCGGGACGCCCTTTGCCATGTTCTACCGGCCGGCGGACGACCTGCGGTTTACCATCCCGCCGGCGTGGCGGTCGTTCGTGCGGAAGTGGAACCGCCCGGCGTGCATCTTTGCCAGCCACGGTAGTTCTACGGGGAGTGACATGACTGAGAGCGCCCCGGCCGCGGGGACCAGGGCGCTGGAGGATGCGTTGGCATGATGCTACGCGGGCAGCGGCTTGATCTCGAACTGACAGACCCAAAGCTCGCCATCGGCTGCGCGATGGTCATTGCACAGGTCGCCGTTGGTGACGTCGACGCGGTAATATGTGCCGGCGTCGTCGCTGTAGAAGTCCCGCACGACGCCATCGGCCTTCTGGAGGCCCTGGTCGATGCTGATGGCCACGCGCGCCCCGACGGCAATGGCGGCGCGGTCCACTCGGCGGCGCAGTCGCGCGGCGCTTCGGATGCGGATGCTCCGTTTGGTCTGCATATTGACGGCGTCCCAGCCGCCGTAGGGACTCGCGCAGGTGATTTGCACCGGCACAAGTTTGCCGCTGACCTTGCAAACATACTTCCCGCCGATGGTGATCTCGTTCTTCTTCATGGCCTATTTGATCTCCTTGGCGATCTCGGTCAACTCGAACTGGCCCCGGTCGACCTTGCGGAAGCGGCTCTTGTCGCCCTTCTTGGCGATCTCCGTGATGATGGCCGCGTAGATCGTGGCCGCCGGAGTCTTGCCGTTGGTCTTCCACAGGCCCGTCTCCAGCATCCGTGCGACCATGTCGCCGCAGTTCATCGGCTTGCCGGCCTCGGCCAGGACGGCCACGGCGGCGTCCAGCCCGCTGGGCTTGCGGTCTTTCTTTTCCTTGGTCTTGGGCTTCTCATCCTTCGCCGCCGGAAGCGGCGCGGGCACGTCGTGCTGCTTGGGCACCTGCTTGGCCTTCCACTGCTCGAGCGTCTCGCCGTCGCCCTTGACGGCGTCCGTGCAGGTCTTGACGGTCTTGCCGGTGGGCATGGCGACGCCTTCGTAGCGCCCGTGACCCAGCGACTTGTCGATCCGGACCGGCAGGAACGAGCCGGCGACCTTCACGCTGTACACCATTCCGATTTCAATCTTCCGCTTCGCGTTCATGTGCGTCTCCTTTCGATTGGGGTCGCCTTGGCGACCGCGTTGTTAAAGACCCAGCTCTTCCGCGAGTTGGGCTTGCTGCTCGCATCCGCCCAGGAGCTTGCAAAGTTCCTGGGTGAACCAGTGGACCTGACGGTCCACATCCTGGTTGTTGGTTCTGGCCCCTTGGAGGTGCGAAACGATGCTGGCCACCGTGTGCGGGCTGAGTTGCTCGCGAATGGCGTCGAACAGTTCGCCCTCGTCGTTCTCCGGCACGGTGACCTTCCGGCCGTTGCCGGCGTCGTGCAGCGTCGGCCGTTCGATCCAACCGGATGCGGCGATGAATTCCCGCCAGGTCTTCTCGTCCATCGGCTCATGGGCCTCGACGCGGCCGGGCGTGACGACCTGCCACAGGGCGCGGTCGATGTCGTCGCGGTAGATGCACAGGCCGCGAACGCCCATCTTGCGTCCGATGTCGGCGGCCTCCAGCGTGGTCAGTGGCTTGCGTTTCATGGTGGCTCCTTTCCGTTAACTTTCGAAGTGTTTGATCAGGCCTTCGAGCTGTTCGGCTTGGCGGATGTACGCCTCGGCCCGGGCCCGCTCGACGGCGTTGGAGAACATGCCGGTGGAGTTGGAGCCGAAGAAGGACCGGATGCGGTACTGGACCTCCTTGAGGTTCTCAGTGAGTACCTCGCGCGGCTCGTGCTCGGCCAGTTCGGCTTCGATTCGCAGCCAGACCTCGTGGTCGGTCTGCGCCTTGACCATCGTCTCGGCACTCCAGGTGATGGCGGTGATGGGGTTGGTCTGGATGTCGGCGAGGAATTTCGCCCGGGCGTCGTCGTAATACTTCTTGGCCAATCTGACGTAGAAGGCCAGTTCTTCCCGCCTCTCCTGGGTGGTCATCTTGCTCTCCTTTGCGTTGGCGTTTTTCATCGTTTTGTCCTTCCGCGTGTTCATGACCACATGGGGCCGAGATCGGGCTGGGATGCCAAGCGAAAGCTCCTGAATCCATGCGTATTTTCGCATGCCACATGCTTCGAAGGGGTACGGACTTATGACCGTTAACACGGCTTTGGCGAAGATTGTTCCACCGGTAGACGTTGCCCCTGCCGCTGGGGGCGGACGGGGGGCGAATCCCGCCGCGCTGACGGTCGAGCAGTTGGCCCGGGCGATAGCGCTGCCGGTGGAGACCGTCCGCCGGCACGTGGATGAAGGCGCGCCGGTGGCCCCCGACGGCACGGTCAACCTGATCCATTACGCGGCGTGGTTGAACAAGCGGCTGGGGAGCATCGATGGCGATTGACCTGACCAACCTGACCCAGAGCGAACTGCTGACGATCATCAACTCTGCGCCGCTGGGCACGGTGCTGACGCGCGGGCGGCTGCGGAGGCAGATGGACGCCGGGGCGCTGAAGTTCGGGGACGGCACGCACGTCCACCTAGTGCGGTACGTCCGCTGGCTGGCCGCTGAATTGGAAAAGCCCCGGGCGGCGAAAGCCGACTACTTCGAGGCCAAGCGCAAGCAGGCCCAGCGCAACCGCGCCGCCACCAAGGCCGCCCAGGATATCTTCCCCATCCCCGAGATTGTGGACTATGAACGCCGCAAGGCCGCGGGCGAATCCTTCCGGCTGTTCTGCACCACATACTTTCCCGGCGCCTTCTGGCGGCCATGGTCACAGGACCACCTGCGCGTGATCGGCAAGATCGAACAGGCCGTCCGTGAGGGCGGGCTGTTCGCCTTCGCCATGCCCAGAGGCTCGGGCAAGACAGCGCTGGCAAGGTGCGCCGCCCTGTGGGCCATCTTCTACGGCTACAGGCCCTTCGTCTGCATGATCGCCGGCAGCCAGGACAACGCCCGCGAACTGCTGCGGCCCGTCCGAACCTTCATCCTGGAAGAGCCGCTGCTCCTAGATGACTTTCCCGAAGCGGTGTACCCGTTGCGCTGCCTGGAGAACTCCTCCAAGCGTCAGATGCAGCAGCACATCGCCGGCAAGCTCACCCACGTCCACTGGGGCCTGGACAAGATGGTCTTCCCCTCCATCGAGGGCGAATACCTGCCTCAGGCGCTGCGCGAGGATGGCTTGGAGGTTTCCCCGTCGGCCGGGTCGATCATCACCACGACCAGCTTGGATTCCAACCTGCGCGGCCAGCAGCATACCCGGCCCGACCGCTCCATCATCCGGCCCTCGCTGGTGCTCCTGGACGATCCGCAGACGCGCGACTCAGCCATGTCGGCTGACCAGACGCGCAAGCGTCTGAACTTGGTGCACGGCGACGTGATGGGACTGGCCGGGCCCGGCGAAAGCATCTCGGCGTTACTTACCTGCACGGTCATGTACGAGGGCGACCTGGCCGACACGCTGCTGGACAAAGAGAAGTCCACCGAATGGGAGAGCGAGCGGACCAAGCTGGTGTACGCCTGGCCGGCGGATCAGGAACTCTGGGACAAGTACACCGAGATCAAGCGCACCAGGGGCAAAGAGGCGGCCACGGCCTTCTACGCCGGCCATCGCAGCCCAATGGATCGCGGCGCGTCCGTCGGGTGGCCGGATCGTTTTGACGCCAAGGCCGGCGAACTCTCCGCCATCCAGCACGCGGTGAACCTGCGGCTGCGGACCGGGCCCGAAGGTTTCGCCACCGAGTATCAGAATGAGCCCGCCCTGGTCCAGACGGCCGACAATGTCCTGACGGTCGATCAGGTGCTGGCCAAGGTCAGCGGCCACAAGCGTGGCGAGATCCCGGCCGCCTGCACCAAGCTGACCATGTTCGTGGACGTCCATGACCCGCTGCTTTACTACATGATCTGCAGTTGGGCCGAAGACTTCAGCGGCCAAGTGGTCGAATATGGAACCTTCCCCCAGCAGAACCGCTCGTTCTTTACCAAGAACGACGCCTCGCACACGCTGGGCGGCATGTTCCCCGGCCACGGCGTCGACGGTGCCATTCACGCCGGCCTTGAGAAGTTGATCACCGAGTACACGGCCAAAGAATGGTCGCGTGGCGGCGGGTTGATGAAGTTGGACCGCCTGCTCGTCGACAGCGGTTACAAGCCCGCCATCGTGGCCGACGTGAAGCGGCGCTGCGGCGGCTCGGCGATGATGCTCTCCAAGGGCGTGGGCATCCGCGCCACGCGCAGGCCATTTGCCGCCTATACCCGCCATCCCGGCGAGACCATCGGCGAGCACTGGTACATGCCCAACGTCCGCAAGACCGCCCAGTTCCAGCACGTCCTGATCGACACGAATTTCTGGAAGAGCTTTGTTCATGACGGCCTGGCGGCGGCGCCCGCCGACAGAGGTTGCATCGGGATATACGGCACGGCCAAGACCGACCACGGCCTCTTCGCCGAGCACATCGCCCGGTCGGAACGCTGGGTGGAAGTGACCGGGCCCTACGGCACCGTGCGGGAATGGTCGCCCCTGCCCACGCGGCCCGACAATCACTGGTTGGATTGCCTGGTCGGCTGCGCGACGGCGGCCAGCATGTGCGGAATCAAGACGGCCGGCGAGGCCATGCCCGTCAGCCGGCGAAAGAAATACACGCAGGAAGACTTGAAGAGGAGGTAACGATGGTTGAGCAGGCAGAGCGAAAGAAGTGGGATCCGGCAGCAATGGACAAGCGCGGTTTGGAGTGCCCACATTGCGGGTGTGTTCACCTTCGCGTGTTGTACACACGCCGAGCATTCGGAGGTCGATTGCTGCGGCGGCGAGAATGCCGCCATTGCGGCAAGAGAATCACGACATGGGAGCGACCCGGATGATCGCGCATCCTAAATGCCCTTCGGAGGAGCTTTCTTGATCTGGCTGCTGCTGGACATTATGTGGAGCGAGGAGGCGCCTCGCGTCATGGCAACGTAGAGGTTCTGCGCATCCAGTTGGTCAGCGTCGAGGACAATTGCATGGTCAAATTCAAGGCCTTTCACCAGTAATGTCCTCGATACGATCCGAGATTCAATTCTTCGTCCATAGTGACGCGAAGCATCACGGAGGAACCACGCGGTGTCCCGGAGGGATTGTCCAAGAACAGCTTGATGTTGATGAAGGGTTCGCCCCATTTCACGCCAGAGTTCGCGGCGGTACAGAACGCTCCCCGGCAATTGCCCAATGGCATCGAGCGCAACTCTTATGAGAGTTAAATCGTGTTGCTCAAGAAGAGATGCGCATGCCGCTACGATTTGCGGGTATTTCTTTCGGAAGGCAGCACTTGGAGCCTTGCCCTTCCCGAAGGCGACAAGTAAGGGCTTCAGTTCAGTGCTCACCTTGGTCATGCACTTGGCAGCGAAGCCAATCACAACCTTAATCAGTCCTACACCGCGAAATCGTTCGATTTGTTCAGCCGCTGCCATCAAGTCCTGACAATCCACTGTTTCCATGTGCGTCAATCCGCCGCGAAGCCTCTGCGTGAGGGACACGCACTGGTTCTTCATGTGATGGATGGCCACGATCGTCCCGGATCGAGACATCGATTCAAAGCAGACCTTCAACTGGCTTTTGATATCATTCCGGGTCCATAGGCATCCTGCCGGGAGAGCCGACAAATCCAGTGCTTTCCCCGTAGCTAGGCACGCACGCACATCCAACAACCATGCCCCCATTTCCTCCCTGCCTGTGTTGCGCCATCGCCACGGTGTTGCGAGGCGCAGCAGCTCGGTGAAGTTGGGCCGAACGTCGCGTCCCCAATCTACGATGGGATTGTCGCGAAACCCGAAAATGCCCTGCATAGGGTCGCCGAAGACTCTGCACGGAAGAATCTCGGCGAGTGCTAGCACGAGCTGGTGCTGACCGATTACACAGTCCTGATACTCGTCAACGTAGATCCCGGCATAACTTGTCTGAACCAGCTTCCGAATCGATCTCTTGGCAAGTGCGTTAACTGCTGCCTGTACGACGAGGTCGTATGGCGTACCGGGCGGTCGCCCGTCACCTAGCCCGGACAACACCGGAAAGGCCGATGCATACTTCAGCGCCCAGCCACAGATCGTTTCCACTGAGTATGAGCCGCTTGGCGCTCCAACTTTCTTCAGCCTAGTCAACAAGGCACGCACGCCGGCGTGCGTGTGGGTCAATACAAGCTGCTTTCGCCCGCCGCCGGCAGCAACCGCCCTGGCTATCAGTTCGGTCTTGCCACAACCCGCTGGTGCGATAACACAGCCCCGCGAGGCGGCGATGACTTCTCTGACCTCAGTCTCCATAGCACCAAGTTTCGATGCGCCCGATCTTCTGGCCTAGGTCAGTCGCCACCACGGTGGCGAGATGACTCGACATGATAGAACCAACCTCTTCGGCTAAGTCCGTTCTCTTGAACCAGCCTTCGCGCCCGGCTATCTTCGCCTTCTTCGCGGCGAGTCCAATCGTTTGCCGCACGATTTGCTCGGTGATGAAGGTGCGACTCATCCAGTCCGAAAGTTGCGGTTCCAATGGTCGGCAGGCGGCGCACCGCTCCGGGTTTGTCTCTCGTGAGCCGCAAATTCCGCACATCTTGGCTTTAGCGCCTTGCAGGATGCAGTCGGCGTCGTAGGTGCATGCCGTGGCATCAAGTATGGCCTGCAAGGCAAGCAGCGGAAGATCGTTCGCGAGCCGCTGCTCCGTCGAAACCATGCCATCCCATAGCACGACTTGTACGCCTGCCTTCGCCATCTCATCCGATCCTGGCACAGGAGCCTCGTCCGAATCTCCAAAGAAGAGAACATCATAGCCGAGCCGCGCGAGAGCAATCGCAGCCGGCGGACCATTGGTTCCGCCCTTACCGTCAGCGAAGACGACGCCTTTGGCTTCAGGGATGAGGCAATCATGAGATCGCTGCCAGTGGTCACGAAGGCCTCGCACGAGTCCGACTTCGGTTGGACCTTCGCACAGCAGCACTTTCCGGCCAAAGATTGCTTCGGGGGACGATCTAACAACTGCCTGCACATTCTCGCCCTGGATGGGGCGCACCACAGTCGCGCCTTCCGTTGCCCGTACAACCCTCAGGTGCTCAACAGGCAGCTCAACCCCAACCACCGGCGAGTGAGTCGTCATGATCACCTGCCCACGAGCTGGCGTCTCGGTTGTGCCACTGCCAACATCATCGCGCAACCGTTTGAGAAGCCGGCGAATGCGATGAGGTTCCAGCCCCGCCTCAACCTCATCAATGAGCATGATGGCTCCTTGTCTCACGCTCAGCCATTCCACTGCCAGAGCCACAAGCCGCCGGCTCCCTAGCCCTAAAGCGCGAACGGGGATATCGCCATCGTAGAGTGCGAGGGCGCCCGATCCGATCGACACTGATGCTGTATCGAGCCCCGGACGGTACTGGTCATTCTTGCGACGTACCCCGAGCCTCTCGGCAGCTTCACCTGCACTGAGGGCAGCTTGTGCGAGCCGACTAAGATCGCCAGACGCGATGGCTTGCCTGGCAGCGCGGCAAGCGGCCGCAATCAGTCCCTCGCCGGCGACTGATCCTTCAGCCGTAAGCCTGGAAATGGCTGATCCCCGCCCCCAAGCTAAATGCCTTTCCGTTCTTTCACCAAGTCGCGCCAATCCAATCTGTGCGCGGTCGCGATGGCTTATCGAGATGCCCTGCGGACAGCGATCGCTGAAGACGACCCATTTAGGCTCCAAATCTTGCCCAATCTCGAGTCGGATGCACAGTACCTCTTGGCATGCATCGTCAGGCTCGTCGACCAGTTCCTGGCGGTCCTCGTTCCAGCCCCGCTTGTGCAGGCCGTACTTCTCTACCGTCAGCAGTTGCTCAGGAAGTTCACCCACGGCAACTTCAATCTGGATCGGCTCGGCCACACTTCCACCGTAAAAATCACTGTCCGTGACAGGCAGAGAATAGAAGGGTAGCAGTGCGTACTCGATAGCATCCAGGATAGTCGTCTTTGTTGAGTCGCCTGGGCCAACTAGGCAGACGATCCTGCTGTTAATGGACCAGTCCAACTCACGAATACCCCGGAACCTTCTAATGCGTACTTGTCGCACATACATGCTGTTGCCCCTTTCTTGGTGGCAAACCCCGCCATCGACGATGATTCTATGACAGACAGATGAGCTATGCAATCAACCGCATGTCGTCATTTGGGGAACCTGTTTGCATTGGCAACAGCTGATTGGGTTCTAGATGCGTAACAATCTGCCGTATCCGGCGGATTCCATTTGGGTCGACATAGTGTGCGGCTGTAAATTCGCATTAGACAACCAAGACGCGCGACGCACCGGCTGATCCCCGGGACGCTGCGAAAAGATAACGACGGCCGTGTGGGGCCACACCCCTGCACGGCCGTCTTTCTTTTTGCTCGCGTGCGATGGTTGTCTGACAGCGGGATGGACTGGAGTGGCTTCCAGCAACGGCTTCATACGCCGAGACAGGCCGGTTCGATTCCGGCTCCCGCGAATATGGCTGAAGACCTGACTGAATCAATTGCACAGAACGCCCAAGGCCCGGCGTCGGCCGAGTCTGACGGCTTCAAGGTCACGCAGCACCTGCCGACCCAGCAGATCGCCGCCGACAAGCACGTGGGCGCCAAGGCAGCCGGCAAGAACCCGGCCAAGGCACTGGTACGGATGAAGATCGTTCCCTCAGGAGCCGTGTAGAACATGGGATTGTGGCCCTGGACAAAACGTGTGAAGGCGACGGTGCGGACGGCCGTGCGGGTCATCCGCGCGAAGTTCGACTCCGCCCAGACCACGCCTGACAACATGCGCCACTGGGCCAACGCGGATTACCTGTCGGCCAATGCCGCCGCACGCCCGGAGATTCGCCGTACACTCCGCAACCGCGCTCGCTACGAAGTGGCGAATAACAGCTACGCCAAGGGCATCGTCCTGACGCTGGCCAACGACGTCATCGGCACCGGCCCGCGACTCCAGATGTTGCTGGGCGACGGTGAAGACGCTGGGCTCAACGGTATCGTCGAGAAGGAGTTTTCCGCCTGGGCCAGGGCCGTGGACCTCTCTGGCAAGCTCCGCACCATGCGGATGAGCCGAGCGCAGGACGGCGAAGCGTTTTCCCTGCTCTTCTCCAACGCTGCCCTTCAGCATCCTGTCAAACTTGACTGCAAGCTGATCGAGGCCGACCAGGTCACCACGCCGCTGTGCAAGTTGCCCACGCCCATGTTCGTGGATGGCATTGTGTTCGACGAATGCGGCAATCCGAAGGAATACCACGTCCTGGATTACCATCCCGGCGACTTCCTGACGATGGCGCCGCTGGCGTACAAGGTGATCCCCGCCGCCTCCATCATTCATTGGTTCCGCAAGGATCGGCCCGGCCAATCGCGCGGCCTGCCTGACATCCTGCCGGCGCTGCCGCTCTTCGCGCAACTCCGGCGGTACACGTTGGCGGTGATCTCGGCCGCTGAGTCCGCGGCCAACATCGCCATCTTCATGAAGACGAACACCCCGGCCGGCGGCGAAGCGGCCGAGGTGGAGCCCATGACCGAGATGGAGTTCTCGCCCAACATGGCTGTCTTCGGTCCCGAGGGCTGGGAACCGACGCAGATCCGGGCCGAGCAGCCGGCCACCACCTACGACATGTTCAAGCGGGAGATCCTCAACGAGATCGCCCGCTGCATTTCGATGCCATACAACGTCGCTGCAGGGAATTCCAGTGGTTACAACTACGCCTCGGGGCGGCTGGACCATCAGACCTACTACAAATCCATTCGCGTCGAGCAGGCACACTGCGAGGCCGTGATCCTGGATCACATCTTCGATGCCTGGATGGCCGAAGCGGTGAAGGTGTATCCCGAACTGGCCGGCCTGCAAGGGTGGCCGCACCAGTGGTTCTGGGACGGCCACGAGCACGTCGATCCCGCCAAGGAAGCATCCGCCCAAGCTCAACGCCTGGCCAGCAACACCACCACGCTGGCCAGTGAATACGCCAAGCAGGGCAAGGATTGGGAAAGCGAACTGCGCCAGCGGGCCAAGGAAGTCGCATTGATGCAGGAATTGGGGCTCACGGTGGCGCAGGTCCAGCCCGCGGACGAGCAGCCCGCCAATAAGGATGAAGGCACCGATGAAAAACAACAATCCAAAGCCGCCTGAGCGGTTGGAACTGACCGCGCAGATGGAGATCACGGCCGTGGCCGACGCCGGCGACGGCAAGGCTCCGTTGCCGCGCTTCAGCATGGTCGCCTACACGGGCGGGCCGATGCG
>CAITIS010000042.1 GCA_903892515.1 uncultured Planctomycetota bacterium | reverse complement strand
TGCAAACGACTCTCGCCGGTCTCGACACAGCCGGCGGCCCGCCGCATGTGTTGATCGCGCGCACGACCTTCGGCAAAGGCGTCTCCTACATGGAAGGCCAAATCAAATGGCACTACTGGCCCATGTCGGATGCCGAATACCGGCAGGCCATGCAGGAAGTCGAGGCGCTGCCATGAGGAAGGCCTTCGTCGAGACCCTGACCGAACTGGCCGCGCGCGACTCGCGCATCCTGCTGCTGACTGCCGACTTGGGTTATTTGGCTCTGGAACCTTTCGCCGAGGCCTACCCGGGGCGGTTCTTCAATGTCGGCGTGGCGGAGCAGAACATGGTCGGCCTGGCCACCGGCCTCGCCGAGGCGGGCTTCATCCCGTTCGTTTATTCGATCAGCCCTTTCGCGGTGCTGAGGCCCTACGAGTTCATTCGCAACGGCCCCATCCAACACCGTCTGCCCGTGCGCATTGTCGGCGTCGGCGGCGGACTCGAATACGGGACCAACGGTTTGAGCCACTATGGTTTGGAGGATGTTGCCGTCATGCGCGTCCAACCAGGCATCACAGTCATCGCGCCGGCCGATGCCGGGCAAACGCGCAGCGCGGTGGCGGCGAGCTGGAACCTGCCTGGACCGGTCTATTACCGGATCGGCAAAGACGACAAGGCCATCGTGCCGGGGCTGGAGGGACGATTCGAGCTAGGGAAGGTGCAATGCCTCCGGGAGGGCTCCGATCTGCTGGTGATTGCTATGGGAGGCATTGCGACCGAGGCGGCGGCCGCAGTGGACGAATTGGCCGCCCGGGGAGTCTCATGCAGCCTGGCGATCGTCGCCCACGTCAGCCCGGCTCCCGTGGATGAGCTGGCCGGTTTGTTGGCGCGGCATCCTGTGGCACTTACTGTCGAAGCCCATTACCGCGTCGGCGGCGTCGGCTCGCTCGTGGCTGAGGTGATTGCCGAGCGCGGTCTGCGCTGTCAGCTCGTGCGCTGTGGCGTCGCCAGCTTGCAGAACGGCATTACCGGCAGCCAGCGCTACCTGCATGATCTCTACGGCCTGTCAGCCGAAAAGCTCGTCGAGACCGCATTGCGGACCCTAAGCCAGACCAAGCCATGACCCAGCCGCCCAGGAAGAAACTAAGCGCGATTATCGCCTGCTACCGCGATGCGCCCGCCGTGCCGATCATGCATGAGCGTCTGACTGCCGTCTTCAAGAAGCTCGGCGTGGACTACGAGATCATCTTCGTTAACGACAACAGCCCCGACAACGCGCGCGAAGTGCTGGCCGCTCTGGCCGCGCGCGATCCCCGTGTCGTGGTCATCAATCACTCCCGCAACTTCGGCTCCCAAAGCGCTTTCACGAGTGGCATGCGCATCGCCACGGGCGATGCCGTCATCCTGCTGGATGGTGACCTGCAGGACCCGCCCGAGCTGATTGAGTCGTTCTGCCAGAAATGGCAGGAGGGCTACGACGTAGTCTATGGCGAGCGTGTCCAGCGCGAGGCGACCTGGTTCCTGCAGATAGCCTACAAG
>CAITIS010000041.1 GCA_903892515.1 uncultured Planctomycetota bacterium | reverse complement strand
CGGCAGAGGAGTTGGCTCGCTAACTCGGGGCCGACGATTCTTTTATGATTCACGGAGTTTCCGTGAGATTAGCAGCGAATACTGGCATGCGCGCGGTGCTGCCGGCGGAAGATCCCTGCACCACTGGCTCTTTGCTCAGCGCGCAGCATGGGTGCCGCAGGGTGTACGCAACGCGGGCTTCAATTTGCTGGAACTACCTAGCCTGCGGGGTGTCTTCCACCGAACTTTGGATATGAACAGGTGGATGGGATTTGCGCGAAATTGGGGGAGTGTTCCTGCCGCACAGTCGCGAGTTGTGGAGAGAGCCCTACGTGTCGGCGTTCCGGCGTCAGCGGGGGCCGCGGGATATGGCGGCTACCGCATCGGTGAGGAACTGTATGAACTAATCGATGGGCAGGAGTGATGCTATGGCTAAGGCGATATGCATTTCATGTGGAAACCATAAAGAAGAACCCTGGCGGAAGTGCGAGCAATGTGGCTACGATCCATCGGAAGACGAGGATGCCATGCTGAGAAGTGTCTACCTATCTTCTGCTCGCTTTGAAGAGGCAGGTGACAAGAGACGATATGAACTTGAATTAGATCAGGTGGCTTGCATGATTGCACGTGGGGAGATGTTGCCCTTCGATGATGCCGAATTGAACCGGCTTCGGATCGAGAAGCGGGCGGTGGATGCGGTTCCATCGCGCAGGGTCTGGTGTGCGTTGGCGCGTCTTTTTATACCAGCAATGATGCTGCTTGGGCTGCTATGGCTTATCTGGCTAACGCTCCGGTCATTGCGCCACTGATTGACGGTGTAGGTGTGCATAAGCCTGCGAACTTGGTCCCCAGGCTGTGCAGTTGATGGCCGAGACTGGCCTGGCTGACGTGGCGGCGGCCTTTGGCGGGCATGCTCCGGTGCTGTGGGACCGGGACGGCATTCTGCGGGACGCCAAGTACCCCACTCCCGGCCCTGTTGAGCGGCTTCGTCCCGAGCGGGCCGAGAACGTAACTCACCGCTACGGTTACGACGGCGGCAACCTGATTCAGCGAGAGACGTATCGGGACAAGCCCGGCACGGCCGGCTACATGACGCCAGAGTTGACCCGAATGATTCAGACGATCCCCGGCGGCCCACTGGTCTTCGCGGACAACGACGGCCGAATCGACGTTCAGATGACCGACAGCCGGGGCAAGCCGCTGTTTATGTACCGGGCGCAGGAAGGTCATGATTCGAACCGGCACAGCCAGGCGCATCTGGCGCTGCAAGCGGCTGAACGAATCGATCGGCAAACCGGTGACGATGCCTACCGCGGGACTGGAGAACTTCAACCCACCGCCCTTCCCGCCGGGCTGTACATGGACTACCTGCCCTGGCACCTGCGGGTAGCAGAGGGTGATATGATCCTGGGCCGGCGTGGCCTGCATGGCTGGGATGGCAAGCAGTACGACAACGGCGTGGCCCTGGTGCCCAGGGTAGAAGCGGATAAGAGCACAGACGGCGATGTTGTGACTCGCGTCGTGTCTGTCTTGGTTGGCACCGTTCTCGTACTGGGCGGCATTGCCATCACGGTGGCCACATTTGGCGCCGGGATACCGCTCATGCTGGCCGGCATGACGGTGGGCGGCGCACTAATTGGTGCGGGCATTGCCGGAGGGATCGCTGGGGCAGTAACTGGAGATCCCTTGGAAGCTGCGTACGCGGGTACTATCGGTCTGGGTGGCGGCGCGGCTGGCGGCCTGGCGGCTGGGCTGGCGATGGTGGGCGGGGCTGCCTTGCTGGCTCCGACGGTAGCTCAGGGCTTGGCTGCCACAGGCCTTGGAACCCAGTTGGCTCTGGGCATGAATGCCGGTATCGCCGGTGGTTTTGCCGGCGGGTTTACAGAGTCCGCGCTGCAGGGCGATGGCCTGGGAACCGCCGTGGAGCAGGGTGTTTACGCCGGCGCAGTGGGCGGTATAATGGGTGTGGCTGGCGTGGGCGCCGGGCACCTGCTAGGATGGGCGCGCGGATTGTTCGCGGCCGAGAGTAAATATGCATCTACGGTGTTCAGTGGCCGAAGGGTATTTAGAAACATAAGGGATTTCAAAGCCGGCGCACCGCGTGTCGTAAATCGCCAGATGGTGCATCCGGAAGTGTTGAAGCGGCTGGATTCCGGGGCCACGAATGTTGACCTAATGCGTGAAGGGATAGCGCCAATTGGTCGCGACGGGATGCAGGTCAATCTTCATCACTTGTTGGGTGAGGAAGCCGGGCCTATGGTGGAGTTGCTGAGTTCGACCCACCAGCGGTTCTCAAGTCAGTTGCATGGGCTAATCGAGAGTGGTAACAGTTTCAGGAACGATCCGAAGCTGCTCTACCGGTACAACCAGTTCCGGAGGCAGTGGTGGATCAATCGAGCCAATGACTTTTGAGTAGGAGCTCCCATGACATTTGATGACCTCATCGCTAGATGCGAGGCGGCTGGCCACAAGTTTGAGTTCTTCGGTCCTCAAGACGATGACAAGATCGATGAGTTGGAAGCGTCCCTAGGTGTTGCGTTGCCACCATCTTTTAGGGCCTTCCTGAGACGATATGGCGGCGGTGGCATCACTGGGGAGTGGATATCCGGTATCTACAAAGGCCAGCCTCTTCTTCGACAGGCTGGCACAGTATACGGCGATACTCTGCGCTTCCGGGAGCAGTGCAAGTTGCCGCCCCACCTAGTGGTCATCTATAGCCAAGACGATGAAGTGGTCTGGTGCTTGGACACAGCGAAGCGCCGTCAGGATGGTGAGAATCCGATTGTCAGCTTTGATGTCGACGCACGATCACTACCATTGCCCGTAGCCGACTCTTTCGGAGGCTTCTTCACGGATTACCTGGAAATGCATAGCTGAGAGCGTCATAACGCATCCGGGCAGTTGCGTAGGGTGTGCGGGACCGCCAGCCGGTGTCGGTGAAGTACTCCAACGACTCCAAACTCGCCGGCAGCCCCGTGGCGATCACGTATTACGCCAGCGGGGCCAGCTTCCAGGAGCCTGGCGCGACCATCCATCGCAATGCCTTTGGCCTGCCGGTGGCGCTACTGGCCAAGGCGGGCGATCTGCCGGCCAAGCAGTGCATGATACGGTACGACGGCCTTGGCCGGGTGGTGCTGAAGCAGACGCCCAGCGTCATCGAGATCGAGCGGACGCCGGTCGTTGATGCCGTCTTTGATGTGACGGCTCAGACGACCTTCGACTCGGTTATCCGCCGCATCGCTTCTGACAGGCGAAAGCTTCGCTACTTAGTGCGGCTGCATGCCGACGCCGCGAAGCAACTGGCGGATTCGGCGACCGTCCGCGACAGCCTCTCGCGCCTGTGGGATCCCGGCCAAAAGACATGCTTGCATGGCCACATCACCTTCGAGCCGGCCGACGCGGTGGCGGCCGAGAAGCTGGAACTGACGAATCTGACGCTGGTGAAGGTGGCAAATGTCACCTTCCGAGGGCTGCACATAGCCTCAGGGGCTCTCTACGATTCCTCGGGCGTGACCTTCGATGGCTGCGACTTTATCGTCGATGGCTCAAGCTGCCTGGAGGTTCATGGCAACAGCCAGGGCCTTCAGGTCCAGAACTGCACGCTGGAGAACGAGACCGGCCCCTGCGTGGCGCTGACGGACGCCATCGGCGGCAGCTACCTGTTCACCCACAACGCTCTCTGGAGCGGGAGTGGCCAGGAACCGGTGAAGATCGCTTGGGAGTTGGAGACCCGGCCGAATCGGTCCAAGGCCATCTTCCGCGCGGGCTTCTACAACAACGTCCTGAGCGCCTGTCGCCTGGACAGCCTGATGGATGAGATGGAAGTTCCCAAGCAGATCAGTTGGGAGGGATACTACGGCAACAACGTGTACGTGAGGAAGGAGTCGGATCGCCGCCACGCAGATGCCCGAGCCGCCGGGGCATCCCTTCTATCGCAAGCTCAACCAACTGCTGGCCGAGGGTCTGGACGGGCCGCAAGGCCGCTTCAGCTTCGACGGCTTCGTCGAGGGGCTGTGCCGCAAGTTCT
>CAITIS010000040.1 GCA_903892515.1 uncultured Planctomycetota bacterium | reverse complement strand
TGTTGGGCGGCAAGCGGCTGGCCAAGCAGGAGATCAAGTACGCCGCAGCCAACCTGGCCGGCGTTGCGGGCGGCGAGGTCGGCATGGCGGCGATGACGTTGGTATCCGGCGCCGGCGCTGCCGCCGCCATCGTGGCTCCGCTGATCCTGCTGGGCGTGGCATTCAAGGGTGCCGCTGACGCCGTGAATGCGGTGAAGGCCTCCGTGAAGGCATGGGGTGAACAACTCGACCGCACGGCCGGGCTGGTCGTTTCCGCCAATCGCATCATGCGGCCAAAGAGCGACACCGATGGCATCGACGCCGAGGTCGCCCGAATCACCGAAGAACAGCGGAAGGTCCACGACACCGATACCAGCATGTCCTGGGCGAAGCGCATCTTCGTGGGCAATGCCCCGCAGGAATGGGCCCAGGGAGAGAAGGATCGCCAGCTCGACATGCTGGAGCGGTCCAAGCGGGAACTGCGCGAGTACAAGAAGTTCGTCGAGGAGGCGGACCGGGCATGGGAGCGGCTCTCTCACGACATTGAGCAGGCATCCGAACGTGAAGCGGCCATGTCCGAGTTGTCGCGCGAACTGGTCGAGGGCGCGCAGGAGCTTTCGCGTCAGCAGGCGGCCCACGTGCAGGAACTCGACCAAAGCCTCACCGCGGCTACGAACGCGGCATTGACCGGCGGCGTGGCCGGCCAGCGCGAGCAGGAATGGCAGGACATGGCGCGGGCGATGGAGGAATTGGGCGTCGCGGAGGAAGAGGTCCAGCGGATTCGCGCCAAGCTGACCCAGCGGAACGCCGCCCAGGACAATCGGGCCATCATCGACCAGATCGACGAACTGAACCTCAAACTGGCCGTGGCCGTGGGCAAGATGACTGAGTTGGACGCCGCCAGGGCTCGGCTGGCCAAGGAACATCCCGACGCCGACAGGAAGAACATCGACAAGCTTGTGGCGCTGCAAAACAAGACGAACCTTGCCGAGTGGGCCAAGGGCGAAGTGGACAGCGCCAAGACTCCAGCGGAGCGGTTCAAGGACTATCGCGACAAACTGGACAAGGCGGTCGCCGCCGGCGTGCTGGATCAGTCCAAGATGAACGTGCTGCTCCAGGCCAAGATGGCCGAGATGATGGGCGGCGTGCGGAATGTCGGCGGCTTCAACGTGGCGGCGATAAATCAGATGGTCGGCGGCGGCTCGGTGGCCGAGCGCACGGCCAGGGCGTGCGAAGAGACAGCCAGGAACAGCCGCCGCTTCACTTCATTCGGAGAGGCTTCGTTTGGATAATGGCTACCATTGCTGAAAAGTTTGATTCCCCTCAGGTCGGCAACCTTTCGGCTAAGAAGACCTACGTCATTGAAGGCACCGATGACGAACTGGAGGCCAAGGGCCTGCTGATCGCCACGTCGCCGGGCTTCTACGAGGGCCTGACCCGGCAGAACTTTGAAGTCCATTACCTGGGCGATGCGGCATGGGAAGGCGTGGCCAATTACTCCAAGAACCCGCCGGTCGTTCCACCGGCCACGGGCCAGAACACCTTCTCATTCGACACCTCGGGCGGCAGCCAGCACATCGTGGCCAGCAAGGGCACCACGGCCTTCGGAACTGGTTCGGCCGCCGGTGACAACGGCAACCTTATCAACGCCAGCAAGCAGGGCGCCGACGGCATCGACATCACCATCCCGCAATATTCATGGTCCGAGACGTACTATCTCGCGGACGCGGCCGTCACGCAGGGCTACAAGGGCACGCTGTACGCTCTCACCGGCAAGACCAATCTGGCGGCGTTCCGTGGCTTTAACGCCGGCGAGGTTCTCTTCCTGGGCGCATCCGGCAGTAAACGCGGCACGGGCGACTGGGAGATAACCTTCAAGTTCTCGGCCAGCCCGAACCTCTCCGGCCTGACCATCGGCACGATCACGGGCGTTGCCAAGAAAGGCTGGGAATATCTCTGGGTCCGCTCCGTTCCCACGGCCGTCGGCAGTCTGGGCGTGCTGTCGCAAAAGCCCGTGGCCGTGTACGTGGAAAAGGTCTATGACGCCGGAGATTTTACCGGCTTGGCCATCGGGAATTAGCGCATGGATAACGGCGATTCACTCCAGAAGGTCCGCTCGGGCGAGCCGCTGGTCATCCCGGCCAAGACCTACAACGCCATGATCGATACGATCATGTGGGCCCGCCAGCAGCAGACGGCCCAGTCGGCCCACGGCGGCCATGCCGCCGACCGGACGCTGGTAGTGGTCCGCAACGATAGCGGTGACGCTCAGGTGCAATCGACCGTCATGGGCATCAGCGGCGTGGTCTTTCCGGCCACGGGAACCACGCTCACGTCGTTTAGGAACGAACCGGTCTTTACGATAGATACTCCGGCGCTGCCCGATCACCTGGGCAAGTTCGTCATCCTGGCCGAACCGATCAACGACGGCGAATTGGGCATGGCCTACGCCTGCGGCACCTGCGCCGTGCGTATCAATATCACCAATTCGACGCATACCTGCGCCGACGTGTCCGATGGCAATCCATACCTGGCCAGCGGCAGCACCGGCGCGGTCAGCATCCTGTACAAGCAGGCGGCGACGGGGCTGACCTGGTGCGTGATCCGCTTCGGCGGTTCAGGCAGCGTCGAGACTGTCCGCTACGGCCGCGCCAGTGCGTACTCGGGCGGGGCCACGATCAGCCTCGACCCGTGTGATATCGCGGGCACAGATAACGGCCTGCCCAACGTCACCGCCTACGTGAAGGCCGACAAGTCCAGCTACACCATGCCCAATTCCACCAGCATCGCCGCCGGCTCGGTCGTGCCGTACATGCTGGGAGCCGATGGCCTGGCTTATATGCTGGGCACGCCGATTACCGTGCTGGCGTCCTTCGGCATAAACGATGCAACCCGGACGATCTCCTACACCGTCCGGGCGGCTTGGGTTCTCACGGCCGGCACGGAGAGCGCTGCCATCGCATACACCGGAGATCTGTGCTCATGAGCAAGATTCAGTGGCGCAACGGCGGAAAGATGCTCTGGACGCCCGGCGGCAAGATCGCCCACGATCCGGCCTGCTGCTGTAGCACCTGCATCGCCGACCGCTGCAAGGACTGGGTGGGAACGCCGACGATCGTTTGTCACATCACGGCCTCCTCCTGCGTTCCGGCCTGGGAGGCCGAGATTAACGCCGGCGGCACGTACTCGACGCTATGCGCCCATAGCGCCACCAGCAATCCATGCTTTTCCGGCTGGTTCTATGAAATGAGTAAGGACTACATCATGCCGCAGTGGGACTACTATCACGGCGGGTGGACATACCCGTTGATTACAAATGTATTCCACCTCTGGCTGCAACTGTACGGCGGCACGCTCTATGCCCTGCTGGGTTTCATGGGCAACTCCCTAATGGAGGTGTATCCTCCCTGCCCGCTCTGGGACGACGAGTACCTGATGTGGGGGCCTTTTACGGGCGAGCCGCGGGGAGAGTTTCAGGCGGTAACGGGCGTGACGTGCGCCAACGGCAGGCTCAGCGGCACCTTTCAGCTTCCGCTGAGTTCGTACTTCGCCACGCTGGACCCGCACTGCGTCCCGACCGAGACGGGCTACTACGAGATCACGCTATGACGCCCGAAGAGCTGCTCTCACGGCTGGATGGCCAGCCCATTGTCGGGCTAATGGTTGCCCAGCCGGTGCGCGGGCGGCCGGATGGCCGGCCGGTACGGAGTCTGCTGGACAGCCTGCCGGCACCGGAGCTTCCCGGATCGGCGGCCAGCGCCGGGGCATCTGGCCAGGCAACCTCCGCCGCGACGGCGACGCCCGTTCTGCCGCCGGCTGTTATGGAATCCCGTCGCGCGATCTGCGAGGAGTGCGACCAGTGGAACGACACGTTCCGCTCCTGCCGGCTGGGCTATCCCGACGTGCCGGACTCACAGCAACGCTGCGTCCCGTGCTCCTGGAGCAAGCCCGACTCCCGCTGCCTGGCCGAGCCGCCGAGGTGGGGAGCAGTAATCTCTTCACCCCGCACGGGCTCGTGACCTGGCGCCACTACGGCCGCAAGGGTGCCGCCAAGCACTGGTCGGGCCATCCCGGCTGGTCGGCCAGATCCACCGCCGGCCTGCGACGGATGCAGGCGTTGTTCTCGACGCACGGCCAGCGCCACAACCGGAGTATGGCCTGGCGACTTCCGTGCTCCCGTGTCCATCATGCCTAGAGCGCGGCTGTCAGTCTTGCTTTGATGCGGAAATAGGTGGCGCGGGAGGCTCCGGTCGTTGCGACAAAACTCGCCACCCGCTGCTGCTCGGAGTGCAACCCCGGATCGTGCTGTATTGCGATGACGCACACCATGCGCCGATCTGCGATGATCATTTGCAGCAGGCTGTTGCGCCAGTCGCCAAACCCCGCCCGCCGCAGTTGCGATCCCTTGCAGTAGTGCCGCATCGAAACGGCCGGAACCACGGCCAGGAGCCGGCCCAGGAAGTCGTATACCTCTGGATCATCGAACCACTGGCCAACTTTCCGATGCACTTCCTTGTTAGACGGGCAGAAATGCAGGATGATCGCGCGATCCTCCAGCGCCCGCACGTTGGGGTTCAGGCTCTTCCATTCGTTGGCGATCAGGATCACGCTGCTGGCCGTCGTGAACGTCGGAGGCAACGCTCCATCGTTCAGGGTCAGGTTGGTGAGCCAGTGCAGCCGCTTCTCGCGGACGGTGTTGCACAAGGGCTTGAGAAGACGCACGCAGTCGGGATCGGCGTACAGGCGGTCGAGATCGTCCAGGACAATGGGCTGGTTGCGGTACGCCCAGAGCTGGCGATACAGCCCGAACGGCTGCATGTGGCCTTCCACGACCAGCGCGCCCTGGGCCGGCGTCGCGCCGGCGATCCCGGCGTTTGACGGCACCGCCAACGCCTGCTTCACACTCTCGCTCTTGCCGGTGCCGTGGCGGCCCAACAGCAGCACCAACCCGAGCTCGCCACGGGCGAACTTCGTCAGGTACAGTTCCAGCTGCGCATACTCCGTCAGTCGGATGACTTCGCGCGGGACAGCGGGTGATCGAGACCATGCGGTCATACTCGCGACCTCAGGGGAGGCAGGACGAAAACAAGGGAGATTTTGAGACTGGAGGCGAATAGCCACATCCTGGGGCTCCTACGCGCGGCGATTCGGTCGCAACGTCTCATCGGCCTGCGACTGCCGTGCGACTGAACCACACGGTCCGGCCTCGATGGAAGGTGGCGTGCCGGCAGCACCGCATCGGTAGGCCCCCGGGTCGAGCCCCGCCGCGCGCATCGCTTCGTGCCAGTTCTTCAAACGACGACGCATCGCTTGATATAAGCAGTAGTCTTCACGCCTCAGAGCAGCGGCGTTTATAGGCTTTTGCTCCTGCAAACGGGCAAATATGGCGGCGATTATCCGTTCCTTGGTCCACGGCTTTGGGTGCGTGTGGATGGACTTAACGCATAGCGTGCGGGCTTTCTTCGTGCCGGACCTGTTATTCGGCCCCGGAGGCAACACCGTCGACGCCGGGTCCAACCCCGCCGCGGTGACCGCCGCCGACCAGCCGCCAAAGAACCTCTGACCCGCCGCGACAAGGGAGCGGGGCTCGACCAGTCGCGCCACCAGGGTTTCGTTGCGCAAGGCTCTAGTCAGGATTGCCTCGATCACCCGTTCGGGAGTCCAGCTGACGACCCGCTGCAACTTGGTTGGCTCCACACCCGCTGCCAGTACTGCCTTAGTCCAGGAACCAAAGTGTCTACGGGCGGCGGTCACGAGGTTGTGATAGCGCCGCTCGGTCTGCTGCGTGGTCAAAGGCCGCTTCCGTCGCGCCAAGTGCCGAATCATCACCAGAATCCGCGCCGGGGACCATCGCTCCCAGGTCAGCACCTGCTGCGGCGTGATTCCAGCCGCTTGAATGGCATTTCGCCAGGAGCCGAAGATGCGTCGGGCCGATCCGTACATCGACAGGCCGACGCCCTTTCCGCCGACTGTCAGCGGCAGCCCCTGAGCTTCACGTTCCAGAAGATGGCGGATGATGTTTTCCCGCGTCCAATTGTTCCGCATGGTTAGCCTCGCACATCGGCAATGATGGCCTCAAACCGCGCCACGATGTCGGGGTAGTGCTGGTCGAGGTACTCCCGCAACCGAGGGTTGGTCAGCAGCGACCGCACGTAGATCGTCAGGCGCAGCAGGTCAAGCGTGTATTGCTTATAAAGCTGGGAGTAGAAATCGTGCTTCTGCTCGGCTTCGGAGAGTTTCCTGAGCAGATCGTTCTTCTTCTGGATCGTCTTGTCCCAGGGATTGTGCTTGCGGCCGCGGTTCTCCCGCTGGTGCGGCGGGGTCTTGATCACCAGCGTGCGGACGAAGGTCGTGCTGTAGTCCTTGTAACTCTCCATCGCCTGGAGAATTTCCTTCTGGCGCTGGGGCTTTACGTGCGTAAACTCACGCGCGATTGCGCGGGTGATCTTGCCGGCGTCAAAGGCCGCCGCCACATCGGGGTGAAGCTGCTTGAGCAGCGTCTTCTTCATGCGGTGCCCCAGGCCGGAGATTCCCAGCGCCGCGGCGATGGTCGCTGCATCGACCTCGCCGAGGGATCTTTCGATCATCCGATGCTCCTGCACCGGCGAGACGCGGTTGACCATGCGGTTGCCCGTGAAGGCCTCACGCTGTTTGCCCAGGATGCACGGCACCACCTCCACGCCCAGCTCCACCAGCG
>CAITIS010000039.1 GCA_903892515.1 uncultured Planctomycetota bacterium | reverse complement strand
GTGTCGAAGCCCTCGGTGCTGATGCCGTACCCGTATCACCGGGACCAGCAGCAGCTGCACAATGCCAAGGAATTGATCCAGGCCGGTGCCGCCGTGGTGGCTACCGACACCTGCGATGTGGCCAAGAACCTGGTCAATCTGCGGCAGACGCTGCTGGCGATCCTGGAATCGCCGACTCGGCTGGAAGCGATGCGAACGGCGGCGGAGCGCACCTCGCGCCCGGCCGCGGCGCTGGAAATCGCCAAGTGGCTGGCGCAGCAGTGATGCCGCTGGGCGCAAAGACGGTAGGGTCCGCAAGTTCTCGAGCGCTGTTGCGAGAGGTCTTGCGGACGGGAGAAGGGATCTTGCGAACGGGAGCGAGGAACCTTGCGGACGCCGAGCAGGTCTCCTTCGTCCGCAGAACCTTCGCTTCGCGAAGGACCTGCGGACCCTACAGGGTGCGCGGGCCCTACAGGCGGCAGAGCCTGCAAGTGCTGTTTTCAGCCCGGCTAAAGCAAACAAGCACAGCCGGGCGATAACAGAGGAGTACACATAACTGCCCCGCTGATTCGGGGCATTTTGACGCCGCCATCGCCGGGGCGTTTGACAGCAGACTTGCGGAGACTTACGATGCACAAACCAATGACTAGTGAAGGCCAGATTTATAGTTCGACAATCGCGCACGTCGCCGACCCCAAGTACGTCGGCAAGTGCGTGCACTTGATCGGCGCCGGCGGCTCGGGCATGCGCGCCCTGGGCCAGATGTTGCTGTCGCGCGGGGCGACCGTCAGCGGATCGGACTGCTCGGGCTCCTCAGCCTTGGAAAGCCTGGGCGTGCTGGGCGCCCGCATCCACATTGGCCAGAGCCCCTCGAACCTGCCCACCAAACTCGACCTGGTTGTGTATTCGGCCGCCATCAAGGACGGCAACCCCGAACTGCTGGCCGCCCGCCAGGCCGGCGCCGAGGTCGTCAAGTACAGCCAGATGCTCGGCAGGATGATGGCCGACCACTGCGGTATGGCCATTTCGGGCACGCATGGCAAGAGCACCACCTCGGCCATGGTCGCCTACGCCCTTCAGCACGCCGGCAAGGACCCCTCGTTCATTATCGGGGCGGTGGTTCCGCAACTGTCCGGGCCCAGCGGCGTGGGCAAGGGCAAGTGCTTCGTGGCTGAGGCGTGCGAGTTCGACCGCTCGTTCTTAAACCTCCGCCCGCGCATGGCGGCCATCCTCAACGTCGAGGAAGACCACCTCGATTGCTACGAGAACATCGAGGCCATCATCGAGAGCTTCCGCGCCTTTACCAACCTGCTGCCGGCCGACGGGCTGCTGGTGGCCAACGGCGAGGACCGCAACGTCGCCCTGGCCATTCGCAACGCCCCGTGCGAGGTGCAGACGTTTGGCCTGACCGAGAACTGCCATTGGCGGGCCATGAACGTCACCACCGACCGCGGCAAGTTCAGCTACGATGCCATGTTCAACGGCAAGCGCTTCACCCACATTACGCTGAAGCTGGCCGGGCTGCATCACGTGTACAATTCGCTGGCGGCCACGGCCTTGCTGCATCAGGCCGGGCTGAGCGGCCAGGAGATTACCGCCGGCATCGCCAGCTTCGAAGGCACGTTCCGGCGGATGACGATCAAGGCCCAGCTCAACGGCATCACCGTGGTGGACGATTACGCCCACCATCCCACCGAGATCCAGGTGACGCTCAAGGCCATCCGCGACGCCTTCCTGCCGCGGCGGATCTGGTGCCTGTTCCAGCCGCACCAGCATTCGCGGACGCGGTTCCTGCTGAAGGACTTCGCCCGCAGTTTCGGCGCGGCCGACAAGGTGATCGTGCCGGACATATACTTCGTGCGGGACAGCGAGCGCGAGAAGGAATACATCTCGGCCGAGGATCTGGTCGCCCAGATTCGCTTCAACGGCGGCGATGCCATGTATTTCAAGGGATTTGAGGCGATTATCGAGCACTTGAAGATCTCGCTGACACCGGGCGATCTGGTCGTTACGATGGGCGCAGGCAACATCTGGGAAGTGGCCGATGAAATTGTTCGATGGCTTGGAAGCGATCGTTAAGAACGAGGTGCCGCTGGCGCCGTTCACGTGGATGCGCGTGGGCGGGCCGGCCCAGTACTTCGTCCAACCCCGCGACGGCGAGCAACTGTCGGAGATCCTGCGCCGCTGCCGCGAGAACGAAGTGCCCGTGCGCGTGCTGGGGAGCGGGGCCAATCTGCTGGTCGATGACGCCGGCGTGCGCGGCGTCGTGGTCCGCCTGAGCGGCGAAGAATTCACCCGCGCCACCTTCAGTGAAAACGGCATCACGGCCGGGGCGGGCGCCGATCTCAGCAAGCTGGTGCTGCGGACCGTCCGCGAAGGCCTGGCCGGCATGGAGTGCCTGACGGGCATTCCCGGCACCATCGGTGGGGCCATCAAGATGAACGCCGGCGGTTCCTTCGGCGACATCGGCAACGTGGTCGAAGCCGTCACGCTCATGGACAGCGACGGCGTGCAATACACCCGCTCACGCGGCGAACTGGTCTTCAGCTACCGCCACACGAACATTACCTCCAAGGTTATCCTCGGGGCCGAGCTGCGCCTGTCGGCCGACGATCCGCGGCGGATCTTGGACCAGGTCAAGCAGATCTGGATCTACAAGAAGAACACCCAGCCGCTGGGCTCGCGCAATGCCGGCTGCGTGTTCAAGAACCCGCGCCAGCTTTCGGCCGGGGCCATGATCGACAAGGCGGGCCTCAAAGGCCGGCGCGTCGGCGGGGCCCACGTCTCGGAGAAGCACGCCAACTTCATCATCGCCGACGCCAACACGCACGCCTCGGACGTGCTCAAGCTCATCAACATCATTCGGGAAACCGTGTACAAACGCTTCGAAGTCTATCTCGAGTTGGAAATTGAGGTCTGGTAGGCATGGATGCCACATCGACCAATCGTAAATGCCGCAATGCCGGTTGTGAGCACGCGGGCGAGACGCCCGCGACACCGATCGCCACGTCGGCCAAGCAGGTTTTGGATATCACCGTGCTGTGCGGCGGGCCGTCATCTGAACGCGACGTCAGCCTGGTCAGCGGCCAGGCCGTCAGTCAGGCCCTGCGCAACCTGGGCCACAGCGTCACCTCGGCCGACATCAACCCCGCCGACGTGTCGGCCCTGGATCGCAAGGGCATCGACGTGGTCTTTATCGCCCTGCACGGCGCGTTCGGCGAGAGCGGCGAAGTGCAGCAGTTGTGCGAAGACCGCCACCTGCCGTACGTCGGCTCGGGCCCCAAGGCCTCGGCCATCGCCATGGACAAGGTCGCCAGCAAGGAACTCTTCCGCCGCTGCGGGCTGAGCACGCCCAACTGGGTTGTCATCGACTCGGGCATGTCCGACGGCCAGCGCATGGCCATGCTGGCGGAAGTGCCGCCGCCGTGCGTGTGCAAGCCCATCGCCAGCGGCTCGTCGGTGGACGTGGTCATCTGTCCCGACGCCGCCACGCGCGACGCCGCCTTGGCCCGGCTGCTGGGCAACGGCGCGTACAGCAGCGTGATGGTCGAGAGCTTCATTCGTGGCCGGGAGTTCACGGTGGGCGTGCTGGCCGAGGAGGCCCTGCCGGTCATCGAGGTCAGGACCAACCGCGAGTTCTACGATTACTTCGCCAAGTACGAGGACGATGCCACGCAGTACCTCGTCAACCCCGACCTGCCGACGCTGATGGACAAGACGCTCAAGGCCTCGGCCTTGGCGGCGCACCGCAGCCTGGGCTGCCGCGACTTCAGCCGGGTGGACTTCATGCTCTCCGCCGACGGCGTGCCGCAGGCCCTGGAGGTCAACACGATTCCGGGCTTCACGGGGCATTCGCTATTGCCCAAGGCGGCCGCGGCCGCGGGAATCTCGTTCGATCAGCTCTGCGGCCGTCTGGTGCAGTTGGCACTGGCCCGCAAGAACGGTTGAGCGTATAATCGTGAACTCGTGGAGCCGTGAACTCGTGCCCGGCCACCGCGCTACGGATCGTCGGGTTCACGAATTAGCGAGTTCACGGATTAACGGCTTCACCGCGTAGCCAAGGAAGGCACTCGTGGGTCGCAAAAAGAAGATCAAGAAAGAAAAGAAGCCAAGGAAGGCGCACCTTCGCCCATTCCTTGCTGCCCTGTTCGCTAGCCGCGTTCCAGCCGTTTTCCTGTGCCTGGCGATGGTGGCCGCCGGCGGCTATGGCCTGTACTGGCTGCGAAACTACGTTCACTCCCAACCGCCCTACACCGAGCAGATGGCGCGGGTCAGCCTCGATGGCCGGCCCGACTTCCTCACCGCCGAAATTCCCGACCATGTCGTCAGCGAACTGCAAAAGGTCTGCGATGGCCGGAGCATCTACGACGCCGACCTGGCCCAGGACGTGTACAACCGGGCCATTGAGCTGGGCTGGGTCAAGTGCGTGCATCGCGTGATCAAGACTCACGACGGCACGGTGCTGGTGCAGGCTGAGTTCCGCCGGCCCTTTGCCTTTGCGGTCAGCGAGAAGGCCTCGCAGCGCGTGCTCGTGGACGACGAGGGCTGCGTGCTGCCCATGCCGCCGCAGCGCCTCCAGCCGGGGCAGTACATCACGGTCTTCGGCGTCGCCACCGCCGCACCGGCAGCGGGCAAGAAGTGGAATGCCCCGGATCTGATCGACGGCATCAAGCTGCTCAAGCTCATCAAGGACCGCTCATACGCCTCGGAGATCACGGGCATCGACGTCCGCAACTTCGCCGGGCGGATCAGCAACTTTGAATCGCACATCCGCCTGCACGCCCAACTGGGCCAAGGCTCGCCCACGCAGGTTCTCTTTGGCCGCTTCCCGGCCGACGACGGCCTGGACTACTGCCTCACGCCCGACGAAATGCTCGCCAACCTCGACGCCGTGGTCGCCAGCCAAGGCGGCCGACTCAGCGGCGTCCATCGCATGATCGACGTCCGCTATGACAAGCCGCACGTGCGGTAGAGGCAGGGCGTAGGGCGTAGGGCATAGGGCATAGGTCGTAGGTCGTAGGTCGTAGGGCGCGTGGCACAGCCGCCCTCGGCTGTGGGAATAGGCTGAGTGCGTTGAATTCGTGTCGCGGCCGTCTCGCCCGCGCGTAGCACAGCCGCCCTCGGCTGTGGTCGTTTCACGGCCAGCCCAGAAAAAAAGCTGACATGGCACCGGGCATCGATCGTGCAACCGAAAAGAAAGTGCTGTTATGGTCGAGGTAGTCAAATGGGATTCTGCCATACTCACTGAAGCCTTCCTCGTGTGGACAGCCTGGGGCCAGCACATGATGCCTCGACGTGACGATGCGTTGGTGGTCTCCCGTTTTGGGGCTGATGCCGCATCCAGAGTCCTTCCAGCAATTAAGTCTTTGATGGATGAGTTCTACGCGTCTGACGCAAAACATACGGCTGCTGATCTTGAGGAGATGGGGCGATTGGCAATAGCGGAATTCACAGCGAAGCATCCTGAAGTCCCAGACGAGGTCCTGAAGGCATTGGCGTGGTGCTACACCTTTGACTTTAGGTGACCGGCCGGGAGTTCGGGGGACACCATACCTAATTGGTCACTTTCCGCCTTGGTCCGGGCTTCTGCTGAACAATGACGGTGCGCCGGGGGCGAGGCCCGGAGGGCCGGGACGATTGTAGCCGGGGCCGTGAGGTCCCGGTCGAAGGCTCGAACGGCAGAGCCCCGAAGATGGCATGAGTAAAAAGGCGGTCTCCCGTCGGGTCGAGTAAACTCGCCCGAATGAAAGCTAATAGGGGCTTTCAAGAGTGGCCAAAAGGCCAAGGAGACCGCCGTGAGTGAAGGCAAGGATATCATTCTGGTTGCGGATTACCACTCTGAAAACATTGAGTTTCGTTGGTTCAATCAGGCCAACGGCGAGGATCGGACGGGCCGGTATGCGACGACTCGGGCCGGCATTTTGCGGCAGGTGGAGCAGGCGGCTGGGGAGTTGGAGCTTGGTGGAAGAATCGTCTGGATCATGGAGAGCACCACGGGCTGGGCTCGGGTCAAGGAACTGTTGGGCGAGCGGGTGAGGTTCGTGCTGGCCAACGTGCTTCAGATGCCGCTGCCGCCCAAGGCCAAGCGGCGTAAGACGGACAAGATCGACACGGGGCGGCTGCTGCGGGAGTACTTGCACGGCAGTCTGCCGCGGTCGTTCCAACCATCGGCCTGGTGGCGTGAGGTTCGGCGGGTGGTGGATTGCCGGCAGGACCTGGTGGAACGCCAGACGGCGATCAAGAACTGGATCGGCAGTCTGCTGCACCATGAGACATGGGAGGAGCGGGAGAATCTTTGGTCTGGCGTGGGCATGGCCAAGCTGTCGGCGATGAAGCTATCGGCCAGCGACCGGGTGCTGGTGGAGTTGAAACTGGGGCAGTTGGCGCAACTCTCCGAGCAGATCAAGCAGGTTGAAAAGGTGATGCAGGCATTGTACGAGGCTTGGCCTGAGGCGCAGTGGGTGGACGCGGTTCGCGGCATCGGGATGGTGACGGCGGTGTCGCTGCTGGCGCACATCGGGCCCATCGAACGATTCGCCAGGGCCCAAGACTTGATCTCCTACGCGGGCTTGGCGCCGGGGATGTGGCAGTCGGATGGCACGTGCCATCACGGCCGGATCGGTGGAGGCGGAACGGACTCGCACCTGCGATACCTGCTGATCGAGGCGACCACGTGGCTGTGCCAGATACCGCGGTACCGGCCGACGTACGAGCGGGTTGTCGTCAAACGTGGCAAGAAGATCGGGCGGATCGTGGTGTCCCGGCTGTTGCTGCGAAGCCTGCACAAGATGCTCACCAGCAAGGTTCGCTTCAATCCGGCTCCACGGCCGGCGAGAACGGCAGCAACAAAAGCAACGACAACAGCGGGTTGTTTAAGGTAAAAAAGACCAAGGCCACAACCCACAACAAGGCCTGACGCGGAAGTGCAACTGGATATCGACGAGATTCAGAGTTCCAACAACATCGAGCGGATATGGCACGGCGAGCATCTACGCCCCATTAGGACTTGATCCTACTCCCGAAGAATATGCCGCCGCTGCCTCCAAAACCATGATCGGGCCTGTACGAGCCGCAATAGAAGGATGAACCGTCTCGGAGTTGGAGCCCTGAACAGGTGAACTATTGTCTTGACGGGCGACGCTTACTCATAGAAGGGGCGGCAGGTCGGTCCGCTCGTGCCGCCCCTTCGGGCCTGCGTTTGGCCGCGATGATTCGTTCCGGGCATTAGAGCGTCCTAACATGGTCACGCAACAGCGTGACCATGCCACCCGCGGGTGCCCATGACGCGGCGGCACGCGCGAGTAGCTCCGTGGGCCACAGCACCCGGCGCGTGCAACGAGTTGCACGCCCTACGACTTCTTTTGCCACCATCGCCGCTGGCCCAGGACGCGCGGGCGGATGCCGTCCAGGACCGGCGTGAGGGTGTTGCAGGCCAGCACGGCTGCGTAGAAGGGGATCGGGATGCTCGTGTACAGGGCCAGCAGCATGCCCAGCCCGCCGCACAGCAGGCCGAAGATGCCCTGGGCGGGCGCGGTCACCGGCCGGCTGGTCATCTCGGGAGCCAGGAAGAAGGCCGAGAGCAGCAGCTCGCCCGCCAGCACCTGGTACACCACGTACAGGAAGCCGACGTCGGAGCCCTCGATGAGCAGGGGCAGCCAGCGGAAGTCGCCCGCGGCCGTCCGCACCGGAGCTACCGCCGCCGTCACTGCCGCCGCCAGGATCATCATCCCGCTGAGGTAGCCGTTGACGTAGTTTCGATAGATCAAATACAGCCCGGCACACAGGATGGCCAGCGAGCACGTCTCGCCGATGCCGCCGCCGTAGGCCCCGACGATGATGTCCCAGGCCGAGGGCAGCTTGGCCAGTTGCTCGCCGATGGATTCCGGCGGCCGGGCCTGGTCAGTGGTCAGCTCACGCAGGATCTTCCGCGGCGTGGGCAGTTCAAAGGCGTCGTTGGAGCCGGTGGCCTGGGTGTCGCGCCAGCTGACGTAGCGCTCGGCTGGGCGGACGTTGGCGATGTCGCCGGTGATGACGCGATTGACCGCCAGCACGGGCCAGGCCGGGCGGGTGAGTTCGACCACCGACCACAGCGGCGGGGCGAACAGCACCACCACGGCCAGCCGGCCCACCAGCGCCGGTTGCCAGAGGAAGTGTCCCACGCCGCCGAAGATGGCCTTGCCGATCACGATGGCTATAACCCCGCCGGCCAGCGGCACGTACCAGGGCACGAAGGGCGGCAGCGTCAGGGCCAGCAGCAGGCCCATGAGGGCGGCGTGCGTCCGCCTTCGCAGGGCGGGCTGGCGCGTCAGGCGGTAGTAGATAGACTCGACGCCGACGCAGGTGGCCACGCTGATGGCCGTCAGGATGATGACCCGCCAGCCGAAGAAGAACACCCCGGCCGCCAGGGGCAGGCAGGCGCAGGCGAAGATCACCAGCAGGATGGTCCGGCTGGCTTCGGGTGCCCGCAGGAATGGCGGCTTGGTCAGGACGGCGCCTGGCTGGGTGGGTGCTTGCGTCATGGGGTGGCCGCCTTGGCTTCGCGCAGGATCATCTGCCTGAGTTGCTGGCAGCGCGACATCAGCGGCAGCCTCGCCGGGCACAGGTACGTGCAGATGCCGCAGCCGACGCAGGCCGTCACGCAGCGGGCCTTGGCGCCGTCGAGGTGGGCCAGTTCAAAGTCGTCATTCAAGGCCGCCACGTTCAGCCGGGCCGGGCAATTGTCGCTGCACCAGCCGCAGCGTATGCACGGCGTGGGCGGGCCGGCGTAGGAGTCTTCCATGCCCAGTAGCGCGTTGGTCCGCGGGCCCACGACGGCCCCGACCGCCAGTTCCCGCCCGTTCATGGGCGAGCCGTGCACGCGGAGGGGTGGCTCGGATTCGCAGGCCTGGGCCAGCAACCACGCGGCGTCGGTGCCGAAGGGTATGAGGTAATTGCCCGGGCTCTTCACGCCCCGGCCAGCCATCGTGACCACACGGTGCGTCTGTCGCAGCCCCAGCGCCGCCCACTGATACGCGGCGGCGCACGTGGCGGCATCGACCATGGCCACGCGGACGCTTAGGGTCGATCGGCCCGGCACGACCTGGCGGCGCGTGAGTACCTGCGTCAGCATGGCCTGGGCTTCGATGGGATATTTGGGAGCCAATGCGATGGTGTCGATCTTCAGAGCCCCGGCCAGGCGTGCGGCCGAGCGGTACGCGCCGGTCCGCTGGCTGTCCACCGCCAGCATGGTGTGGGCGACGGACAGAGCCTTTGCCAGGATCGCCAGCCCGCGGACGACGTCGCCGCCGCGTTCGGCCAGCAGCCGATGATCGGCCGTTACGAGAGGAGCATTCTCCATGACGTTACAGATGAGCGTGTCGGCAGCAGATTCAATGGCCGACTCGAGCCACCGGCTCACATTGTCAAACGGCCCGCTGCACAAGAGCAGATGGCCCTCGCGCAGGCGTTCGAGAAGCTCAGCCGCGTCGGCGTGCTCCCAGTCGAAGTCAGGTCGATTGGGCTGCGACGCTGGCTGGAGGTCTTTCAGCACGATGGCCCGACTGCTCCGCCAGCCGAAGAAATCGTCGGGCACCAGCACGTCGGTGAAGTCGCCCACCACCCCCGCCAGCGGGGCGTACACGTTCACTTGCTGTGGGTCATCGGTTCGCGCGAGCAGCTGGCCCGGCTTGACTTTGTCCCCCGGTGCCACCACGGGCTGGGCCTGGGCCGCTGGCAGCGGGCAGAGCGGGATTCTCAGCTCCTGCACCGGCCAGGGGGCAATGGCGGCGTCGAGCGTCGCGTCCTTCTCGGCCGGCAGGTTGATGCCGCCGCTGAATGTGCCGAACCGCCGCCTGGGCATGATGATCCTATTGCTGCGGCAGCCCGGCGGCGCTGAGCAGCTTCTTGGATTGTTCGGTCAGCACCGGCAGGCCGTACTGCACGTTGGCGTGGGAGCGCAGCTGCTGGAGCCTCTGGGCCTGGAGCTGCTCGACGGCCCGCTGCACGAGTTCCTGGCGGAGCGTCTCTTTCACCGAATCGTAGCTGACGCGTTCGGGCATGAACCGCTTCTGGACTTTCATGATGTGGAAGCCCTCGCCCACGCACACGATGCCGCTGATCTGGCCGTCCTTGAGATTGAAGGCGGCCTCGCGCATGGCCTGGGGCACCACGGCGTCGTCGCGCGAGAAGGGGGCCAGTTGCCCGCCCTGGCTGGCGGTGGCGCTGTTGGTGGAGTAACGCTTGGCCAGGTCGGCGAAGTCGCCGCCTTCCTTGAGCAGGGCCTGGATCTTCTCGGCCTCGGCCAGCGTGGGCAACTGAATGTGGCTGGCCTGGATCTTCTCGCCGTACACGCGGGCGTACTCGCTCTTGAGCATGGCGTCATCGACCTTGATCATGGGCAGCACGATCTTCCGCAGCAGGGCGTTGCGGCGCATGGTGGATTCCCACAACGAAGGCGTCAGCCCGCGCCGCACCAGCAGGTCCTGCAACACCCGCTGCCGCTGATCGGGGGTGATCTGGTCGCCGAAGATGCCGCGCAGCGACAACTCGTGCTCCTGGGAAACATCGGCGTCAGTGACGGTGATGTTCAGCCGCACAGCCTCCTGCGCGACCAGCTCGTTGGCGATGAGCAGCTCGGCCATCCGCAGGCCGTGGGCCTCGATGAGCGGCTCGATGAGGGCGGCCACCGGAATGGCCTTGCCGTTGACCGTGGCGGCGTTTTCAGGGAAACCGGCCGGCGCCGTAGTCGGCATCGACGCCGCCTGGGCCGCAGCGGGGGCCGTGGCGGGCTTTTGAACCGGCGCCGGGGCCGGCTTGGCTGGGTGTACCGCGGAAAAGTTCTCGTCACAGCCGACGACCAGGCCGGCCACCACGCAGAGCAGCAGTAGGTATCGCATGGCCTAGACGATACCGGCCCGGACGGGGGCAAGTCAAATGGCATAGCCGGAGGGAGGACGGGCGGAGAGGAACGTGGCACGGACGGGGCCGAGCTTTCTGGCCTGGCCAGTGCAACCCACGAGGGCCTGAAGGTGGCAACGGGCAGGAACTTTGAGGTGGCAACCCGCAGGAGCTTGAAGGTGGCAACGGGCAAGAGGTTGAACGTGGAAACCCACAAGATGTTGAACATGCCAAGGGGTAAGAACTTGAAAGTGGCTGTGGTATTAGCCCGTCAAGGGCGTCTGAAAGTAGCCCCGCCTGACCGAACGGGAGGGCGGGGTCTTCGGCTGCGGAATGGTCCAGCTCTTTATGGGCGTCTGAGGCGCTTGGCGGCAGATTCAGTCGCCCGTAAAGCCTCAGTCGCCCGTAAAGAGCTCAAATACTCGGACGGCTTTTCCCCGCCCTGCGCTTCGCTCCGGGACGGGGCTACTTTCAGACGCCCTGGCGGGCTAAGGGCCGGCAATTCTTCAACGATCTGTCAGCCCTTTGCGGCGGCGAAGGACGAGGGGCAAAGCCATAGAGACCATCATGACCAAGCTGGCTGGCTCCGGCGTGAACTGGATATTGTCCACACTCAATTCGATCGGCCAATCGGGAAGGTGAAAATCCTGGGGAAAAGTATATCGAAGATGCGCGTCGCTCTGGATCGTGAGAGCGAGAGAGGGATACTTCTCGTAGCCGGTTACGTCGATACTATAGCGCATAAAACCATTGTCCAGCGGCATACCCGCACCTGGCTGAGCATGGTCCGACAAGATTATCCCTGGGTTGCCGATCTTCATAACGGCTACTCCGACGTAGTCCGAGCCGACGCTGCCCGCAAGCATGACAAAGCAGTCGAACGCAGGTGGGAGTATCCCCGTTTGCCTGATATCAATGGAAAAGGTGGTTGCACCCGCGGGCACGACAATTGTCTGCGTAGCTTTCGATTGCCAGTAGTAGTCAATAATGTCGCCGCCTCCCTGCGAGGTCCAGGCAACGTCGGCGGTTAAGTAATGACTGCCATCGGTGCCGCCGCCGCTGGCTACATGCATGTTTGAAACGTTGCTCCAGCCAGCCGTGTCCCCGGTCTCAAAGCTGGGGTTGACGATGCTGGCCTGACAGAAGGAGGTCGCAGCCAGCGTCAGAACCACAAAGGCCAACACGCGGAGGAACGGACGAGTTCGTGCGATGAGAGCAAGAGCGGACATACCTCTCCCTTTCCTGAAAGCACAGCCCCAACAGCGAATGAGCAAGCGAGCCTTACCGTGAACCAGTCTGACCCCATTCCTGATTGCGTCAATACTCATATCGAAGCTTCCAAGAAAAGCGGAGGCGCATATTTCCGGGCACGGGCCAATACTGCAACGCCACGAAATGCAGGCCCGAAGGGCCGGAACGATTGTAGCCGTGGGCTTACGCCCTTGTCGTTGCCCACATTTTGCTCCTTGTGCGAGGTCATAGCCTTGGGCCATGAGCATCAGTTGCCGCAGGCCGCGCCAGATGGTGATCCATCCCGGGTTGCCGTCGCCCTTTCGAGCCAGGAATCCACCCATGCGTGCGATGGCTGTCAACGCACTGAGATTGGTCCAGCCGCCAGTGGGCCGGCCATACTGGGCCTCCAGGATCGCCAGGCCCTCCGGCCCGATCTGCTCAGGCTCCAGCGGTTCATCCGGGCGAGTCGCCGCCAGCAGTTTCATGTTCAACAGCGGCCCCGCCACCACCGCCAGAATTCCCAACAAGGCCGTGATTCGTTGCGCCGTCGTCAACTGACTGTCCTGGATGCCTGTGCCGGTCTTGAGCGCTTTATGATACTCCTCGATCAGCCAGCGACGCGTGTAGGCCTTTATGGCTCGCATGGCCTGCTCGAACGTCTGGCTGGGCCAGTTGGTCAGCAGCACCCAGCGGATCGGCTCGACACCTGGCGGGGCGCCAATCTCCCTGGCCTCGACGACATTGACCGTCAGCGGCTCCAGCTGGCCGCCTGGCCGCCAAGGCCCGCGCAAGAGCACTGTGCAGGTCCGTACCGCGACCTGCGCTGCACGGGACGCCTGGCCAGGTCGGGCACGCAAATCCACGCAAAACCGGCCCAGTTCCGAGCCTTTGCCCACTGCCGCAAATACCGAACCGCCTTGGGCGGCCAACGCACGCGGTTGGTTGGCCCGCACGATAAAACGCCAGCGGCGCCTCTGGCAACGCTCGAACGTCTCGTAGATGTCCGATTCGCGATCGGCCATAAACGTCCATTGCACCCCATCGGGAGGCACGCCCATCTGATCGACCACCGCCGCCCAGCGTTGCGATTCACGCGGGCGATTGAGCCGCTTACGCTTCTTTTCCTTGCGACCGACCGTCGGCATCGTCCGGGCCCACCAACGCTGATCGAACAATCCCTCGACTGTCACTTCCGGTTCGTGCCGTTCATTCCACCGCTCGATCTTCAAGGCCAGCGTGGTATGCACGTGCAATCCACGCTCGCCGTCATCGCCGATGCGGCCCATGTCCTGAGCCGCCTGGTGCGCGGTAAAGTCCAGCGACGTAGTGTCCTCCACCAGCAGATACTCGCCGCCGCGGCGACAATCCGCTCGCACCCGCTGGGTGTGTGGGGCTGTGACACGCTCATAGCTGACATCCGATTGTTCCAGCAACCGATACGCCGCCTTCGCTCCGACCATCGGGCAAAAGTCCCGGCAACGTCCCATGAGGATTCTGAGCAAACTTCGCTGCCACCTGAACCAACCGCCGACAACGCCTTCGATCACCCAACTCGGCATTGCCAAATTCCACGCCCGCCCACTCCAGGGCGGACATAAGTGTGCTCGCCATACGCGATTCTCCTTAATCGCACCACACTTGACATCGACAAACCAAGCCACAAAAATGTGGGGAACGACAAGGGCTGCAGGGGCGGGACAGCGCTTTGCCTCTCGCGCTCTTGCAGGGCTTGGCTGGGTGGCACACCTTTACCTGGGGCGTTGCCCCAGGCTGTAGTCTCTCAGCCCTTCGGGTTGCATAGCCAAGCTGTCCGATGGTGTATTACAGGTGCTGGGGTATGCGACGGCTTACCGATGCTGAGGTATGCAGTGGCCTGTGCGCGTGGGCTGACATTGTCCCGCGGGCGCGTGAATCACGCGTCGCGTGTGGCCAGGCGCATTGAGTTCGCCAGCACGCTCAGGCTGGACAGGAACATGGCGCAGGCCGCCAGCAGAGGGTGCAGCACACCCGTGGCCGCCGCTGCCAAGGCCAGGGCGTTATACCCGCCCGCCCACAGCAGGTTCTCCAGCACGATCCGGCGGCAGCGCCGGCTGAGTGCGATCAGCCAGGGGATGTCTTCAAGCCGGTCCGAGAGCAGCACCACGTTGCCGGCCTGGCGGGCCAGGTCCGTGCCGCCGCCCATCGCGATCCCGACTTCAGCTATGGCCAGAGCGGGGGCGTCGTTGATGCCGTCGCCGACCATGCCCGCGTGGCCGGTGCTGTTGAGTAGTGAGATCTTATCCTGGGGCGTGGCCGCGGCGCGAACGTCGCCGATGCCCAGGCTGGAGGCGACGCTGCGGGCGGCGGGGGTGGCGTCGCCTGAAAGCATGACCGGCTCGACGCCCAGCGCCCGGAGTTCCTCGATGGCCGCCCGTGCCGCTGGTCGGAGTTGCTCGGCGAACAGCACCCGCCCGCGCAGCCGGCCATCCCATGCAATCTCGACGCCGTCACCTGCCAGCGCCGGCTGCGTGGTTAGCGCAAGCGCGGGCAAGCCTGCTGGCCCTACGGAGTCGATTCCCTCTGTCGGTGGCACAGCCGCGTCTGGCTGAGAGGCTATTCGTGGCACAGCCGCCCTCGGCTGTGGTCGTTCGCCGCTCTCGGAACATGCTTCCCCAAAAGACGTGGAAGCATGGCACTCTGACTGACGCACCGCCGACGGCGAGCCGACGACGATGTCTCGCACCTGGCCATTTCGCGCGATTCGCCCGCGCAGGCCGCCGGGGATCGGCTCGGCGGCGCACAGTTCCCACAGCGTCAGCGACTTGGCGGCGGCGGCCTGGACGGCAGCCTTTGCCAGCGGGTGCTGCGAGGCCTGTTCCAGGCTGGCCAGGCAACACAGCAACTCGTCGCATGCTTCCCCAAAAGACGCGGGAGCATGGCACCCTGACTGGGGAAACGCGGGCAGGCCTGCCCGCCCTACGAATTGTGATATAACCGCGTCCGGCTGAGATGCTGTTGGTGGCACAGCCGCCCTCGGCTGTGGTAGTTCGCACGCCTCCGGACATGCTTCCCCAAAAGACGTGGAAGCATGGCACCCGGGTGTTGCGGCTTGCCCGCAATTCGCGGGGGTGGCCGTGACGGGTGGCACGGCTCGCTCGCCAGCGCTGGCGGTGACTTCATAGCTCTCGATGGCCGCCACGGTTGGCTGGGCGGTCGTGAGCGTGCCGGTCTTGTCCAGGTACAGCCGGCGGATCAGGCCGATGCGTTCCAGCACGTCCCCGCCGCGGACGAGCACGCCGCGCTTGGCTGCCCGGGCGATGGCCAGCGACGTCGCCAGCGGCGTGGCGATGCCCAACGCACACGGGCAGGCCACCACCAGCACCGCTAGCGCGGACAAGCCCGCTCTGGCCGGGCTGCCACTCAGCAGGTGAACCGCCCCCGCGCCCGCCGATAGCGCCAGCACCGCCGGCGTGAAGCCGCTCGCCAGCCGATCCGCCAGCCGCTCCGACGACGAGCGATTGCCCTGCGCCTCCTCGACCTGCGCGATAATCCGGCTGAGCAGCATCTCGCTGCCGACGCGCTGGGCCTGCATGAGCAGCGGGCCATGACCATTCACCGTGCCGGCGATAAGGGCGTCGCCGACTTGCCGGCTGCGCGGCATGGCCTCGCCCGTGAAGGCTGCGTCGTCGATGATCGTGCTGCCCTGGATGATCGTGCCGTCGGCGGGAATTCGCTCGCCAGGCCGGACGCGCAGCACGTCGCCGGCGCGGAGCTCCGCCAGCTTCGTCTCGCGTTCGCCGGCGCTTGAAACCACGCGGGCCGTCGCCGGCAGCAGCGTTTCCAAGGCATGCACGAGCTTGCCAGTTTGCGTCTTGGCCGAGGCCTCGATGAGCCGGCCAAACGTCACCAGCGCCGGCAGCATGGTGGCGGTGTCGAAGTACACGTGCCCATCGCCGCGGACGGTATTAGCGGCGCTGACGGCGTAGGCGGCGATCGAGCCGATGGCGATGAGGCTGTCCAGCGACAGCCGGCCACGGCGAATCTCCCGCGTGGCCCCCAGCAGGAACGGATAGCTCAATAACGCCATCGCCGGCGTGGCCAGGCCCAGCATGACCCAGTGCAGCAGGGCGATCAGGTTGGCCTCGACGCCGCCGCTGTACAGCAGCAGGGCCAGCATCATCACGTCCATGGACAGGAAGGAGCCCAGCGCCAGCCGGAAAAGCGTCCAGGCCCGCAGGCTGTTTTCCTGCGGCCCGATGAGCCGGGCCACCAGCGCGCAGCCGTGGCAGCAGTACAGGCCGACGGATCGCCGGCCAATCAGCGGCAGGCCACAGTGTTGGCAGCGCGGGTTGGGCATGTGAAGGGCGTTCTCTCCTAAGGTTGACTGGCACACGCGGCACAGCCCGCGGTTTTGGCCGGCTCCGCGCCGGGCTGGCCGCTGGGGGAATTCGCATTCGTGGCACAGCCGCCCTCGGCTGTGGTCGTTCGTGGCTCTCGGAGCATGCTTCCCCAAAAGACGTGGAAGCATGGCACCCCGACTGTGATATATCCGCCCTCGGCTGAAAAGCTGTCCGTGACACACCCGCCGCCTGGATTCGCATTCGTAGCACAGCCGCCCTCGGCTGTGGTCGTAGGGCGTGCCACTGGTTGCACGCGGGCTTGCTGGCACAGGAGACACTGGCCGATGGCCGATGGTCGCAGGATCATCGTCGCCGCCACCGCCGTCAGGACGATTGCGCCGGCGGGCCGGGCGAATCGCCCCAACTTGCCCAGCACGAACCTGCCCGACAGCCCCAATAGCAGCAGCGGCGCCAGCGTGCCCAAGCCCAGTGCGGCCATGACCGCTCCGCCGCCGACCACGCTGGATGTTGCGACGGCCACGGCCAGGAAGCCCCACGTCATGGGGCAGGGCAGGAAGCCGCACAGCATGCCCGTCACGGCCGGGGCCGCCAGCGACTTCTCGTGCAGCATGCCTTGCAGGATCGGCGCCAGCACTCCGGCCAAGCTCACAGAACCTTGCCGCACCGGCAGCCAGCCCAGCAGCCTCATGGCCGAAAGCAGCATGACCAGGGCGGCGGCGTACGCGAAAGTCCGGCCAATCGTGCCGGCATACGGCAGCAGCAGGATGCGCGAGCCGGCAAAGCCCGCCAGGCAGCCCAGGAACGTGTAGGCAGTGATCCGCCCGGCGTGCCAGAACAATTGCCGCGCGACGCTCCGGCCGCCGCCGGCCCAGTGCAACGCAAACGGCCCGCACATGCCCAGGCAATGTGCAGACCCTGAAAGGCCGCCGACAAACGCCAGCCACATGGCCGTCATGCTCACATCTATAGCTTATGCCTGATCGCTCAGCCAGACGATGTTCTTAAGGAGCCAGCCTGGCGGGGCTGCTGAACAAGTGTCGCGGGCGTCTCGCCCGCGTTCGGGAGACAGGATTGGCAGCGCGGGCCAGACGCCCGCGACATGAAGCGGCCGTCCGTCCGCGGCCGCCTACGATGGTCCGAGGTGAAGTATGGATTCAAATGGAATTTCGCGACGCCAGTTGATTGCCGGAGCCGCGGTAGCGACGGTATCGGTCGCCGCCTGGCCACGGTTGCTGTTGGCCCAAACTCAGCCTGCGCCGGAAGACGTATTGCCCGTAGAAGATCTGATGCGCGAGCACGGCGTGCTGCGTCGGCTGCTGCTGATCTTTGAGCGCGTCAGCCTGCTGCTCAATGGCCAGGAGCCGCTGCCGCCCGAGGCGCTGCCGCAGTCGCTGGAACTGGTCAGGAAGTTCATCCAGGAATATCACGAGAAGCTCGAAGAGGAGCACGTGTTCCCAGCCTTCGAACGGGCCGGGCAGATGGCCGACCTGACCAAGGTGCTCCGCCAGCAGCACGAGCAGGGGCGAAAGCTCATCGCCGCGCTGGTGGCGATTTCGACCCCTAAGGCCCTGTTCGACAGTGACGTCCGCGAGAAGGCCAACAACTACCTGCACGCCTTCGAGCGGATGTACCGCCCGCACGCCGCCCGGGAGGACACGGTGCTGTTTCCGGCCTTTCGTTCGGTGCTTAAAGCGGGGCAATATCAGAAGCTGGGCGATGAATTTGAAGGGCAGGAAACGCGGTTGTTCGGGCACGAGGGATTCGAGAAGGTCGTTGAGCAGGTGGCCGAGCTGGAGAAGAAGTTGCAAATATATGAGCTGTCAGAATTTACGACCTTGGTGTGAATACTGGAACGATTCTGCAACAGGTTGCGTTTTCAAAGTCAACAGCCGCAGAATGTTGCGCAAGATTGCGGCTTAATTCGTTTACAGCGGGAATTTCCCGCAATATACTCCTCGGAGATGCATTTTCTTAAATGACCGGCTCAGGGTTGAGCCCGGCACTAATAAAGTATGGAGACTAGAGCTATGAAAACGGGAATCATCGCAGTCATCGTCAGTGTTCTTATGGCAGGGTCCGTGGCGCTGGGCGCCGCTCCGGCCAAGCACAAGCTGTCGCACGCCAAGGTCATCAACATCAGCAAGACGCACAAGGTCTCAGGCCACAAGCTCACCCACAAGAGCCACAAGCTCACCAAGTCGCACAAGGCTGTTGCCCACAAGGCCCGCCATCACAAGACCCATGTTGCCAAGGCCCACCACAGCAAGGCCGTCGTCGCCAAGGCCCATCACAGCAAGATCACCGTCGCCAAGGCTCGTCATGGCAAGGCCACGATCGCCAAGGCTCGCCACGGCAAGACGACCATTGCCCACAAGGCCCGTCATCACAAGGCCACCGTCGCCAAGGCCCACAGCAAGAGCCTGAACATGGCCGCCAAGAAGCACCACACCAGCAAGAGCTCGGACCTGGCCAAGGCCCACACGGCCCCGGCCGCTGCAGTGACCCCGGCTGCCAAGACCGAGGCCCCCAAGACGGCCCCGCTGGCCACCTGGTAAATAACCGCTTTCGACCTGACTAACCGCCGGCTCACGCTGGCGGTTTCTTTTTGCGCTGAAGGCGTTAGCAGGGATGTAGGGGATAAGGCGGATATCAGATATGCGATATTAGATATTAGGAAAGACCGGGCCTGCCAGGGGCGAGCATGTCGTTCCTAATATCTAATATCTAATATCTAATATCTTGTCTTCATCCCATGCATCCCCTGCATCTCTGCTAAACGTCGTTTGCGTCGTGGGATTTCGGCTGCCCGGCTTCCCGCTTCCGGGGTTCTCTGCTAAGCTTTCGGCATGTCCAGAATGCCTGATCGATCTCGTCGCGACGGTGGCCGGCCCATTCGCAGGCCGGGGTATCGGCCTGGGCCGGGCGCCAAGCCAAGGCCCCAGCCGCCCAGCCAGACCAACTGGGATCACGTCGCGAGTTGGTATGACAAGCTGACCGGCGAGGAGGGCTCGGACTATCATCGTCACGTGGTGCTGCCAGCGGCCATGCGGGCGCTGGATGTCCAGCCCGGCGAGCGTGTCCTCGACCTGTGCTGCGGGCAGGGCGTCTTCTGCCGGATGATCGTCCAGGCCGAACCCTCGCTCGTGCTGGGCGTCGATGCCAGCAAGCGGCTCATCGAGGCCGCCCGCAGTCGCCCGGCCGAGGGGAACGTCCGCTACGTGGTGGGCGACGCCCGCGACTTAGGCCCGCTGGCCGATGGCAGTTTCGACGCGGCTGCGTGCATCATGGCCGTGCACGACTTGGACCCGATCGAGCCGCTGTTCGTCGAGCTGGCGCGCAGCCTCAAACGCGGCGGCAGGGCGGTCGTCATATTCATGCATCCATGTTTTCGCGTTCCGCGGCAGTCGTCGTGGGGCTGGGACGAGGAACACAAGACGCAGTACCGCCGGCTGGACCGGTACAACACGCCGTTGTCGGTGCCCATCGCCACGCACCCCGGCAGCGACCCCTCTGAGCACACGGTGTTCTTTCATCGCCCGCTGGCGGCGTACGTGAACGCACTGGGCCAGGCTCACCTGCGCATCGACGCCTGCGAAGAATTGCTCTCGCACCGGCAAAGCGAGCCAGGCGGCCACAGCCGCGGCGAGAACCGCGCCCGCGGCGAGTTCCCGGTCTTCCTGGCCCTGCGCGCGATCAAGGGCTGAAACATCGGCCACAGAGACACAGAGAGCGCAGATAAAGGCATTTCATTGAAGATGCGGGGCGGGCAGGCCTGATTGGAACTTTGGTCAAGTTGCGCGGAAGGGTTTGCGCGGTTCGGCTCTAGGGTCCGGTTTGCCTATCGGGCCTGGCGTGGTTGCTTCGCTCTGCTGCGCAAACCACGGCACCGGGCTTCGCTTCGCTGCGCACCGGGCGCGTGCCTATGTGGGCGTCTGCATAGGTAGAGCCGCAACGGCGCGGCTCAACCTATGGCACCCATGCCTGTGGCACCCATTGTATCTCCTGTGCCCAGGTGATCTCTTCCGCGCGTTGTACACCCTCAAACGTCTTTGCCTTTGCGACCTCTGCGGCCTCTGCGGTGATATGTGTCGGCTTCAATACGTCCCGAACTCCTGGTACGCATCGAACAGCGCCAGCACGTTTTCCAGCGGCACGTCGGGCAGGATGTTGTGGGCGGTGCCGAAGATGTATCCGCCGCCAGGCCCCAACAGCTTGGCTGTCGCCTGCACGTGCTGGCGGACCTGCTGGGGCGTGCCCTTGGGCAGGACGTTTTGAATATCGATGCCGCCCTGGAAGCACAGCACGTGGCCAAACTCCCTCTTGATCGTGGCCAGTTCCGCGCCCATGGCCACGGGCTGGAGCGATTGCAGGATATCCAGCCCGGAATCGACGAATTCGCCCACCAGCGGCGTCACCCGGCCACAGGTGTGATACATGGTCTTGGCGCCGAAGCGGTGCGCCAGCTCGCAATAGGCGGCAAAGGGCCGCTTGAAGAATCGCCGGTACATCGCGGGGCTGACCCAGGTCGAGCTTTGCGTGCCCATGTCATCGCCCATGAAGAAGATGTCGATCGTGCCGCCGGCGGCTTCGAAAAAGCGGCGGTTATAGTCGAGGTAATGCGCGGCGATGTGCTGCAAGATGGCTTCGGCCAGCTCGGGCTCCAGCACGAGATCGGCCATGAACTGCTCGGTGCCGCGCAGGTACATGGCCGGCTTGAGCAGGGCGGTGCGGTCGAGCCGGTCGGCCCCGGCCACCACCGCAAAGCCCGAGTCGCGAACGGCCTGACAGGCGTCCCGGACGCCCGAAAAGTCCCACATCTCCGCCTTTGGCCAGGCATGTCGCTCGATGTCGGGCACGCTGGCGGCCTCGGCCAGCGGGGCCTTGTGAAGATGCTTGTACGTCCATTCGTAACTGGTGCCGTCGCGGCGCGTGCCGGTAACCGTGCTGGAACTGCGGGCCACGCCCCAGTGATCGTAGCTGATGCCCTCGTGTCCCTGTGGCCCCTGGTCGGAAGGCTTGAGCGCCGGGCCGTTGAAGTAGCGCAGGTCCACGTGGAAGTGCCGCAGCAGGGCCTCTCTGTCGGGCAGCTTCAAGGCGGCGATCAGGCCATCCGCGACTGAAGACTCCGCCCAGAAGTCCACGGGAATGCGATCGGCCTGGCGATGGGCCAGGGTTTCGAGCACGCGTTGTCGTGATGTCATGGCAATTCCTGTAGCGTTACTTGGCCGGCACGAGGGCAGGGTGCAGGTGGGCGGCGCCGCCCAGTTCCTGCGATAGCACGTCCGACAGGCCCTGGTCGTTGAGAAACTCGGCGCCGCCGGCGATGCAGAAGCCCTTCAGGCCGGCGGCCTTGATGGCGTGAATCTCTTGTCGCAGCCGGTCAGGCGTCTTGACGGCCTCGGGGGCCATGTCCAGCCCGATGAAGCCCGTGCCGACCTGGTAAGCGTAGCGCTTGTGTTCGGTCTGCTTCACTGTAGCGCAGTTTTGCTCGACCACCTGCATCGGCCAGTGGGGCTTGAAGAACCACGCCACGGTCTGGGCCGGGTGCTCGACCGGCAGCCGCCAGCCGTACAGCGGCTCGGCGGCGAATTGCGGGTAGATGTGGCACATGAGCCTGGCCTTGGGATTCTCCGCCAGCACCGCGTCGCGCACGGCCTGGTAATACAGCTCGATCCGCTGCAGCGAGAATTCCTTTTGCACCTGCTCGGCCGAAAGCTCCGGATGGGCCGCGGCGAACTTGGCGCGCTCCACCCTGGAGTACTCGCACTGGCAACCGCGATAGTTGCGATAGCCGGTCCAATCCAGCGCGATGCCGTCCACGCCGTATTCTTTCAGCATGGCCACGGAGAGATCGGCGGCATACTTCCGCGCTTCGGGCCGGTCGATGCACAGCCACGGGCCCGGGTTCACCGGCAGATCAGGGTCGGTCTGCACGCTCATGGCCTTGAGTTCTTCGGGCGGGAATTCCTGCACGCAGTTGGGCGGGGCCTGGATGGTTCCGAGCTTGGCAAAGCCCCACTGGCCGTACGGCGCGCCGTTGACGGCGTAAACCAGCAGGCCCTGCTTGCGGGCCTCGGGCATGAGCAGCTTCATGTACTGGGTCTTGCCGTCGCAGGCGATGGCGTTGAAGCCCAGGCTCTTGCTGATGGCCACTTCGTGCTGGGCATCCTGCAGAGTTTTGCGCGGCAGGCCCCAGACCCACAGGCACTTCCAGTCCAGGTGGTTGGCCGCAGCCTTGGCAGGCGGGGCGGCGACGGGTTGATTCGCACAGCCACAGAGCGTCAAAAGGCACAACACGAGGCAGAGGGTTCGCATCGTCAGGTCCTTTCTTAGTGGGTGTAGTCGGCTCCGCTGATGCCGTTATGCGTGCAGTTGGGGTCGGGCAGGCCGTCGTTGGCGGCCTGGAGTTGCCCGGCCTGCAGGTACAGCACGTGCCCGTCGGCAAAGAGGTAGTTCCGCGCGCCGCTCCACGTCCACCAGCCGCTGTCGTTGGCGACGGAGGGATGGTTGCTCATCCATTCACCCAGCAGAACTTTGCACTGCGGCTGCTTGACGTTCTCGGGCTTCTGGCCAACGGGCGGCATCGGGTTCTGGTAGGTCTGGGCGGCGGTGGTGATCCGGTCGATCTGCTCGGGGCTGTGGTAGAAGGCCATGGAGTAGGCGTAGCTGGTGTTCTCGTACTTCATCTGGCCGAAGAAGTCGGCCTTGCAGTACAGCACCGATGCGTTCTGCCGGTCGATGCCGGCCCCCAGCAGCGGTCCGATGAATGGCCGGAAGCCGCGTCCCATCCACAGCCAGAACGTGCCGGTGGCAGGGTCTTGCGCGGCCGGGTACACCTCGTACGCCTGCGTGTACAGCGCCATGGCGATGCTGAGCTGGTGCAGATTGTTGGCGCAGACCGTGCGGGCGGCCAGTTGCCTCGCCCGTCCCAGGCTCGGCAGCAGCAGGCTCACCAGCAGCGCGATAATGGCCACGACGATCAGGATCTCGATCAGGGTAAAGCCCGCGCCGCGAACGCGGCTAGGCGGAGCGATGGAGCGTCTTGTCATATCCAGAATTCGTTCTTAAGTTGCCGGCCTTCGCGGGTGGCGCGGATGAACTCTTCGACCTTCCGCAGGTCCTTGACGCCGGGGGAGGCCTCCACGCCGCTTGAGACGTCGACCGCCCAGGGCCCGACGACGTCGATGGCGTCGGAGACGACCGAGGCGGTCAGGCCGCCAGAGAGAATCAGCGGCGGCAGGCCCGCCAGCTTGCCCTCGGTCCGGGCGTGCGCCACCCATTCCCAGTTGAAGCGTTGCCCGGTGCCGCCGTGCGCGGTGGGGTTGTACGCGTCCAGCAGCACCGCCCGCACGGCCCGGCGATCCTGCACGCCGTCGAGCCAGCGGCGGATACCGTCCAGCCAGCTGGCGTCCTTGACGGCGAAGGCCTTGATGCAGGGCAGTTCGATCTGGGCGGGCAGCTCGGGCGTCTCGTCGCCGTGGAGCTGGACGCACGTGAGGCTGCACCGGCGGGCGACGCTGTTGATGGTGTCGGCGTCGCTGTTGACGAAGACGCCCACGGCCGATACCAGCGGCGGCAGCACGTCCGTGACCGCCCGGGCCTGCTCAGGCGACACCCAGCGCGGCGAGGAGGCGAAGACCAGCCCGATGGCATCGGCGCCGGCCTGGGCAATGCGCAAGGCCTGCTCGGGATCGCGCAGGCCGCAGATTTTCACTCGGATACGCTGCATGGCCGTATCATAGCCGCCGGACAAGTTGCGGAAAACCCTAATGATTCCGTCCCGCCGTAGCAGAAAACCGGCCACACGTGAATGGCGAGGTGAAGATTCGGTAAGCTTCACGCTTCAAGCTTGACCTCAATTGGGTATATTCGTATCCTCACAATCATCGCTGGCGCAAAGCGGCTGGCGGCAGATGGAACCTAGGCATGACGAACCACCCTTTACCTCGACTTGACGAAAACCCCGACTTGCGGCAGCGATTGCTCGCTTTCTGCCGATTGAAGCCCGGCCAGGTGTGGCACGATCCGAATGGGAAGCACCGCGTCGGCTGCCTGGATGCGACCGAGAAGACGGGCCTTGGTAGTCTTGTCCAGCCGGATCGAATCCAGTTAGCGATCCAGGATCCTCCCTACAATTTGGTCGCCTTTTCCACCCGCGCGGTGGATGAGTATGTCCAGTGGAGCCGCAAGTGGGTGGAGGCAACGTTGTCTGTCATGGGCGACAACGCAGCTCTCTACGTATGGCTCGGCGCTGATCAGAACGAAGGTTTTCAACCTCTTCCTGACTTTATGATGATGATGCGAGGATTCTCTTCGCTCAAGTCGCGATCCCTTATCACAATGCGAAACCAACGCGGGTATGGGACGCAGAAGAACTGGATGGCGATCCGTCAAGAATTGCTGTACTACATCAAGGGCGAACCTGCCTTCACGGTGCAGTACACCGACATCCCGAAGATCCTCCAAGGATACTACAAGAGCGTCGGGGGCGTGCGGACCGAGAATCTTGAGCGAGGGAAGTCAGATTGCATCCGCCCCGGCAACGTCTGGGTCGATATCCAACAAGTGTTCTACCGACTCGACGAGAATGTCAACGGCTGCTACGGCCAGAAGCCGCTCAAGGCCATTCAGCGGATCATTTCGGCAAGCTCCGCCGAAGGGCACACGGTACTGGACAGTTTCGCCCACTCTGGCACCACGCTATTGGCCTGCGAGATGCTGGGGCGACGTTGCATCACACTGGACATCGACCCGGTGTTCTGCGAGATCGCGATCCGGCGACTGGAAAACTATAGACGCACCCGTCGCCTGGGATGGCAGAACAGCAATCCCTTTGCCTTCGAACTTGGGCAGGACGCCGCGGATGCCGCGCCGTTGCTTGAAGGAGTTTCATGAGAGCAAGTCCAGCAGCTCTTGATAACTGAGCCGCTTGTAGAGGTACCTGTCCACGTGGAACTGTAGAATGTCTTGATTGATGTGGAATTGCCCCTCGCCTACGTTGCCCTTATGTTGCTTATCTGAGTAGTGAATCTGTGGGCCAATGTCTCCACTGTCGATTTTGAAGATGAATATCGCATCCGAGAAGAATAGCCCATAGTAGAGCACGTCGAATTCCCCCCGCTTCACTTGCTGGATGTTGCAGTCGAATTCGTATGACCGCCAGCCCGCAAACGGTACCATGCGTTCTTCGTGGGTCGCCTGCTCGATGCACTTCAAGACCGTATCTTCGTTCACAGGGATTTCAGCCTTCTTGGCAACAACGGAGAACTTCACCTCTGCCCTGTGCCTATTCACGTCGTCATATAGGTCGTGAAACTGGTCCTTGGCCTTTTGCAGCTTGGCCAGGCGGCTGATCATTATCTCGGTCACTTTGCCGAACCTTCGAGTCTTGAGGGCAAAGATTCCTTCGCGCAGCATGTCGGCGTCCATGTCCAGTTCCTTTCTTTCCAAGAGGGAGCCGCGAGCATAACAAGGCGCGGGGCCTCTTGAATAGGCTCGACGACGCGGCCGGACGGTCCGGGAAGCTTGCAGGCGTTCGGCACTTGGCGTAGAGTAGCTCGCGAAGGAGTTGAGACATGGCCTCGAAGAGTGCGGTGCGGTTCGGCGTCGTGGGCAGCGGCATTGGCGGGTTGCACGTTCGCGAGATCTTGAAGTACAAGCCGCGGAACCTGCGCGTGACGGCTGTGGCCGATATCGTCCGCGAGAAGGCCGACGCCCTGGCCGCCCAGGCCGGCGCCAAGGCCTTCTACGACGCCTACGAGATGATCGACTCGGGCTTGATCGACGTGCTGCTCATCGCCACGCCGCACTACCTGCACCCGCCGCTGGCCATCTACGCCGCCCGCAAGAAGCTGCACGTGATAACGGAAAAGCCCATCGCCGTGACGGTCGGGCCGGCGCGGATGATGCTGGAAGAGGCCAGGAAGAACAAGGTCGCCCTGGGCGTGGTGTTCAACAACCGCACGCGTCCGGTGTGGCGCAAGATGCACGAGATGATCGCCGCCGGGGCCGTGGGCGACATCGTCCGCGTGCAACTCATCACCACCAATTGGTATCGCACCCAGGCGTATTACAATTCCGGCGCGTGGCGCGGCACGTGGCAGGGCGAAGGCGGCGGCATCCTGCTCAACCAGGCCCCGCACTTTCTGGACGTCATGCTATGGATGGGCGGAGTGCCCAAGAAGGTCCTGGCCACCGTCAGTACGCGGACCCACAAGATCGAGGTCGAGAACACGGCCCACGCCATCCTGGACTACGGCAATGGCCGGACGGGCAGTATCGTCGCCACCACGGCTGAGACGCCCGGCATGAATCAACTGACCGTTGTGGGCGACAAGGGCACGCTGGTGGGCAACGGCGACGACACGCTGCGCTACGCCAAGGTGTCGCCGTCGCTGACCAAGCACATCACCACCGCCACCGACGCCTGGAGCAACCCCAAGGTGACGTGGAAGGATATTGCGATCCCCGCCAGTGATGAGTCGGGATACGTCAATATAAACAAGGCCTTTGCCGAGCACATCCTCAGCGGCAAGCCCATGATCGCCAGCGGCGCCGACGGCCTGGCCCAGCTTGAACTTTCCAACGCGATCTATCTTTCGGGCTTTCGCAACCAGGCCGTGGAACTGCCCGTGGACGCGGCCAAGATGGAGCGGCTGCTGGATGAACTCATCCGCACCCGCGGCGCCGGCAAGGGCATGGACCTGCGGAAAGAAGCCAAGCGCGAAATGGCCAGGGTGCTGAAGAGTTCTTAACTCAGAGGCCGGAGGTCGGAGAGAACGCATGCTGACGCCTTTGCCTTGGCCATGTGCCTTCGGCGGAAAAGGAGCATGCCTTTTCTCCGGCCTCAGGCCTCTGACCTCCGGCCTTCTTCACTCAAACATCTTGCCCGGGTTCAGCACGCCGTTGGGATCCCAGGCTTGCTTGATGGCCCGCATCAGGCCGATGGCTTCGGGCGATAGAGCAAGGTGCATGTACTTCTTTCGCTTGTGGCCAATGCCGTGCTCGCCGCTGATCGTGCCGCCCAGCGCCACCGTCATGGTGTACAGTTCGGTCAATATTTCCGGCAATACCTGCTGCCATTTCTCCGCCGGCCAATCCGGGTTGGAAACGATGCGGGCGTGCAGGTTGCCGTCGCCGGCGTGGCCAAAGCACGGAATCATGATGCCGTAGCGGCGGGCGAACTCTTCCAGCTTGGCCACCATCTGCGGAATGGCCGCGATGGGCACCACGATGTCCTCGCCGCTCTGCCGGCGCGAGATCAGGTTAAAGGCCTCACCGATATTCCGCCTGACGCGCCAGATGCGTTCGCTGGTGGTGTGGTTATCGGCCACGTACACTTCGATGGCGCCCGAGGCTTCGCACAGCCGGCCGATGGTCTCGTACTCGCGCTCGACCTGCTGCTCGTCGGAACCGTCCACGGTAATCAGCAGCATGGCCCCCGCGCCCTGGTAGGGGATGCTCTCGTTCAAATACTCGCACGCGGCCTTGACG
>CAITIS010000038.1 GCA_903892515.1 uncultured Planctomycetota bacterium | reverse complement strand
GTGACACGGGCGTCTCGCCCGTGTGTGACACGGCCGTCTCGGCCGTGCATGTTTCAAATCTCATGGGCGAGACGCCCATGACACGCATGGCCGAGACGGCCATGTCACGTTGTTAAAGAACCTGTTTTTCCTTCAAGAACTCCACGATCCGCTCGACGGCCACCGCGGCTGATTCCTGGTCGGTGGCGGGCAGCTTTTCGCACTGCCGGGCCACGGTGGGCTTGAAGATCTTCACCACGCGCGTGGGCGAACCGCTCAAGCCCAGCTTGGCGCGATCCAGGCCCATTTCGTCGGGGCCCCACAACGGCACGGTCAGCGCCTTGGCGCGAGCCTTGCCGCGCAGCGTGGGCAAACGCGGGTCGCCGATTTCCTTGACCACCGTGATCACGCCGGGCAGCTGCATTTCGAGGACTTCCCGGCCATCTTCCACCAGCCGCTCCAGCAGCAGGCGGTTGTGGTCGATTCGCCGGATCTTCGACACGTACGTCACGACCGGCCAGCCCAGGAAGGCGGCGATGCCGGGGCCGACCTGGCCCGTGTCGCCGTCGGTGGCACGCTCGCCGGCAATGACGAGGTCCACGTCGCCGATCTTGGCGATGGCGCCGGCCAGGACGTAGGAGGTGGCCCAGGTGTCCGAGCCGGCAAAGGCGCGGTCGGAGATGAGCACGCCGCCGTCGCAGCCCATGGCCACGGCCTCACGAATGGCCCGGTCGGCCTTGGGCGGGCCCATGGTGATGGTGATAATTTCCGTCGCGCCCGCAGCCGGGGCCGGCTGGGCTGCCTGTGTCGCGGGCGTCTGTGCGGCCGCACCGGCCAGTTGGCCTTCCTTGATACGGATGGCCAATTCCAGCCCGTAGAGGTCCAAGGGGTTGACGATGGCCTCGACGCCTTCGCGTATCATGGTGCCGGTCTTCTCGTCCATTCGGACGGCGCCGGTCTCGGGAACCTGCTTTATGGGTACGACAATCCGCATGCTGGCCTTTCTGTTAGGACAGAACACTGTACGAATCCCAAGGGCCAATGGCAAGTGAGAGTGAACCGTGTGAGAGTGAACCGGTCTTGGGTTGCGGTCTTCATGTTCTGGTCTTGGGCCCCAGCGGGGCCGGGGGATGCAGACGGGCGGAACGCTGGCGGCGGCGCCGGCCGACGCGCAACCCGTGGAGACGATTACAGCCTTTGCCCCGCTGGGGCAAGCGGCAAACCGGCCGGGCTGGGAATTCCGGCGTTCCGGGCCGCAGTTGGGGCTTGATTCGCCCCCCTCTCGACGGATACTCTGCCGCGATCCTTAGGAGAGCAACAATGAACGACCGTGAACGCTTTCAGGCCATCATGCATTACAAGCCCGTCGACCGCTGCGTCATCCAGGACTTTCAGTACTGGGACGAGACGCTCATAGCCTGGCGCGAATACGGGCTGCCCCAGAGCATCCAGGGAATCGACCAGGCCGAGGAGTTTTTCGGCATGGACCCGATGTGGACTCGGATCGGCGGCGTCTCGATGATGTTGCACCCGGGCTTTGAGCACAAGATCCTGGAAGACGACGGCGTCTTCGAGATCGCCCGCACGTACGACGGCTCGACCACCAAGCGTCAGAAGGTGCTGGGTTCGATTCCGCAGCATCTCGACCATGCCCTGAAGGACCGCAGCACCTGGGAGAAGGAATTCAAGTGGCGGCTGGACCCCAGCAACCCTGATCGCCTGGCCCCCAACCTGGAGCAGGAACTGGCCGCCCAGTCCGATGTCCGCCGCACCTGGCCGCTGCAGATCAGCGTGGGCAGCCTGTTCGGCCAGCTGCGCAACTGGATGGGCATCGAGGGCGTCAGCTACATTCAATATGACGATCCCAAGCTCTTTGCCGAGATGGTCCAGACCATCGCCGACTGCATCGTCGGTGTGCTGGAGCGGGCGCTGAAGATCGCCACGAAGGTCGGCGTGACCTTTGACTATTCCAGCATGTGGGAAGACATGGCGTATTCCCACGGGCCGCTGCTGGGCGTGCCGGCCTTCGAGCGGCTGCTGCTGCCGAACTACCAGCGCATCACCGGCCTGCTGCGGCAGCATGGCTGCGACCTGTGCATGCTGGACTGCGACGGCGATTCCAACCTGCTCTACCCCGGCTGGCTCAAGAGCGGTGTGAACATCGCCTTCCCGCTGGAGATTGGCACCTGGGGTAACGACCCGATCAAGGCGCGCAAGCAGTACGGGCAGGAGATGCGGATCGCCGGCGGCTTCGCTAAGACGATCCTGGCCAAGGGCCCCGACGCCATCGACCGCGAGATCGACCGCCTGGCCCCCCTGGTGGAAGAGGGCGGCTTCATTCCCTTCTGCGACCACCGCGTGCCGCCGGATGTCAGCCTGGAAAACTACCTGCACTATGTCCGCCAGGCCAAAAAGGTCTGGGGCAAGGGCCTGCCCAACCTCCGGCCAACGCAGGAACCCAACAAGAAGGCATCGCACTACGGCAAGCCGTACGACCACCGGATCATCCTGGGTGATGGTCCGGCGGCCCATTAAGGTGGTTGCCTAAGACAGGCAGCACGTGGCCGCTGGACGCCGCGGCCACGGCACCCAGCGCACGTGGGCACGTCATCCGGCGCTGGAAGGGTCAGGTGCCATGCTTCCGCGCCGTTGCCCAAGCATGTCGGGCATGCTTCCGCAACAGCGCGGAAGCATGGCACCCGATGCAGTTTGTAGGGTGGGCCGAGCGTACCCGCGAGTCCCACCAATCGCATGCAACCAGTTGCACGCCCTACGCCCTATGCCCTGAATCTCCGCTCTACGCCAAGCGGCGGCGGCACTCGTCTAAGATGTCCTTGGTGCGCGTGGCGCCGATGCGGGTAGCGCCGATGGCCCGGGCCGCCAGGACGGTATCGAGGTCGCGGATGCCGCCGGCGGCCTTGACCTGCACGCGGGCTGGGCTGTGGGCACGCATGAACTTCAGGTCCTCCATCGTGGCCCCGCCGCTGCCGTAGCCGGTGGAGGTCTTCACCCAATCGGCGCCCGCCTGGCCACAGATCTCGCATAGCCGCAGCTTGTGCTCGTCGGTGAGGTAGCAGTTTTCGAAGATGACCTTGACCTTCCGGCCGTCGGCGTGGGCCAGGTCCACAATGGCCGCGATCTCCGCCCGCACGTATTCCCAGTCGCCGCTCAAGACCTTGCTGATGTTCACGACCATGTCCAGTTCCATGCCGCCATCGGCCATGGCCTGCCGCGCCTCCGCCAGCTTGGCGGCAGTGGTGTGCCCGCCGTGCGGAAAACCGATGGTCGTACTGGGCTGAACGCTGCTGCCGCGCAGGATCTCGGAACACCGCTTCAGGTAGTACGGCAGGATGCACACGCTGGCGGTGTCGTACGTCAGCGCCAGCTGGCAGCCGTCCTCCAGCTGCAGCGTCGTCAGCGTCGGCGTCAGCAACGAATGATCGATCATCTTGGCGATGTCAGGGTACGTGTAGTTCATGGGCGTATTCCGCGTAAGCTAAGGCTTCGGCTCGACCGGCAGAGGCAGGAAGTCCCGTTCCATAATCATCCATTCCGTCATGGCCAGTGCCATCTCCCGCCACAGGCCTTGCACGCTGGGCTCGTCGCACAGGGTGTTCATCTCGAACGGGTCGTCCTTGAGGTTGTACAGTTCGAACATTGGCCTGGTGGGCGGGAAGTACAGCTTGTCCAGTTGCGGCGACAGCGTCCCGGCCTTGTGCATGGCCGTCATTTCCTTCCACAGCGGCCCGTCGCTGAAGTCCACCGGCACGTACGGCTGTTGCCACATGGCGTTGTAGATCAGCTTGTGCGTGTCGCTGACCACGCACCGGGACTGGTCGAACGTCACCGTGTTGTACGGCAGGCCGTAGCCGTGGGCGCCGCGCTCGGCGAAGACGTACTTGCGCTGCTCTGAGGCCTGGCCGCGCAATTGCGGCAGGAAACTCTTGCCGGTGATCTCGGCCGGCGCGTCCAGGCCCGCCAGGTCCAGGAAGGTGGGGCACAGGTCTTCGCCGGAGATGAGATTCTCGCAGCTCGAAGCGGGCTTGATGCCGCGTGGCCAGCGGACCAGCAGCGGCACGTGAATGCCAAACTCGAACAGCGTGCCCTTGCCGCGCAGCTGCGATGCCCCGTTATCGCCCATGAACACCACCACGGTGTTGTCGGCGAGCCCGCGCCGTTCCAGTTCGGCCAGGACCTCGCCCATCTCCATGTCCATGCGGGCGATGGCATCGTAGTACAGGGCCAGGTCGACGCGGGCCGGCTCAATATCCGGGAAGTGGCCCGGGAGCTTGAGCGTCTTGGGATCGTGCGGCTGGGGGATGACGTTTTCGGCCAGCGGGCGGTGCGGCTCGAAGAAGCACAATTGCAGGAAGAAGGGCGTGTGCGCCCCGCCGGCGCTGCCGTGCGGCACCTGGTCGAGAAACTCCCGGTACTGGGTGAGAACCTCGGGACGCTTGGTGGCGATCTTGAGGAAGTCCACGCGCTTGGCCATGGTCCGCAGCCCGCGCTGCTCGAAGAGCCGCTCGATCTGGGGCAGGTACGAGCCGGCGCCGTCCTGGTGATGCGACCGCCCGGCCAGGCCGGTGTAATACCCCGCGCCCTTGAGGTGCTCCATGCAGGTCTTGACCTCGGCCGGCAGCGGGGCGAAAAACCGCGACGTCTGGATGCCGATGGGGGACCGGCCGGTGAAAATGCTGGAGCGCGAGGGCGAGCACTGCGGGCAGGTGACGTACGCGCGGTCGAAGCGCATGCCCTGGGCCGCCAGCTTGTCCAGGTTGGGTGTGCGAATGTCGGGGTTGTTGTAGCAGCCCAGGTGCGGAACGCTCTGGTCGTCCGACAGGATCAGCAGGATGTTGGGCCGGTCGCTGGGCCGGGAGGTGGCTTTGACCTGCACCGATTCACTGGGGGCCGAACTGCTCTGGGTCTTGGCTGACTCGCTCGATGCCTTCACCCAGTCGGGCAAGGCCATCATGGCCGCTCCGACCGTGGCGGTCTTGAGGAATTCGCGTCGGTTGATGCTCATGGTTTCTCCGTGTGATTGCTTCAGGGGCTTCGACCAAGAGAGAGATTATCTCGCCGTGAGGGGCCGGGTGCAAGAAGAGCGTCTGAAGCGGGAAACGGGAAGCGGGAAACGGGAATCGGGCCGGGTGGCGTGGTTTGCGAAGCAACCACGTTGGACCCGCCCAGCGACGCCTGCATAGGTAGAGCCGCAACAGCGCGGCTCAACCTATGGCACCCACTGGATGGCACCCGCTGGACGTATGGCATCCGCTGAGCACATGGCGCCCAGCATGGGTTTCTTTCTTTGTATCTCTCTGCGCTCTCGGTGGCCTCGGCGGTGAGATGTTGTCTTGCCGTTACTCCCGCACGACGATCGAGCCGTTTTCCGTGGCCAGGACGACCTTGGCGTCGCCCTTGCCCAGCGTGCCCTTCTGGTGCTTGTCCAGCAGGGACATCTTCAGCGGCCAGGCGCAGCGGATGGTGCCGTTGCGGGCCGAGAGGTCCAGTGCGGCTGACAGTTGCTTGGGCGGCTGGAGTTCGATTCCACCGTTGCGCGAGGCGATGTGAATGTTCGTGGCGGCCTGCGTGTTGGGGCCGTACAGGGCCAGCACGCCGCCGTTGCCGCTCTTGAGGTCGCAATCGCTCTTAAGCCCGGTGGCATTGATGGGCCCGTTGTCGGCCTTGGCCAGCACGCTGCCGGTGCAGTCGCGAATGGTGACGTTGCCGTTGGTGCAGGTGATCTTGACGGGCCCGGCGAGCGTGTTGACGACGACGGCGCCGTTGCCCGTCTTGGCGGTCAGGCCGCACGAGGCCGGCAGGGCGATCTCATAGTTCACGGCGATGGTCTGGCCCATCAGCGGCAGCGGCGCGTCGGAGCGGATTTGCAGGCCGTCCTTGGTGGTCTCGGTGGCGATGCGGACCCGGCTGGCCAGGTCCTGGGCGGCATGCTGGCTGGAGGCCTGCACGACCACGCCGGCCGTCACCTGGCAGTCGTTGCCGCCCCCGCCGGTGACCACGATGGTGCCGTTGGCCGCCTCGACATCCAGGACGGCATTCTTGCTCATCGGGTAGCTGAGCTTCTGCACGCGCTGGGCCTGGCCCTGCATGGGCGACTGGGCCGCCGGCTCGAGATCGCAACCCGCCAGCACCACCGCCAAGGCCGACACCGTCACCAGGCACACACCGATAAGCCGCTGATTCATGGCCATTCCTTTCGCATCGTTTGAACTTCGTTCCGCGCAGAACCTCATTCAACAGGTCGGCATTTGCCGCGCCGATTCTTCAGGCCAAGACTGCAAAGACGGGAACCACGGGAACCACGGAGGGCACGGAGGAAGGCAAAAGCGAAAGACCAACCACAAAGGTCACAAAGGAAAGACTTGGTCACAAAGGTCACAAAGAGAGAACTTTGCCATTCCGGGCATGCGAATAGAAAGTGCCTGCGCCATTGCATCGCATTGGACTTCGTGTCCTCCGTGGTTCAATCCTCTTCTTCGTGCCCTTTGTGGTTTGACTTTGTCTTTGTAGTTCAGCTTTTTCGTTTCATCTCCGTGATCTTCGTGTCCTCCGTGGTTCAATCCTCTTCTTCGTGCCCTTTGTGGTTTGACTTTGTCTTCGTGTCTTTGTGGTTTACCTATTTCGTTTTCTCTCCGTGCCCTCCGTGACCTCCGTGGTTCAAGTCCTTTGGTGGCCGGACGATGTTTCTTGAAATCCCCGCCGGCGTGGCTACGATTAGCCGTCTTGAACCTGCCGCCGGGGCCACCGGCGGCCAGGGCGGCGCTGAGCATCACTCGGGATGCCGCCGCAATTACCAGTCGTAGAAAAGGAGCGATGCAATGTCAAACGGACAAGCGGATATTGGCCTGATTGGCCTGGCGGTCATGGGTCAGAACCTGGTGCTGAACATGGCCGATCACGGCTTCACCGTGGCGGTCTTCAATCGCACGGTCTCCAAGGTCGATGACTTTCTGGCCAACGAGGCCAAGGGCAAGAGCATCGTCGGCGGCCACAGCATCGAGGAATTCGTTTCCCAGCTCAAGCAGCCGCGGCGGGTCATGCTGATGGTCAAGGCCGGCAAACCGGTCGATGAGTTCATCGAGCACCTGCTGCCGCATCTCGGCGCCGGCGACATCATCATCGACGGCGGCAATAGCAACTTCCAGGACACTATTCGCCGCTGCGCCTACGTCGAGAGCAAGGGCCTGCAGTACATCGGCACGGGCGTTTCGGGCGGCGAAGAAGGCGCTCGAAACGGCCCCAGCATCATGCCCGGCGGCTCGCCCGCCGCCTGGCCGCACGTGAAGGATATTTTCCAGGCCATCGCCGCCAAGGCCGATGGCGAGCCCTGCTGCGACTGGGTGGGCGAGAACGGCGCCGGCCACTACGTCAAGATGACCCACAACGGCATCGAGTACGGCGACATGCAGTTGATCTGCGAGGCGTACTCGCTGCTGTCGGCCGTGGGCATGACCGCGCCGGAAATTGCCGAAGTCTTCACCGAGTGGAACAAGGGCGAACTGGACAGCTACCTGGTGCAGATTACCTCGGAAATCCTGGCCAAGCTGGATCCCGAGACGGGCAAGCCCATCGTGGACGTCATTCAGGACACCGCCGGCCAGAAGGGCACGGGCAAGTGGACGGTCATCTCGGCCTGCGACCTGGGCGTGCCGGTCACGATCATCGCCGAAGCCGTCTTCGCTCGCTGCCTCTCGGCCATAAAGTCCGAACGCGTCGATGCCTCCAAGCTGCTCAAGGGCCCCAAGGCCGTCTTCCGCGGCGACCGCAAGAAGTTCATCGAGGACGTGCGGCAGGCGTTGTACGCCAGCAAGATTTGCTCGTACGCCCAGGGCTTCCAGCTCATGCGAGCGGCCGCCGGCGAGTACAAGTGGAACCTGAACTACGGCGGCATCGCCCAGATGTGGCGCGGCGGCTGCATCATTCGCAGCCAGTTCTTAGGCCGGATTCACGACGCCTTCGGCGGCAGAAAGAAGGTCGTGAACCTGCTGACCGTGCCGTTCTTCCGCTCGGCCACGCGCAAGGCGCAGGGCTCGTGGCGGCGCGTGATTTCCCAGGCCGTCAAGCTGGGCGTGCCGGTGCCGGGCTTCATGACCGCACTGGCGTACTACGACGGCTACCGCTCGGAACGCCTGCCGGCCAACCTGCTGCAGGCCCAGCGCGATTACTTTGGCGCCCACACGTACGAGCGAACCGATAAGCCCGCCGGCCAGTTCTTCCACACCAATTGGACCGGCAGCGGCGGCTCCATCACGGCCGGCACGTACACGGTGTAACGAGCGGGAAGCGGGAATCCGGAATCGGGAAGCGGGAAGCCGGTGGTCGGTCCCGCACGAATGTCTGTATGTGAATTGGGAGCGACGCTACGTGGTGCCGCTCCTGACTCACTGATTTACTGTTCAAATGATCAACTGATCTGGCCGCGCGTTGGCTGAGGCGTCGGATTCGTTGACATGGCCAAGTGCGAAGAAAGGGCTCAGAATGGCTCCTGCAATGACATCTCGGCAGCGAGTGGACGCGGCGGTGAATTTTCGCAAGCCTGACCGCATTCCCATCGACCTGGGCGGTTGCCGGGCCAGCGGCATCAACTCGGTCGTGTACACCAAGCTCAAGCGTCGCCTGGGCATCAACACGCCGACGAAGGTCCAGGACACCATGCAGATCCTGGCCGAGATCGAGCCGGCCATGCTCGACGCCCTGCACATTGACGTCGTGCCGCTGGATTGCCCGCTGGCGGGTTGGGCGAGCATGCCCGCCCAGAAGGGGCAGAAGCGGCGGCTGTTTGAAGGCACGGAGGTGCTGTTTTCGCCCGCCAGCCATTTTGGCGAGGAGCCCGACGGCTCCTGGACGCTGCTGGACGCCGCCGGCAAGCCTTACGCCCGCATGCCGCACGACGGCTACTACTTCGACTTTATCGTCAAGACCATGGGCAGCGGGGCGATCGACCCGGATAAGTACCGGCCGTCGCGCACCGTCAGCGATGAGGAACTCCAGGCCGTGGCCAATCGGGCCAGGTTCCTGCGCGACAATACCGACAAGGCCATCTTAGGTTGGGGCGGCAGCATCAGCATGCTGGGGCTGTCGTTCCTGCTGGCTGAAAATATCACGCAGGGCAGCCTGGACGAGTGGTTGTGCATGCTCATGGCCGACAAGCCCGCCGCCCAGGCCATGATGGAACGCCACGTCGATGCCTCCATCGAGAAGGTCAAGCTGTACCGCCAGGCCGTGGGCGACGCCTGCTTCGCCTGGGGCGTGGCCTCCGACGACGCCGGCACGCAGCGCGCGGGCCTGATCCGGCCAGAATTGTTCGAAGAGATGATCCAGCCGCACTACAAGCGGTTCTGCGATTTCATCCACGCCAACACGCCGTGGAAGACGTTCCTGCACTCCTGCGGCTCGATTCACGATTACATCAAGCCGTGGATCGACGCGGGCGTGGACATCCTCAACCCGGTGCAGATCTCCGCGGCCAACATGGAGCCCGAGCGGCTGATGCGGGATTTCGGCGGCAAGATCGTCTTCTGGGGCGGCGGCTGCGACACGCAGCGGGTGCTGCCGCTGGAGAAGCCCGAAGTGGTTCGCGAGCACGTGCGGCAGAACATCCAGGCCTTCGGCGCTCGCCAGGGCGGGTTCGTGTTCTGCCAGGTCCATAACATTCAACAGAAGGTGCCGGTGGAGAACGTCCAGGCGATGTTCCAGGCCGCGTACGAATTTGGAAGCCAGGTGTAATCGATGTGGAGTTTTGACGACATTGCCGGCGGCGTCAGCAAGGGCTCTTTGCGGGTGTATCGCAGCAGCTTGCACGCCAGCGGGGGCGTGACCTTCTTCATGGCCAGCAAGGACGAAGAGAAGTTCATCGGCTGCATCGGCGAGCCGATCCTGCGCCCCGGCCACCAGGTGGGCGAACTCAAGGGCCAGCCCATCTACGTTGGCCCGCTGAGCCACGAGAACGCCGTGACGATCCGGCGGCGCTTGCCCTGGACGGCCCCGCGGACGCTGGGGCTGGCCACGAGCTTTGGCTTCGGCGACCGGCTGGGCCTGGCCACGCCGGGCCACATTCGCTCCGTCCGCGGCAGCGGGCTGGCGCCGATCTTCGCCCAGCAGTCCATCCGCGAGATGACGCGGACGCAGCGCACGCCCGATGAAGTCATGGACGCCGCCACGTGGGGCGTGCTGCAGGAAGGCTGGACCGATGGCTTCGGCTCCGACGGCGATCACCTGCAAAAGCCCGAGGATATTGATTACACGCTGGCCTCTGGGTTTACCCTGTTCACGATCGACCCCGGCGCGCACGTCGAGAACGCCGCCGACACCGACGATGCTGCCACCTTGCAGGCCAAGAGCGCCAAGGTCGATCTGGCGACGCTGGATGCCAGCGTGGCCGATTTGACGGCCCGCTACGTGGGCAAGGTCATCGACCTGGGCGGAACCAAGATCAACTTCGATCAGCCGGCGCTGATGCGGGCCATCGTGAAGTACGGCAACGCCATCGCCCACACCGTCAAGATGTATCGCCACTTGGCCAGCGTGGCCAAAACGCCCTTCGAGCTGGAAGTCAGCGTCGATGAGACCGCCAGCCCCACCACGCCGGGCGAGCATTACTTCTTCGCCAACGAGCTGAAGCGCTGCGGCGTGAAGTGGGTGTCGATGGCCCCGCGCTTCATCGGCCGGTTTGAAAAGGGCGTGGATTACATCGGCGACACCGACGCCTTCGCCAAGAGCTTTGCCGAGCACGTGGCCGTCATGAAGGCCATCGGGCCGTACAAGATGTCGATCCACTCCGGCTCGGACAAGTTCAGCATTTACCCCATCGTGGCCCAACTGGCCGGGCCGTACGTGCATGTGAAGACGGCCGGCACGAGCTGGCTGGAAGCGGTGCGGGCCATCGGCACGATCGACCCGGCCCTGTTCAAGCAGGTGCTGGACTTCGCCCACGAGCGCTACGAGACGGACAAGGCCTCGTATCACGTCTCGGCCGATGCATCCAAGGTGCCGCACGGCGCGGAGCTGTCCGATGCTGCCGCCCCATCGGTGCTGGACGGCTTCGATGGCCGGCAACTGCTGCACGTGACCTTCGGCTCGATCTTGACGGCCAAGAAGCCCGACGGCAGCTCGCTGTTCCGCGACCGCATCCTGTCGGCCTTGCGGCGCGACGAGGAAACGCATTACGACGTGCTCCAACGCCACCTGGGCCGGCACGTGCAACCGTTTGTGAAAGGCAAGTGAGCCGGAATCGGGAATCCGGAATCGGGAATCGGGAGTATTGTAGGGTGGGCCGAGCGAGCCGGCTGTTCGGCGAGCGAGTCCCACCAGTGGCTAAGACAGACGTGGAGATGCAAGGGAGATCGCACTAGGAACGTAGGGTTGGTGGGACTCGGCCTGTAACGGCATTCGGTCTCGGCCCACCCTGCGGGACGGCGTCTCTGTGGCCCATCTTGTGGTCTTTGTTCCGGCTTCCGGCTTCCGGATACCGGACTACGAAGGAGTGAACCATGTGCGGCAGCGGCAATGATCCGATGTTCAGCGTTCAGGGCAAGTGCATCGCGGTGACCGGTGGGGCGGGCGTGCTGGGCGAGAGCCTGTGCAAGGGCCTGGCCAGCCGGGGCGCCAAGATCGCCATCGTGGACTTCAACCTTGACGGGGCGAAGAAACTGGCCGAGGAAATCACGGCCGCGGGCGGCAAGGCCGTCGCCGTCCGCTGCAACGTGCTGGAGAAGGCCTCCATCGAATCGGCCTTGAAGGCCTGCATCGACGCCTTTGGCCGGGTGGACATCCTGCTCAACGGCGCCGGCGGCAACAAGCCCGACGCCACTTGCAAGCTGCCCGAGCGGACCTTCTTCGACCTGCCCGAGTCGGCCTTGCAGTGGGTGAGCAACCTGAACTTCATCGGCACGGTGCTGCCCAGCCAGGTGTTCGGCAAGTACCTGGCCGAGCGCGGCGAGGGCTGCATTCTGAACATCAGCTCGATGAACGCCTTTAGGCCGCTGACGAACATCGTGGCCTATTCCGCCGCCAAGGCCGCCGTGAGCAACTTTACGCAGTGGCTGGCGGTGTACATGGCCATGAACCACTCCAAGAAGATCCGCGTCAACGCCATCGCCCCGGGCTTCTTCCTGACGGTGCAGAACCGCTTCCTGCTGACGGACGAAAAGACCGGCGAGTTGACCGCCCGCGGCAAGGCCGTGGTCGCCCACACGCCCATGGGCCGGTTCGGCGACCCCGAAGAACTGCTCGGTGCGGTGATCTGGCTGCTGTCAGAGGCCGCCCGCTTTGTTACTGGCGTGGTGGTGCCCATCGACGGCGGCTTCAACGCCTACTCGGGAGTCTGAGCGAGTTTCGAAGTTCGAGTTTCGAAGTTCGAGTTTCGAATTGCCTGCGTCAGCGTGGCCACGGAATCCCTCCGTGGCCATGCGACCATTAGGGGATAGTTCGGGTAGCACAGGCTTTCCAGCCTGTGCAGCACAGCCTAAAAGGCTGTGCCACCTGTATCCAGGAGAGTTTGACCTGCACTAGGCACTGGTCCCAACCGCTCTAATCATTCAACGGTCAATGATGCGGCAAAACCACTGGCACCACGGCAAAAAAGGTTTAATAGATGGCTAGGGATCTAGCCTACTGGCTCGATCCGGTCCGCGGTATCGCGGTGGCATACGAGATGATGGGCGGACAGGACTACATCTGGGCGACGTGCTGGCGGCGTCTGGTCTCGGGCTGCTCATCAAAGATGGGCAGTCCCTGGCTGGCACGGCGCCTGTACAACTCGAGGTTGGCCAGGCGAAGAATCTCGGCCTCCTCGTTGGCGCTATCCGAACCTCCGAACAGACTTGGCCGGTACGCCTTCATCGCTCGTGCTTCCGGCGGCATGGCAATCCTCCTTTACAACTTGGCTTCCACGCCCAGGAGATGGGCCGGCCCTCCATGCCGGCACCCTTCAGAAATGCAACATATGTATTGTCGCTATCTGTCCCCCATTGCGCCAAGGGGGAATCTGGAATTTTTTTTGCCACGCGGGAAGGCCGGGAATCGGGAAGCGGGAATCGGGAATCGGGAATCGGGAGACGTCTGGGTGGCATGGTCACGCGACCGGCGTGACCATGCCACCCGACGAAAGTCCGCAAGGGTGCCATAGGTTGAGCCGCGCTGTTGCGGCTCTACCTATGCAAGGTCGAGCATAGGCAGCCCCGCCTTCGCTAGAAAACGCGAAGCCGTGTCAGCCTATGGCACCCATGCCTGAAGGCGCAGGCCTGAACACAGCCGCTCCCCGCTTCCCAAGTCCCAATTCCCGAATCCCAATTCCCGAATCCCGATTCCCGCTCCCCATCTCACTTGATCGTGCCGGCGGTCTTGGCAATGGCCTGCTGGAGTTGCTCGGGCGTCATCGAGCCGAGCGTGCCGTCGCGGAACAGCACCTCGCACACGCCCTGCATGGGCTTGTCGGAATACGCCAGCACGTTGTCGTTGGGCATGTCGGGTTTTTGCCCGGCGATGTAGACGTACTCCGGCGCCGTGGGCACGGGGCGAAGGGCGTTGGGGCTGAGCATGTGCTTATCGACCAGTTCCTGCAAGCTGGCGGGGTACTCGCCCGTCTCGGCCTCGACCTGGCGGATGGCGTCGCGGACGAGCACGAGATTGTTCTGAGCGGCCACGGCTTCGGCGGTGTGCTTGGCCCCGAAGACGCCCTTGAACTCGCTGTCCACGGCCTGGCCGGTGTGCTTGGTCAGGCTCATGATGGCATAGACAAGCCCGCCCAGCACAGCGATGGCCACCGCCGCGATGATGACTTTCTGCGCCACCTCGCCCATTCCCGAACCGCCGTCTGACGCGCTCTTGGCCTTGGCGGGCTTGGGCTTTTTCTTGGCGGGCTTGGCGGCGGGGGGCGTCTCGCCGGCGACGGCGAAGGCGCTACCGGTGGGTTCGGCCACGGCCGCGGGAATGGCTGTGACCGTGCCGCACTTGGGGCAACGGACTTTCTTGCCGGCAGCGCCATCGGGGGCAGACAGGGCCTTGCCGCAATCCAGGTTGGAGCAGACAAATGATATGGCCATGGCGGACATTATACCCCGGAGCTAAGCGGGCACAAATCGGGCGGTTGCGGCATTTTTCCTATTGAACGGCGTCGAATTGACTGTTAGAGTGCCCCGAATTTATGCCAGCCAGTTGGCGGCATTATTAACGAGGATTGTCATGGCCAAAGTACCGTCGGATATCGATATCTCCCGGGCCGCCAAACCGCTGCCCATCACCCAGGTCGCCGAGCGTGCGGGCATTCTGCCGTCGGAGCTGGAGCCATATGGCGAGGTCAAGGCCAAGGTCAAGCTCAGCATCCTTGAGCGCCTGGCCGGCCGGCCCAACGGCAAGTACATCGACGTGACGGCCATTACCCCCACGCCGCTGGGCGAGGGCAAGACCACCACCTCCGTCGGCCTGACGCAGGCGCTGGGGCACATCGGCAAGAAGGTCTTCCTGTGCATCCGCCAGCCCAGCATGGGCCCGACGTTTGGCATCAAGGGCGGAGCGGCCGGCGGCGGCTACAGCCAGGTCATTCCCATGGAGGAGTTCAACCTCCACCTGACCGGCGACATTCACGCCGTTTCCATCGCCAACAACCTGCTGGCGGCCGCCATCGACGCCCGCATCATGCACGAAGACAAGATGTCCGACGAGCAGCTGGCCAAGGCGGGCCTAAAGCGGCTGAACATCGACCCGTACGCCGTCACGTGGCGGCGCGTCATGGACGTCAACGATAGCGCCCTGCGCAACGTCATCATCGGGCTGGGCACCGCCGACGACGGCAGGCCGCGCCAGACCGGCTTTGACATCGCCGTGGCCAGCGAAATCATGGCCATCCTGGCCCTGGCCACCGACGTGAAGGACATGCGGGCCCGCCTGGCGCGGATCATCATCGGCATGAGCAAGTCGGGCGCGCCGGTCACGGCCGACGACCTGGGCATCACCGGTGCCCTGACCGTGCTGATGAAGGACGCCATCAAGCCCAACCTCATGCAGACGCTGGAAGGCCAGCCGGCCTTCGTGCACGCCGGGCCGTTCGCCAACATCGCCCACGGCAACAACTCGATCCTGGCCGACAAGATCGCCCTGAAGCTGGCCGACTACGTGGTCACGGAGAGCGGATTCGCCAGCGACATCGGCATGGAGAAGTTCTTCGACATCAAGTGCCGCATCAGTGGCCTCAAGCCCGACTGCGTGGTGGTGGTGGCGACGATCCGGGCGCTGAAGATGCACGGCGGCGGGCCGCGCGTCGTGCCGGGCAAGCCGCTGCCCGAGGCCTACATCCAGGAGAACCTGCCGCTGCTGCAAGCGGGCGTGTGCAACCTGGTCCGCCATATCGAGATCGCCCGCCTGTTCGGCGTACAGGTGGTGGTGGCCATCAATACCTTCCCGACCGATACGCCCGCCGAACTGGAACTGGCCCGCAAGGCCGCCGAAAAGGCCGGCGCCGACTCTGCCGTGATCGCCAATCACTGGGCCGAGGGCGGCAAGGGCGCTGCCGATCTGGCCAAGGCCGTGGTGGCCGCCTGCGAGAAGCCGTCGAACTTCAAATTGCTGTATCCCGACAACATGCCCATTCGCGAAAAGATCGAGACCATCGCCAAGAAGGTGTACCTGGCCGATGGCGTGACCTTCGAGCCCCTGGCGCTCAAGCAGATCGCCAGCTACGAGAAGGCCGGCCTGAGCCACCTGCCCATCTGCATGGCCAAGACGCACCTGTCGCTGTCGCACGATCCGCTGCTCAAGGGCGTGCCGCGCGGCTTCACCGTGCCGGTGCGCGAAGTGCGGGCATCGGCCGGCGCTGGCTTCCTGTACCCGCTGCTGGGCACCATGCGCACCATGCCCGGCCTGCCGAGCAAACCGGCCTTCATGAGCGTCGACCTGGACGAAGAAGGCGGCGTGCTGGGGCTGTTCTAACAGCGGTTGCTGCTGACCGCACCTGGCCATGCCAGGGTTGATTTGCGAGATTCGGGTGGCGGGTTTCCTAACCCGCCACCTCTCGTTAGTGAGCACCTGGCCAGGGTGCCGTGGCCGCGGAGTCCAGCGGCCACGTGGACGTTGCTGGGTGCCATGGTCAGGCCGTTGTCCAGGTCTGGCCATGCGTGAACGATTCCCATATCGCCGTCACTCTGTTAGTCTCTGGTCGATGCATGGCCAGCCCAAAGACAGGGCTGGCCATGGCACCCGGCTGAAGTTTTGGGGAACGTTGCACATCGAGGAGAGTTATCGCACACGTCTGGGTGGCCGGGTGCCATGGTCAGGCCGTTGTCCAGGTCTGGCCATGTGTAGATGATTCCCATATCACCGTTACTCGGTTGGTCTCTGGTCGATGCATGGCCAGCCCAAAGACAGGGCTGACCATGGCACCCGG
>CAITIS010000037.1 GCA_903892515.1 uncultured Planctomycetota bacterium | reverse complement strand
TGGGCGGCAAGCGGCTGGCCAAGCAGGAGATCAAGTACGCCGCAGCCAACCTGGCCGGCGTTGCGGGCGGCGAGGTCGGCATGGCGGCGATGACGTTGGTATCCGGCGCCGGCGCTGCCGCCGCCGTCGTGGCTCCGCTGATCCTGCTGGGCGTGGCATTCAAGGGTGCCGCCGACGCCGTGAATGCGGTGAAGGCCTCCGTGAAGGCATGGGGTGAACAACTCGACCGCACGGCCGGGCTGGTCGTTTCCGCCAATCGCATCATGCGGCCCAAGAACGACACCGATGGCATCGACGCCGAGGTTGCCAGGATTACCGAAGAGCAGCGAAAGGTCCACGATACCGATACCAGCATGTCCTGGGCGAAGCGCATCTTCGTGGGCAACGCCCCGCAGGAGTATGCCCAGCAGGAGAAAGACCGCCAACTTGACATGCTCGAACGGTCCAAGCGGGAGCTTCGGGAATATGCCGCGGCGGTCAAGGCTGCCGACCGGGAGTGGGCGAAGCTTTCCTATGACATCGAGCAGGCCTCCGAGCGCGAGGCAGCCATGTCCGAACTGTCGCGTGAACTCGTCGAGGGCGCGCAGGAGCTTTCCCGCCAGCAGGCCGCCCACGTTCAGGAACTCGACCAGAGCCTCACCGCCGCCACGAACGCGGCATTGACCGGCGGCGTGGCCGGCCAGCGTGAGCAGGAATGGCAGGACATGGCGCGGGCGATGGAGGAATTGGGCGTCGCCGAGGAAGAGGTCCAGCGGATTCGCGCCAAGCTGACCCAGCGGAACGCCGCCCAGGACAATCGGGCCATCATCGACCAGATCGACGAACTGAACCTCAAGCTGGCCGTCGCCGTGGGCAAGATGACGGAACTGGATGCCGCCAGGGCTCGACTGGCCAAGGAACACCCCGACGCTGACAAGAAGAACATCGACAAGCTCGTGGCGCTGCAAGACAAGACGAACCTGGCCGAGTGGGCCAAGGGCGAAGTGGACAACGCCAAAACGCCGGCCGAGCGGTTCAAGGACTATCGGGACAAACTGGACAAGGCGGTCGCCGCCGGCGTGCTGGATCAGTCCAAGATGAACGTGCTGCTCCAGGCCAAGATGGCTGAGATGATGGGCGGCGTGCGTAATGTCGGCGGCTTCAACGTGGCGGCGATTAACCAGATGGTCGGCGGTGGCTCGGTTGCCGAGCGCACCGCCAGGGCGTGCGAAGAGACAGCCAAGAACAGCCGTCGATTCACCTCATTCGGCGAGGCTTCGTTCGGGTAAAGCGAGAGGTCGCTGCAATGACCACCATTGACGAAAAATTCGACAGCCCACAGGTCGGCAACCTCTCGGCCAAGCGGACCTACGTCATCGAAGGCACGACCGACGAGCTGGAGGCCAAGGGCCTGCTGATCGCCACGTCGCCGGGCTTCTATGAAGGCCTGACGCGGCAGAACTTCGAGGTCCACTACCTGGGCGATGCGGCCTGGGAAGGCGTGGCCAGCTATTCCAAGAACCCGCCGGTCGTTCCACCGGCTACCGGCCAGAACACCTTTTCGTTCGACACCTCCGGCGGCAGCCAGCACATCGTGGCCAGCAAGGGCACGACCGCCTTTGGCACTGGCGCAGCCGCGGGCGACAACGGCAATCTTATCAACGCCGGCAAACAGGGTGCCGACGGCATCGACATCACCATCCCGCAGTATTCATGGTCCGAGACGTACTATCTCGCGGACGCGGCCGTCACACAGGGCTACAAGGGCACGCTGTATGCCCTCACCGGCAAGACCAACCTGGCGGCGTTTCGCGGCTTTAACGCCGGCGAGGTTCTCTTCCTGGGCGCATCCGGCAGTAAGCGCGGCACGGGCGACTGGGAGATAACCTTCAAGTTTTCGGCCAGCCCGAATCTCTCCGGCCTCTCCGTCGGCACGATCACGGGCATCAGCAAGAAGGGCTGGGAGTATCTCTGGGTCCGCTCCGTGCCCACGGCCGTCGGCAGCCTGGGCGTCATGTCGCAAAAGCCCGTGGCCGTGTACGTCGAAAAGGTCTATGACGCCGGCGACTTTACCGGCCTGGCCATCGGGAATTAGCGCGTGGATAACGGCGATTCATTCCAGAAGGTCCGTTCCGGCGAGCCGCTGGTCATCCCGGCCAAGACCTACAACGCCATGATCGACACGATCATGTGGGCCCGCCAGCAGCAGCAAGCCCAGTCGGCCCA
>CAITIS010000036.1 GCA_903892515.1 uncultured Planctomycetota bacterium | reverse complement strand
GCCCAGTTCGTTCGTTACCGACACGATCAGGCCGATGTTGTACGTGCCCTGAGTAATGCCGAATCGGCTGGCCAGGTCGGCGTAGCTCATGCTGATCATCGGGCTGGTGCCCAGCACGTCGGCCACGCCGTCGTTGTTCATATCCCAGCCATAGCTGAACAGCGTGTTGCTGCCGTAGGAACTCGCGCCCAAGCCCGACGCACTGGCGTCGAAGGTCACGCCGCTGCCATCGGCCGTGGCGCCGGGCTGGGCCTGCGGCAGGTAGCTCTGGGCCACGTCCCACGACCACTGGAACTTGTTGACCTCTGTCAGCCAGGCGGCCTTCTTGCCGGCGGCGTCAGCGCCGTACGCCTTGGCCGGGGTGTACTGCGGATCGTAGTTGGCGTCGAGCTGCGGATTCGTCCCGCCGACGTTGTTGATCTGCGTGCCCACCAGGTTCGGAACACTCGCGGCCGGATTGGTGGTCTTGTACCAATAGTTGCCGTCAAAGGTGAACGAGCTTTGAATGCCGCCGGATCCGTTGACGCTCTCGCCCACGCTGGTGTATTGCACGAGATTGTGGCTGTACAGGCCGTTGGCGGACGGGTTGGGCGCCACGCCGGGGCTCTCATTGAGGATGCGTAAGAAGGCGTTGGCGGGATTGACCACAGTGTTGTACTCGAAGTGGCCGTTGTTGCAGTCTGAGAAGCTCACCGGGTAACTGCCTCGGACGATGGTGTTGCCCATGGCCACGGTGTCGTAATTCTCCCAGCCCAAGGCCAGATTGCCTTGGTGGAAGTAAGACGAGCCAGTGCTGCCGCCAAAGTTGAACACGCGGTTGCCGCAGTCCGTCATCGTGTTATTGTACATGCCGATATCGAACGAGCCGCCCTTGGCCTGGATCCCGACGCCGCCGGAGCTGGCATTGAGGGTGTTCGAGATCTTGTTGTTCATGAACAGCCCCTGGGCCGAGCCGACCATATCCACGCCGCACAGGCCCCAGCGCACCGTGTTGACGTTGTACATGAGGAAGTTATTGCAGCCAGTGAATTTGATGGCCGAGTTGCCGCTGCCCGTGCCCGTGTCCACGTTGTAGAAGTTCTTCAGCACGACGTTGTGGCCAAAAGTTACTTGGAAGCCGTTGCTGACGGCGGCGCCGGCGGTCTTCAGGATTATGCCGTCAAACACGAAGTTGGACACTCCATAGGTCATCAGCCCGCCGCCGCTGGCGACGAGGTCGAATACCGGCGGGTTCTTTGGGTCCTGGGCGCAGATAATGATGGGCTTGTCCGGCGTGCCGCCAGTGGTGCCGTCGACATATACCGTGTCGGTGTACGTGCCAGGGGCCATCAGGATGCGATCGCCCGGCTGGGCCGCATTAAAGGCGTTCCGCAACCCGGCGGACGTGTTGACGATAGTGTCCGTGGCCAAGGCGGAACTGGCAAGGATCAGGCAGGCGAGAGCCGACGTAACGCGCGCGAAACGTGAACTGAGCATAGGTTCCTCCGAACCAAACCAACGTAAAACAGAGCGAGTCGCCGCCGGCGAGCGCCAGCAGCAATGTCCACAATTATATGCGGATTCGCATTTTCCGCAAGCGCATTCCCTTGTACGGGATCAGTTTTTGCGACGGAGCAGCATGGCCGCCAGGCCCAGCAGCGCCAGCGTCGTTGGTTCCGGGACGCTCTGGCCGAAGTTGGCTTCCAGGATGACGTAGTCCTTGAAGTTCACCGTGCCGTCGCCGTTGAAATCGCCCATGGCCCAGGTGGCGTTGCTCTTGCCGAAGTTGGCTTCCAGGACGATGTAATCCTTGAAGCTGACGACGTGATCGCCATTGGCATCGCCGGCCGCGCCCGGCAGCAACGTGATCTGAGCGCTGGAGGTGCTCGTCAGCGTCTGGTTCAACTCGTTGATCGAGGTGATCTTCAGGCCGACGGTGTCGCTCCCGAAGGGCAGGCCGTACGTGCTGTGGAGGTCCAGCCATGTCACCGATGGCTGAGAGCCGGTGAGGTCGTACACGCCGTCGTTATTCAGATCCCACTGATACGACGTGATGGCGAAGCTGCCGTAGCTTCCAGCACCGCCGGTGGAGGCGGTAGCGTTCAGCGCTACGGACTGGCCGGTGCCAGCGACATACGTGCCGCCGGCGTTGGCGTGAGGCACGTAGGCCTGGGCGGCGTCCCAGGCCCACTGGAACTTATTGACCTGCGCCAGCCAGGCCGCGTTCTTGCTGGCGGCGTCGGCGCCGTAGGCCTTGGCCGGGGCATATTGCGGGTCGTAGTTGGCGTCGAGCTGCGGATTCGTGCCCCCGACGTTGTTGATCTGCGTGCCCACCAGCGAGGGAATGCTGGCAGAGGGGTTGCTGCTCTTGTACCAGTAGTTGCCGTCGAAGGTGAACGATGCCGGATTGGTGTTGGCGCCACCCCCGTTGACGGTCTCGCCCACGCTGGCGTACTGCACGAGATTGTGGCTGTACGTGCCGTTGGACGAGGGATTCGTAGCGGCCGAACTTTCGCTGAGAATCCGCAGGAAGGCGTTGACGGGATTCACGACGGTGTTGTAGTCGAACCGCACGTTATTGGCGTTGGAGTAGTTGATGGGCCACTTGCCGTTGACCAGCGTGTTGCCCATGGCGATGCAATCGTAGTTCTCCCAGCCTAAGGCCAGGTTGCCCTGGTGGAAGTACGCCGTGCCGGTGTCGCCGCCCATCTGCAGGACGCGCGCGCCGCCGTCCTTGATCATGTTGTTGTACATGCCGATGTTGTACGACCCGCCCTTGGCCTCGAAGGTGGCGAAGCAGTTGGCGTTGGTGGCGTTGGCCGTGTTGACCATGGTGTTGTTCATCAGCAGGCCTTTGGCCGAGCCCACCATGTTCACGCCGTAATCCGCCCAGCGGTCGACGGTGCAGTTGTACATCAGGAAATTCGTGCAGCCAGTGAACTTCAGTGCGCAGCTGCCGTTGCTGGCGCCGGCCGACTGCACCGACTTGAAGTTCTTAAAGACAACGTTCGTCCCAAAGGTGGCCTGGAAGCCGTTGCCGCTGACGATGTCGGCCACTTTGAGAATCATGCCGTCCCAGACGTAGTTGGACATGCCGTCGGTCATGATCCCGCCCCTGCTGGCAACCAGGTCGAAAACTGGCGGGTTGAGCGGATCCTGTGCGGCGATGATGATCGGGCTAGCGGCCGTGCCACCGGGATTTGTGGTGTAGATGCTACCGGTGTACGTGCCCGGGGCCATGAGGATGCGGTCGCCGGCATGGGCGGCGTTCAACGCGCTCTGCAGGGTGGGAGAACTGGTGACGGTGGTCACCGTGGCCAGGGCCGAAGTAGCAAGTAGAGCCACAGCCAAAGCCGACGCAAGCACCCGGGAAAGACGCGATGATGACGACATGGCCTGTCTCCAACTTGAATTGCGGTCAGGATCTGCGCTGTCGCCAATGCGACAGTGCATACACGATTATATCTACTTTTTGGCCGACCGCAAGCTATTCCGGGACAGATTCGTATTGTGCGGGGAGTACCCAGCTCAGCAGTAATTCCGGCCCTCGTCCAGCATGGCCAGGTAGTTGCCCAGCGGAATGTAGTTGGCCACCGAGTTGCCAGTGCCCAGGCAGTAGCCGCCGCCGCTCAGGCAGGCGTCCAGCGTCTTGCGCACCCGCTGCCGTACGGCCTGCTCGTCGGACCGGCACAGGAAGTCCACGTCCATCCCGCCCAGCAGTGCCGTCCGCCGGCCATACGTCTTCTTGGCGTCGATGACCGACTCGATGGTGTCTTCAAAACTGTGCTTGGCGTCGATCTTCACGTCATCGACCAGCTCGTCGATGATCTCGGCCAGCTTGCCGCAGGAGTGCAGGATGTAGGGAATGCCCGACTCGTGCACAAGTTGAGCCACCTTCTTATGGCCCGGCAGGACGTACTTGCGCATGTCAGCCGGCGAAAGCAGCGTGGAGGTCTTAAAGCCCATGTCGTCGCTGCCCCAGATGGCCTTGACGCACTTGAACTGCCGCATGAGCTTGACCTTGGCCGTGGCCATCTCCAGCGTCTTGGCGGCAATGGCGGTCACCAAGTCGGGCTCATCGTGCAGGGCAAAGCACAGGTTCTGATACCCCATGAGTAGGCAGGGGTGTTCGGCGAAATGGGCGCTGCTGTTGGCGACCACGCCCATGTCCTCGGGCAGGTTCTTCTCGTACCACTCCAACGAGGAGGTATCCAGCTTCGTCAGGTCAGGCCAGGCGTAGGCGTGGAACTCGTCCCAGTTAGTGATCGGGCCGTGGGTCTCGTCCTGGTACGACCTGCCGCCGTCGCGCGCCAGCCCGGCCGTGTCGTCGGTGCGTTTGATAGACCACTTCATGGGCACGGCGATGTTGTCATATACCTGGTCATAGCCCAGGAAGCGGGCCAGGCGAATCTGTCGCTGCTGATGAAAGAACGGTTCGTCGCGCCGCAGGCCCTTGTCCAGGTCGAAGCGGCGGGCGATCTCCTCCTGCACTTCGCCGTCCAGGAACAGCTCCATGTTGAACACGCGCTTGGGCGTGCCCTTGCGGCGGATGTTGTCGATCAAACCTTGGCAATCGGGCGCAAACGACTTGGAAAAAAGACCCATGTTGATCTCCTTGGGCCCAAGGGTACCGTCGAGCTTTGGCGATGGCAAGCAGTGTGAGAAGTGTGACGCGCCGGCTTGAGCGTCGAGAAGAGACTCCAGGGCAGTGAACAATGCCAACGGCTGACCGCCGAGAGCGCCGACGTCGCCGAGAGTGAAACAAATGAGATACTTTGCGTTCTCTGCGACCTCGGCGGTTAACGCCTTTGTCTTTTCTCTGGCCTCAGGCCTCCGACCTCATCCCTGCATTAAGCATGCTGATGCGCCTTGGCCAGCACGCTGACGACGCGGTCGTCCATGGCCTTCTGGTCGGCGATGAACGAACTCAGCCCACCTAGATTCATCAGCGCGTCCAAGCCGACGGCCTTGTCGTGCAGCGCGTCCCGCCAATGCTCTAAGCGCGGAATCTTGCCTTCGGCGGCGCTGATCTGTCGCTGTTGCGGAGTCCAGTTCACCAGGATGTCGCCGCAGCCATGCAGCGTCAGAAAGGCCGTCAAGTCCTCGGGCGTGAAGGAGTCAAGCTCCTCTGACTCCAAGGCGTCCAGCGCCAGTTCCAACTGGCTGTCCACCCTCCAGAGCGTGTCCAGGCGTGCCAGGGGGATTGAGTCAGGGCTGGCGCCCAGCTTGTACGTTTCTCCTGTCCGATCGGTGAGGTCATCGACGCTTACGCCCAGCTCAAGGAACTCCTTGGCCACCTTGGGCGGAATCGTCATGACGTCGATGCCCGCCAAGTCGCGCACCTGCCCCCCGCCGCGGAACGAGGCCCCGATCTGCCGGGTCGGCACGCCGTGGCTGCGCCGCAGGCCGGCAATGGCCGACTGGCTGGCCAGCGTGGCCTGTTCGCCGACGTTCTGGCCATTGCCCAGGCCGTTTTCAACTACGAAGCTGTTGAGCCGGCCCAGGAACACGTTCACGAATTCCGGCCGGGCGATGCGGGCGACCAGGTAATTCTGCCGGGCCGAGAATCCCAGCGTGTGATTCACCGGGATGCCGTCGAGGCTGCACCGTCGCGTGGCCAGGATGCCCGTGGGCGTCAGCGGGATCTTCACAATGAACCGCTCCGGGCAGATGGCTTGATACCGCCGCGCGTACTCGACGGCCTGGTCGTAATCGTTGGCCAGGTCAGTGTGCTCCTCGACGGAGACGAAGGCGTCGAATGTCTCCACCAGCCGCAGGCCGTGGTAGGCGTTGAGGATGAAGGCGATTTCGAGAATCTTCTGTCGCTCATCCAGCGACTCATCGCTGAGCAGATCGTTGGCCTGGAGGACCAGGCTGTCGTACGTGCCGGCCTGGACCTCTTTATTGAGCAGGGTGTTGTTGGTCGTCAGGGCGCTGAACTCGCTGGTCCAGAGTTCCCGGGCGTCCTTGATGTTGCCGGTGTCGAGCCACAACTGCGTGCCGAGCCCGGCCAGCCGCTTCCAAGTCGGATTGGACGGAAACCCGCCGCTACGCTGGCCGAAGCGGGGATGGAAACCCTTGAGAACGAAGTCGTGAACCTTTCGCTGCAATTCCTGACGAATAGGCCTTGTCATGGTTGTGCTCTCTTTCTACTCAAGCCTAGGCGTCGAGCGCGTGGCCTATCCAATTCAACCGGGGGCTCCCGACATGGGTGCCAGGCATGGGTGCCAGGCATGGGTGCCAGGCATGGGTGCCATAGGTTGAGCCGCGCTGTCCAGCGGCTCTACCTATGCGGACGTCGAGCATAGGCAGCCCCGCCTTCGCAGGAAGACTCCAAGCCGTGTCAGCCCCATGGCACGTGGCCAACTCAACCGGCGATGACGAAGTATTCGCCGTCGGGGCGCTGCTGGCGGGTGACGAGATGGCGAGCGACCAGGTCGGCAAGGAGTTGATCGATCCGCTCGCGCGGGGCCGACAACCCTTTGGCCACGTCCTCGGCCCGGCAGCCTCGGCGGCGTAACAGGGCCAGCACAGCGTCTGGGGAGACGGAAGCGGGAGTCGGGAGTTGGGAATCGGGAATCGGGAATCGGGGATCTGGAATCGGGATTTGGGAGTCTGGAATCGGGAGTCGGGATTCGGGATTCGGAGGTCGGGAAACGGGAATCTGGGTTGGGGCTGACTGGGCGTCGGCAGCTTGGCTGTGTTTTCCCGATTCCCGATTCCCGATTCCCGATTCTTGCTCTTGTCGTGGCCTCGACGCGATCACCTCGGCCTTGTCGCCCAGAATGGCCGCCAGTTCTCCCAGCCGTTCAAACGGCACAGCGCGAGCGTCGGGTTCGGCCGGTGGGCGGGCAATCGAATTCACGTCGATCTGATCGGGTTTGATCTGGTCGATCAGGCTGCGAATCTTCCGGGCTTGATCGGCAGTGTCGTTGATGCCCGCGACGAAGAACACCTCCAGCCGAATCCGGCCGGGATATTCGGCCCGAAAGGCCTTGAGCCCCGCAATGAGCCGCTCAAAGGTGGCCTGCTCACACGGCCGGTTGATGCGAGCGTAGGTCTCCGCATCGCCGGCGTCGAGCGAAGGCAGGACCAGGTCGGCCGGCAGGATATCGCGGCGGACCTGCGGGTCGTACAGCAGGTTCCCGTTGGTCAGCACCGCCACCGGCAGGCGCGTCATCTCCTTGATGCCTCGAATGACCCGGCCAACGCCGCTGTGCAGCGTCGGCTCGCCCGAACCCGAGAGGGTGATAATGTCGATGGGCACGTTCTCGGCCAGCTTGGCGCGGACCTCCTCCAGAACCTCTTCCACCGGTACGTACTCACGCCGCTCGATGGTCTTTTGCGTCGTGGGCCCCACTTCGCAATACACGCAATCGATGGGGCAGAGCTTATGCGGAACGAGATCGACGCCCAGGCTCTTGCCCAGCCGGCGTGATGGCACCGGGCCGAAAAGATGCTTGTAGATTCGGGACATTCTGTGACCTCAAGAGCGGAAGCCGGAATCTGGAAGCCGGAATCCGGAACAGCCGGCCCTGCCACTGGTTTCCGGTCTTCCCGGATTCCCGATTCCGGATATCCGGCTTCCAACTTCAATACTTTAACTCGGGCTTGCCCATGATGCGGCGGAGTTCGGCCTGCATCTGTATGATCTTTCCGCGCACCACGGCGATGAGTTCGTCGCCCTTCATTTCCTGCACCTGCTCGCGCGGCATGGGCTTGGCGTACATCACCAGGACTCGCCCAGGAAGCGGGAACGGCCGCGTTTTCGGCCAGCTTTCAAAGGCGCCCTCGATCACCGTCGGTATGACGCAATCGGCCGCCCGCTGTGCCAGCATGGCCACGCCCGGCAGGAACTCGCCGACTCGGCCATCTGTTGTTCGCGTGCCCTCGGGGAACAGCACCAGTTGCCCACCGGCCTTGAGGCGGCGCAGGGCTTCCTTCAGCGCGCCGGTGTCGGCGGTGGAGCGTTTGACCGGGAACGCATTCACTGACGAGATCATCAGGCGAAAGAGCGGATTGTGAAAGAGGCTGTCGCGGGCCATGTAGTTCATGGGCCTGCGCAAGGCCAGGCTCATCAGCGGCGGGTCCAGGAAGCTCTGGTGGTTGCTGATGTACAGGGCCGAGCCGCTGGTCGGTTCATAGTGGCGGTTGATGATCCGCAGGTGCCAGAAGGTTCCTAAGGACATGCGGAAGAATATTCGGCCGATGCGGTAGGGCAGTCTCGGCGCCGGGACGCCGGGGCCGAAAGTCCAGCCGCCCAGGGCCTGGTTGTACTGCGTCGGATACTTGCTCATGACCTGCTCTCCACCAAAGACTTCAATTTCGCCATCACTTCATCGGGCGTCATGTCGCTGTTGTCGATGGCGACGGCATCGGCGGGGCGGACCAGCGGGGCCAGTTCGCGCGAGGTGTCGCGCATGTCGCGTTGCAGAATGTTCCGCAGGATTTCCTGCGGATCGGATTTCACGCCGCGCTCGACCAGTTCGGCGTGGCGACGCTGGGCGCGGACTTCCGGGCGGGAGTCGAGGTAGAACTTGAACTGGGCATCAGGGAACACGTACGAGCCCTGGTCCCGGCCTTCCGTCACGACGCCGCCGGTTTGGCGGTCCAGCTCCTGGCCGATCTTGCGCTGCATCTGCGCCAGTACGAGCCGCACCGGCGGGCAGTTGGCGATGAAGTGGGCGTTTTCCGTCACTTCGGGCAGCCGGATGTCCCGCGTGACGTCCCGGCCATCCAGGATGACGCACAATTCGTGGTCGGCCCGCTCCATCTTCAGGTCCATTTTGCGGGCGATTTCGGCCAGGGCGTCTGCGTTGCCCAAGTCTACGTTTTTGCGCAAGGCCGAGAGGGTCACGGCCCGGTACATCGCGCCGGTGTCGAGATAGGCAATGCCCATCGCCCGGGCAAGGCCTCGGGCGGCAGTGCTCTTGCCCGAGCCGGCCGGTCCATCGATCGTGATAATCATGGCCGGAACTTATACCCGATTCCGCCCACCCGGTGAATGCGCTGCCTGCAAACAGGCTCGGCGAGCATCGAAACGCCGACGGGGAGCGACCGTTCTTTTTGGCTAAGCAAGCTCTGCCACAGGCCTGGGTTGAGTCGTGCAAAAGTCGTGTAACAGGCCCCCGCTTCAGCGGGGGTAAAAAAGGCCCATACTTGCGTCCATAGCCCGTTTCAACGGGCTTACATGGATCGGCTTTAGCCACTGTGCCTCAAGGCACGACTTCAAGCCCGCTGAAGCGGTGAGGATATAGATACGCTGCCATATACCCCCGCTGAAAGCGGGGGCCTGTTACACGACAAAGCGGTCTTGCGGAAGAACAGCTCACTCATGTCCCGACGGTCCAGCATGCACAAGTCTTGAAGCCCAAGCCTCCACTTGGTAAGTAAGGGGTAGCTACTCTATTCTCGGAGATGCCGTGCGGCCTAAGACACTTCTGTTGGCGGCGGTTGTACTGGCAAGCTTGCTGGGATGCAGCGCGCGAAGCGGCGACAAGGGCAAGGTCATTCTCACGTACACGCGCTGGGGCGACCCGGCCGAAGTGGAATCCACCCGCGAGTTGATCGCCCAGTTCGAGCGTGAGAATCCCGACATCCAGGTTCGCGTCGACATCGTCGGCTGGGGCCAGTACTGGCAGAAGATGAAGACCGCCACGGTGACCAACACCGCCCAGGATGTCTGGCTGATGAGCCCGGCCTACCTGGAACAGTACGCCAGCGCCGGCCACCTGATGGACCTGATGCCATTCGTCAAGGCCGATCCCACATTCAAAGAAGATGACTACTTTCCGCACGCCTTCGACGCATACTCTTACGCGGGCCAGGGCGAGGATTTGCGCCCGGTGAAGTTCGGCCAGGGCAAGCTCTTTGGCTTCACGCGCGATTACAACGGCTCGATTCTGTACTACAACCGCGACCACTTCGACGCCCTGGGCCTGGCCTATCCCGACGAGACGTGGACGTGGGACGCCTGGTATCGGCCGCCCAGAAGCTCACCATCGACTTTGACGGCGACGGCGTGATCGACCAGTGGGGCTTTGGCGGGCTGAACTGGGGCGCCTTTGCCGGGCGCATCGGGGCCGTCACGCTGGACGTCGAGCGGCACAAGAGCACGTACAGCACGCCGCTGGTCATCAAGTCCATCACATTTTGCCGCGACCTGATCTATCGCTACAAGGTGCATCCGCCGCCATCGGTCCGCGTCGACGAGACCGAGAGCTTCTCCACCGGCAAGCTGTCGATGACGATTGCCGGGGCGTGGAACCTGCGGATGTTCAACCGCTCGGAGTATCGCTGGGATATCGCGCCCATCCCGATGGACACGAAGGACCGGAAGCGCCGCGGCGGTGGGGGCGGCGTGGGCCATTGCATCTGCGCCCAGACGCGGCACCCCAACGAGGCCTGGCGACTGGTGCGGTTCCTGTCGGGCGATTCGGGGCAGCGTGCCCTGGCACGCTCGGGCACGTCCGTTCCCGTGCTCAAGCGGGCGGCCTATTCGGAGGACTTCATGGCCCCCTTCGACCGCCCGGCCAAGTCGAGCTATCACGTGATCTTCGACAACTTCGTGCAGGACCCGATCCCGCCCACGTACTGCCGAGGCTATCTCGAGTACACGCGGCGCAGCACTGAGATTCATGGCGTCGCCTCATGATAATAGCAGATGTCGCCGACGGTCAGCCCCTTGAGAACGCCCGTGAACGAGTCGCCGCGATGGGCAGGCGAATAGATCCGCGAGGGCAACTGCTCGCGGTAGATGGACCAACCGCGGCTGAGCAGGTACGCCAGCGCCGAGACCCACATGGCCGGCAGCAGGAGTTGGTAGCCGCTGGTGAGTTCGGAGAACATGATGATGGTACTGACCGGCGTTTTGGCCCGCATCGGGGTGGAAGGGCCCAACTGGCTGGGCGGGGGCATCGAACTGCCCTTCCTGCGGGCGTGGTTCGGCATCGATCCGATGTGCTATTGGGCCAAGCCGGCCTTGATGCTCATGGGGCTCTGGACGGGCGTGGGCGGGTACAACATGCTGCTGTACCTGGCCGCGTTGCACGGCATCAACCCGCAGTTGTACGAAGCGGCCATGGTCGACGGCGCCAGCGCCTGGCAGCGTTTCAGGTACATCACCTGGCCGATGATCTCGCCCACGACGTTCTTCATTTTCATCATGAGCTTGATCGACGGTTTCCAGGGCGGCTTTGAATCCGCCTACGTGATGACCCAGGGCGGCCCGGCCGGTTCCACCACCACCATCTCCTTCAAGATATTCCAGGAACTGTACGAGAACGACCGCGCCGGCTATGCTTCGGCCATCGCGTGGTTCCTCTTCGTGGTCGTGTTCATCCTCACGATCGTCAGTTGGCGATATGGCGGAAGGGTGGTGCACCATGATTGAAAACGGCATGTCATCTTCAAAAGAGAGCATCGCCAAGGAAGAAGCATGAGACTAATTGAATCAGAAATCAGGCGGGGAATCATCCATCCCGAGCGGGTTGTGCGGGATGCCTCGGTTCGCTACTTTGCCCAGTCCTTCAGCGACGAGCCGGCGGTGATGCCGCTGGCGATTCAGGCCGTTGCCGTGAACGGTTGGGAGCAGGCTTTCTCGGACGTTTCCGTGCTTTGTCAGCTTGCTCAGACCCAAGATACGCTGCTGTGGTTCATCGACAATTTGAACAGGCAGGGCTACCCGCAAACTCCTGCGGACTTGGCCCTGTGCCTGCGCCTGTCGTCGGTCATCGCCGAGGCCGACGTGTCACTCTTGATGACGCACGAAGAACGAATCCTCGGGCTTGAGGGCCTGGGTTCTGAGTCTCGCGAAGTCATCGCCGAACGGCTTGCGCTGATGACCCTCGATTCGCCCTGGCAGGAGCTTGAACGGCTGTGCGAGGAGAATGCTGGCAAGCACGCCAAAGACTTCCCGCTCCCCCGCGCCGGCCGGCTATGCGAAGCCATCGCCCGAGCGGAAGCAAACGCTGATGAGGCACTGGCGGTTCTGTCGCGGAAGCAAGCGGGCCATCCTGCGGCATGGCTGGAGTGTTTTGCCGCTTGTATCGCGGGCGAAATGCGTCTGGAAGCTGCTGTGCCCGTGCTCATAGGCCCCGTTCGTGCGGATTGCAGTGACGTGATGAACGAGGAGTGCGGAAAGGCCCTGGTGAAGATCGGGACTGACGCAACGGTCGCAGAGTTGACGAGAAACTGGGCGGCCACGTCTGCTGCGTATCGGCTGCGGGCCTCGTCGTTTCTGGGGCACATCCATTCTGACCTTGCCGAAGCACAGGCCTTGAAGCTTGCTCAGGAAGAGAAGACGCCAGGCGTCCGCAGGAACGTGATCCTGGCGGCCCTGAGGAACTTTTCGACCGACGGCATTGAACCCGCGCGCCGAATCGTGAAGCAGGCAGACCACGAGCTACGTGATCAACTCGTAGCCGTAGCGACGCTAAGCGGCGCAGAATTCCCCGAGCTTGACCAGTGGAAGCACCAGGGACTCAGGGCATCTTTGGGGTCATCCCCGTCGGCGTCGGCCCTCTCTAAACCGGCCGGTCAGCCTCCGCTCGTCCACCAAAAGAAACCCGGCAGGAATGATCCCTGCCCCTGCGGCAGCAACAAGAAGTATAAAAAATGCTGCATGGGCAAGGACGCTTAGGCGCGTGCAGCGGTCGTTGCCGTAACGAATGTTGATTTGTCATCTTGACGGATTTTGGAAACCCGCTACACTAGTCACGTAGTTTCTGGATCGCGCTTGCTCGGTCGCAGACAATCGGTGTCTGCGATTGCCAGGAGGCCGTCAGCTCAACGGCCCAAGCTCATTCACTCGTTTAGAGGAGATGCTCATGCTTCGTTTCTCTGTCTTGGCGCCCCTGGTTGTGGTCTGTCTACTGGTTGGCTCGAGTCATGCCGCCATGATCGAATCAGCCGGCGGCAACATGGACCAGCTCACGGTTCGCGGCACCGACATGGTGACCAATGTGGCGTTTGGCGGCATGAACTTAGATGACAGCGGCCCCATCAGCCTGACGGGAACGGGCGCCACTGCGAGCGGTTCTTATAACCTCACCAACGGTATCGCGATCAGCAACTTCGCGTTCAACCTGGGCGACTCGGCCTTTGCCGACTACGCGATTACCACGCGTTTCCAGGCCATGGTCGATCTGACGTATACGCTTTTGGGTTCGCTGGCAACCAGCAGCAGCATGCACAGCCCTTGCCTGTTCATGCGGATTCAGGATATCACCGCCGGGGAGATGCCCGGCACTGACATCGTCAGCCAGTACCTCTCCAAGAGCGGCGTCAACAGCAAGACGTTGACGATCAACACGATGACCGGCTCGCTCTTGGCCGGGCACGTGTATAAGCTTGACATCGAAATGAGTTGTGACGCGATCCTGGCCGCCACCGGCACGGGCAATGCGAGTATCTCGCTGGTCCCGGAGCCTGCGACTCTTTCGCTGCTGGCCTTGAGCGGCCTGGCCTTGGCGCGCAGGCGGCACGGGTAGAGCCTCGCACAAGTTCACTGCGTTCACGAAAGAGCCGCGGCCCATGGGTTGCGGCTCTTTCTCTTGGGCGCATGGCACTGCCGTTTTTCGTTGGCTACTCTTATCCCTATCTCGTACCCTGTGATCTCAGAAATGGCCCGTTTCACGGCTGGGCATGGGCAAGGCCATGTGTTCGGAAAGGCCTGTAAACATTGGGTAGAATGAACATTTCTAAAGGCCAGGCTGGCAGCGCCAAAGGCGAGGAAGCCCGAAGCGTGAATCCGGAATCCCCGGCAGAAGGTGCGGCGCCGCTTGGGCGGGTTGGTGTTCCCGATTCCCGAGGCGTGCTTCCCGATTCCGGCCTCTCGCGTTTCGTGGCCGCCCAGAAGGCGTTTCGTCGCGGCCTGCTATACGTGGTGCTCTCGACCATCGGCTTGACGATGGTGCTGCCGTTCCTGTGGATGCTCAGCACGTCGCTGAAGACCGGCAAAGGCACGGCCGAGGTTCCGCCCAAGTGGATCCCGCGCGAGTCGGCCACCTTCGCGCACATAGCCGAGAGGGACGTTCACGTTCGCGTTCTTCGTTCAACGGCCCTGGTCAAGCGGCTGGACAATGGCCAGGAGACCACCGTCTATCAGCAGGCGTTGAAGACGTCGCGCCAGTGGCTGGGGCTGTGGGGCAAGAAGACAATCACCATACCCGCGGCGTACGTGCCTTCCCGGCCAGTTCCCAGCCAGTGACCGCAACGGTTTCCGGCGGCGCCAAAGGCCGGGTGCCGGTGGAAGTGGTCTCGACTTCTACCCGCGTCCGCATTCTCGATCCTGGGCCCGACCAGGAAAAGGTGATCGACCTGCCCGGCGATGCCATTCACGAAAAGTCCTGGATCAGCCTGCAGTGGGGCAATTACCCCACGACCTGGAACATGCTGCCCTTTGGCCGGAGTTTCATCAACACCGCCCTGGTCACGGTGTCGGTGACGATTGGCCAGGTGCTGACGTGTTCGCTGGCGGCCTTTGCCTTTGCCCGGCTGCGCTTCCCTGGCCGGGACAAGCTGTTCTTCGGCTATCTGGCGACCATGATGATCCCCGGCGCCGTCACGCTCATTCCCGTGTACATCCTGTTCATCAAGATTCCCGAGTTGCTGAACTTCGTCTTTCACACCAGTTGGTTCTCGCAGGATTTGTACTTCATGGGCAAGTATTACGTGGGCCGGCTGGTGGGGGGGAACTCGTACTTCGCCCTGATCGTGCCGGGGCTGTTCAGCGCGTACGGCACCTTCATGCTGCGGCAGTTCTTCATGACCTTGCCGCGGGCCCTGGAGGACGCCGCCCGCGTCGATGGCTGCGGCAACCTCCGCATCTATTGGCACGTGACGCTGCCGCTGTCGAAGGTGGCCATCGCCACGTTGGCGACGTTCACATTCATGGGCACGTGGAAGGCGTTCATGTGGCCGCTGCTGATCCTCAATACCGAAGAACTCGTGCCGCTCCAAGTGCTCTTGCCGCGGTTCCAGGGCCAGTACGGTCCCGAGTACAACCTGCTCATGGCCGGGTCGGTAATCGTGCTGATCCCGCTGCTGATCGTCTTCCTGCTAGGCCAGCGATACTTCATTCGCGGGATACAGTTGGGCGGGGTCAAAGGGTAGAGATGCGTAGCTGATCGGGAAGCGGGAATCGGGAATCGGGATTCGGGAAGCGGAAATTGGGAGGCGGAAATTGGGAATCGGGAGACGCCCCAGCCGAATCCCGATTCCCCAATCCCGCCTCACTGCCCCTGGTTCACCGGGGCGGTCATGGCCTCGGGCATGAGCACCAGCACGGTCTCGAAGCTGATGCCCTCGCGTTGGCGGATGAGGAAGTGGTTGCCCACGCTGGATGTTCGCGAAGACTGGCTCGACGGCACGATGACGATGATTCCACCTGGCGGCACGGTGAGTTTGAATTGCATCCCCGGCAGCGTGAAAAAGCGTTGTTCCGCCGCCAGGGTGTAGCCGGCAGGGGCGCTCTGGAACCGCAGCGGGCGTTGGCCGACCTGGATGGCCAGGTTGCCCGTCAGCAGCACGCTCTTGCGGTCCTCCATGCTCACCAGGGCCGTCATCATCATGATGTTGTCGCCGGGGGCATAGTCGGCGCCCGTGAGCGTGCCGTCGGCGTTGCACAGGAAGATCGTCTGAATCGGCTGGTCCTGCTTGAGGTTGACCGGCGTGGTGGCGTCGGAGCGCAGGATGACGCGGCCAAGGCTCAGTTCCCTGCCCGACAGGGCCGTGAGGATGGCGGCCATTTCGGGCCAGTCGCTACTCTTGCCGAGCCCCACGCGAATGCCGTTGGCGGCGAGGTTGTTGCCGCCGGCGGTCACGACTGCCTCTTCGCTGAGGTACGTCCAGATGTCGCCCGACTGGCTCACCGAGCCCAGCGGCAGTTGCAGCACGACCATCTTGGCCTCCACGAAGCTGAACATTGGCCCCTGGACCGCGGCCGAGGGCTTGGCTGGGACGATAGGCCTGGACGCAGCGGCCGGCTCGCTGGTCGGAGACTGACTCGACGTCGGCGACATGTCGCAGCCAACGACGCTCAGCCAGGCGACCAGGGCGGTCATCAGGAAATTCTGCCAATGCTTCATGGGAGGTGACATGATGGTAGCGGATGCAGGCAGCGAATGTCAAACGAGCCCGAGGCCGGCGGGCGCCGACCTCAGCTCCGACCTCAGGCCTTGCCGGATCTTTTTCTTGCCACCAAGACAGCGCCGCGTATAATCCCGTTCAGGCGGCATGGATGGTTGCCCACATCAAAGACGCTTTTGGAACTGAGCCTCCAAGGGTGCATGCCTGGCCTGCGTTTGTCGGGAGACGCGAATTGTCTCGACTAAAGTGAGGGATTTGCATGCGTATGAACCGTCTTATTTTGGCCTGTCTGTCCACCATCGCCTTTCTGTCTCTCCCCGCCATGGCCGAGCTTATCAACGGTGACTTCGAGCAGCCGCTGACTGTCGGCTGGTCGGCTGTGCCCGGCACGACCGGGCTGTCAGAGCGACTGGCCGGCTATGCCGACAACGCCACGTCGGTGGCCCATCTCAACTCCACGGCCGATTTCACCTTTGCCGACGGCTCCTGGGTCGGCGTCTCCCAGCAGGCGGGCCTGCGCCAGTTCGTCACTGTCGAACCCGGGCAGACGACTCTGGCCTTCGACGCGATCTATGGCGCTTCAGGCCTGGAGGTCGGCAATGCGGTGGTGCAGTACTCCTGCTTTACCGGCGGGGCGGGCACCGTCGAGGTGACGCCGAGTTTGTCCTGGGGCACCTACGAACTGCCGCTGCTGGACGCGGACGATCAGCCGCTGGCAGTCGGCACGCGGTATATGCTGACGATCATGGTGGAAGCGAAGTCGCCCAGGTCCAATGGCCAGGAAGGCCAGCAGGTCAGCCAGGTCGCCGAAGGGTACTTTGACAACTTCCGCTTCGTCCCCGAGCCTTGCAGCCTGCTGCTGATTTTGGCAGGCCTGCCGCTGCTGCGCCGGAAATAGCGAGAACTGGTTTCATAACCGTGGTACGCCCGCCCTCGGGCGTGAAACCGCGCGAAGAAGACATCGACACGGCCGCAAAAGCCACAGCCGAGGGCGGCTGTGCTACGGGCAACCGGTTATGCAACCGCTCTAGCGTTTTTGAGCCTGGGGTTGCTTGGCCTTGCGCTCGATTACGAGCATGTAGAAGATAATCATGCACACGCCGGCGACGAGCAGGGCGTCGGCAATGTTGAAGGTGGGCCAGTGGGTCTTCTGGACATACGCGTCGATGAAGTCGCGAACTTGTCCGATGCGCGGGTTCTTCTCGTCGGCGAATTGAACGTAGCTGAAGATACGATCGTATGCGTTGCCGATCGAACCGGCCAGGACCATCGCCAATGCCACGTGCAGAAACTTCGCCGTGCGATCAGAGGCGGCGAACAGGTACACCACGATCAACACCGCCGCCAGCGTCGCCAGCAGCACCAGGTAGCCGGGTGCCCGGATGCCGAACACGATGCCGGGGTTGGTCGATAGGCTGAAGCGCAAAAAACCGGGGAGAACATTGATCGTCTCCCCGGGTCGTTGCAGCAGATAATCAAACACCCATGCCTTGCTCAGCAGATCCCCGGTCAGTCCCGCCACCAGCACAGCCAGAAACACGATCCAACTGGTCGGGTCAAATATGGCCGGTTTCTTGCTGAGGGCCGGGCAGGAGGATTCCGTTCCGCTGGCCAAGGCTACTCCTCGTCGTCGTCGTGGGCCTCAACTTCGCCGACGGCATCATCGTCGCCAGCGCTCTCGGTGTCGTCGCTGTCATCATCATCATCGTCGGCATCTTCGTCCTGGCCGTCTTCATCATGCTCGGCCTCGGGTGGACGAACCAAGCCCTTTTCCAGCAGGCGGGCGTATTCGACAGTGTACTTGGCCCATGGCTTGGCCCGGAGCCGCGCCAGCGGAATCGCCTGGCCGGTGCCCAGGCAGATGCCAAACACGTTTTCGTCAATGCGGGCGAGGGCCTCGTTGATTTCGCGGAGCAGGGACTGTTCGCTCTCCAGCAGGCCCAGCGTGAACTCGTGCTGAAAGTTGTCGGTGCCGACGTCGGCCATGTGCGTGGGCATGCTCGAGAGGTTGCCGCTGCCCTGACTGGCAGTGGTTTCCTGCTCCATGCCGTTGAGGTCGCCCACCAGCGTGCGGCGCTTATTGATAAGCAGCTCGCGGAACTCCTGGAGTTCCTTCTTGTTCAGCGGGCTCTTTCGCAGGCGCGGCTTTTCCGGCTCGGCGCTGACGTGCGCGGGCTCCGGCCGAACGTTGGTCACGATTCTCTTGGCGGGCTTGCCACTGCTCTTACGGCCGCCGCTTGAAGTTTTGTTACTCTTGGCCACGAAAGGCTGCCCTTTCTCAATTATGCCTCAACTACGCCATCCCATTCCCCTGGAACGGGTACAGGTCCATCAGCATATCCCACCGCGCCGCTGGTTGTCAAGCTGTACGAAAACCAAGTGCGCGAGAGGCTTGAAGGACTGAAAGGCTTACAGCTATATCGTCCAGAGACAGGCCGTGTTTTCGGGTTTATTGAAGATTTTGCAGCCATGGTGCGTATAAGTTTACGTTCTGGACGAAGCGAGTTTTGGGACGCAGCCTTGCCGGGCGGCGGCCGCACAAACTCGTGCTACCGACTGAGGAACCGCATGAAGGTCAACGGAAGAGACTATCGCACCATCTGGATGGACGGCCCCTGCGTCAAAACGATTGAGCAGAGGCTTATCCCACATGCCTTTGAGATCGTGACTCTGGCCGATTACGCGCAGACGGCTGAGGCGATCAAGACCATGGTCGTGAGAGGGGCCGGGGCCATCGGCGCCGCTGCCGGCTTTGGCATGGCCCAGGTCTACCTCCAAGCCCCCGACGGCGCGGGCAGAGATGCCTTCGTTGAAGAGGGCTACCAGACGCTGCGTGCGACGCGGCCGACGGCGCAGGACTTGTTCTTCGCCCTGGATGAGATTCGTGCCGCCGCCGATTCGGCCAGGACTCTGCCGGAGATGCGGACAGCGGCCGTTGCCCGCGCCAACGAGCTGGCCGACGCCAACGCCCAAGCCTGCCGGCGGATCGGCGAATTCGGCGCACCCCTGATCGCCGACGGCGCGACCGTGCTGACGCACTGCAATGCCGGATGGCTGGCGTTTGTGGACTGGGGATCGGCCCTGGCGCCGGTGTATGCCGCGCACCGCGCGGGCAAGAAGGTTCGCGTGCTGGCGGATGAAACCAGGCCACGCTGCCAGGGGGCGAACTTGACGGCGTGGGAACTCAGCCAGGAAGGCGTGCCGGTGGAAGTGATCGCCGACAACGCCGCCGGGCTGCTGATGCGCCGCGGGCAGGTGCAGCTTGTCATCACCGGGGCCGACCGCATTGCCGCCAATGGCGACGCCGCCAACAAGATCGGCACGTACGAAAAGGCCCTGTGCGCCAAGGCCAGCGGCCTTCCGTTCTACATCGCCGCGCCGCTTTCAACGTTCGACCTGAAATGCCCCAACGGCGATGCGATCCCGATCGAGGAACGCTCCGCCGACGAAGTGCTGTACGTGTATGGCCGGGACGATGCCGGCGCGTTCTCACGCGTCCGTGTGGCCCCGCAGGGCGTCTCGGCGCGGAACCCGGCCTTCGACGTCACGCCGGCCGAACTCATCACCGGCCTGATTACGGAAAAAGGCATCATCGCCCCGAACCGCGCGGCCATCGCCAAAGTGCTGGCAAAATAGGGATTCACGGGTGCCGCGTGCCAAAGGTGCAAAGGGTGCAAAGGGTGCAAAGGGTGCCCAGGGTGCCCAGGGTGCCATAGGTTGAGCCGCGTTGTCTTGCGGCTCTACCTATGCAAGACAGAGCGGGGGGCATGGCCATGTTTCCAGTGGGTGCCATGGTCAGGCGGTTTTTCAGCCTGGCCATGGGCGACGCCAATTGACTGTCGGGTGCCGTGGTCGCGGCGTCCAGCGGCCACGTCTTTCCACGTTTCTTGGGTCTAGCATGGTCACCCTGAGTACAGTGAGACCATGGCACCCACGGTCTATCCGGGTGCCACACCTGCGGCGTTTGCAGGTGTGAGTCTCTCAGCCATCACGGCTGCAAACTCCGCAGCCGTGGCACCCTACCGGTCCTAGCCCTTCTGCCCGTAATACCGGTTTGGCCCGTGCTTGCGGCGGAAATGCTTTTCCAGCAGCGTCCGGCCAATGCCGCCGGTCTGCGACTCTACGCGCAGCGTCTCGATGGCCAGATGGGCCAAGTGTTCCAATACCGAGGCATTCTCGACGGCCTTTTCCACGTCCGGGCCCCAGGTGAATGGGCCGTGATTCGCCACCAGGACGGCCGGGAATTCCAGCACGCCCAGCGAGCCGATCCGCTCAACGATGACCTTGCCCGTGTTGGCCTCGTAGTCGCCCTGGATGTCCGCATCGCTCAGCGGCTTGGTGCAGGGCACCGGGCCGGCGAAGTAGTCGGCGTGGGTTGTGCCGAAGGCCGGGATGTCGCGGCAGGCCTGGGCCCAGGCGGTGGCGTACAGGCTGTGCGTGTGCGTCACGCCGCCGATGGCGGGGAAGGCGCGGTACAGTTCCAGGTGCGTGGGCGTGTCGGAGGAGGGGCGCAGCGTGCCCTCGACGACCTGGCCGGTGGCCAGCGACAGCACCACCATGTCCTCTGGCCGGAGCTTGCTGTACGGCACGCCCGAGGGCTTTATGACCATCGTTCCGGAGTCGCGGTCAACGCCGCTGACATTGCCCCAGGTCTCCACCACCAGGCCGCGGCGGTGCAGTTCCAGGTTGCCTTCGCAGACGATAGATTTGAGGCTTTCCAGCATGAGTCGCTCCTGAAGCCGGCTTAACGACCGGCTGGTCCCGTGGCACAGCCGCCCTCGGCTGTGGGGGTTTCGTGGCACAGCCGCCCTCGGCTGTGGGTTTTGTGGCCAATCGGCGCCTTTTCGCGCGGCTCACGCCCGAGGGCGGGCGTGCCACGGTTATGAAACAAGTTCTACGGATTCACGATTGCCTTCAGGACGCCCTGGCCGTACGCCGAGGCCGTTTCTAACGCCTGCTGGCAATGGCTTATCGGCCAGTGACCGTTGGCCAGATCTCTCAGCGGCAGCTTCTCTCGCTGGAGCCGCAGCAAGGCCCGGCCAAAGGTCAGGTTTGCCCGGCGAATCATCAGCACGTCCAGCCCTTTTCGCCGGGCCACGGAATGGCGATAGCACAGCACGTCTTCTTCGGGGATGCCGACTACGCCGATCCGCCCAGCCGGTGCCGCCAACTCCACCATCTGCGCAAAGGTGTCCCGCTGGCCGGCACACTCAAAGACGAAGTCAGCCCCATACCGCGTCAGGTCCAGCGTGCCCTTGACGACATCCTCCCAGGTCGGGTTGAACACGTGCGTGGCGCCGAGCTTCTTGGCGGCTTCCAGGCGATAGTCCAGCACGTCGGCGGCGATGATCGGGTACATGCCGCTGCGGGCCAGCAGCATTATGTGCACCAGCCCGATGGGGCCGCAGCCCAGCACGGCCACGGACCGGCCAGCCACGGGGGCGACGCGGTCCAGCGAATGCACCCCGATGGCCAGCGGCTCCAGCAGCACGGCTTCGTCGTCGGTGAGGTCGTCGCTGATCGGCTCGCACAGCCGGGCTGGATGCGTCATGTACTGGCTCAGGCAGCCGTCCTGCGGCGGCAGGCCCAGAAAGGTATGGTGCGGGCAGACGTTGGGCTTGCCTTCCAGGCACCAGCGGCAGTGCTGGCAATTGATGGCGGGCTCGATAAAGACGCGCCGGCCAATAAGGCTCTCGTCGCCTCCCGGCCCGACGGCTTCGACGCGTCCCATGCCCTCGTGGCCAGGCACGAACGGCCCGCCGGCGTCGGCCAACGTGATGCCGCCGATGCAACCTTCGCGGAACATGTGCAGGTCCGAGCCGCACACGCCCACCGCCAATACGCGCACCAGCGCTTCGCCGCGGCCGGGGCTGGGCACGGGGACCTCGACGACTTCCAGCTTGCCGGGTGCTGCGAGTACCGCCTGTTTCATCATCTTCGTCATGGCCGGACATGATACTGCGCCGCGGCCTGCCCTTGGGATTACCGAGCGCGAAATTCGCACTTGAAAATTTGAAACCTCGCCGGTGCGGCTACAATGCCCTGCCTATGGGCGAATTCTCACTAGCGATTGAGACCTCCTGCCGAGCCGGCGGCTTGGCGTTGGGACGGGACGATGAGTTGCTCGACGTGCTGGAGTTTCCGGCCGGTCAGCGGCACGCCACGCAGCTAGTGGCCCGCATGGACGACCTGCTGCGCCGCCACGGCTTGAAGCCGACGGACCTGGCCGAAGTCTACGTCTCGGCCGGGCCGGGCAGTTTCACGGGCCTGCGCGTGGGCGTGACGGTGGCTCGGACGCTGGGGCAAACGCTGCACGTGGCCTGCGTGGCGGTGCCGACGATCGATGCGGTCGCCCTCAACGCCCAGGACGAACCTTTCGAGCACTTGGCCGTTGCGATGGACTACAAAGAGCGGACGCTGTACCTGGGGCTGTTTGAGCGCGGGGGAGCCTGCCCGTCTGGCCAGGGGCAGGGGAGGGAGATCGTCTCGGCCTCGCCGCCGAAGCTGATCGAGTTGGGCGAATGGCCCGCGGTCGTGCCGACGCCGGCGCTGCTGATCGGCGAGGCGGCCATGTTCGCCGACCTGGCGGCCCCCGGCATCACGATTGGCCAGCAGGAACTTTTCATGCCCCGGCCAGCAGGGGTCTGGCGCATCGGCCGGCGGTTGGTCAAGCAAGGCCAGTTTGTCGATTACCGCCAACTTCTGCCGCTGTACCTGCGCAAGCCCGAGGCCGTTCGATTGTGGGAGAAGCAGGGAAAGGCTTAAGTCGAGGTCAGAGGTCAGAGGTCAGAGGCCTGAGGACGGAGGACGAGAACTGCTCGCGAGGGCTGACCGGCGTAGGCTGGGTCGAGCGTACTTCGCCAGGCCCACCTTAGAATGCACATAAGGCGAAGGTGGGCCTCGAAACGAATTCCTCGACGGGAGCCTACGAAGTCCTCACACGGAAAGAACGAATGTCCAAACAGGTCACGGTAATCGGCGGCGGGTTTGCCGGGCTGGCTGCGGTGCAGGAGTTGACGCGTCGGCAAAAGGCCGGGCTGGACATCCGCATCCGCCTGGTAGATCGCCAACCATGCAGCGTGTTCCTGCCATTGTTGCCGGACCTGATTTCTGGCCGGATTCGCCCGCGTCATCTCTGCTTCGACCTGCGTTCGCACTGCCGCCGCCTGGGCGTGGAGTTTCTCCAGCAGGAGGTCCGTCACGTCGATCTGGCCGGCAAGGCCATCGAGACCGGCGCTGGCAGGAGCGTCTCTGATGGGCTGGTTCTGGCATTGGGCTGCGAGACGAACTGGCATGGCCACGAGCACTTCAAGGGCGTGCTGCCGGACTTAAAGGGCGCAGCTGAGGGCGTGGCCATTCGCACGCGGGCGTGGGAGCTGGTAAGCGATTGTCGCCGGCGCGGCACGCGGGCCAACATCATCGTCATCGGCGGTGGCTATGCGGGTTTTGAGATCGCCAGCCACATCGCAGCCATGCTGCATCGCCGGCTGCGGGTGCCGTACTCGCGGCTGAATCAGATAGCCGACATCGTCATCCTGGAAGTGATGGACCACGTGCTGCACGGCGTGAACGACGCGCTGCGTGACTGGTCGGTCCGCGCCATCGGCCATTACGCCGTCCGCGTGGAAACCAAGGCGAGCGTCCAGCAGGTTGTCGACGCCACGACGCTGCGGCTGGGCGATGGCAGGGTGGTCGAAGACGCGCTGGCGGTGTGGTCGGCCGGCGTGTCGGCCGGGCCGGTGGCACAAGAGCTGGACGTGCCGAAGATTCGCGAGGGCCGGCTGGCGGTCGAGCCGACGCTGAATCTGCCCGGGCACAGCGAAGTGTTCATCGCCGGCGATCTGGCGGGGGCGCGGCACCCTGGGCAGCAAGACCCGCTGCGGATGGGGATTCAATTCTCGCTGGTGGGCGGGACGCTGGCGGGGCGGAACCTGGCGGCCACGTTATCGGGTCGGCCAATGCGGGAATTCAACCCAGCCGATCTGGGGTACATCGTGCCGCTGGCCCCTGGCCGGGCCGCCGGCGTGGTGCTGGGCGTTCATCTTCGTGGCCGATTGCCGTACCTGCTGCACTACGTCATGTGCCTGTATCGCTCCTGGGGCATGGCCAACCGGGCCGGGGCGTTCTGCGACCTGCTGCGCAAGCGCGATGCCAGCGTGAGTCCTTCGTTCCCCACGCCGATCGTGTAGAGCCTTCATCCCGCTTCTGGCTCTCGCCCGAAGTCTGGAATTCCCTTGCACATACGCGAGTTCTCGCACAGACTGCAGCGTCGCTTGTCCATGTCGTTAGCAGTATCCACGTTCGGGCTTACAAGTTATACAAGGAATAAATATATGTTTACGAAACGTACGATCTCTCGCCTGGCCCGTGGTCGGTCCAATGCCGCTGCGCGCAGGTCACGTGAAAACGTTCTGCCGCTGGGGCTCGACGCGCTGGAGCCGCGCATGCTCCTGTCGGCGGCGAACCTGTTCGGACCGCCCGTCGAGTACGCCACGGACTACCAGCCTTGCGCCTTGGCCACCGGCGACTTCAATCACGACGGCAAGCTGGATATGGTGACGGTTAACGCCAGCAGCACGCAGGATAATGGCACCATGAGCATCCTGCTGGGCACGGGCAACGGCGCCTTCGGCGCCCCCACGAACATCGAAACCGATGTCGACCCCTACGCCGTCGTGGTGGGCGATTTTAACAGCGACGGCTTTGACGACATCGCCGTCGCCAACTATGACAGCGACAGCTCGGGCAGCACGGTCGACATCTTCCTGGGCAAGAGCAACGGCTCGTTCCAGGACAAGGCTTTCTTTGCGATCCCGACTGAGCCCTACTCCATGGCCATGGGCGACTTCAACAACGATCACAATCTCGACCTGGCCGTCAGCGGCCAGGAGGCCGACGCGGACCTGAACCTGAGGGTCTTTCTCGGCGACGGTGCGGGCGGATTTGCCCCCGAGGCCAGCTACGTCACGTACTGGGCCGAGGCCGTTACTGCCGCCGACCTGAACAATGACGGCAACGTGGACCTGGCCGTCGCTTGCGACGCCGACGGAAGTCATGATCAGCCCGACTCGGTGGTCGTCTTCATGGGCAATGGTACTGGAACCTTCCAAAAATCCGACGCTTACGAAGTCGATGCCGGTCCCAAAGGCATCGCGGCCGCCGACCTCGACGGCGACGGCTATCTGGACCTGGCCAGCACAAGCTCCGGCTCGCTGCATAACGGCATCAGCATTCTGATGAACGACGGCGATGGCACATTCGGCACTCGTACCGATTACCCGGCCGCAGGGAATTCCCAGGGCGTGGCGGCGGGTGACCTGGACAATGATGGCTGGGTTGATCTGGCCATCGCTGGGTCGGCCAGCAGCTCGATTTGCGTGAAACTCAATGATGGCACCGGCGCCGGCGGCCTGCGGTCACTTGACAATGAGAATTACGCTGCGGGTGCGGGCCCCATCGGCGTGGTGGTGGCCGACTTCAACGGCGATGGCCGGCTGGATATGGCCACGACGGATAATCAGGACGACACCGGCGCGGTGAGCGTGCTGCTGGGCGTGGGGCCGACGGCATCGGACGCGAACTTCGTCATCAAGAAGAACGCGACCTTCACCTTCTCCAAGACCACTTTTGCCACTCCGGTGTTCAAGCCCGTCAGCAAGGCCGCCACCCTGAAGCTGGTAAAGATCGTCTCGCTGCCGACGCACGGCACGCTGAAATACAAGGGCAAGCTGGTGAACGCGGGCGCCACGATTCCAGCGGCGTCGCTGGCGAGCCTGACCTACGTCCCCAACAAAGATTACGATGGCGCGGATAGCTTCGAGTGGCGCGGCTACGACGGCACGTCTTACACCGGCCTGGCCTCCGTCAACGTCGTGACGATACCCGAGGTGACGATCACCTCCAATGGCGACGCCATCGAAGGCGGTTCGACCAGTTTCTTCACTATCCACTTGAATCATGCTTCGCTCAAGGACACCAAGATCAACCTGGCCGCTTCGGGCAAGGCCGTGGGCAAGAAGAACTACGTGCCCTTGGCGAAGGTCGTGACGATCCTGGCCGGTCAGACCGAGTACGACGTGACGGTGACGCCCATGGTCGACAACATAGCAGCAGGCGATCTGACCGTTATTGAGAAGGTCGTCGGCGGCACGGGCTACACCATCGGTGCGGCCAAGTCAGCCACGGTGACCATCGTGGACGATGAGCCCAAGATCAGCATTGCAGCCACCACGCCCAGCGCACAGTTTGGCGCGAACGGTCAGGTTGCCTCGAACGGCCATATTACGATCACTCGCACCGGTTCGACCGCAGCCAATCTGACGCTGACCCTGGTGATTGGTGGTACGGCCAAGTCGAACACGTATGCGCCCATTACCAGCGACCAGACCAAGACGGTGACGATTTCAGCCGGCAGCAGTTTCATCACGCTGGACATCGTGCCGCTGCTCAATCCCACGGCCAAGCGGACCGTGACGGTAACGTGCAAGGCCGTGACGAAGAGCCCGCTCGCGGCGAATCGCTTCTCGCTGGATCTGGTGAATAAGTCGGCGATTGTCAATATCCTGCACGTGTAGGCGGAGGTAGGTTCCGCGGGTCCCTCGCTGATGGCGAGGGTTCCGCGGACCGGCCGGCCCAGGGCGGTTCACGCCGACTGGGATAGGGCCGGCGGTTCTTGCTCTGAGCCCGGCTCATCTGAGGCCAGAGCATCCGAGGCCGTGACTTGCCAGTGCGGGTACCGCAGCAGGAGCAGCAGGCCGGGCACGGCGATGACCGTGGCCACGATGAAGTATTGCGGCCAGCCGATTCTCTCTGCGAGCCAGCCAGCCGGCAATCCGATCATGACACGCGGCAACGCCATCAGGCTCGACAGCAGGGCGTATTGCGTGGCGGTGAATCGCTTGTTGCACAGGCTCATGATGAAGCCGGTGAACGCCGCGGTGGCCATTCCCGAGCAGGCGTTTTCGACGGTGATGGCCGCGACCATCATGGAATGGTTCTTGCCCAGCGTCGCCAGGATTGTGAACGAGAGCCCCGCCAGCCCTTGCAGCAGGCCGAAGATCCACAGCGAACGGTGGATGCCCATGCCGGTGATGACCGCCCCGCCCACAATAGCGCCGCCGACCGTGGCGGCCACGCCCAGGCCGTTTGTCACCAGGCCGATCTCCGTGTAGGAAAAGCCCGTCTTGATCAGGAACGGGGCCATGAAGGCCTGCACCATGGCCCAATCGAGCTTGTAGATCAGGATGAACAACAGTATCTCGATGGCCCCGCGCCGGCTGAGAAACTCCCGCAGCGGCAGCACGACGGCCTGGGCAAGCGTCCGCGGCGCTTGCACCTCGACATCCGGTTCGGGCGCCAGCAACGTTGTTGCCAGGCCGACGAGCATGCCACCGGCCATGATCAGGTAGACGGCTTGCCAGGACATGTGATCGGCCAGGATCAAAGCCATCGCTCCCGAGAAGATCATGCCGATTCGATAGCCCAAAATGGACAGGCTGGCGCCGGCGCCGAGTTCCTCGGGCTTGAGCAGTTCGGTGCGGTAGGCGTCGATGACGATGTCCTGGCTGGCGCTGAAGAACGCCACTGCCGTAGCCAGCACGCCCAGCAACCAGAGGCTCTGCACGCCGCAGGCGGCCATGGCGACGGTGCCGCCGATCATGGCCAGTTGGCTGAGGAGCATCCAGCCGCGGCGTCGGCCCAGGAAGGGGGGCACGAAGCGGTCCATCAGCGGCGACCACAGGAACTTCAGCGTATACGGCAGCCCGACGGCGGCGAAGGTGCCGATCAGCTTCAAGTCAAAGCCTTGCCCCGTCAGCCAGGCCTGCAGGCTCACGCCCGTTAGCGCCAGCGGCAGGCCCGACGAAAAGCCCGCCAGCACCACCACGGCCATCCGCCAACTGGTGAAGACTCCGACGATCGAGATGTCAGGTCGGCCTTTGCCCATGCTCTGAGGGCGTATCTACCCGCTGGCACGCCGACTGGCAATGGCAGAAAGGCAGAGGACGTGATTTCGTGACCTCGTCAATTCGTGGATTCGTGGTGCTCGTGGAATCGTCATACCCGTGAATCTGTGATACCTATGAACTGGCGATGCTCGTGAATGACCGATGCGATCTCGCAGATCGTGCTGAACGTGTCGCGTGGGCACCCGTGAATCCGCGGATTCGATCATTGGCCATTCATGAGATCGATTGTCGTGCATCCGTTAGTTGGGCAGCCGTGCCAGCCCCGAAAAGGCGGATGACGTGGACTCGTTGACCGTGCGACATGCTATCAGCGAGCGCCAGGCCCTTCGGGTCTGCATTTCGTAGCGCTGTAGCGCTAGGCTGTTTTGAACCCCGCCGGCGGGGCCTTTTTCGGCAAGGGCAGGTCGTACTTCTTGCCTTTCATGTTTTGCTGGTAGTCGGCCTTGGCGTCCCCTAGCAGCTTGGCGTTGAGGCACAATTCCACCGCCCCGGCCGCCAGCACCTCGGCTGCCCGCACCAGGCCCTTGTGAGCGCCGCTGGTGCGTGCCATCTGGGCCCACTGGCGATGATGCAGGTGGGTGCCCTTGGGTACGCAGGCGACGTTGAGCTTGCTCAGCGGGGCGAACCACGAGACATTGTCCTCGTCGCTGCTGGCCCGGCTGGGAGTGGTCATGATCGGATCGAGGGTCGGGCTGTACGCCAGCTTGGGCGCGACCTTGCCGGCCTGCCTCGCGTCGTCGGTTGAGAACGCCGGCGGGCCGTAGACGTGCAGCAGGGAATCCAGCATCTCTGTCAGCGGCCGGTTGCCGATCCGCTCGGTGTTGCAGGTGTTGACGACCATCTTCCAGGCCGTCTCGGTGGCCAAGGCCGCCCCCTTGGCGCAGTTGCACACGCGCCGGCGCAGGTCGTCCACCTGCTGACGATCCCGCCCGCGCAGGTAGTACCACAGCTCGGCGAAGTCGGGCACCACGTTGGGGGCCTTGCCGCCGCGCGTGATCACGCAATGCATGCGGCAATTGTCCGGTATGTGCTCGCGCAGGTAATTCACGGCCACGTCCATGAGCATGGCGGCGTCTAAGGCGCTGCGGCCTTCGTGCGGCACGGCCGCGGCGTGGGCGGTCTGGCCGCGGAACTGGAAGAGCAGCGAATCCATGGCCGCCCCGCCGGCAATGTCGGCCTTCGTCTCGACGTTGGGGTGCCACGCCAGCACGGCGTCGATGCCGCGAAAGGCGTCCTGTGCCGCCAGGTACACCTTGCCGCCCAGCGTCTCTTCCGCCGGCGTGCCGATGACCAGGATCGTGCCGCTCTTGCGTTGTTCCTTGAGTAGCTTGGCGGCGGCGATGCCCGCCATGACGGCGCCGCTGCCCAGCAGGTTGTGCCCGCAGCCGTGGCCCCACTGGCCGGGCTGGTCGCCGCAGTCGGGCAGGGCGTCGTACTCGGCCAGCAGCGCCACCACCGGCTTGCCGCGGCCGGCCGTCGCCAGGAAGGCGGTGGGCAGGTTCTTCCATGGCCGCGAGACCGCAAAGCCGTTGCCAGCCAGCAGCCGCTCCAGCACGGCCGACGATTTCACTTCGCACAGCGGAGGCTCAGCCAGGCCCGCAATGGCCTGTGCGGCCTCAATGCCCGCGGGCGTGATCTCCCTGACCAGCGAGACGATTCGATTCTTCAACGCCCGACTCATCAGATGCACCTGCTGTGTTTTTGCCATGCGGAGAATCCTACCCCGGCCTGGCCAAGTGAGCAATAAGACAAGCTCGCGGGTCAGGGGAGCAGGGCGTAGGGCGTAGGGCATAGGGCGTAGCGGAACAGCACCCCTTGCGGCGGGCATGTCGTGGTAGTCGGTGCCGTGGTCTGCGAGTGCAGCGAGCAACCACGTCATACGTGCCATGGGTGCCATAGGCTGGCACGGCTTCGCGTCTTCTTGCGAGGCCGGGGCTGCCTATGCCCGACGTCGCATAGGTAGAGCCGCCAGACGGCGCGGCTCAACCTATGGCACCCATGTGACGGGGTCCGGGCTTGACAGCCTGTCCCAGCGGCAGTCAAGTGCACGCACATCAAGGAGTAGCACCCATGACTGGCCGCGAACGCATGCTGCGAACGATGGAGTTTCGTAACCCCGACCGGGCGCCGCGCAACCTTTGGGCCTTGCCGTGGGTCAGCCAATACGCTGCCCAGGAGCTGGCGACTCTGCTGGCGCGTTTCCCCAGCGACGTCGAGGGCGTGGGCATCCTGGGGCCATCCGACTACGCGCGCGGCGAATCCTGCCGCAAGGGCACCTCCATCGACGAGTGGAACTGCCCCTTTGAAGTGGCCGAAGACGGCGTGGTGGGCGAAGTGAAGCATCCGCCGCTGGCTGACTGGAAGGCGCTGGACTCTTACCGCCTGCCCTGGGAGATGATCGAACGCAACACGCTCGATGCGGCCAACCGGCAGATCGACGTGGCTCGGGCGGGCGCCGACCCCTTCATGCTCTGCGGCACGAGCATCAGGCCATTCGAGCGGATGCAGTTCCTCCGCGGCACCGAAAACCTGTACCTCGACCTTGGGTACGAGTCGGCCGAGTTCTTCCGCCTGCGCGACCGGCTGCACGAGTTCTGGCTGAAGGAACTCGAGGTGGTTTGCCGCACGCGCGCCGACGCTGTGAGCTTCATGGACGACTGGGGCAGCCAGCAGTCGCTGCTGATCTCGCCGACGCAGTGGCGCAGCGTCTTTAAGCCGCTCTATGCCGAGTACGCCGCCATGATCCACCGCGCCGGCAAGAAGGTCATGTTCCATAGCGACGGGTGCATCCTGGACATTTACGAGGACCTGATCGAGATCGGCATCGACGCGGTGAACTCGCAGCTCTTCTGCATGGACATCCAGGAGATCGCCCGGCGCTTCAAGGGCCGGATCACCTTCTGGGGCGAGATCGATCGCCAGCACGTCCTGCCATTCGGCACGCCCGCTGACGTGTACCGGGCGGTGGCGCGGGTGCGCACGGCGCTGGACGATGGCCGGGGCGGCGTCATCGCCGAGTGCGAGTGGGGCAAGAACAACCCCGCCGCGAACATCCACGCCGTGTACGAGGCCTGGGCGCTGCCGCTGGCGGAATTGCTGGAGAAGACTGGGAGTAGGTCATAGGAAGAGGTCGTAGGTCGTAGGTCATAGGTCGTAGGTCGTAGGTCGTAGGAATAGATCGGCCCAGTTGGTTCGGGTACGAGCCCACCATCAGCCGGACGCGATGGAGCGGCATTGGCCTGGGTGCCGTGGTTTGCGAGTGAAGCGAGCAACCACGT
>CAITIS010000035.1 GCA_903892515.1 uncultured Planctomycetota bacterium | reverse complement strand
GTGTACAAGGCGGAGTTCACAACTATGTCAAAAACGTTCGAGGCAGGAGACGCCGAGCAGACGATCAGAACAAGAGAGAGAGAGAGAGAGAGAGAGAGAGCTGCCTACCAATCCATGAGCACGAACTGCGAAATGCTAACCATTGAGCCATGGTAACCCCGTTTCTAAAAGATTCGCTCCTTCAATCCACAAACAGATGACGGGGCTCAGGATAGATACACGTCGCGAGAGGTGTCAACGCAAATCCTGGGAATTTCCCAGTTTTCTTTTCCTTAAGGCTCCTGTCGCCAATGGCAACCCACGAATCGTCAATGCCAAATGACTCTACGCCTGGTAATCCAGCACGTGGTCTTTGGCCACGGCCCCGGCGGTGGTCCACTTGAAGAGCTGGGTATTGCCGGCGGCGTCGATCTTGATGAAGTCGCTGTTCTGATCGACCCAGCTGCCGCTGTTGTAGTACCAGTTGCCCACCCGGCCGGGCTGGTGGGTGTGCCCCACCACGGCCACGTCGAAGCCTTCGGTCGCCCGCTCGCGTTGCAGGGCGGTGATGATGTCGTCGGCCCGGCCCGGACGCTGGGCGGGCGTCATGGCCTGGCTCATGCTGGGCATGGGCAGCTTGTGGAAGTTCGTCAGCCGGGCGAACAGCCGCCACGCCGACAGCGGCCAGGTGACCAGCGATTCGAGCGTATTCTCCACGCTCCGGCCATACCAGGTGGGCGAGCCGTTGATATCCTCCGCCACGCCGGCCAGGATCGTCACCGCCCTGCCGACACCGGGGCTCTCGGCGGCGTTGAGAACATCGACCTCGTGGCCATGCAGGAACTTGAATTTCTTGCCGGCAATCTCGCGGGTGAAGGCCAGGCTCATGCGCTCGAAGAACGGGTGCGCCAGCAGTCGCCGGCCGATGAGGGCTTGCAGGTCGATATCGTGATTCCCGATGACGTACGTGGCCTTGACCTGCGCCAGCCAGTCGAGCACTTCCAGCCGCTTGACGATGACCGAACCAAGGCTCTCCTGCCAGAACTCCAGCAAGTCGCCCAGCACAATCAGCTTGGCCTCCTGCCGCAGGACGTGGGCCAGGAAGTCCTTCAGCAGCGGCTCCTTGCCGGCAAAGTTGTCCCTCCGCCCGCCGTCGCCCATGTGAAGATCACTGATGACGAATATGTCGCTCTGCATGATGCGTTCCCTTCCAAACCACGTGAGAGGATAGACGCAAAGCCCCGATTTCGCAAGCGATTCAGCCGAATCAGCGGTTGGCTGCTGTCGTCGTGGCCACCGCGCCCTTGAGCACGCGAAAGACGTACACGCTGCGCTGTGGGCCGTCGCGGCGCATCAGCAGCTCGAATCGCTGCGGGTTGTTCTGAATGACGCCCAGCTCCTGCGCCGCCCCGCCCATGTCGGGATCATCTTCGAGGTACAGCACGTCGATGGCGGCGTTTGAAAGGCCTTTGAGCCAGTATTCGGCGTCCATGCGGCGACGACGATAGCGTGCCAGTTGCAGCCCGGGCGAGGGCTCGTCCAGCCGCGGGCTCAGCACGTCCGCCCTCAGCGGCGTCGGGCCGGGATGATCGTCCGAACTGATCGGCACGTAGGTGACCCGGTTTTCGAGAAATGGCCCAAACAGCGGGAATATGATCGGCGTGCCGGTGTAGGCCACGTGCATCGGGTTGCCGGCAGTGAGGGAATCGACGAGGTTCCAGCCCCAGCCGCGGTCGTCGTAGGCCTGCACGTACACGCGCGGACGGACCATCAGCCGTGCCGTTCGGTATTCGGGATACCACCATGGCCCCGCCAGCGCCGCGACCACCAAGCCGCCGACCAGGACGTACTTCGCCCGGCGTGCAAACCGCCGGCGCCGCCACGGCAGCATCGCGACAACGGCGCACACGACGGCCACGGCCACGAAGGCGGTGTCACGCATGAACCAGAAAACGTACAGGAACAACAGCAGCGCTACCACCAGCGCCACCGCCAACCATGGACGCAGCACTCGCCCCATCCGCCCCAGCGGTATGGAGCAGGCGTACGCCCCCGCCAGCCACAACGAGTAATACACCGGGTACAGCAGCCGATGCTCACGCCAGAATGGCGTGAAGAGAAAGTACAGCACGCCCGCTGACACCGGGAAAATCAGGCACACGGCCAGGACGCGGCCAACAGGAGATTTCGAAGTGCGCGTTGCGACTTGTGAGCTGTTTCTCTTTGTGCCCTGTGCGTCCCGGTGGCTGACAGGCAGTTCTTTGGATTCTGCAATTCGCAATTCGCAATTCGAGATTCTTGTCCGCTGTCTCAGCCACGCCACCACGCACAGGGCGTTGGCCGCGAAGAACCCCGCCCAGAGCAGGGCGCTGAGCGGCAGGCGGACGCCGAACTGGGCGTGATCGTCCACGAGCATCTTCCAGATCGACGCCTTCGTCAGGCCATACCGGGCGAACACCGACGTGTCGTACCAGCCCTGAAAGATCACGTGCCCGCCGAACTTGACGACTGCCGGCCAGAGCGGGTTGCCATACACGGCCCAGTTTCGCAACAGGAAGAAGCATCCAGCCACCAGCACGGCCGTCGCCAAGGCCAGTTCCTTGGGCACATGCCGCGTGCCGCCCTGGCAGCGCCGGAGGCCAGGATGATGTCGTTGTTGACGATGACGGCGCTGGAGTCGAAGGGCTCAAAGAGCAGCACCATGCCCGTCAGCAGCAGGGCCAGGGGGCTCCGCGTGCCCATCAGCCGAGCCGAGCGATAGAAGAAGTACGCCAGCACCAGCAGAAACACCGGCTGAATAAGCCAGCACAGGTGTTCATCGCCCGTGAGACTCATAAGCAGGTAGCACAGGCTCTCCGACAGCATCGGCGAGAACTGGGCCACGCCGTCGTGAAAGGGCAGATCCTGCGGGGCCAGGTAGCCCTGCTGAAGCCACCTGGCCGGCAAGGTCAGGTGGTAGATCAGGCCGTCCGTCCCAACGGCCGACACGAGCCGCGATTCCCACAGCCCCGTCAGCAGCGCCGCCAGCCCCAGCAGCAGCCCCCACCGACCCAGACGAAGCGCCCACCAACTTAGGCCGGGAATCTGCGCGCTGAGGATGCTCCGGCGCTCCGGCATGCTCGGCCGATGCTGCTGACTGCCGCGGGCAACACGGGATTTTGGCTTGGAACTCTGGCTCATGGGTGACCGGCGTGCATGTTCGCATGTGCCCGCCGTGCAGGCAAGCTCCGGCCGGTGCGACCGGCGCCATGACTGTGGGGCTTTCGCGTAGGGTCCGCAGGTTCCTGAGCGATGTTGCGAAGGGTTCTGCGGACGGGGGCCGGCCCGTTGCCCCATCCGCAAGGCCTATCTGCGTCAGATAACCTGAGCTTGCCCGCTACTTCACCGGTTGGCTCGTCGGCTGAGTGGCCGGCGGGAAGGCCTTCTGCTGGGCCGTCAAATCCTGGATGACTTCCTTCTGATCCATCGGCACGCAGCGGAATTCCTTGGCGTCAAAGTCGCACTTGTTCAGATCCACCAGGCGGATGCCCCGACTATCGAACGTGTGGAAGTACATCTTGCGGTTGGTCAGGTCGCCGACGATCGTGTACTGCGTATAATCGGCCGTCACGGTAGTGCCATTCTGCGACCGCGCCGCCCCCAGCGGTATGTCGAAGAGATTCATAAGGTGGAAGACGCGCAGTACGCCCTCTTGCGCGTTGGCGGCCGGCAGTGCAGTCTGGGAGAAGGCCACCGCTCGAACGAACCTCGAGGGCGAGGTGAAATCGCCCGGCAGGCCCAGCATGCCCGAACCCTGCGAGAGCGGCCCGATCTTCACGCCCGATACCATTCGCGGCGCAACGCTCAGGGCGCTTTGGTTGCTGTAGTTGCTCAGGTTGATCATGTGCCAGTCGTAGTCGGGCGAATTGGTCACGACCCCCAGCGGAGCGTCGTAGGTCTTCAACTGGCCGTTGGTGGGCTCGATGATCAGGCAGCGCCCGGAAGCATCGCGGACCATCCAGTGCGATGGCGGCGCCGGCGAGCCGTCCGGCTGAGCGGCCGGACATACGATCAGGCCATCCAGGGCGGCCTTGGCCTCCTCGACCGTGGCACACGTGCCCAGCAGGTACGTGCCCAGTTCCCACGCGGCGATGGCCTTGGCATCCCCGTCGGCAGGCACCGACATGTACGTGGCGAAGCCGGGGAAATAGAACAACCCCACGGCCAGGCCCTTTTCATTCAGGCCTTCCAGCACGTGCGGCAGCGGGCCGGCGCTGGTTCCCACCAGGCCGTAGCGCGCGGTCCACTTCATGCCGGGCTTACCATTCAGCGACGTGCCGATGTACTCCTTGTTCCGCGGGGCCACGAGAATAACCGAGCCCACGTCGGTGACGAACTCCATCGTCCGGCCATACAGCACCGAGCCGTCCTGGGGCTTGAGCATCAGGTTCGTGCACGCCTGGCTGGACGCGTCCCAGCCCGACAGTGCCGCCAAGACAGTCCCGGCCACCAAAACGATTCCGATACGCGAACGCTTGATCATGGCATTTCCTTTTCCGCTAGACCCTAACCGAGGCGATCTGTTCATCGACAAATGCCAGGTTCGACTCGCGAAAGAAGTTAGCAGGGATGCAGGAGATGCAGGAGATGCAGGGGATTGAGAAGATCGATGATCGCGGGCTTGGGTTGGAGGAGATTGGTGCTTTGGGACGGATGGTTTGAACGGCCGATTCGGAGCGGCCCGAGCCGTCGGATTGGGTGACATGCTTCTGCGCTGTTGCAGAAGCATGTGAAATGTGACGGCAGGCATCCGAACATGCTTCCGCAACGACGGGGAAGCACGGCACCCGGCTAACCGCCAACATGACGCACCCTGGATAGCCGGGTGCCATGGTCAGGCTGCTGTCTTAGCCTGGCCATGCATGGACGTTCTTAACATGGCCAGCCAAAACTGCGGGCTGACCATGGCACCGGGCACCACCGGAACGCTGTCTGTCTTTCAAATCGAACATCGAAAGTCGCAAATCGAAATCGGCTTCTACGCGTCGGAGCGTTCGATCTTGCCGCCGATGGCGTTGAGCTTGCACTCGATTTTCTCGTAGCCGCGGTCGATGTGGTAGACGCGGTTAATGGTCGTCTTGCCGTCGGCCCCAAGCCCGGCCAGCACCAGCGCGGCCGATGCCCGCAGGTCGCTCGCCATTACCGGCGCGCCGATCAGGTTCTTGATGCCCGTCACGATGGCCGTGGGGCCTTCTTTGCGAATATTGGCGCCCATCCGGCCAAGCTCGGCCACGTGCAGGAAGCGGTCGGGATAAATCTTCTCGGTGATGACGCTGTTGCCGTCGGCCAGGCACAGCAGGGTCATCAACTGCGCCTGCAAGTCAGTCGGGAAGCCCGGGTACGGCTGCGTGGTCACGTCGGTGGCCATGATCCGCCTGTTGCAGAACGCCACCGCCCCGCCGTTGCTCTTTTCCACCACCACGCCGATCTGCCGCAGCTTGTCCACCACGGCCATCATGTGGTCGAGGCGAACCTGCGACATCTCGATCTCGCCGTTGGTGATGGCGGCGGCGATCATGAACGTGCCGGCCTCGATGCGGTCGGGAATGACCCGGTGCTTCACGCCGTGCAAGGCCTCGACGCCTTCGATGGTGACGCGCGGGCCGCCGGCGCCGGTGATCTTGGCGCCCATTTCGTTCAGGAAGTTGGCCAAGTCCTGCACTTCAGGTTCGCAGGCGGCACACTCGATGACCGTGGTGCCTTCAGCCAGCGTGGCGGCCATCATGACATTGGCCGTGCCCGTGACGGTCGAGCCGAAAGGCCCGCCCAGGAAGATTTCGTTGCCCTTGAGCTTCTTGCACGAGGCGACGATGTCGCCCTCGACCAGTTCGATCTTGGCACCCATGGCCGCTAGGCCGCGAAGGTGAATGTCGACCGGACGCGAGCCGATGGCACAGCCGCCGGGCATGGCCACGCGGGCATAGCCGCGCTTGGCCACCAGCGGGCCCAGCACGCAGATGCTGGCGCGCATCTTCCGCACCAGGTCGTAGCGGGCGTGCGAATTCGTTTCGGTGACCACGTTGGTGGTGAGCACGTCGCCCTGCCGTTGGGTTTCGACGCCCAGCTCATTGAGCAACTGTGTCAGGTGAGTGACGTCTTCCAAGTCCGGGGCCGACTCGATGCGGCACGGCCCCTGGGCCAGCAGCGTGGCCGCCAGAATCGGCAACGTGGCGTTCTTAGAACCGCCGATTTCGACTCGACCCTTAAGGCGTTGGCCGCCTTCAATTACGAACTGATCCATGGCTCACTCCGTTGGAAACGTGGTTTGCGTCCTTGCGAGTTGACCGGCCAACCGTGCCGGATGCTCACGTAGTTAATACCATCGGTCAAAGTGAGAAAAAACGCAAGGCCCAGCGGCAAATTCAGGGAAACAAGCAACGCTCACTCAGCCTTCACGCGCAGAAAGACGGCCCAGCAGCGGGCCAACCGGCCGTCGCAGCAAAGGCTGAGAAAAGGAGTTACGCTGAGGCGGGCTGGATATCTATCCGGTCCGAACGGCCACGGCGGTGCGCTCGATTCCGGCGGCGTCCTTGAGGATGCGGATGTCCTCGAACGGCCCGGCCTTGAGCAGGTCGAACACGGCCGATGCCTGACCGGCGCCCATCTCGATGGCCAGCGTTCCCCCCGCCACCAGGTGGCTGGGGGCCTGGGCGATGAGCTTCTCGATCACGTCCAGCCCGCGCGGCCCGGCCCGCAGCGCCAACTCCGGCTCGGCCTGGACCACCTTGGGCAAGGCCTTCATCTCCGCATCCGACACGTACGGCGGATTGGCGGTGATGATGTGAACCTGCTGCCACTCCTGGGCCGGGCAGGGCTTGGGGGCGTCTGCGTGGCCGCTGGACGCCGCGGCCACGGCACCCATCGAAGCACCACCCATCGAAGCGGCACCTGTCGAAGCACCACCCACCGTGGCGGCGCCTGTCGAAGCAGCACTCGTCGGTGCCACAGTCTTGCCAGGTTGGATTTCGTCCGTCAGATTCAGCAGACCGCCCTGGGCCAGCGTGACGCGTTCGGCAAGCTTGTGCGTGGCGACGTTATGGGCCGCCACCGCCAGGGCCTGCTCGCTGATATCTGTGGCCAGCACGCGGAGATTCGCCGCGTAATGCGCCGCCGCGATGGCCACGCACCCGCTGCCGGTGCAGACGTCCCACAGCTTGGCCGGACCGTCGATCTTCTTGGCCGCTTGCAGCGCGACGTCCACGAGCAACTCGGTCTCAGGCCGGGGAATCAGCACGTCGGGCGTGACCTTGAAGGAGAGGCTGTAGAACTCGCGTTGGCCGGTAAGATAGGCCACCGGCTCGCCCGCGCCGGCCCGCTTGATGAGGTCGCGAAAGACCTGCAACTGTGCCGGCGGCGGAGTTAAGTCGAACTTGGTGTAAAGCCCCAGCCGCGGACAGCCCAGCACGTGCGCCAGCAGCATCTCGCCGCACAGCCGCGGGTCCTCGACCTTGGCGCGAGCAAGATACTCCTTCGTCCACGTGATCAGACGCAAGACAGTCCAAGCTTCCGTGCCATCGGCCATGATGGTTGGTTACCGCATCGGCGGGCAAAAGGCAAGGAGCTTCCGGACTTTGAACCACGGAGGACACGGAGAGCACGAAGAAAGAGATCGACGCGATAAGCGAGTTACGACGTTCTGAAGGGCCGCCAACACCTGACAGCATGTCGTCTCTAGCCGCTCATTCAAGTCTTCCTCTGCCCCTCTGAGTCTCTGAGTCGCAGCCGTTCGATGCTCACCGTCTGACTCACAGCCCGTACTCACGCCAGCGTCGTTCGACCAGGTCGATGATCTCTTGGGGCATGGTCAGGGGCTGCGGGTAGGGCCGGGTGAGGGGCTCGCCCTCGATCTTGCGCGTGGCGTCGATGCCGAGTTTGCCGCCAAAGCCGCGGCGGACGGCGGCGTGGTCGAGGATGTCAGCAACCCCCGAGGCGCTTTCCAGGTCGCGCGACGGGTCTACGTGTGAGCCCAGCGCGAACAGCACTGCATCGATGTCGTGCACGTTCACGTCGGCATCGACCACCACGACGAACTTGCAGGCCGCCAGCTGGCCCGCGCCCCAGATGCCGTGCATGACCTTGCGGGCCTGGTCGGGATACTGCTTGGCCATCGACACGAAGGCGAAGTTGTGGAACGCCCCAGCCAGCGGCAGGTCGTAATCGACGATCTCCGGCACGATCATCTTCAGCAGCGGCAGGAAGATTCGCTCAGTGGCCTTGCCGAAGTAGTAGTCCTCCATGGGCGGAGCGCCCACGACGGTGGCCGGGAAGATGGCGTCCTTTCGGCTGGCAATGGCCGTGACGTGAAAGACCGGGAACTCCTCCGCCGGCGAATAGAAGCCGGTGTGGTCGCCGAAGGGCCCTTCCATGCTCGTCTGTGTGGCGCTGACGTAGCCCTCGATGACGATCTCGGCCGTGGCGGGCACGAGCAGGTCGTTGGTGGTGCAGCGCACGACCTCCACCGGCTCATCGGCCAGCAGGGCTGAGAGCATCATCTCATCCAGGCCCGGCGGGCACGGCGCCGTGGAGGCGTAAATGAACGCCGGCGGCCCGCCCAGCACAATGGCTGCGGGCATGTCCTTGCCGATCCGGCGATGCGCCTGCCAGATGGCATAGCCATCGTGCGTGGGGTGCAGGTGCATGCCGGCCGTTCGAGGCCCGAAGAGCTGCACGCGGTACATGCCGGCGTTTTGCACGTGCGTATCGGGATGCCGGCAGATCGTCGCCCCCAGCGTGATGTAGCGTGCCGCGACGGCCCCGGAGGGATGGTCCTTGCCGTCCTGGGGCCAGCACTGCAACACCGGTAAGGCCAGCAGGTCCGCAGCGTCCGTCCGCACGATCTCCTGGCACGGCCCGGCCTTGACCAGCTTTGGCCCCAGCCGCGAAAGTTCCAGCAGCTTGCCTGCTAAATGGAGCTTTTGCCCCAGCGTGTGCGGCATGTCGGGCTTGACCAACTGCCCGATCCGCTCGGCCAACTGCTCTAGGTCCGCACAACCCAGCGCCGCGCACATCCGGCCATAGGAGCCAAAGGCGTTGATCAGCACCGGCATGTCGTAGCCCGTGACGTTTTCAAAGAGCAGCGCCGCACCGCCCCAGTGGCCATGGCGCGGATCGGTCTTCACGCCGCCGATTTCGGCCCCCGGGGCAGGCAGCTTCATCTGCCGCTGGGCGATCTGCGAAATCTCCAGCAGCTCACTTACCGGAGCCGTCACGCGGGCCAATTGCCCTTGCCGCTCAATCAGAGGGATGAATTCGCGCAGGTCTTTCAGTGTTGGCCCCCTCCGGCGGGCTGACTGGCGGGCGTCTGGGCCTTCTGGGCTTCGCTCTTGGTCTTGGCATCCAGCCAGACGCGGTAGAAGATGTTGTTCTTCACGAACACGGTAAAGGCGGTTTCGGTCGGCAGCGGCAGCGTCGTTTGCTGGTCGATGAACTGGCCGCCCATCAGCCGGCCCTTAAAGTCCATCACCGGCAGGCGTCCCTGGCGATACCGATGGTTGGTCTCCGCCGATTGGCGCGGCACGGTGAGAATCAAGCCGATCTGGTAGCGGACGAAGCAGTTGACATCGGTCGTCCCTTCCATGTACAGATCGTACTGCGTGCCGTCAAAAATCATGTCATTGGTGGCCGTGCCGTCGGCGGTGTAGTCGGCATATCCGGTCATCGTCCGATACGGGTAGCTCGCCAGATTCAGGCCGGGAAACAGCTTGGTCAGAAAGCTCGGACCCGCCTGGCCGCGGACCACGCCTTCCTGGGCAAAGGTAATGGCCGAGCCGACCGGGATGGCCTTGTAGCGCGGGTCCATGTCGGTCAGGATCAGGCTCTGCAGCGGCACGGTCATATCCTCCTGCCGGCTGAAAGAGCCCTTGACGGTGTTGCCGGGGAACTGGGCGGCCAATTGGATCTGGATATTCGCCAGCGGCTCGACGTCGTGCAGTTCGTTATGGGCGACCAGCAGCAATGGCCAGTCCCTGAGGTTCATGGTGTAGCGCTGCTCGATCTGCCCGCCGTTGAGGCCAGCGCGGAAGCCGCCCGCGAGCCGCTCGCCCTCGATGTCGAAATTGGCCACCATGCCCAGCACTTCGTAGTAGGCCTTGACCACGCCTTCGTAGTACCGCACCGAATTGGCCTGCACCACGCCGTGCAGATTCGACTGCTGGCACCAGGTGAGGAAGTCGCGGGCCTTTTGTTGGGCCTGGACGGCAACGCCCGCCGGGGCCGAGGAAATGGGCGCGCTGGCCGTAGCTGCCGGGCCGCCTGAAGGACTGCTCGGCGCGCTGGCTGGGCACATGGCCGGAGCACAAGCGACCTGTTCTTGCGACGGGGCGTGCAGCAACTCCACCAGGTCCAGGTGATCAAACGTCAGGTCAAACCGCCCCATCGGATTGTGCAGCGGGTGCTCGATGTCGGCCATGACGAAGCCATGGCTGCGGCCAGACGTCACTTCGAGTTCCTCGCACACCACGCGCCCGACGTCGAAACTGTCATCCAGCCTGGGCCGCTCAAACCGCACCGATCCGTTGGCGGCAAAGTCCCTGGCGTCGACCTGGGCTGTGACGTGATCGGCCGTGAGGGTCGCGTACTTCACGTTGAGATTCTGGAGGTCCCGCCCGAGTGTGAACTGGGTCTCTCCCAGTGCGCAACCTCCGGCCTTGTACTGCGCCGCCTGGGGCAGGATCTCCTGCAATTTGCCCAGATCAGGGCACGTCCACGCCGCGTGGCAATCGATCGCCCCGGCCGACAGGAGCGGCACATCCACCCCGGCACGCACCTGGAAGGCAGGGCAATCCATGAACAGGTCATTGACGCGCACGCTTTTTAAGTCGCGATCCACCCGCGCCTGCACGCGCACGTTCACCGGCCAGGCAGCCTGCTTCTCCACGCCGTGGCTGGCAAAGGTCAGTTCATCGGCCGAGGCAGAGGCATCGAGCAGCAGAACGTTCTCGTCGGCTGTTAACTCACCATCTGTCTGCACCGAACCCTTGAGCTGCGCTGCCGTGACCGCCCGGGCCAGAGCGGGCACCAACGCTGTGGCAGAGTCGTCCAACGCAAACGAACCCTCCCAGTGCATGCGCCCGCTTTTGAACATCGGCGGCGGCCAGGGAGTCGCCGGACGAGTAGCAGAAGCCTTGGCGGCCGTCGGGGCGATCTGCACCTCGCCGGCCAGGTTCACCGAACTGCCGCCCAAGTCCAAGGTCGCAGCCGTCAGGGCGGCGCGGTTGGCGTCCAACTCCCCCGCCACCCTTAGGCGCAGCGGCGTGCCACGGGCCTTTCGTCCGCCCGTCGCCGGCACAGAAAATTCCAGGTCGTCCGCCCGCACGAGCACTTCACCCTGCCGCACCTGGCCGTCGTCGTGCAGGTTCCACTGCGCCGTCACCGGGCCGCGAAGCTGCTGGGGCCCCAGCAGCCGCTGCAAGAGCGGCGATCTATCCAGCAGCGAGGCGACATCGGCCACTTCCAGCCGCCCGCGCAGCATCGCCTCGGGACGATCCTCTCGCCGGGCCTGGCCGAAGTTCAGATGGCTCTCCAAGGAGAGAGAACTCATCGTCAGCAGAGTGTCCAATTCGTTGCGTTGCGGCCCTGGCAGGCTGTCGTCGCTGCGCCAGTCGAGCGTCAACGATGCCGCCTGCCCGGCCGGCTTGACGAACGCATCGCCCAGCGCCACCTCCAGGTGCGTGGCGTCCGAGTCGGCGTACACGCGGCCAAAGGTCTTGCCCAAAACGGCCTGGAAGCGTCCCGTCGCGGCGCCCGCGATCCTGTGGCCAGGCCGGCACAGCCCGCTGAAACATTGCAGGATCGACTGGGCGTCCTGGATATCGTAATCGCCCTCCAGCACGACAGAACTCTCGCGCTGGCCTTGGACGATGCTGGCCTTTTCGAGTTCAACTTCGACTTCGCCCTCGCCCACGCCCGCGACCACGCGGGCACGCGACAAGCCTGACTCGCTCGAAAGCTTACCGGAAATCTCCAGCCGCAGCACCGCCTCGGAGGGCTTGATGAACCAGTCGCCCACCCGCAACTGCGTGCCGGCCGGCGCACGCAGCCCGTGCAGGTCGAAGACGCCCCCGCGCTCCATGCTCCACTCGCCGACCAACCGGCCGGTGAGCTTCACTTCATCCATCCAGCCCGGCCCGACCGCGTCGTGCAGGCTGTCCAGTTCGTTGATCTCCCACGAGCCGCTCCAGTCGAACTGCCCCAGCTGCGCAAGCACCGTCGGCGGCGCCGCGTGCGAAGCATCCGACAACTGGCCGGCCATGCGAATGATGTTCTCGATGGCGCCGCTGCCGCGAAACACGTTGCCGCCCCAGCGCAGTTCGGTCCGATCAGCGATCACGCGCCCGGTGGCGGTCTCGAAGCTGCCGGAAATCTCGCCCGTCAAAACCGTGCCGTGACGTTTGAGCATCCTTCCTGGCAGGCTGATCTGGGCCTCGCCGGCATCCATGCCCGCGCTGCAGCGCATCTCTGTCTCATGCCCCTCCAGCGACAGATGAAAGCCCATGTCGCCCTCGACGTCCAAGCCGCCGGGCAGGCCCGGCTTGCCCTGCAACAATGTCGCGAGAATCCCCGGATTGATCCGGCCTTCGAGGTTCAATTCCCGCACGCCCTGCCATAGCCCGGCGAAGAGGTCCTCGTGCAGCCGGCCCTTGCCCGTCAGGTCGATGCCCGGCAACTTCACCCGCAGCGAGCGAAACTGCATCTGCTTGAACACCAGGTCAAAGGCCGCGTCCACCTGGATCTGGGCTAAGGCGATGACCGGCAAGGCCGGGCCGTGCGCCGGCTGGGCGTTGAGGTCCTGCACCTGCACGTCCAGCGTGAACTGGTCGATCACGCCGGTGGCGTTCAACTGGCAATCCAGGCGACCGGTGGCCAGGCCCGTCAGCGCTTTCATCGGCAGGCCCAGCATCGCCGGCAGGTGCAGGTGCTCCAGGTTGACCTGCCGGAACGCAAAGCTGCATGCGGAGGTCTCGCCGACCACGTCGGATTCGCCCGCCAGCAGCGTGATGTCGGCATCCCTTTGGGGCTGTTTGAGCATCGCATACATGACGAACCTGCCCAGGCGATCGAACCGCCCGCTGCGGTACTGCAGGTCCGATATGCTCAACTGAAGCTGCCGTTTCTCGTGCGGCAGCGTCACGCTCACGAGACCGTCGCGGATGATTACGTGCTCCGGCGGCCTGCCGAGACTCATGCCAGTAAGCTTGGCCAGGTTCACGTTCCCCGAGTCGTCCACGACGGCGTTGACCCGCAGCCCGGTCAACTGCGCCCGCTGCGTTTGCTGCGTCAGCATGAACCGAATGGGCGAGAAGTCCGCCTGGATCTCAGAGACGTTGACCAGGCTCGGGCCGCCCTTCTCGCCCGAACCAATACTGAAGCCCTGGATGCGGACGCCCTCGCTCCAGGAGATGTCCAGCCGATTGATAGAAACGGGCAGGCCAAGCTTCTGCGACAGGCCGGAGGTGAATTGGCGGGCGATGAACCCCGTCGGCAGCCAGTACGGCAAGGTCAGGTACGCGCATAAGCACAGCACCACCGCCACGATGGCGGCACGCAATACGCGCTGCCACCAGAACCGGCGCGGGCTTGTAGCGGAAGCGACGTTGGCGTTGGAAACCATTCCGAGCATTGTACCCCAAAGCCCCAGCAGGGCTAGTCGGTATCAGACGAGACTGCCGCAGAGCGAAAACTCAGAAGAGCACGCCGGCCAATTCCTCGTACTGCCCGCGGCACGGTGCGGCCGGGCAGAAGAGGTAGCTCAACAGCTTGCCCTCGCCCGACACGGCCAGCAGCGTCGAACTCACCGTGCCGCCGAGACTTGAATGAATGCACAGGGAAGGCTCACCACGCTGGCCGTGGAACCGGCAGATGGATTGCATCGCCTCCAAGGCCTGCGCCGTATCGCCGCTGTGAAGTCCCTTGCCGGCCTTCTCGATCAGCCCAAACGCCAGCGCAACGCGTTCGTCTGCGAGGTCGTCCCAGCCACGATTGGCCATCACGTGCATGCCGACGGAAACGGAATCGAGAACCGGCTGGCCCGTGTTCTGAACGATGTAGGCTGCGGCGCGGTCGGCGATGAGCAAGTTGAAACCGTTGTATGCCACTCCGCGCAGATGCTCCTGCGTCTTCATGGCCGCGGCCTTGGCGGTCGCCTGCCGGCATGCCAGCAGCGGCAGGCCGCCGCGGCTGGGACGGTTTAGCTGATCGCCGGGCAGGCCAGTCGAGGGCGGCTGTGCCCGTGTCGCGGGCGTCTGGCCCGTGCATCCGGCCGTCGGCTTGGGCGGTGCCACGTCGATGGGGCGATTCGTGACTGCCGCCACGACGCCGTGCTCGTTCACCGCCAGCCACGTGCCCCCGGCCTGGTCGTCGCGCCCCGCCCACAGCCGGGGCTTTCCCCCCCAGAGCAACGGCGATGAACTGGGCCGGTCGTATCGCTCATCGCGATTGGCCGCCAGCAGCAACGAACCGTCAGACTGTCGAAGGCAAATCAGTAAGCACACGGCCAAGCCCTTTTGCCACAACAACGACTGAACCACGAAGGGCACGAAGATCACGAAGTTAGAAGATAACCGTGGCACGCCCGCCCTCGGGCGTGAGCCGCGCGAGAAGGCGCCGATCGGGCCGCAAAACCCACAGCCGAGGGCGGCTGTGCCACGGGTCAAGCCGCTATGAAACCGGTTCTAAACGCTCTTCGTGTCCTTTGTGCCGTCCTCACCTTTGTGGCCTTTGTGGAGAAGGCAGTTGTCTTTCTCCGTGTTCTCCGTGGCCTCCGTGGCAACGTCGTTTCCGCTACACGTTGAAGCGGAAGATCACCACGTCGCCGTCTTTCATGATGTACGTCTTGCCCTCAAGCCGATACCGGCCGGCGGCCTTGGCGGCCTTTTCGCTGCCGGCGGCCTTGAGGTCGTCATACGCCACGATCTCGGCCCGGATGAACCCGCGCTGAATGTCCGTGTGAATCTCGCCGGCCGCAGCCACCGCGTCGCTGCCGCCCGGAATGGTCCAGGCGCGAACTTCCTTCTCGCCGGCCGTCAGGTAGCTGACCAGGTTGAGCGTCTTGTAGCACAGCCGGATCAGCCGGTCGCTCACGGGCTCCTTGATGCCCATCGCCTCCATGAACTCGCCGCGTTCGGCCACGTCCAGCGCGGCGATCTCTTCTTCGATCCTGGCCGAGAGGTAAATCGCGTTATACCCCGCCAGCTTCTCCGGTGGATTCTCGGGCATCTTGCCCTCGTCGCAATTGACCACCACGATCAGCGGCTTGAGCGTCAGGAACGCAAACGCCCGGACGAGCTTTTCTTCCGAAGGCGTCTTCACCGCGTCGGTGAGCGGTTTTTCCTCTTCCAGGGCGTTCTGGAGACGCACCATCAACTCCATTTCGCGCACCTGCTCGTCGCGGTCGGAGGTCGGCTTCTTCAGCGCGGCCTGGAGCTTTTCGATGCGGGCCATGACCTGCTCCAAGTCCGAGAACAGCATCTCGGACTTAAGCTCATCCAGATCGGCCTGCACGTCCACGCGGTCGCGATACGCCGGCACGGAGTCGTTGTGGAAGTTCCGCAGCACCAGGGCGATCATGTCGCTGGTGCGGACCAGCGGCCAGTGGGTTCGTGCCCGCGCCCGCGTGGCATCGCTGGACAGGTCCAGGCCCGGCACGTCCAGAAACTCCAGCTCGGCGTGCGTTCGCTTCTTGGCCTTGTACACCTGCTCGAGCCACAGCAGCCGCTCATCGGGCACCTTCACGACGGCCAAGTGCTCCTGATCGGCGCGGTCAAGGTGGACCTGCGAGCCGCCCGACTGGGCAACGGCCGCGAATAACGTGCTTTTTCCCGAATATGAAGGACCAACTAACGCAACGCGCATGGGTATCTCCGTGTAAGGTGCGCAGCCGGCCACACGCCGGTAATCGCGCACCACATGGCACGCCGCACAGCCGAAAGCAAACCGGCACACCATCCTAGCGGCCAGCGGCATGAACGCAAAGCGGGGAAAGGGAATCGGGAAGCAGGAATTCGGGACGCGGGAGGCGGGATTTGGGAATCGGGAAGCGGGAAGCGGGAGGCGGGAGGCGGGAATCGGGGAGCCAGCACGCACGGCCGGAATCCGGGTGCCGTGGGCTGCGAGCGGAGCGAGCAACCACGTTCCCGCTGATGAGAGGTGGCGGGTTAGGAAACCCGCCACCCTATCGGCGAAGACTTTGGGCGCGAGCCCCCGGGGAGCGAGCCCGAAACCCGGAGCCCCGAAGGGGCGGCAGGTCCGACGAAACAAACACGGCCATGGCACGAAGCCATGGCCGTGTATTCAGACTCTGCTCGCCGCTCATCCTCAATCACACAGCCAAGGGCGGCTGTGCCACGGAACGAGCGCAAAGCTGCCTTCGCTACTTCCGCAGCGCCTCGATGGCGTCGTTGACCTTGGCGCGGGCGTCGTTCCAGTCGGTCGGGCCGAACAGGGCGTCGTGCTCGCGCTGGCCGAGCTTGAAGCTGGCCATGCGGGCGTCGATCAGCTTGGTGGCTGCGTCGGCCGCCGGGGTGCCGGCCTTTTCCTTGGCCAACCGCGCCAGCGTCAGCAGCCGGCGATAATCGCCCAGGCCCGCCCGAAGCGGCTCCACCAGCATCGTCGGAAACAGGTTGCCGTCGGGCGAGGGCATGCACCAGGCGTAGTCATCCTCGCGGCCATCCAGCGCGTAGTACGGATCGCCGCTGCCGGCGTACCAGTGCCACGACAGCCGGAAGACCATGCCGTATTGCTTCGCAGCTTTGTACATGTAATCGCCGAACGTCCAGCGATTGCCGCCGTTATAGAACGCCCAGGCCGAACCGGCTTCTTTCAGCGCATTCACGGCCGGCTCGTCGTGGCCATTCAAGGCCGGGGCGTGCAGGGCCTTGCTCAAACGATAGTGCGGGCTGGCCTTGTCATCGCCCGTGAAACTGGTGGCGAAGGTGAAGAATGGCGGGCCCTTGGGGAAGGCCTTGCGGTAGGCCTCGGCGTTCTCGGCCGCTCGCACGACATCCTCGCCGATCGGCTCATCGCCCAGGTTCACGTAGTAGGTGATCCAGCCCTGCTCGGTGGCATGATTCTGCACGGCGGTGAAAACGGCCTTGATGAATTCGCTGTAGTCGCTGAACCCGGCCGCCTGCATGGCCTTGGTGTCCTGGAAGTAGGCGTTGAAACCGCGAATCATCGAGCCGTAGAAGATCACGCCCTTGAACTTCAGCGCCTTGGCCTGGGCCATGATCTTGTCGGCGCGGGTGAAGTCCAGTTGCGGCTTGCCGTCCTTGAAGCCCTTGTACGGAACGCAGGCCCCGACGGTAAAGTCGGTGAAGCCCAGTTCGCGGATCTTCTGCATGCACTTTTCTTCGCTGACGTAGGTCACGTCCATGCCCCACGGCCCGGCGGGGATGTCCACTTCATCCAGCGTGCCGGCGCGAACCTTCACTTCCACCGGCACCGTGGCCGAACCGCCCTTGGCGGCCTTGATCGTCACCTGGCCCTTGTACAGGCCGCTCTTGACGTCGGCGGGCGTGTTGAGCGTCAGCCAGAACTCGCGGGTAATGTCCTTGGGCATGTCCACCGTGGCCGAGGGCATAATCAGCCGCGGGACAATGGTGTAGACCGTGCCTTCCATCGTGACGCGATTGATGCGGTAGGACACGTAGCCCACGTTGATGTCGGAGGCGGGGATCGTGCCGGCATCGCTCTTGAGTTCACTGGCCGTCACGGTCACGGCGCCCAAGTCTTGCAGCGGCAGCACCGCCACGGCCAGCGGCGCCGACTCGCCGGCGAACACGTCGCACGTGACGGGCTTGCCAATCTCGGCCTTGGCCGGGGTGTCGTTGTAGTACAGGTCCTTCATGGTGTCGCGCCCGAAGGCGACAAAGCCCTGCTTCTTGTCGGCTTCCGTCGCCGCCAGCGCATCGCCCGTGGGCTTGTGCAGGTCACGCTTGAAGTAGTTGTCGAAGTTGAAGCGGCGGCGATCCTCCACGTACTTCATGAACTTCTTGCCCTGCTCGGCCTTGGCGGCAGGATAGATCACCATGGCCGATACGTCGCAGGCGTCATTGTCGCCCTGGAATTCGATGAGGATCTGCCCGTTGGCGACCTCGACGTCAAACTCCTTCTCCTCATAGCCCTTCTGGTACTTGTCGAAGGTGTTGTCGGTCGGCAGGTCGTCGATGTTCCAGAAGCGGAAGAACCTCTTCTTGGCCATTTCGTCGGTCATGGTCTCGTTGACGACGGGCTTGCCCTGGGCCAGGATCGTCCGTTTGGTGAAGCGCTGAGTCTCGCCCCAGAATGCAGCCGGACGGTTGACGTTCAGCCACACGTGGTACTTGCCGTTGGGCACGTCCACGGCAAAGCCGCCCTTGGTGATGCAGATGTAATCCTGGTACAGCGGCTCGGGCTGGAGGACGTTGTCGCCCTTGCCGAGTTGGGCGTCCTTCAGGCCAAAGCCCTTTTCCTTGGAGTAGACGGTGGTGGGAATAACGGCGGTGAAGCCTTCCAGCACGGGGTCGGACTGCTTGGGCTGGAAGTCAAAGGCCTTCAGGCCGTCGAACACAGCCTTGGCGGCTTCCTCGTCGCGTTCCAGACGGATGTTGTCCAGGAAGAGCGGGCCGCCTTTGCCGTCCAGGCCGAAGACCAGCCGCGTGACCGAGCCCACTTCGAGCATCCGGCCAGGGCGCGACTTCTCGCCCACATACAGCTGCTTGATTGGGATGACCAGCGTGCTCTTGCCGGCGGGAACCATGGTCGTGTAGTTGACCCGGGTGTAATAGTCCTTGCTGTCCTTGTCGCGAATTTCGACTACGACCTTGACGCCCTCGGCGCCCTCGACGAACACATCGGCCTTGAGGTAGTCAAAGCCGGTCCAGTCCTGCTTGCCCTCCATGGAGGCGAAGCCGCTGGCGATTTTCAGGGCCTTGGCGCCGTCGGTGGCGTGATCGGCCACCACGCTGGCGCCGTCGCCGGCAAATGGATTGGAACCTTCAAAAGAAGCGATGACCTTGACGGCCGAGCCCCCTGCCGCCGGACTGGCCGAGTCCGCCAGCAAAGCCAAACTTGCTGCACACAGCACCATCCCCACCACTACGACCATGCGTCTGCTACTCATCATCTTTTCTCCTAAGAAATGAACGTCGAACGCATCTTAAACAGGATTCCGGCCCAGAGCAATGGTGGTGACGCAAGAGCACAGAAGAGTGAGCGACCTTCTTCTCTGGCAGGGCCGTTTTGTCGTGTAACAGGCCCCCGCTTCAGCGGGGGTGTCACGGAGCACATCTATTATCCTTAGCCCGTTTTAACGGGCTTGAAGTCGTGCCTTTGAGGCACAGTGGCCAAAGCCGGTCCGGGTAAGCCCGTTGAAACGGGCTGCAAACACAGTATGGTCCCACTTTACCCCCGCTGAAGCGGGGGCCTGTTACACGACCGTACCCGGGCCTGGGCCAGAACCTGCCCCAGGTCTGCGGCAAAGCTTGCCTCGCCAGAAACAAAGGTCGCTCACACAGAAGAAGTGATAGTTCTCGACCATTCGGGAGGTACGGAAGATGCGGACTGGGGTGCCGTTGGCTGAGGGCCGCTGGGCGGGTGCCATGGCGGCGACGTTTGCGGGGCTTTCGCACACCTGCACAAGCCGCAGGTGTGGCACCCGGCAACATCTGCGAAATCTGTGGAATCTGCGGAGGCAACAGCTGTGGAATCTGCGGATGGCCTTGGGCAGGCGGGCGGCCCGGATCGTGCTACGTCCAGACCTGCAACAGATAGAAGACCACGCTCAGGACGACCAGCCCGGCGAAGATGTACAGCCACAGCCAGAGAATCTGCAACGGCAGCTGCCGCAGGGTTTTCACCCGCACAGCCTTATACACCACGGCCACGGCCGCACACAGCGGCAGCACCAGCGACAAGGCAGTGCTCGGGCTCATTTCCATGGGATATTCAAAGATCATTCGACGGCCTCTTTCGCTTCCTCGTCCGTCGCCAGGACCGGGCCTTCGCCCTTCTTGCCCAGCAGCCCCAGCATGAAGGCGTCAAAGATGCACATCACGTTGACCATGCCGGCGATGCCGGTATAGGCCCTGGCCACGCCGTCGGCGGGATAGGAAAGCGCCAGCTTCCGGGCGACAAGCTCCTTGGTGTAGGCGGCCCACCAACTGTCGCGACTTGGGCCTGAACGCGGCGGCAGGGCCGGAATGTTCAAGCTGGCCGTAATGCCCTGGCGGACCTGCTCCTGTCGCTGCCAGCCGATGATCCCCGAGAGCCCGGTGCATAACTGGCCTTTGAACCACCACTCCTCGCGAACCGGATCGACGGTGAACACGCCGCCAATGGCCATGCCGCCCCAGAACAGGCCGCTGACGCACAGGAAGATGATGACGCCGCGAACGCTGCGGCGCAGCAGCACGTGCCCAGCGCCGGGGATCACCCAGGCCAGCACACCGGCCGCAAACGCCCAACCATAATTCGGCTGCCACTTCGTCTTCATGGATTCCGCCCAACAGGCGATACTCGAAGTACGGCAAGGTAAGGCCGATGGATCGAAGAAGCAAGAGTTTGCTGATTTGGCGGAATCTACCAGCTACGAATCGATGTCCATGACGACAACGGTGATGTCGTCCTCGCATCGGCTGACGGTCTTGGCATCCTCCAGCAGCAGCGTCAACTGAAGCACCAGTTCGTCCGCTGATAGCTCGCGCAGCCCGCGCAGCTCGCGCAGCAGGTCCGACTGCGGCGAAACCAGCGTGTCTTCCACGCCGTCGGAGAACATCACCAGCCGGTCGCCTGGCCGGAGCTGGCACCGCTTGGATGGGAACTGCTCATCAGGGAATACGCCCAGCAGCGGCCCGGGCGTTTCCAGGCGTTCGACCGAGCCGTCGCCGCGCAGCAGGATCGGGCTGGGATGGCCGCCACGGGCATAGCACAGTTCAAGTGTCTGCGTGTCCAGGATGGCGTAGCAGCTCGTGCAGAACTGGCAGCCCGAGAGGTTATGCTGGCAGATATCCAGGTTGAGTTGCCCCATCGCCTCGTCGGGCGGCACGATCTGGTAACTGTGGCCGGCGATCTTCTTGGTCTGCAAAGCCTTCTTGATGAACATGGTCAGCAAGGCCGCGGGCATGCCGTGGCCAACGGCGTCGGCCACGTAGAAGCCCACGTGCGTTTCGTCCAGACGCGTGACATCGTAGATGTCGCCGCTGACCCACCCCAGCGGCCGAAAGAGCGTGGCAAAGTGCACCGGTCCCACCACCGGCAGCTTGTGCGGCAGGAAGTCGCGTTGCAGCCGGGCGGCCAGGCGCAGCTCCTCATCGAGCTGCTGAAAGCTCGCCGCGATGCCCTTGCCCAGGCCGCGTTCGCCGGCAACTTCGCCGCGCAGATCCGCGATCACCTTCTGCAAGGCCGCCGCCGATTCAACCGTCGCCAGCAGCGTTTCATCCGAGCAGCGGCTGTCCAGCGGGATGAACTGGCCGTGTCGCTCGCTGAGCCAACCATTCTCCCCGAACGCCAGCGGCAGCATCACCACGGCCACGGCCAGCGACATATCCACGGCCTTGAGCAGGTTCTGCACGGCCACGGGGTCAAAGCGGTCGTCGCACGGCGGCACGATCATCACCACGCAGGCGTCGTCCAGCCGGGACAGGAAACTCTCGGGGCGGTCGCACCAGGAGATGGCCCAGTGCTGCTCCAGCCGGCGCAGCGCCGAAGAGCGCGCGGGCTGCGGGCAATACCAGAGAAGCGTGCGGCTCTGTGTCGTTACGGACATACCGGGAGCAATGCTCCTTCCCGGTACTGTAGTTCGGATGGCTCAGCGGGCGGCTTTAGCAGCCCGTCAAGAATCGGGCTTTTCGTGTCGCGGGCGTCTCGCCCGCGTTGGTTCTCGACAGTCCCCGGACGCGGGCGAAACGCCCGCGACACCTATTCAGCGGGCGGCTTTAGCAGCTTCCTCGACGGCGGGCGAGAAGGACACGTTTTGACCGATGGCCACGCCCGCCTTTTCCAGCTCCCCGGCGGGCACTTCCAGGGCGTACTTGACGGCCACCCGGCTGCCGTACAGGGCCTGCGGATGGGCCGGATCGGGCTCGACCCGCATGGTCCGCACCTCGGCCACGCGCAGGTCATCGGTGATGAAGGCAACGTCCAGCGAGACGCAGCAGTTGAGCATGTGGAACGTCGACTTCTCAGCCCGCGGGAAGACGAACAGCATCCCGCTGCCAGAAGCAAGCGTGGTGCGTTTGGCCAAGCCAAGCTCGCGCGACGGCTCGTCCAACGCCAGTTCCACCTTCCACGAGCCGTGCCCGACGGTCACGACGTTATCACCGGCCTTGCGGCAGGACGAAAGCGTCGCCGTCAGGGCCAGCAGCCCGGCCAGCAGGATCACTCGCATGGCGCCAACTCCGGCTTGATCTTGTTCATGACTCGCTCCAGCAACTCCAGCGGCAGGCCGACGACATTGCTGAGGCTGCCCTCGACTTTGGCCACGAAACGGTCGGCGCTTTCCTGGATGGCGTATGCCCCGGCCTTGTCTCGCCACTCGCCCGAGGCGATGTAGCCGTCGATCTCGTGCTGGCTCATGGGCCGCATGGTCACGTGGGTCACCTCCGAGGCGATGACGCGCCGCCCCGCCTTCTGGCAACCGGGCTCCTGGGGCAGCAGCACCGCCAGGCCGGTAATCACCGACTGCGTGACGCCGGCGAGCTTGCGGAGAATGCGGCGGGCGTCCTGCTCATCGACGGCCTTGCCGAAGATCTCACCTTCCAAAGCCACGATGGTGTCGGCGCCGACGACGATGCGGTCGGGATGGCCGGCGTGGACGGAACTGGCCTTGAAGAAGGCCAAGGCCTCGGCGAACTGGCCGGGGCTGACGCCCGGCTCGGCCGTGGGCGGCTCGCGCAGCGGCGGAGGGATGACCACAAACCGATAGCCGGCCTCACCCAGCAATTCGATGCGTCGCGGGGACCGGCTGGCCAGGACAAACTCAGGAAAGTCGCGAAATTGGCTCACGCTGGCATTCTATCGACGTCCAGCGGCAATTGACACTGCCGCCTCCAGAGCAACATACATTTGACGCCAACTGGACTGCGGCCAAGCCCCCTGCCCGACAGGCAAACGAAGAGGGCTGCCCAGGTGGGCAGCCCTCTGTTCAAACCGATCTTGCAACTGATGCTACTTACTACGCACGGCGACGACGCAGGGCGGCGAAGCCACCGACCAGCAGCAGGCTCATCGTGGCCGGCTCGGGGGTGAAGCCAGCGCCGAACACGAACGTGGGGGCCGAAACGTTGCCCGGGCCGGTCCAGTTCATGCTGTTCAGAACGTTGCCAACGGCCATGCCGGCGTTGAACAGGCCATTGCTCGTGCACGTGCCCTGAGCGATCAGAGCCGGGGAGGCAATGCTCTTCAGGATGGTCGTGCCATCATAGTCCATCGCATTGGCCGACGAGCCAACGCCGATGCCCTTGATGACCAGGGTGCTGTTGTAGGCATCGGTGGCGCCGCCATCGGCGGTCCACAGGGTGCCCTGACCGTTGCTGATGTCGGCCACGGCGCCGCCGGCGACGGTGCCATTGCTGCGGAGGCTGGAGGCGAAGCCGACATAATCGCCAACGCTGTTCTTAATGCTCAGATTCTGGCCGGGGAACGGCACAGTCAGGGACTTGCCCATCTGCGTCGCGGTAAGAACCTGATTGGCGCCGCCGCCAAAGGTGATGTCAAAGCTGGCCAGGCCGCCGCAATCACTGCTGACGGTCGCGTACAGCTGCCAAGTCGTCGACGTCGGGCACACGGCGCTCAGCGTGACGGTCGGAGTCGCCTGAGCCATAACAGCCGCCACTGCCAAAACCAAAGTCATCAATGCGAGCTTCTTCATTGCAACCCTCTCTTCCTTTTTGGATCAGGCTCTTGATTCCTGATACACGGAAACTTCCGCTTCCTGTACATCTCGCCAGAAATCAACCGTTGATTCCTGACTCCTCTATCGAATTACTTTTCAAACCTTCATGGCCTCTGCGCCAAATTGCAGAACCATATTGCGGGACTGATTGCCGATTCGTTCTTGAGATCTGCTTTCACAATCGCTGATGTGGAACAACCACCTCACGGCTCTCTTGTCCGTTCGCCACCTGACCAGCATGCGGCCAACCAGGGACAGGCGACGGATAGGAGACGGCTAAGACGAAGAACTACACCTCCTTTCGAAAGCATCTTCGCCCTGCAGAACCGGCTACGATCCTGCCTCGGCTCACATAAGGCCCATCATTGCGAAACACCCTTGCGGGTGGAAAACTCTTTTACCCAGACCTACCTGGGCCAAATCACTGCACGATTCACATTCGAAGTGCTCACAACTCGCCAGGCAGATGAACGTCCTGCCTCAACAAGTATGAATCTATCTGAAAGCTGCTGTTTTGTCAAGCGAACTTTCACGCTTTTTCTGTTTTCATATACCATGAACTACTGGCCAGAGTATACCGAGCCGGTCGGGAACTGTCTAGCCCCTTTCCGCTCTGGCAGGCCTGTTTCCACGGCACTTACGGCCGGCGCCTGATTTGGCCGGCCTCAAGCATTACCTCCCGCAACGCCTTGCCCGCAACTCGACCTTCCGCCGGCCGTTGCCCGGGCCACACGTCGGGTTCCTCGGCCGCCAGAATCTCGGCCAGTTCCCGATCGGTCTTCACGCTCCGGGGTGCCGCCGCCGTGACATCCACCGGGCCAGACCAGAAGTCCTTATGCTTGATCAGCAGCCAGGAAGGCTTGTCACTCCCCTGGCCGCGCATAGGGCCTTTCGTGCGGATTAACACCCAGGAACCCTTGAGTTTATAGCCGTGGAGCTGGAACTTGAGCTGCCCCTTCTTCAGTGCATCATCTATGCAGATCGATTCATCATCGGGCTCCCATGTTCCCGTGTCCCACAGCATTACGATGCCCGCGCCGTAACCTTCGGGGATCACGCCTTCAAACTGGCCGTATTCCAACGGGTGGTCCTCGACCTGCATGGCCAGGCGTTTGTCCTTGGGGTTGAGCGAAGGCCCCTTGGGCACCGCCCACGAAAGCAGCACTCCGTTGTGCTCCAGTCGGAAGTCGTAGTGCAGTTGGCTGGCCAAGTGTTTCTGAACACAAAAAAATCGTTCGGGAGATTTGGCGGGCGGCGGCGGGCCCTTGCCGCCCGAAGGTTCGGGCGTTTTTTCAAAATCCCGCTTGTCCTTGTATTCCTTGAGCAGGTCTTTCCGACGTGCCATGGCCGCTCCTTAGAAAGGGAATTGTAGCGGCCCGACCAGGCAAGTGAGCGGTTCCAAAACGCCAAGGCTGCGGAGCCGCCAGCCGTGATCCGTCAGACGTGCAAACCACAGCCGAGGGCGGCTGTGCCACGAAGCCAAAGCCACGGCCGAGGGCGGCTGTGCCGCGGTTTTGTGAAGTTGACTCACTCGGCGTGCAATTGACGCAGGCTCACCTGCACGGCCTGCCGCACGGACTCGTCGGCATCGTCGTGACAGGCCTTAATGGCCGAGACGGCCCGGACATCGCCCAGATCGCCCAGGGCCTGGATGGACACGCGCCTGACGGCCGGGTCGCTGCTGAGGGTGAGATGAACCAGTCCGCTGAGCTGGCAGCCGTCGCGCGGGAGCTGCCAGGCCAGCGTGACGCGCATGGTCATATCCTTGGGATTGAACTCGGAGGAAAGTTCCTGAAAATTCTCCAGCAGGGCGTCAACGTCGATCTGACCGTTGCGGAGGCCTGGAACGGTTCCATCGGGCAGGATCTTGATGCCCTTGAGCAGCAGCACGGCATTGCGGGCTGCCACCAGTCGGGCTGCCCTGCCGGCCATGGCGATGTCACTGGCGTTCCGGCTCTTGGCCTTGCCCGTGCCATCGGCCACCACTTGGCAGCGTTTCCAGTCAACGTAGCCGCCTGGATGAGCATCGCGCATCGGGCCTGGGTCCACGCCAGCGACCGTAAAGACAGACTCTACCGTAATGGCAGCGCGAGAGGCCGGCTGAGTCTTGGCAGAGGCCGGCATGGAAGCGGGCGTGGCGTCGGCAGCGCCCCCACCGATGCCCTGCGACGCCGGCGAACTGGACGGACCACTGGCGGAAAACAAATACCCGGACCAAGCCAGTGCATAAGCCAGAGCCAGCAGGGCTACCGTTTTCCATCGCATAGAGCACCTCTTTCCCAGCCAGTGCAACCGGTCGGTGCGAAAGTTACGCCAAAACGACTTGCGCCAGTTGATTACTATCCTAGGCGGCCTAAGGTTCGGTTAATCGATGGCCAACGCCCGCGCGGGCCACAACAGTAAAGAAGGAATCACAAACAACAGCCCAGATGGCCAGCAACGAAGAAAGCTGGTTTCAACCAACAGGGCGTTTCAGACAGGTCAATTACGTCTTGGCGTCTCGGCGCCTCTGCGAGACTTCAGCGATTCTCTCGGCCCGCCTCCTCTTCGACAGCCAGCCTTTGGCGGCCTCAAACCAGACCACGCTGGCGACGCCCGAGCCCAGGCAGACCAGCAGATCGAGCCCGTGGAGCTTCTCGAAGCGGAACATCCCGCGCAGGCCCGGCAAGTACAGCACCGCCGCCAGCAGGGTCAATGCCCCGCCCACTACCCACCATAGGGCCTTATTGGGCGTCTTGAGGATTGTGAGAATCCGCTGCGACCAGGAGCGATTGGTCAGAATCAGCGCCAGATTGGCCACAATCAGCGTGCAAAAGGCCAAGGCCCGCCATTCCTGTTCGCCCGCGCCGGGATGGACCGCCCTGCCGATCACAAACACACCCAGCACGAACGCCAGCACGCTCAGGCCCTGCAGAATGGATAGGCCTATGGTCCAGCGGTCAAAGAGCCGCTGGTCACGCCGGCGCGGGCGGCGGGTCATGATGTCGGCCTCTTCGGGCTCGCCTTCAAAGACCACCGAGCAGGCCGGATCGATAATCAACTCCAGGAACACTATATGCACCGGCAGCAGCACCAGCGGCCAGCCCATCAGCACGGGAATCAATGACATGCCCGCAATGGGCACGTGGATGGCGAAGATGTACGCAACGGCCTTGCGAATGTTGTCGAAGATCCGCCGACCCATCCGCACCGCCGCCACGATCGACGAGAAGTCGTCATCCAGCAGCACCAGTGCTGATGCCTCGCGGGCCACGTCAGTCCCGCGACCACCCATGGCGATGCCGATGTGCGCCGCCTTCAAGGCCGGGGCATCGTTCACGCCGTCGCCGGTCATGGCCACGACTTCGCCGTTGGCCTTCAACGCCTTTACCAACAACAGCTTCTGTTCAGGAACCACACGGGAGAACACGTTCACCTGCCCGATGCGCCGCCGCAGCTCGGGCTCGGACATGGCTTCGAGTTCCGGGCCGGTGATGACCAACTCGGGCTCTTTCAGGCCGATCTGCCTGGCCACGTGCTGAGCGGTGCCGGCATAGTCGCCCGTGATCATCACCACGCGGATGCCGGCGGTGTAGCACTCGGCGATGGCGGGTTTGACCGTCTCGCGAACCGGATCGACCAAGCCGACCAGGCCGATGAAATTAAAGTGAAAATCATGCTGCCCACCAGGCAGATTGGCTTGGTTGAAGCTGGCCTTGGCCACGCCCAGGATGCGCAGCCCCTCACCGGCCATCTCGGCCACGCGGGCCTGCATGGCGGAGGCCTGCTCGGCCGGCAAGTGGCACAGGTCGGCAATGGCTTCAGGGGCGCCCTTGGCGGCCACCACGAAGTCCTGGCCATCTGGCGACTTCCACACGTGCGACAACGCCAGCAACTCCGAACCCAGCGGATACTCCCGCACCAGCGACCAGCTCGCGTGCAGGTGCTCGGTGTCCGAGAGCGTCCGGGCGCCGACGTGGTTCAGCGCCTTCTCCATCGGGTCGAACGGGTCGCGCTTCGAGGCCAGTACGGCGAACTCGACCAGTTCGTGGAATGCCTCGGGCAGGCTGCGGGCAGTGGCGGTGATGTCGAGATACAGGCCATGGGCGAAGACCTTCACCACGGTCATGCGGTTATACGTGAGCGTGCCGGTCTTGTCCACGCACAGCACCGTGGCGGCCCCGAGCATCTCGACGGCCGGCACGCGCCGGGTCAGCACGCGCTTGCGGCTCATGCGCCAAGCGCCAAGAGCCAGGAAGATCGTCAGCACCATCGGGAATTCTTCAGGCAGCACGGCCATGGCCAGCGTGATGCCCGCCAGCAGTCCCTCGGTGATGGTCTTGGTGCGATTGGCCACGTCCAGCGGATGCGTCAAGGCGTACCCGACGGCCACCAGCGCCGACATGCCCAGCCCGATGATCGCCAGCTTGTGCACGAGGCGGTTAGTCTCGTGTTGCAGCAGCGTCTGCTCGGTCTCCAAACCTTGCAGGGCCTTGCCGATCTTGCCCATTTCACTGCGCATGCCGGTAGCGAGCACCCTGGCCACGCCCTGTCCACGCACGACCAGCGAACCGGCGAAGACGAAAGGCAGATCCTCCCCGCCAGGCCGGGACATGGCCGGCTCGTTCGGTGAAGGTGGAACAGGCTTTCCAGCCTGTTTGAGCCTAGCCTCGGCCGTCACAGTTCGGCAGGGTGCCACGGCTGCGGCGTTTGCAGCCGTGTCCTCAGCCGGCACACCTGCACACACCGCAGGTGTGGCACCCGACTCTGCCACAGCCGGGGGCGGCTGTGCTACCTTGCGCACCGCCGCCGATTCGCCCGTCAGCAGCGACTCATCCACGCACAGGCTGGTGGCTGAGAGCAGCACGCCGTCGGCGGGGATTCGGTCGCCCTCGGCCAGCAGCAGCATGTCCTCGCGCACGACCTCCCGGCCAGGGATGCGCAGCTTCTCGCCGCCGCGGATGACGTTGGCCCGCGGGCTGGTCAGGTCGCGCAGGGCTTCCAGCGCCCGCTCGGTCTTGCGCTGCTGATACAGCGTGATGCTGATGACCACGCCGACGAAGCCCAGCAGCATGGCCGCCTCTTCGCGGTCGCCAATGAAGACGTACACCGCCCCGCAGCCAACCAGCAGCAAGAGCATCGGCTCGCGGATGACCTCCCAGGCGATGGTGAAGATCCCCCGCCGCCGGGAGGCAGGAAGCTCATTAAAGCCCTCAACCTGCAAGCGCTGCGCGGCCTGCTCAGGCGAAAGCCCCTTGATGTCGTGAAGATTAAACTCAGACAAGAGAACATCCTCGGTTAGTTGCTCAGGCCAGAGCGCTGCTCGATCCGTTGAGCTTATTTGTACCCAGCACGCCCCCGGCCCGCCAGCGGATTTGAGGAAGCATGGACAGAGTCCTGCGATGACGGGTGGCAGGAGCTGCGACGGGTGGCGTGGTCAGGCTTTCGTTGGGTGGCATGGTCACGCTGTTCGCGTGACCATGTTCAGGCGCACTCGGCAGCCGGGTGCGGGCGCACTGGTAGGCTCGGTGCCGTGGGCTGCCGCCAGCAGGCGGCAACCACGTGAAGATTCGGATGTACTTCGGGGCTTGGGCGGGAACGTGGTTGCTACGCTTCGCTGCGCAAACCACGGCACCCGGCGCGTTCACGCCGCAAACCGCCTTCCCCATGCCCTACGCCGGGTGCCGTGGGCTGCCGCCAGCAGGCGGCAACCACGTGAAGATTCGGATGTACTTCGGGGCTTGGTCGGGAACGTGGTTGCTACGCTTCGCTGCGCAAACCACGGCACCCGGGCACGGGCAGAGTGCTGGAATGGGTGCCATTGGCTGACACAACGAAGCCGTGGGTGAGTCGGGGCTGCCTATGCCGGGGCGTCGCGCATAGGTAGAGTCGCAAGACAACGCGACTCAACCTATGGCACCCAACTCAACGGGCGCGTTCACGCCGCAAACCGCCTTCCCTACGCCCTATGCCCTACGCCCTACGCCCTATCTTCTCAAATGGCAGGCGTGGCAATGGCTGGACGTTGTGCCGGCGGAAGAAAGTGGTTCCAGAACCGGCACGTCGTCCATGCACTTGGCCACGACCAGTGAAGGCCGGCCTTGATAGCCGACTTCGCGAAGCAGGCCTGGCGGCAAGGGCTGGGGCTTGAAGTTCACTGGCGGAGTCTTGCCGTTACCACAGCCGCTCACGCCGCTGGTGGCCAGGTAAGTGTGCCCGGCCGCCACTTGCCGCGTCAGCGGGCAGCGCGGATGGAACGGACAGCCCGACGGCGGGAAGATCGGCGAGGGCGTCTCGCCCTCCAATTGCACGCGGGTATGCCGGCGGCGCGGGTCAGGCTCTGGCACGGCCGAGAAGAGCGCCTCGGTGTACGGGTGCCGCGGATCATTGTACAGCTCGTCGCGGTCGGCCACTTCCACCAGCCGCCCCAGGTACATGACGGCCACCCGCTGGGCGAAGTGCTCCACCACCGCCAGGTTGTGGGCGATGAACAGGTACGTCAGGTTCATCCGCTCCTGCAAGTCCGAGAGCAGGTTGAGAATCTGCGACTGGATCGACACGTCCAGGGCGCTGACCGGTTCGTCGCAGACGATGAACTCGGGGTTGCTGGCCAGGGCCCGGGCGATGCCGATGCGCTGGCGCTGGCCGCCGGAGAACTCGTGCGGGTATCTGCCGGCGTAGCGCGGGTCCAGCCCGACGGTGCGCAGCAGTTCGTCGATCCGCTGCCGCCGCTCGCTGCGCTGGCCGACGTGGTGAACCTTCAGCGGCTCGGCGATGATCGAGCCGACCGTCATGCGCGGGTTCAGGCTGCCGAAGGGATCCTGGAAGATCATCGTCATGTGCCGCCGCAGCCGGCGAATCTGCCCGCCCGACATGGCGGTGGTGTCCTGGCCCTGGAAATCCACCCGCCCAGCCGTGGCGGGAATCAAGCCCAGGATCGTCCGCCCCACGGTGGTCTTGCCCGAGCCGCTCTCGCCCACCAGCGCCAGCGTCTGGCCACGGGTGATCGAAAAGCTCACGCCATCGACGGCGTGGACGTGCAGCTTTTTGAACCAGCTCCCACGCACGGGGAAGTAGGTCTTTAAGTCGCGCACATCCAGCAATGTAGATGATTCATTCATCGCTGTGCCTTGAATGCTATGGGCCGCTGCGAAGGGTCGGTCAGTTGGCCCTGCTCATAGCCCTTACAGCCCCAGCAGGCCACCCAGTGGTTGGGCAGCACCTCGCGCAAGGGCGGGCGTTCGCGCCGGCAGCGCGGGTCGGCGCAGGAGCAGCGCGGGCTAAACGGGCAGCCCGGCGGCAACGCGGCGGGGTTGGGCACCGTGCCGGGGATCGTGGCCAAGCGATTGTGACGCTCGCCCAGCCGCGGCAGCGAGGCAAAAAGCCCCTGCGTGTATGCGTGCAGCGGCTTGTCGTACAGGCTGATCACGTCGGCCAGTTCGACCAGCCTGCCGGCGTACATCACGGCCACCACGTCGGCGACCTCGGCCACCACGGCCAGGTCGTGGGTAATCAGCATGATCGACAGCCCGCGCTGCCGCTGGATGTCGCGCAGCAGGTCGAGAATCTGGGCCTGGATGGTCACGTCCAGGGCCGTCGTCGGCTCATCGGCGATCAGCAGCTTGGGGTCGCACGACAGCGCCATGGCGATCATCGCCCGCTGCCGCATGCCGCCTGAAAGCTGGTGGGGGTACTCGTTGAAGCGCCGGGCGGCTTCGGAGATGCCCACGCTGACCAGCATGTCGATGCCGCGCTGCCGCGCCTGCGACGGCGACACGTGCTGGTGCAGCAGGATGGCTTCGCAGATCTGGTTGCCGATGCTGAACACGGGGTTGAGCGAAGTCATCGGCTCCTGGAAGATCATCGAGGCCAGCTTGCCGCGGACGGAGCGCATCCGGCTCTCAGGCAGGCTCAGCAGGTCGATGTCGTCCAGCGTGATCTTGCCGCCGACGATCCGGCCAGGGCTGCTGATGAGGCGCAGGATGCTCAGGGCCGTCACGCTCTTGCCGCAGCCGCTCTCGCCCACCAGGGCGAAGGTCTGGCCCGAGCCGATAGCAAAGCTCACGCCGTCAACCGCCAGCACCACGCCTTCGCGCGTGAAGAAGTGCGTCTGGAGATTCCGCACCGTCAGGATGGTGTCGCTTTGGCTCATGCCACGCGCAGCCTCGGGTCAAAGGCGTCCCGCAGCCGGTCGCCGAAAATGTTCAGGGCCAGCACCAGCAGGAACACTGCGCCCACCGCGGCCGATATCTCCCACCACCGCCCCACCACCAGGTTCATGCGGGCTTCGTTGATCATGCTGCCCCAGCTTGGCACGCCCGCCCCAACGCCCAGGCCCAGGTAGCTCAGCGTCACCTCGGCCCCGATGGCGCCGATGAAGCCCAGCGAGAATTGAATGATGCCCAGGTGCAGCACGTTGGGCAGCACGTGGCGAAACAGGATCATGAAACTGTTGCTGCCGACGGAGCGGGCGGCCAGCACGTAGTCAAGTTCGCGAATCTTCATCGTCTCGGCCCGCACCAGCCGGCAGGTGCCGATCCAGCCCATCACGCCCAGGGCGATGTACATGCCCGAGAGCCCCTGGTCGAGATCCATCAACAGTGGACGATACGTGTGACCAAACAGCGGCACACTCAAGCCTTTGAAGAGCACCACGCCCTTGAAGGCGAACTTGATCGCCACCAGCAGGATGATGCCCGGCACGGCCAGCAGCGTGTTGTACAGCCAGACGATCACATCATCGACCCAGCCGCCGAAGTACCCGGCCAGAGCGCCCAAGATCATGCCCAGCGGAATGGCGATGATGTTGGACATCAGCCCCACGGTCATGGAGGTGTTGGCGGCCAGCAGGGTTTTTTGCAGCACGCTGCGGCCCAGCACGTCGGTGCCCAGCGGGTACTGCCAGCTCGGCGCCTCGTAGGAGTTGGCGTAATCGTACTGCCCGGCCCAGTTGCTGTAGATGTGCGGGCCGAGAATGGCGATGGCGGCAAAGAACATGATGACCAGGAAGCACGCCACGGCGGAGCGGTCGCGCCGCAGCCGATAGAAGGCGTCGCCCCACAGGCTCCGGCCAATGATGACGGGCGCCTCAGGCGCGGCGGCCTGTGCTTGGGCGGTCGAGTTGTCGCTCTGCTGCGTCATTGCTTTCCAAGGGTGCGATGATTTTCAAGGGTGCCATAGGTTGATCCGCGTCGTTTTGCGGCTCTACCTATGCGAGCGTCGAGCATAGGCAGCCCCGCCTTCGCTGAAAAACGCTTCGGCGGATCAGCCTATGGCACCCACTTCTCAGTTCGCGGGTCAGCCTACGGCACCCATAACTCCTATCTCAGTCGAATTCTCGGGTCAAAGACCGCGTACAGGATGTCCGTCAGCAGCAGGCCCAGCGTGTACACCAGGGCCGTCAGGAACGTCAGGCCGGCGATGATCGGCACATCGCGGTTGTTGATGCTGGAGATCAGCAGGTCGCCTAAGCCCGGTATGCCGAAGAACCGTTCCAGCAGCAGGTTGCCCATGATCAGGAACGGGATCGACAGCACCAGGCTCGTCAGGATCGGCAGCATGCAGTTCTTGAGCACGTGCTTAAAGAGGATCGAGGGCAGCGGCACGCCCTTGGCCTTGGCGGTGCGGACGTAGTCGCGGTTGGTTTCGTCCAGGATCACCGTGCGATAGAAGCGAACGCCGCCGCCCAAGCCCGCGATCACGTCGATCAGCACCGGCAAGTAGATATTGGCCGGATGTTGCAAGCCCCAAGCGGCCGTTGGCGCGATGTGGAACATGACGGCCTGGGCCAGGATCATGTACGCCAGGAACGGCACGCACATGCCCAACACCGAGAAGAACACGCCCAGTTTGTCGATCAACGAGTCGCGGTAATACGCCACCAGGCAGGCGATGACCAGTTCCAGCAGCCAGCCGATGGCCAGGGCAGGCACCGTGATGGCCAGGCTGTACGGGGCCTGCCGTCGGATGATCTCCGTCAGCGGCTCTTCGGTCTCGAAGCTCCTGCCGCTGAAGGTCAGCGATTCCTTCAGGTGGCGGAAGAACAGGCTGTCATAGAACTCCGCATCCCACGGCATCAGCCGCTGGTCGGGACCAGCCTGAGCGGCGTCTGTCGAGGCGGCGCGACTGGCCGGCTGGGTGGATGGAGGGGCGATGGCAAGTTGAGCCTCCGGCAGCGCCGCGGGAGTAGTTGGCTGTGTCGCCGCAGAAGTTGGCGGTGTGGCCGCGGCGGCGTTGTCGCTGGCGGGCTCTTCAGAATCCTCGGCGTCGGGCTGTACGGCCGGAGCGGCCAGCGGCGTATCCGCGCCGGCGGGCCGGCTGGTCGGCAGGTGCCTGCGGGTATTGAAGATCAGCGCCTTCTTCGTGCCGTCGGGGTTGTCAAAGCCGTGCTTGATGAGCCATTCCACGCGAGCCTTCTGGCCGAGCTTGGGGTTCACGTACCGGGCCGAGACGTCGCCGGCGAAGACCTTGAACAGCAGGAAGGTCAGCAGCATCACGCCGAAGATCGTGAACGCGCCCTGGACGAGCCGGCGCAGGATGAAGAAGGCCATTACCGCCGCCCTCCCATCCGGTCGCGCAGCTCGGTGTCGATCCGCTGGTACTTGGCAAAACCATACCCGACCGGGTGCGGCTTGACGTTCAGCAGCCAGTCCTGAAAGAGCACGAAACTCAGCGGTTCGGTCAGCAGCAGCATCGGGCAGTCCTCGCCCAGCATCTGGGCCATGTGGGCGCAGATGGCCGTGCGCTGGGGCGACTCGGGCATGACGCGGATCTTCTCATACAGCTTGTCAAATGCGGGGTTGGAGTAATTGAAGTTGTTAGTCTGCTTGGCGATGTTGGGGCTGTAAAAGTTTTGCAGGAAATTCTCGGCATCGGGGTAGTCCGCCTGCCAGCCCATCATCCACATCTGGGCCTGCTTGTTGTTGACCTTCTCTTGCAGCGTGGACCAATCCTGGAAGACGGCCTTGACATCCAGGTCGATCTTGCGGAATTGCTGCTGGACGAACTCGGCCGTCTGGCGCGAATCCACGTCCTCGCCGCCCATCTCCAGCGTCAGGGTGGGAAGCTTGCCTTCGACCAGCAGCCCGGCCGCCGCCAACTCAGCCTTGGCCTGCTCGATCTTCTTACGCGCCTCGTCCACGTCCAGGCGGAAGTACGGCCCTGGGCCGGCTTCATCATGACCGGCAAAGCTGCTGGGAATCACATTCACCGCCCGCTTGCCCCGGCCATTGTGCAGCACCTTGACGTAGTTCTCCACGTCGAAGCACAGGCACATCGCCTGCCGCAGCGACGGGCACTTGCCCAGCACCGGATCTTCCATGTTGAAGGCCATCCAGTACACGGACGGCTGCTCGCTCTTGATGAGCTTGATGCCCTTTTTCGCCAAGTCGTCGGTGAGGCTTTTGCCCGGCGTGATGACCGACTGGAAGACTTCCTTGGGGATGCCCGCACTATCGACCTGCCGGGCTAAAAAACGCATCCAGGCGCTGTAGTCCTCGGCCACGTAGTCGTACCACAGCACGTCCACGAACGGGACTTTCTTACCGGCGTCAACCAGCAAGCCGGCTTCCTGGTCGCCGGGCATGCCTTGGCTGGGGTAGAAGTCCGCGCGGAAGTCCGGGTTGCGTTCCAGCACGACGCGGTGCTTGCGCTTGAACTCCTTCAGGACGTACGGCCCGGTGCTGACGACCTGGTAGGCCTCGCGGAACTCGGGGGAATTCCCCAGCCAGCGATCCACGGCCTCACGCGGCACGGGCGCGTACACGCTCATGGCCAGCACGTAGATCATCTGCGGAAACGGCTGGACGAGCCGAATCTGCAGCGTCAGGTCGTCCACGGCCTTGATGCCATCGATGGGCAGGTCGTAGCGGGCGTAGTCGGTGGGTTTGTATTCCTTGGTCTTCGCCCGGTAGGCGTCGATGCCGACGATCCGCTCGCTGACGAAGGCCCAGGCCAGGCCGGTGGCGATGTGGTAGTCGGCCACGCGCTTGAACGCCAGGACGAAGTCCTCGGCCTTGACCGTCCGCGTGAGTAGCTGGCCGTCGGGTCCCTTGCCGAAGCACTCGTTGGGCGTGTACTTCACATCGGCCTTGAGCTTGATGGTGTAGATGAGCCCGTCGGGCGAGACCTGCGGCATGTCCTGGGCCAGTTGCGGGATGACCGTCGGTGGCCTCAGGAGGTAGTGGTAGCAGTACAGGCCTTCGTAGAAGTTCCCCTGGATCCACGAGCTGGTGGTGTCGCCGCAGGTGGCCGGGTCGATGGACTTGATGTCAGCACCGAAGCTGTCGTAACGAACGATCTTGTCGGCGGCGAAGGTCTGCGCGGGCTGGATGTGAGCGATCCAGACAACCGGCAGGATCGCCAAGGCGACCGACATCACCAGCGCGATGACATAAAACCATTTCACCGAAGCTCGAAATCCTTTTCAAACTCCCGCCATAGGTGCCACAGGTTGAACCTGCCACGGGTGCCATAGGTTGAACCTGCCATGGGTGCCATAGGTTGAGCCGCGCCGTTGCGGCTCTACCTATGCCCGACCAAGATTAGCCGGACACCGGTTCCGCCCGTTGTTCTCGTGTCGCGGGCGTCTCGCCCGCGTCCGGGAACCATCTTCGCGCCACCATTCCTGACGCG
>CAITIS010000034.1 GCA_903892515.1 uncultured Planctomycetota bacterium | reverse complement strand
CTCGGCGGCTCCGGATGGCACGAATTCGCCGCCGGCAGCCAGTTCAACCGGGCAGGTGTCGGCGATGTGGTCGCCATAGCCAGCGCCGTTTCCGTACTGCAGCCGGCCGGCGATCTTCAGGCCGCCCGTGCCGATAAACTGTGTTCCGGAGGAGCCGTTCAGATACAGTCTGCCGCCATTCGCCAGATACGTCAGGCCAGTATAGGTGTTGGGCGTGACGTCAAAGGTCACGTAGCCGGGGCCGGTCTTGGTGAAGCTGCCAAGTCCGGTGATGCCACCGCGGAAAGTAAGGTTTCCGCCGGTGGTCGCAGAGGTGACCGTCGTGGCGCCGTCGAGCGAGATCGCGCAATTGATCACGTCCGCCGTCGCATCCCGCTTGAGGATCGTAGCGCCAGCGGCAATCTCCAGGCCCGGGCAGCCCGCATATGTGCCAAGGGTGATGATGGCCGCGCGAGCCAAGCCGTTGCCCAAGGTGATGTTGCTGACCATGAACGGGTTCTGTCCGCCAGCTTCTGTGCCGACCTTCTGGGCCAGCCGACCCTCGAAATAGGCGGTGTCGGACGCGCTGTTGGGGAAGCCAACGCCGCCCCAACTGGCCGGATTGTTCCACAGATCGGAGCCCGAGAAACCGCCAGTGTAAGTGTAGTCAACGGCGAACGCGGCCTGGGCGACGAACAACGCAACGATAGCAACTGTGCAGAAACGTGACATGTGTACCCTCTCTTCCAGTAAAAGTTAACGTTCAAGGCTCTATTGCGAACGAGATGTACCTGAAAACAACAGAACGGAAACAAACGTTAAACATAATAAAGGCTCTGCCCATTTCCTTTTCCGGACACCTCCTCTCGCAGACTTGAAAAAGAAAGGCATATTGCCTTGCGTATCGCTTTGCCATCCGTGAGGAGGAACAGACGTGACAGTCGATCCCTCACTTTCGGCCCGAAAAGCATCCGCCGACTCTAAGCACATGCTTTTCCACCAGCTATGATACATCAAGATGCGAGGGCGTCAAGGGGGAAAACGAAGAATCTATGTCCTCATGGACGTTTGCGACAACATCAACCGTTACGGTCGCCGCCGGGGAACAAAAGAAGAGAGCTGCCCGTCGGGAGCAGCTCTCTTCGCGTGAATCCGCGGAATGAAGTCGTGCGTCTAGGCCTTGCGACGCAGCAGGGCCAGGCCGCCCACAACCAGCAAGCTGATCGTCATCGGCTCGGGAACCGGAACGACTTGGCCATCGGGGGCCAGCATGGCGCCGTAGGTGGTCGTCAAGTTGCCGCTGGCGTCTTCATCGACGAACTGAATCTGGGCCAACTGAGCGGCCGTCAGGCCTGTGTTATCGGTGCCGAAGTAGTACTTCGGCATGACCTGGTCAATCGTCTTGGCGTAGGCCGTCAGCGTGATCATCGCGCCCGGCGTCCAGGTGGCAGCGCTGCTGTTGGCAAAGTGGACGCCTGCATCGGTGACATAAGCGCCCCACAGGGTGAAGTTGCCGGTCAAGGTTGCAACGCCCACCGTCTCG
>CAITIS010000033.1 GCA_903892515.1 uncultured Planctomycetota bacterium | reverse complement strand
GCATCGACACCTGCCCGCAGAACATTGGCTACAAGGCGATGGAAGTGATCAGGCGGATGATCCGCACCGGCAAGCGACCGGCGGAGCCCCTTGTGCTGCCGCCCGGGAACGTGATCGCCCGCGCGTCCACCGACGTTCTGGCCATGGATAACGCTCAGCTTGCCGAGGCCGTCCGCTTCATGCAGAACTTTTCCCACAAGCCCATCACGGTCCGCGATATTCTGCGGGCCGTGCCGATTTCGCGACGCAATCTCGAAGTTCAATGCCGCAAGATGCTCGGACGCACGCCCCTCCAGCAGATACAACGCAGCCACGTGGAACGGGCCAAGGTTCTGATGGCGGACTATGACCTGAGCCTGTCCGATGTGGCCACGATGAGCGGCTTCACCAGCCACAACGCGCTGTCGATCCTGTTCAAACGTTACGTCGGCTGCACGCCCGGCGAATACCGTCGGCGCCTGCTGCCGCCTAACAAGCGAGCTCGGCCGGAATCGCTTTGATCAGCCAGGCCACTCGCACACATAAGCCAGCCGGCCTGATGCGGTGGCGGGCGGCACAGCCCTTCATGGCCATGCCGCCCGCAAGCCGCCATTCCATCCCGGTCAATGCCTTGACGGCACCGTCCGTCTCTCGCCTCGCCTACGCTTGCGTCTGAGCGCCGACAATAGAACTGAAGCTGGAGAAGCCGATCCCGTTGAACGCCCGGGTACGGAAGTAGTACTGCAGATTCCGGTACAGCCCAGTTGCCGAGAAGCTGTTGACGTTCGCGGCCGTAACCGTCAGCAACTGCCACAACGAATTATCATTGGCGTTGGGATCTGTGGAATACCAGATCTCGTAACCGCTCTCGTTCGTGGCGGCGTCCGTCCACGCCAAGTTGATCTGCGAATTGGAACTGGCTGTGGCACTGGGCGACGTGGGAGCCGCGGGCGCCGACGTGCCAAAGCTGATCGCCGACGAGTAGTTGTAGGTGGCCCCGTCGTAGGCCGCCACCTTCACGTAGTACGTCGCATTGGCCGCCAAGCCTGTCAGCGTATAGCTACTGGCCGCCGGGTCGGTCAGGTACACCATCGGCTTATAGGTCGTGCCTCCGTCCGTGGAGATGCTGATGAGTTGGCCCACGGCCGAGGGGGCGTTGTTGGTCCAGGTCAGTTTCACCTTGGAGAAGGATTGCACGCTCGTAGCGACATTCGTCGGGGCAGATGTCTGCACCGGCGCCACGTCGCCGTAGCTTCGGCCAAGGCGGACTTCGTCCAATCCGTCGACCTGAGAGTACGCTCCTTCCCTCATCACCACGTCATTCCTGGAGGGGAAGTAGCCGGCCGCCATATTGGTCACTGACTTGATCGCTGACCCGACAGAGGGCGCCGTGGAGCCAGGAGCGGGGTTGAGCCACAGGTACACGCTGTAGTTGGGACTGCCGTACACGACCTCCATGACCAGCAAGACCGGCACATGGTCTTGCACCGACGTCGTCGAGTAGTAGTACTGTGTCGGAGTTGTGCCGTCGGCAACGATGCCCCAGACGTTGCTTCCCATCATGCCAAACATGAGTCCGCCCACGCGCATGCTCGTGGAGGCTGTATACCCCTGTTTGTCGGGGTAGCACAGGTAGCTGGCCCAAATCGTGGTGTTCGTGCCATCCACGTAGAGATTGGAACTAGTGTGACGCGTTCCAATGTTGCCGCATGTCAGCGTCACGTGGTTGCCGATGGTTGCCAGGGTGTCGGCAGGCGAAGGCGCCGTGTAGCTGCCGCTGGCGATCAGGGAGTTCGTGCTCTGATAATCACCGGTGGCCGCCCAAGCATCCGACCAGCCATTGCCGCCGTTGGAACCGTTCAGCGACCCGGTGCTGTAGTTGAATCCGTCATAGGCTATCACCGAGGATGCGCCGCCGTTGGTGTGGGCACTGCTGACGTTGGAATAGACCGAATCGCCCGTGTCATTGTGTGCGGTGACGCGATAGTAGTACGTCGTGCCGGCCGTCCTTCCGGTATCAGCCCAACTGGTGCTGTTGGCCGCCAGTGTCTGCACCTGACCGTAGTTGACGCCATCGGTGCCGCGTTCCACGTAGTAGTTCGTCTCGTTGCTGGCGTTGTCCGTCCAGGCCAGATCGACTTCCGTGGTGGAAACGGGGTTGGCCGTCAACACCGTCGGGGGAGCGGCGACGGTCAGCATCGCCACTGCGGCGTAGTTGACGCCGACGCGGACCTCGTCGAACTTGTCAGCATTGGTGTAGCTGGCATCCCGCAACGTCACGGTATTGATATTGCGTATCACGAACTGATTGGCCGGGCATGTGTAGTTGATCAGGGCCGAGGCATCCGACGGAGTGGTGGATCCGGGCGTCGGATTGACCCACAGCTTGATGACGTCGCCGCCGGTTTGGGCCACATACGTCACGCAGCCCACAACATAGTAGTTTGTGTCGTAAGATGGCGCGGTGGCCGCCGTCTGATAGATATTGCCCGTATTGGACATGACGGACCACTTGCTTTGGCGGGGCGCACCAAAGTCGATCCAGTTGCTGCTTCCGCCGTCGGTGAACCGCAGCCCCCCACCCAGGTTGGTGCCATGGAGATCCCACACGAAGCTGAACCAGAACGTGCCGGAAGTGCCAAGCGAATTGGCCAGCGTGCGCGTCATGTCGGCGTTGTTGTTCTGGTATTCACAATCGTTGCCGATGGTCAACAGGCCATTGCCGTTGGTGAGGCTGCTGGCCCCGACGGCGCTGTAGCTGGGCAAGGTGCTCACCCAGGCGCCTGCCCATCCGCTGCCGCCGTTGAGGTTGCCGGTGGTGGCTTGGGCGCCAGCCGAGTAATTGAACGGTTCGTATGCCGTCAGGTTGCTGTTGGCAATAAGCGTCCTGGCGACGCAAGAGTCGCTGAAACTGGAGCTGCAGGAACTGTTGGTGGCCTTGAGCCGGAAGTAGTACTGCGTGTCGGCCGTCAAGCCGGTGGCATTGTATGTCGTGTCGGTCGGATTCAACGTCACGTCGTTGCCCCAGGTGGCGTTGTCAGTCGATCGCTGAAGCACCAAATTCGTGGCGTACGAGCCGCTGTACTGCGTCCAGGAAACCGCGATCTGGTCTGAAGCCGACGCCGTGGCTGAGGGCGTGACGGGCGCTTGCAGAGTGGTCGTGATTGCATGGATGTAGTTGGACGTTCCGGCGCTGTTGACCGCGCCAACGCGGAAACTGTACGAGCGGTTGGCCTTGAGCGTCAACGTCGTCTGGTAGGAGGTCAGAGAGCCGTTCAGGACCACGTTGGTCCAGACCGGCTGACCATATACGTCCTGGCTGCCGTCGCAGTAGTCCAGGCTGACGGACGTGTGGTCGGTGGAGTTGCCGGCCGTGATCGTGACGATGGTCTGAACGCTGTTGCCGTCGCTGCCGGCGCTGCTGGCAAGACTCAGGCCAGTCGGGGCGGCCGGGATGGCGCCGACCGTCGTGGCGCTGGCGTAAGCCGACTGGTTGATCGTGGCGTTGTCGTTGAAGGCCGCGACCTTGAAGTAATAGGCTGTGGCGTCAGACAGCCCGTTGCTGACCACGTAGCTGCTCAGTTGCGGCGTGTAGATCGTATCGATCAGCGTGTACGTTCCGTTTGAGGTCGGGGACTGGTAGATCTTGTAGCCGCGTTCATTTGTGATGCCCGTTATGCTCCAGTTGAGGTTGATCGTGCCGCGCTGGGCCGAGGCGGTGGCCGTCAGGCCCGACACGGTCGCCGGGGCCGCTGGGGCCGTGCCCGTGGTTACGTCGCCGTAGGTCTTGCCGATCCGCAGTTCGTCAACGTCGAACGCCGGCGTTCCACTGCTGAACTTGATCGCGTTCATGCTCCGGGGAAAATAATAGGTGGGGGCACAAACCCACTCGCCGATGCAAGCGGGTTCTTCATCCCAGGGGTTGTTGGCGCCAAGGTTGGCCGGGTCCAGATACGGAATCGGATTGCTGGCGGAAGAGCTCGTGGATGGGTCCCAATACAGCCGGATGCGGTCGCCGCCGGCCGTAGTGGCATAATCGATTCGAACCACCAGTAGTCCCGTCGTGCCGAATGGACAAGTGGTGCCGGACCAGTAATATCCCGTGTGAGCGGCGTCATAGACTTCCACGCTCAGTTTGTTGGTCGAACGTACGCCGATAAACACTTTCTCGCCGCTGGCGTTGTCCAATTCCATGTACGGATTGCTAACGGCCGCCGTGTTCATCTCATAGGCCAGCCAGCGAGTCTGATTGTCGGCACCCACCACGCTGGCGAGGGAACGGGTGATGACGCCGGGGCCGCCGCTGAGTTCAGCCCTGTTGCCCGACACGGTGAGCGTGTCAGCCGGCGCCGGCGAGGTCAGGCTGCCGGTCACGGCCGTGGCCGTTCCCGACGTCTTCGTCCAGTTACCGCTAAGACCTGTGCCGCCGTTCCACGTGGCGCCGGGGACGCCCGTGTAGTTGAAGTTCTCCGACACAAGCAGGCTGGGCGTCTCCAGCGTCTTGGCTGTGGCGACGTTGCAGGGGACGGCTTCGCCGGCGGCGTTGAAGGAGCAGACCTTGAAGTAGTACGTGGTGTTGGCGGTCAGCCCCGTGGCGACATAGCTGGTGGCAACGTTGCCGTCCACCGTGTCCAGCAGCGAGTAATTGACACCGTCAATGCCGTAGTAGATATGCAGTCCCGCGCCCAAGGGCACGTCGCTGTTGGTCCAGCGCAGAACGACCTTGTCCTGGCTCCTGGCATCCGCCGTGAGGCCGGCCACCGGGGCTGGCGCTGTCAGGTCGTTGCAGTTGCCCCTGTACACGCCGTTGCCGTACGTACTGACGAATATCTCGGCCGGGTTGTACGGATTGAAGCATACCTGCAGCGGCAACTGGAACTTGAAGTTGGCCACGCGTGACCAAGTGGGCGATTGGACGGTGCAATCGGCTGTGTACAACAGCCCTCCAACAGTGCTCGTGGCGTACATCTCGGTCGTGCCGGGCCGGCGCATAACGGAATAGTAACCGCCGTTGTTCGTGGGGTCGGCGCCAACGGAGGTCCAGTTTGAGCCGCCGTCGGTCGTCCGCCAGATCCCGCCGTAGTGTCCGGGGTTGTTCAGCGAGGTCGCATACCAGGTGTTCTGGCTGGCGTCGGCGGGGTCGATGAAGACGCTTGTCATGTCAAACTTGCACGTGAGCGTCTTGCCGTACATAGAGGTATCGGGCGGTGTCTTGGCTGCCCAGGTGGTGCCGCCGTCTGAACTGACCCATACCCCCGCGAGTCCGTCGTTGGTGCTGTTGACCGAGTACACCGCCACCAGCCGGCCGTCATTCAGGACGTGCATGTCCAAGGGGTGAAGAGAGCAGTTGGCCGGCGAAGGTAGTTGCGTCCAAGTCGAATTGGTGCCGGCATTGAGGTTGTCCGTGACCCAGATGCCGCCCTTGCCGTCCTGGGAGTCGACCAACATGGCGTACAGGCGGTTGGGGTGCCGTGGGTCCAGCGCGACCTTCCGCACCGGAGTGCCGTAATCGCCGATACCGTCGTGATTGCGGAACTGATGCATGATCGTCCACGTGGTGCCCTTGTCCGTGGACATCAGCACGTCGTCATTGTTGGACGTTTTCATCCATCCGTCGCTGGTCTTAAGAAGGTATAGATCGTGTAACTTCGACGTGGAAGCGTACATGATCCCGGTGGCCGGGTCCGTTACCGTGTTATACATCGTATTGCCGACGGGCGGGATGGTGTTGTAGTGCCAACTCGTGCCGCCGTCGTTGCTGGTCAGGCTGTCCACGTCGGCGCAGCCGGCGACGATGGTCTCGCTGTCCGTCCAGTTCAAATCGAACATGGTCGTTTCATTCAGCGTGCCGTGGTGCGGCGTGCCCGGCGTCAGATTCTGCCCGGGCGTTCCGGTATCGCTGGCCGCCACATACTGGGCGTACCACGTCGAGCTGCTGCCCTGCGTGGCGTTGGTCGTGCCCCAGGCGCCGCCGACGTCGGTGAACACGACACGGTCACCATTGCCCGGCGCCACGGCGATGCTGAACGCCGGTCCGCCCCAGTTCCAGCCTCTATCGCCGCCGTCACCCATGCCCGCGGCGTGAATATTGGCGTTCGGCGTAACGCCGTCGCCTGCGGCCTTGGTCCTGAACTCCTTGCTCCAACTCGATCCGGCATTGCTGGAGTACGCGATGGCCGGGTCGCCCACCGTCGTTTCTCCGCCACCGATGTACACCTTCTGGTTGTCCGTCGGCACCGCCGCTACCACGGTTCCTATATAGTTGGTCGGCAAGGTGGTCTGGGTCCAGGCTGTCCAATTGCTTCCGTCCCAGCTGCAGCTTTGAACGCCGACCTCCGAACCGGTCAATTTCCAGAAGGCCGTGTCGGGAGTGGTATCGCCGTTGGTGTCAATCTTGTCGAGGATGAGACGATTCGGCGCGATCGCATAGTAGTATCCGGCGCCCTCGCTATAGGCCCGCGGGAATATCGTGGTCCACAGTCGCGTCACGCCGCCTAACTTTGAACCCGAAAGCGACCACATGCCCGGTCCTGTGACGGAGCTGAAATCAATGCCGGTCAGGGCAGCCGGATTGAGGGTCCAGGTCGAACCGCCGTCCCGGCTGACGCCCAAGCCAAGGTTCGTGCCCACGTAGATGTTCTGACCGTCGAAGAACGCGCCGGCCTGCCAGAGCACGCCGTTGCTGCCCGACAATTGGGTCACCTGGGTGAACGTGCTGCCCCCGTTACTGGAGTAATACAGGCCATACGTCCCAGGCGTGGCATTGCCGGACTGATCGATGATGGGGCTGACGCTGGCCAGGATGCGTGCCGAACCGGCCGAGGCGCTGGCCGGATCCACGAAGACCTGCATGCACGCGCCCCAAGAGGTGTTCCAACCCTTCAACGGGGCCCAATTGGACCCGCTGTCCGTGGTGACCATGGGGCCGGCCGTTGAATTGCCGCGGTAGTACATCAAGCCCTGTTGGCTTGTGTATTCCATCGTGGCCAAATAGTTGGACGATACCTTCGTGGCGTCGTAGATGTCCCAGCCGGTGCCGTCGGTGGCGCTGGTGTGGAATATCTGTCCCATGTCGGCCGCGATGGTCATCTCGCTGCTGTTGAGGGGACTGATAGTGGCGTTATACAGCGCCCCCGTTGCCCCCACCCCCGTGGGACTCCATGTTCCTGGAACGGCCAGTAGCAAGCGGCTCTCCAAAGCCTCGAACCAATTGCTGTCACGACCAATCTTTGCGGCGGACAGCGTGCGGAAGGACCGACGGTGGCTGCGATTACGGTGGCTACGATTCATGATTCTCTTCCTTGACTCGGTGTTTATGGCCCGAACAAGTAATCTTGTAAGACTTGCCTTCTGCGTCAGTTGCCTGACGCCACACTGACGCAGTATTATCTTGTGTCTGGGAAACCCGTCAACTTCTGCGTGCGCAGAACTTTTTGTTCTCTGCGCGAGTTATCACTTGCGTGTCTACACGTGCATCGGCGGATAGGTGTCTTTGCCGCCGCCCGTGATGTGACGATGTGGAAGCAGGCTTCCCAGTATGCCCGCAGCTTGGTCGAGTCATCGCTGGTTCCGCTGGTCACGATCAGCGCCGATGGAACGGCAGCCCATCGTGGCTGATTCGGCCGGCGTTATCGTCGTTGGCCACGCCCGGCACAAGGCGGCGATAAAACTGGGCCTCAAGACCGTGCCCGTCCACGTCGCCGCGGACCTGACGCCGGCGCAGGCGCGGGCCTACCGCCTGGCCGAAGAGCGCACAGCCAACGGTCATCGCCGGCGGCGCGGGATTGCTCAACGTCCGGCCCTTCCTGCGCTGGTGCGATACCTTCTGCCTCGGCCGGGCGGATCATATGGCCCGACTTAGACACTGACCACTTTTCATGAGAAATGCGACTCGTGGCCGCCCAAAGCGTTCTCTGGTGATCGACGGATCCCTTTTGCATCGAGGGAGGTCAGCCTTCACCCTACGCAACACTTTCTGAACTCGGACAACCTCTACGAACCCAGGCGTCCATTACGGCGACCGAGAAGAGTACGCGCCGGCCAAACCGAACTGGCTTGGGCACCCGGCCGGCCTTAACCATCCTATGAAGGTGGCCAAGACTGATCTGAAGCCGTGCGGCCAATTCGTTCTTGGTCATGAGTAAGGTCGCACGAGACTCGTTGTGTGGTGTCCCAATCATGTCGAGGCTCCTCCCAGGGAAGCGATGCTCGCCCTGAAAGATGATACGGCCAGACGCCACGAAGATGCTCACTTTCAACTGCGACTAAGCGGTAGCGTTGCTTATCAAGGGGCCCCTTGAGTCATTTCGTGCGTATCGAATGTAGGATATGTCAAAGCCCCCCACCATCTGCGCGGCCCGAAGCTGGGCTCTGGAACGGGTCGGGCCTGGCCAGGTCACCATGCACCGCTATGCCGACTCAGCACCCAGCCGACTTTTGAGAGACTTTGGCACAACCGCCCCAGGCAACCTGGCACGTGACCGCAATCGTCACCATCGTAATTTGGTTGTGACCGTTATACGATAGCGTCGATAATGGTTACACCATGAGCCACCGCAAACGCTTGTACGACACGATGCTGGCCGAGCACATCCAGCGCCACCGCCAGATGGCGTTCGTTACCGGGCCGCGCCAAGTGGGCAAGACCACGACGGGCCGTGACCTGTCTAGTGCCTATCTCAACTGGGACAATGCTGACGATCGGCAGGTCATCTTGAAAGGCCCTGCGGCTACCGCAGAGAAACTTGGGCTGGATCGCTTGCGGAAAGAGCCGCTGGTGGGCGTGTTCGACGAGCTGCACAAGTACGCCCGCTGGAAGTCCTTCCTGAAGGGCTTCTATGACACGTACGCCGACTTGGTCCACTTGCTCATCACCGGCAGCAGCCGCATGGACGTGTACCGTCGGGGTGGCGACAGCCTCATGGGCCGGTACTTCCTGTATCGGATGCACCCGTTCACTGTTGCAGAGGTGATCCACCAGGAACTGCCTGATCCAAAGACGATCTTCCGGCCACCGCATCGAATCGCCGAGGTGGACTTTGCCGCCCTGTGGAAGCACGGGGGTTATCCAGAACCGTTCCTCAAACGGGACGCCAGATTCTCCCGACGCTGGAGCACACTGCGGCAGCAGCTCTTGTTGCGTGAGGACATCAGAGACCTGACTGGCATCCACGAGTTGGGCCAGATCGAAGCCTTGGTCAATCTCTTGCTGGAACGCTCCGCCGACCAGCTCATCTACGCGAATCTGGCCCGCGAGATCCAGGTGGCCATCGACACGATCCGCCGCTGGGTGGAAACGCTATGCGGCTTTCACCTGGGGTTCCTGCTCCGGCCATGGTTCAAGAACGTCTCCAGTTCGCTGCGCAAGGAGCCCAAATGGTTCCTGCGCGACTGGTCAGGCATCACGGATGCAGGCAAGCGGGCGGAAACCTTCATCGCCTGCCACCTGCTCAAGGCCGTTGAAGGCTGGACCGACCTTGGCCTTGGGACGTTCCAGCTTGGCTATCTGCGCGACAAGCAGAAGCGCGAGGTGGACTTCATCGTGGCCCGCGACGGCAAACCCTGGATGCTTGTGGAGGTCAAGAAGGCCCAAGAGCAACTCAGCCCGGCGCTGGCGCACTTCCAAGGCCAGACCAAGGCGCCGTACGCCTTCCAGGTCGTGCTGGATGCCGAGTACGTGGACGCCGACTGCTTTGCCAAGCCGCGCGGCCCGCTCGTGGTGCCAGCCAGGACGTTCTTATCTCAGCTACTTTGATACGCCCTGGCGCCGAGCCCATGGAACTCGGCAGGCGGTTCGTCCAGTCGGCCGGCGCCGCCGTCTGCGATACGCCGCGCGGGGCCGGGCAGGCCGGGCCGGTAACCATCCTGCGTTCCCCGACCCCACGCTGCCAGCCCACGAGCAGGGCGGAAACAAAGTCTCACAAAAGCACGTCGGTACTCTTTCGTGTTCCCCAAGTGGCCCCTGCTTGCACAGGTGCTTGAGCAAACCAACAATGGCTTGCAGCCGTTCATCGGCGGGAACCTGGTCATATTCTCGGACGGTGCGACCCTCTGCGACCGACTGATTCTGGACGATTCCAGCCTGACCCTGTCGGCCACGTGCTGCGACTTCAGCGTTCCACTCGACCTGCCCCAGGCCGACGCAATGTACGGGGCCTCCTATCTGGGTACCAATGTGACGATCCGCAACAACGCCATCGATATGCGCGGCGTCACCGGCTCGATCTCTTCGGCCTGCATTTATTTCAACCACTTGCCCACATCTCGGGCCACCGGTATGAACATCCGCAATAACCTGCTGTTATGGACTACTAGAACCGGTTTCATAACCGTGGTGCGCCCGCCCTCGGGCGCGAAACCGCGTGAGAAGAGATCGATCTGACCGCAAAAGCCACAGCCGAGGGCGGCTGTGCCACGGATTCATCCATTCCACGCGTCCAACTACTTATGGGCACCGCAGTTATGAAAAGAAGTCTACTCGGTCTGCTCTGCGCTGGGGTTGGCCAGCCGGCCCATGAAAAGGATCGTCCCGCTGGCGTTGTCGCGGATGAAGAAGAGGAACGGGCGATCGGCAATGAATTCCTTGGGCTCGGCCGTCTGCCGGGACATTCCCAACATGTGCACGGCCGTGGCTGCCGCCGCCTCCGTGCCTTGCTCGCGAACATCGACGAAGGCCTTGTGCACCACGTTGGAGATGGAAACGCCGCGGGCGTTCTCGAACATGCCCGAGAAATCCGCCCCGGCAAACGCCGACTTGATGCCCATGGCCTTGAGCTGGTCGGCTAGGTCAAACTGGCTGGTCACCTTGAAGCGGGGCAGCTTCACGTGCGCGCGCACGGACCCAAGTGACTTCTCGATCGCGTCCACGTCGATAGCGGCGTGCGTTCCGCCCGGGCTCTGCCGCATGGCCTGCTCGACGGCCTCCAGGTCCTGTGCCTGCTTGGGCAGCAAGATGAGCATGGCGCACTCCCGCCCACGATAGGGCAGTTCCAAGGCCTGGAACTCCCGCTCCGCCACCTTCACTTCGGCGTAGCGGAACTCTTTCGTCTGGGCCATCAGGTCGGCCTGGACGTCCTTGCCCTCGGCGTGAAAAGTTTCTTTTTTCGTCTCCTCGGGCGTGAAAGGCGTCAGCCAGCCGGCCTTGAAGTACACGGCGTTGGTGAGTACGAGCATCGTCCCGCCATTTAAGACCTTCGGGCCGATCAAGTCCTTGATCTTCTGCTGCGTCTGCTGCTCCACCCAGCCGTTGATGACCTGCCGGGCCGCCTCCGCGTTGCCGTAGTCCAAATCCTGGGCCTTGCCGCCGAAGTAGTCGCCAATGAGCGAAATATATTCGCTTTTCAGCCCGACGCCCTTGGCCGGCCAAAGCGCATTGGCGACGTGAAGCTGAAAGGCCCACTCATCGCCAGGCGTGTCCGCTGCTGGCTTGCTCGCTGCGCTGGCGGCCAGGAAGCGACCCTGCAAATTCTTGTATGCGTCAGCCAGATCCTGCATGGACCACGGCTTGGCCACACCAGCTGCGTCTGGCCGGGAGGGAATGCACAAGCCGGCGGCCATTTCATCGGCCGTCTGGCCGGCGGCGCCCAGGTACACCATGCTCATGGCCGTCGAGATGCTGTAAGGCGAGAAGAATAAGTTGCCCTTCTTCTCGGCCAACTGGCCGTACAGTCTCAGCCCAAACTCCTGGTTGCCCCTGGCCAAGGCAGCCAAGTTGTCGTCGGACACCGCGACGGCCGAGATGGCCGGACACGTAGAGGGCAAATCATCCGCCCCCGCGACGCCCCAGCAAGCCAACAACAGCCCCGTAACCACTCCGACGCGCAGAATGTGCTGTGTCATGCAAGTCTCCCATTCGATCCGCGCCCGGCCATCATGGCGCTATACGTGCAGCGGGGACAATTTCTAACCGAGCCTGGGTATCCTATGCCTCGGTAGCCCGTAAGAACAGAAGCATTCCCGCGGCGAGGACGATGTACGCGCAAAAAAAGAAGGCCTCTGGACTTTCGCCCAGAGGCCTTCATAAAAGGCGGCATTAACCTACTTTCCCGCAAAGCAGTATCATCGGCCGCTACGTCTTCACTACTGTGTTCGGGATGGGAACAGGTGTAACCCGTAGCGTATACACACCGCCATAGGCCAGTCGGAAGTATTTCATCCCGGCTGGCCGGAGGTTCTGATAGGGGTAACAAACTTAGTAGAAGTTCACCAGCCTGGATCTGAAGCTTCAGATCCAAGAGTACGTTTCGGCGGCGGGATCGTAGGTTCACCGGATTCATATCTGAATCCAGGCCACGACTCCCGGCGCGAAATATCACTGGTCCACGTTTGGACCCATGATAAAAGTGATCAAGCGCTCGCCTGTTAGTACTGGTAAGCTCAAACCCTTTCAGGCCTTACACTTCCAGCCTATCAACCTGGTGGTCTACCAGGAGGCTCACGTCCCGAAGGACATGGAATCCTAATCTTGAGGCTAGCTTCCCGCTTAGATGCTTTCAGCGGTTATCCTTTCCCGACATGGCTATCCAGCCGTGCCCCTAGCGGGACAACTGGTACACCAGAGGTCGGTCCTTCCCAGTCCTCTCGTACTAGGGAAGAGACCTCTCAAGATTCCTACGCCCATGGCAGATAGGGACCGACCTGGCTCACGCCGGTCTGAACCCAGCTCGCGTATCGCTTTAATTGGCGAACAGCCAAACCCTTGGGACCGCCTACAGCCCCAGGATGCGATGGGCCGACATCGAGGTGCCAAACCTCCCCGCCGCTTTGGACGCTCGGGGGAGATCAGCCTGTTATCCCCGGAGTACCTTTTATCTGTTAAGCGATGGCCCTTCCACACGGGACCACCGGGTCACTAGGTCCTGCTTTCGCATCTGCTTGTCTCATCGGACTCGCAGTCAAGCCTCTTTGTGCCCTTGCACTCAACGCATGATTGCCAACCATGCTGAAGAGACCTTTGAACTCCTCCGTTACTCTTTAGGAGGAGACCGCCCCAGTCAAACTACCCACCTAGCAGGGTCCTCCGGCCGGATGACGGCGCGGAGTTAGGGGACACATTGCACAAGGGTGGTATTTCAACGTTGGCTCCATCCTGGCCGGAACCAGGACTTCAAAGCCTCCCACCTATCCTACGCATGCGCAACGCGGCACCAGTACCAGGCTATAGTAAAGGTTCACGGGGTCTTTCCGTCTTGCCACGGGACCGCGGTATCTTCACCGCGACTATAATTTCACCGAGTCTATGCTTGAGACACTGATCCAGTCGTTACGCCATTCATGCGCGTCGGAACTTACCCGACAAGGAACTTCGCTACCTTAGGACCGTCATAGTTACGGCCGCCGTTTACCGGGGCTTCGGTCGCCAGCTTCTCAGGGATTGCTCCCCAATGACCGCCTTCCTTAACCTTCCGGCACCGGGCAGGCGTCAGACTCTATACATCCTCTTGCGAGTTGGCAGAGTCCTGTGTTTTTGATAAACAGTCGCCAGATCCGTTTCTCTGCGCCCTCATTCCAGCAACAGTGAAGCTGCCTTCCTGTAGGGACCCCTTATCCCGAAGTTACGGGGTTAGATTGCCTAGTTCCTTAAGCATAGTTCTCTCGAGCGCCTGAGGATACTCTCCTCGCCTACCTGTGTCAGTTTTAGTACGGATACGCACGGTCGTCCCAACGAAGGTTTTCTCGGCACCTCCTCCACAGACCATAGGCAACCAGGGCCCTGGAGCTGATTCCAGCCTTTCCGCCGGTCTATTAAACCGGCCGGGCCAGAACCCCCAACGCACACATCTAATGGTGCGATCTATCTTGGAGATGCGTCACTCCTTTGGTGCAAACCTTCCATGCGCAGTGCAGGAATATTAACCTGCTGTCCATCGTCTACGCCTTTCGGCCTCGACTTAGGGTCCGACTAACCCTGGGCGGATTTACCTTCCCCAGGAAACCTTAGGCTTTCGGCGTGCAGGATTTTCACCTGCATTATCGTTACTCATACCGGCATTCTCGCTTGCTGCCGCTCCAGCGCTCCTTACGGTACGCCTTCGACGCCGACAGCAACGCTCTCCTACCGCTTCACATTTAAGTGAAACCCGCAGCTTCGGTACAACGCTTAGCCCCGATCATTATCGGCGCCGAATTGCTCGACCAGTGGGCTGTTACGCGATCTTTAAATGATGGCTGCTTCTAAGCCAACATCCTGGCTGTCTCAGCAATTCGACTTCCTTAACCACTTAGCGATGTTTAGGGACCTTAGCTGGCGATCTGGGCTGTTACCCTTTTGTCCACGAAGATTATCCCCCGTAGACTGACTCCCGAGATATATATTCGCAGTATTCGGAGTTTGGTTGAAGACGGCAACCGGGTAGGTCCCGTATTTCATCCAGTGCTCTACCCCTGCGAACAATTCACTCGAGGCTAGCCCAAAAGCTATTTCGGAGAGAACCAGATATCTCCCAGTTTGATTAGACTTTTACTCCTCCCCACAGCTCATCCGATAACTTTTCAACGTTAACCGGTTCGGTCCTCCTTCGCCTGTTACGGCGAATTCAACCTGGCCATGGGTAGATCACAAGGTTTCGGGTCTGTTGCTTACGACAAACGCCCTATTCAGACTCGCTTTCGCTTGGCCTCCGTCCCTTAGAGACTTAGGCACGCCGTAAGCAATAACTCGCCGGTCCATTATGCAAAAGGTACGCAGTCACCCATTCCCCTTGCGGGGCATAGGGCTCCTACCACTTGTAAGTACACGGTTTCAGGTACTTTTCACTCCCCTCGTGGGGGTTCTTTTCATCGTTCAGTCGCCCTACTTGTCCACTATCGGTCGTGATGGAGTACTTAGCCTTGGAGGGTGGGCCCCCCTGCTTCGCGCGGAGTTCCACGAGCTCCGCGCTACTCTGGTACGCTAACCGTAACGGAGGGCTTACCGAGTCGTCTACAGGACTTTCACCTTCTATGGTGAGACTTTCCAGACTCTTCGACTTCGGCTGCCTTTGTAACTCCTGATTAGCGCCCGCAACCCCGGGTCCGAAGACCCGGTTTGGGCTGGTCCGCTTTCGATCGCCTCTACTTACGGAGTCTCTGTTGATTTCTTCTCCTGCAGGTACTGAGATGTGTCAGTTCCCTGCGTTCGCTCCGACGGCCTATACATTCAGCCGGCGGTGACATCATCAGCTTGCACTGTGATGCCGGGTTGCCCCATTCGGAAGTCCCAGGATCAATGCTCGTTTGACAGCTCCCCTGGGCTTATCGCAGTCTACCACGTCCTTCATCGCCTCATCACGCCTAGACATCCACCGTGCACCCTTAGTAGCTTGATCACATTTATCACCGGCCCAAACGGAACCCGGGGAGGGACCGAGGGGACCAATGAATCGTGCCAAGCCGCCGAAACGCTCGATTCATTCGCGAGAGGTTTAAACTCGCGAAAGAATTTCGGTGAACTACTATTTGTTTGCTACCCCTATTCAGTTTTAAAAGAGCCTTCTCAACTCTGGTCCCTAGCGGACCAGCTTCGCTTCACCTTTGCGTCTCTTAGTGACGCGAAGGTTCGGCATTCTAGTGTCTCTCCAGCCCTTCGCAAGAATAAAATCGCGAGAACCGAAGTCTTTTTTTAGAACCCTCAAAAGCCCTGCAAAAGCAGGCACTTTCGATTCAGCGCTGGACTCAAGAATTTGCAGTCCCGAACCCAAACATCAGGTCAGAAACCGCAAGACTCCACTCTCAAGTCTCGCACCTGGAGACGACCGGGATCGAACCGGCAACCCCCAGCTTGCAAAGCTGGTGCTCTCCCAATTGAGCTACGTCCCCTCTCGCCGCCTGAATTTCCAGGCCAGCAAAGGACGCGCCCATTCGGGACTTGCATCACAGCTTTTAGCTTCGTACGCCCGTGGTCCGGACCAGTTCGCATCGAACGGGGGAAACTCGCGTTTCTCCTTAAGTCCTTGCACTGGGCCCGGTTGGAATCGAACCAACGACCTTGCCCTTATCAGGGGCACGCTCTAGCCAACTGAGCTACGAGCCCGACTTGCGAACTTCACAGCCGAATTGGCCGTGCCACTCGGCTCAGCGACAGCCGCTTCCGGCGTGGTCGCCTGGTTGGTTGCTTCCCCAGGGCGCTTTGGCTCTTCTTTAGTTTTTCGAACTCATTGCCAGCCCCTTAGAGGGCCAACTCGAATCCAGATCTCAAATCCGTAGACTTAAGCTCCCAGATCCGCAAAATATCGTCTCGGCATAGGCAAACAAAAAGGCCACACAGCATTGGCTGGTGGCCTGACGCGGCTTTGCCGCATAAAGGCCTGTTAACCAGCCCGTTCTTCGCCTGATGCCAGGAAAGTTTGGTTCACTCGGTCCTGTTACCTCGTTGGCTTCGTGATAGACGGTTAGTGCGTCAATCGTGCCGTAGCGTTGTAATCATACACGAGCCAGATAGGGAGTCAATGCTCTGTCTATGCGGATTTGAAGATTTTTTTAATCCGCTTGGCCACGATGCCTTGCAGGGCAGTCTTTCCTCGCCTTCGCCGTCCCGCCCGCACGCTCGGGCCGGAATGCTATCAGCTGGGATGACGGCGGAGTTTAGCATACGCTACAGCACTCGTGCCATGTAAACGTGCACATCTGTTCGTCGGCCGATACAGGGGCCGCTCGGTGGGACTCGTCGCTTCGCTCCTCGGCCCACCCTACTCGATTCCGGCCCACCTCGCCCGGCCTGCATAGGTAGAGCCGCAACGGCGCGGCTCAACCTATGGCACCCATCTATGGCGCCCATCTATGGCACCCATCTATGGCACCCATCTGCGTCACCCAGTTGCGACACCCAGGTGGGGTACGCATCTGCGGGCACGTAGCTCTGGCTACAGTTCCAGTTTGGCCAGGGGCAGGCCGTGGGCTTCGGCTACGGCGGGGTGCGTCACCTTGCCTTCGACCATGTTCACGCCGTTGGCCAAGCCCGCATCGGCGGCGGCAGCGGCCCGCCAGCCGTGATCGGCCAGCGTCCGCACATACGTCGAGGTGGCGTTGGTCAGGGCCAGCGTGCTGGTGCGCGGCACGGCCCCGGGCATGTTGGCCACGCAGTAGTGCACCACGCCATCGACCACGTACGTGGGGTTCTGGTGCGTCGTGGGGTGCGTGGTCTCCACGCAGCCGCCCTGGTCGACGCCCACGTCCACAATCACGCTGGAGCGTTTCATCAGCGAAAGATCCTGCCGGCGGATCAGCAGCGGCGTCCGGCCACCAGGAATCAGCACGGCCCCAATGACCAGATCGGCGTGGGAAATGGCCTCGCGAATGGCTGAGGGCTCGGAGCGGACGGTGCGGACGTTGGCGGGCATGATCTCATCCAGGTAGCGCAGGCGGTCGAGCTTGACGTCGAAGATCTGCACATCGGCGCCCATACCCGCGGAAATGCGGGCGGCGTTATAGCCCACCACGCCGCCGCCCAGCACCACGACGCGGGCCGGCAGCACGCCCGGCACGCCGCCCAGCAGGATGCCGCGGCCGCCGGCGTGACGTTCGAGCGTGAAGGCGCCGACCTGCACGGCCATCCTGCCGGCGACCTCGCTCATGGGCGTCAGCAGCGGCAGATTGTTGGCCTTGTCGGTGATCGTCTCGTAGGCGATGGCGACGGCCCCCGTGGCGGCGAAGGCGTCGGTCAGTTCGCGGCTGGCGGCGAAGTGGAAGTACGTGAAGACGACCTGGCCGCGGCGAGCGAGCTTGAACTCGCCGTTCATGGGCTCTTTGACCTTAACGATCATGTCGGCCTTGACCCAGACCGCATCGGCTGAGGGCAGCAACTCGCCGCCGTGACGACGGTAGTCCTCGTCGGTAAAGCCGCTGGACTCGCCGGCGGAAGCTTCCACCACAACCTGGTGGCCGGCGCGCGTCAGCACTTCCACGTTGCCGGGCGTCAGACCTACGCGATTCTCATCGGACTTGATCTCGCGAACCGTACCGATAACCATTGGATTCCTTCCTGAATGCATGAGTTTCACAATCAAAGGCGTGCCGCACACAATATGTGTGCACCGCACATGATCGCACATTATGCACACAATGGGCCGACGCGTCAAGCGTAAGCAGCATCTAGCAGCCCGTTGAAGAACTCTTCTTGACAGGGATGGTAAACTGCATGGGTCGTCAAGGAGGACGATTCGATGGCCATGGGACAACGTAACAGCGAGCAGCAGGACGAACTGTGGATCGCCGCCACGCAGATGCCCGAGCCGCCGGGGCATCCCTTCTATCGCAAGCTCAACCAACTGCTGGCCGAGGGTCTGGACGGGCCGCAAGGCCGCTTCAGCTTCGACGGCTTCGTCGAG
>CAITIS010000032.1 GCA_903892515.1 uncultured Planctomycetota bacterium | reverse complement strand
TGCCGGCGTCAACGTCAAAGCCGATCACCTGGCAGCCGGCGCGGGCAAACTCCTGCACCAGCGGCAAGCCCACGTACCCCAAGCCAACCACGCCCACAATGGCCTTGCCAGATCCAATCTTCCGCATCAAGTCTGAATGCATCTTCTTGTCCTTTCCCACCGGCAGTTTCCCCTGGCGTCTGCGCGCACCTGGTAAAGGGAATTGCCTGCTCCATGACATGGCTGAATTGCGTAACCAGCTAGCCCTATAGCTTTTCTGACATTATCTTGACGATACGCTCGGCGGCGTGGCCATCCCACAATTCGGGGATGTCGCCGTGACCGTCACCATCGCTCATGACACGCTGGTAGGCTGCCACAATGTTTTGAGGCTTGCATCCAACAAGCTGGTTGGAGCCCTTCTGCGTGGTGATCGGCCGCTCGGTATTCTCCCGCAAGGTCAGGCACGGCACGCGGAGAATGGTCGTTTCCTCTTGAATGCCGCCCGAGTCGGTCAAGACCACCTTCGCCCAGCACATCAGCTTGAGGAAGTCGAGGTACCCTACCGGATCGAGCAGCCGCAGGTTCTTCATGCCGGCCAATCGTTGACCCAACGGCGTGTCTTGAAGGTTCTTTCGCGTCCGCGGATGCATGGGGAACACCACCGGCAGGTCCTTCTGGATCACGTCGATGGCGTCTGCGAACCCGCTCAGCACGGCAGGGTCGTCCACATTCGAAGGCCGGTGCAGCGTGAGCACCGCATACCCGCGTGGAGAGACGCCCGTTTGCTCCAGAATCGGGCTGGCCTGGGCCCGTTCCCGATGTGCCAGCAGCGTGTCGATCATGACGTTGCCGACCAGGAAGATCTTGTCCTGGGCGATGCCCTCGTGGCGCAGGTTCTCTACGCCGCTAGGCTCGGTGCAGAAGAGCAGGTCGCTGATCGCATCCGTTAGCACCCGGTTGATTTCCTCGGGCATGGAACGGTCGAAACTGCGCAGCCCCGCCTCCACGTGGACGACTTTAACGCCAAGCTTCGCCGCCACCAGGCCGCAGGCGATGGTGCTGTTCACGTCGCCGACGACAAGCACCGCCTGGGGCTCCTCCGTCAGCAGCACCGGCTCAAATGCCCTCATCACCTCGGCCGTCTGACAGGCGTGCGACCCGGAACCGACCCCCAAGTTGATATCCGGCTCAGGAATGCCAAGCTGCCGGAAGAACAGATCGCTCATCCGCTCATCGTAATGCTGGCCCGTGTGCACCAGCACAGGCTGGATGGACGGCCAAGCGCGGTAAGCCCGCATCAGCGCAGCAACTTTCATGAAATTCGGCCGGGTACCAACGATATTGATGATCTTCATATCGCTTGCCTGTAATGGACAAACCCTGTTTGGGCCCGGGTTTCGGTTCGGTCGGCAGAGAGGACTTGGCTCAAGCACGTCTTTGGTATCTTATGCGCAGTTTGCCTGAATCACCGACCTCCAGGCGAATTACAGGCCGCTGGGATAGGCCGTCCGCTCATAAGTCGTTGGAGCGCGGTCGAAAACGGAGCACCTGGGGTTTTTGCTGACGGCCAGAATACAACCAGACTTGACGTTTCTAGGCGAATCCCCGATGCCGAATTGATGGCAACCCCGACCGCGCGCCTGCGGACTTCTGCATCACCAGCCTTGCCCGCGAACGCCCATCCGCAGATTACGCAGATGACGCAGAAGGAGACGTGGCTTTGGGTTGGAGTCTTCCGCGGCGATACTGCCCCGGCGTACACTGCGTCAGCAGTTTGAACAGGGCCGAGAAGGCCGATTGCGTCTTGAACCCACTCATCTCGGCCACGTCGGCCAAGCTCATTTCGTAGTCTTCCATGAGCATCTTCGCCCGCTCGATGTGGGCGTGCTGAATCTGCTGATGAGGTGTACGTCCCAGCAACTCCAAAAACCGGATCTCCAACTTGCGTCGAGAGATGGGCACCGCTTTGAGCACGTCGCGGACCGTCGTGGGCCGGTCCGAGTTGCTCTGGATGAACCGCACCGCCTCGACGATTTCGGGATTGTCGATGGCCAGGAGGTCGGTCGACTGGCGGGCTACGACGTTGCCCGGAGGCAGCAGCACTTCCCTGGCCAGACGCCGTCCAGAACGCATCATCCCGCAGAGCATTTGCATCGCCCGGTACCCGATGCGTTCGGCGTTGGTGTCGATGCTGGTCAGGGGCACCGGGCATTGCAGGCGCCACAGGTCGTCATTGTCCACGCCAATCAGCGCGACTTCGTCGGGAATACGCAGGCCAGCCTGGCGGCACACGTACTGAGCAGCCACGGCCTGCCAATCGTACCAGCACATGACACCCGCTGGCTTGGGCAGCGACTGCAACCAGCGTCTGGCCGGCCCTTCGTTCTTCTCCGACCAGGGCACGGGGATGACATCCTTTTCAAAGACCGGGCATGCAAAGCCGGCCTTGCGGAGAGTGGCCACGAAGGCATCCCGTCGCCGATATGCCTTTCCGCAATGCTGGCCCCAGAACCCGAAGCTCTTGAGGCCCTGGTCCAGCAGATGCCGGGCCGCCATTCTGCCCAACGCCGCGTTGTCGACATGCACCGCCGTAACGTCCGAGGGATAGTCCCCGCCGATGTCGACCACGGGCACATGCAGCCTCCGCAGCCCCCGCATCATGGGCGCGGTCCAGATGTCTGCCAGGATCCCCCGGATGCCGAAGCGGGATAAAAGCCGCCCGGCGGAGGCAGGCAGTCCTACGCCTCCGCCCCGGCAATGCCAATGGCTCCAGACATACAGTTCGGCGTCGCCCTGCTGCCGGGCGGCCTCGATCGCGCCATGCAGGATCCGCGCATCGTTGGATCCGATAAGCGGCAGGATGGCGACAACATTCAGCTTTGGCACTGGCGTGTCTCCTTGGCGTTCATGGCACGATGCGGAAGCTTCGTGAAGTGTACCGCGCACCATGCGCATATACGACAAATTTGGGCGCATTCTCGACTTGACGCGGCGGAGAAACAGCGTACACTGGGGACTATCGTGATCTGGCGCGAGCCCGCCAGGCGGGACATTTCCAAATGAGGAGAGGAACATGAAGGTTACAACAGTCCTTGTGGCAATGGTTATGGTAACGCTTGCAGCCGTTCTGCCGGTCAGCACCGTGCATGCCGACAACGTCGCCGTCGTGAACCCCAGCTTTGAAAGCCAGACCTCCGGCAAGGCCGACGGCTGGGATTGCTCGTCAACCTGGAACTGGATGAACGTGCCCGCGTCGGTAACAGACAATCTTGACGGCAGCATGTGCGCCGCCTTCAGCGAAGGCCGCTGGATCACGCAATCCGTAGATGCGGTGGCCGGCCAGCAGTACACGCTGACGGTCGGCATCGAGTCGTGGGCGATCTGGGCCGACAGCGCAGTTCCGAGTTTTTGCAGCTACAACATCAGCATGAGCAACGGCGGCAGCACGATTGCCTCGGCGATCGGGCAGTACTCGGCCGTGGCTGGCATCCTGGATCCTGCTAACCCGCACTTTGGCGACTGGGGCTACTGGGTCTACGCCGAAAACCATTTCGGCGATATCACCATAACGGGAACCGCCACAACCACCGGGCCTCTGACGATCACGCTGAGCAACAATTCCAGTTGGGTCTTCTACGATAACGTCCGCATGACCACGACGCCCGAGCCGGCCACGATGAGCCTGCTGATCGTCGGCGGGTTGCTGGCGCTGCGTCGCCGCCACAGCAAATGATGCCCCGATACTTCTGTGTCTGACAAAGCCCCGGCCCCCACGGCTGGGGCTTGTCATCTGTAATGCGTGGATCGAACCTTAAACGCTGTACCCAAGCGGTGCCGTACCGCTGCAACTGGAGCACACCATGAAGTCATCTCGCCCTTGGCGCGCGGCCTTTATCGCCCGTCGGATTCGCTCGAGCCAGGCCCAGTCGGCCAGGTTGGAGGCACTTGAATCTCGCGAGTTGCTCAGCGCCTTTGTCAGCACCTCTGGCGTGGGCAACTGGTCGGCCTTGAGCACCTGGGCCAGCCAGGACGGCGCCGCCGTCACGCGCATCCCCACGTCGGGCGACACCGTGACGATCAACGGCAAGGTCACCGTGGACGTGGCCACCAGCATCGGCACGGGCTCGGGCGACGTGATCGTGTTGTCCTCCAGCGCGAACGTGGGCGACAAGAAGCTGATCGTTTCGGCCCCACTGACCGTGCAGGGCAGCATCAAGGTCCTCGGCAAGAGCGTCGTCGACGTCCAGGCCGGCGCGGGCCTGGAGTTTGACGCCGCCGCCGGCGTGCAGCCCAAAGTGCATGCGCCTGACGGCAGCACTGTGAACCTGTACTTCCATGGCACCAGCGCCAGCCGCGCCTACATGCGAACCAAGGTCGGCACCGCCGGCCAGCCGGTCGTGGTCACCTCCGACGTGAGTTGGATGCCCTGCAACGTGGCCGCCACGTACACCGACTTCACGGACGTCAACGGTGGTCCCAGCGCCAATGGCACGAACATGCTGGGCGGCTGGGGGCTGGATGCCTTCCCGGACGCCACCGCGCTAATGACGGGCATCGACCACAGCGTCTTTACGCGCAGCACGCTGGTGGCCAAGGGAGCATGGGCCGAGTTCACGCTGTCCAATTCGTACTTCGAGCAGGGCCTGATGGTGCCGTATGGCGATACGCCGCAGGAGGCGTATTTCATCGGCTCGGGCGGCCATGTCAGCCTGGTCAACAACGGCTTCGACCTGCCGATCTGGGTCGAGACCATGAAGAGCATAGCGGGCAATGTCTTGCAGAATGGGCTGCACTTCAACCCGTGGGCCGGCACGCCGGGCGTCCAGACATGGTCGGATAATATTTGGGAAATCCAGAACGCTTCCGACGGCTACTTCAACCCGATGTCGGGCACCTACAGCCGCACGTACATCTTCTGCCCTGTGGCCAACGCGTCCAACCCGCACCTCAGCGAGATTCACCAGGACATCACGTATAACCAGTTCCTCTTTGACGTGCCGACGGCCCACGACGTCGACGACGCCATCATGAGCCTGTACGCCACCAACACCAACAACAGCGTGCAGCGGTGCCTGTCTTTGCCCTCCATGGCCGGGGCCATTACCGGTAGCGGCATGAGCATCGGCTTTGCCGGCGGCACGAACCTTCGGTACGATCACAACACCGTGGCCGTGGGAAGCACCCCTGGAATCAACTCCGATCCCTCGCACGGCGGGCTGACCGGCGGATTGGCCGAATTCAAGAGCAATATCGGTTACTCGCTGGACAGCACGCCCGCCGGCCGGCTGATCAATACGAATGTCACGGACCTGGTGCTGGCAGCCAACTGCGACTACAACGCCAAGTACCGCTCGACGTATGGGCTGACCTCCAGCGGCACGCCGGGCGCCCATGACGTCAACGATCAGAACCCCAACTTTATCGACCCCTCGCGTAACCTGATCAAGTGGTACCGCATGCAGCCAGGCGTAACGGCCGGCACGGTTTACACCGACGCCTACGCGGCCACCGACTGGATGCGAACGCACCCGGGCAGCATCCCGGCCATGATCGACTGGGTGTCCAACGGCTATATCCCGACGAATATCGCCTTAAAGGCCGCCGCCGACAACACCGCCCCGACCGATGGCTGGATCGGCGCCATGGAAGGCAAGCCCGTGGGCGACGCCAACCTGGACGGCAAGACCAACTTCCAGGATTACATTCTGCTGGAGCGAAACTTCGGCCAGACCAATGTGGGTTGGGAGGGCGGCGACTTCAACACCGACGGCGTGGTGAACTTCCAGGATTACATTCTGCTGGAGCGCAACTTCGGCACGTCGTACGTCTCGGCCGCTCCGACGCCCGATGTGGCCACGCCGATCGAACTGGCGGCCAACATCACGCCCGTTACGGCCACTGACCTGCCGGTTTCGACGCCCGTCGTTGGCCCCGTTGCTCCTGCGTACCTGCTGAACGGGACCGCCACCGCCGGCATGGCTTCGACGCTGTTCTCCGGGGACGCTCCGATGGCCCTGCCCACGATGAGCGGCACTGGTCCATCGCTTCGCACCGTGACTTGGCCCAAGGCGCAGAAGTGGCAAGTGCCGCCAGTCAAGGGCGCCATCGATGCCATGACGATCGATCTGCTCGGAGCCCTGGCCATGTAAAGGGACGAAGCGGTTGCTTCGATGTCTCTAGATTGGCTTTGACGCGGCGGGATCTCTCCAGACCCGCCGCGTTTCTTTTTGCGGCATTTGTCCCGCAGGACATGACTCCGCCAAGATGGGGTGTGACACAAGTTTCTGGCATGTTTGTAACACGTGGACCAGTATGTTCTTAGCCCGTAGGGCGTCTGAAAGTAGCCCCGTCCCGCAGCGGAGCAAGGGCGGGGAAGACGGCAGGCCTTGCTAAGAGCCCCTTGCGGGCGACTGAGGATCGGACGCCGCCCCTGAGCTTCAGTCGCCCCTGAAGGGCTCGGAATGCTGACGCCTTCAACCCCGCCCTCCCTTCGGTCGGGACGGGGCTACTTTCAGACGCTCTTCGAGCTAGGAAAAGCCGGTGCCAGAAACTCTGGGCACACCCCCAGGAGGCGTTTCCGCGCAGTTGGATTGCTGGACGGTCGCGGCGATGCGACAATTCGCTTACAGTGCTCACCGCAAAGGCAATCGTGGCCAGGGCCAGAGGCCCCGTGGTTGCACACGCATAATGGAGCGACTCGATGAAAGACAAGATTCGCGTCGGAGTCATAGGGACAGGGCAGATCGGCACCTCGCACCTCACCCAGTACGGCAAGATCCCCGAAGCCCAGGTGGTGGCGGTCAGCGATCTGTTTCCCGAGAAGGTCGAGGCGGCCAAACAGAAGTTTGGCGTGGCCGACGGCTACGCGGATTTTCACGAGCTGCTGAAACGCGACGACATCGACGCGGTGGACGTGTGCGTTCACAACAACAAGCACGCGCCTATCGCCATCGCCGCGATGCAGGCCGGCAAGCACGTCTTTTGCGAAAAGCCCATGGCCGGGGCGTACCGCGACGCCAGCAACATGTTCGATGCCGCTCGAAAGACGGGCCGGAAGCTGCACATACAGATGGACACGGTCTTCAGCCCCGAGACGCGCGCAGCCAAGCGGCTGATCGACGAGGGCCGGCTGGGCAAGATCTACTATGCCCGTTCTTTCGGGTATCGGCGGCGGGGCCGGCCATTCGTGGACGGGTATGGCACGGCCAACTTTGTGGACAAGGCCATCTGCGCCGGCGGCGCCCTGTTCGACATGGGCATCTACCACCTGGCCCAGGTGCTGCACCTGATCGGCAACCCGGCCGTCCTGACCGTTACCGGCGCGACGCACCAGGAACTGGAGATGTACGAAGACCGGCGCAAATTCAGCAACTACAGCGTCGAGGAGATGGGGCTGGGCTGGGTGCGCCTGGCTGGCGGCATCAGCTTCAACATCGAAGAAACCTGGGCGGTGCATCACGACGGCGCCGAGGCCAGCAAGATCCTCGGCGGCCTGGGCGGGCTGAAACTGACCCCGCTGACCTTCTTCTCGCGCATGGGCGACATGCCGGCCAGCTCCGTGTTTGACTTGCAGGCCTCCGACACCCGCTGGCATGCGTGCCTGCCGGAGACGGCCTGGCACGATTCGTCCCAGCGGCACTGGGTCGGCGCGCTGCTGGGCGCGGTGCCCCTGCTGCCGACGGCGGAATACGCCCTGAATGCGGCCCTCATCAGCGAGGGAATCTACATGTCCACGAAGCTGGGCAGGGAGATCGGCGTTGACGGCATCCGCCAGCAGTCGCAGAGCCTCGCTATCGACCCGATGACACCGGAAAGGGTCTGGGGCGCACCTTGAGTCCGGCTGCTAGATTCACGCGTTCGCACTGAATGACGACAAGTAGCGGCAACGGGCTTCAGGAGAAGGCGACTGTGACGAACATTCCAGTTGGACTGCAGTTGTACTCGGTTCGAGGCGAGTGCAAGAAGAACCTGCCAGCCACATTCAAGGCTGTGCGTGCCCTCGGCTACCAGGGCGTCGAGCCGTGGGGCTACGACGGCAGCAAAGTCCAGTGGCTGGGCTACTCGGCCAAGGAACTCCGCAAGCTGCTGGACGACGCCGGGCTGGCCTGCTGCGGCATGCACGTGCAGCCGAGATCGCTGCAAGGCGAAAGCCTGAGCCGCTCCATCGAGCTGAATCAGGAACTTGGCAACCGGTTCCTGATCATCGCCTCAGACAAGGATCGCACCGCCAGCGAGGCCGGCGTCCGCGAGTTGGCAGGCTTCCTTACTGAGACGGCCGGGAAGCTGGCGGCGGTGGGCATGTTCACAGGCTATCACGCCCACGCATTCGATTTCACTCACCTGGCCGACGGCACGGCCTGGGACCTGCTGTTCAGCATCACCCCGCAAGAAGTCATCATGCAACTAGACATCGGCAACTGCGCCAACGGCGGCGGCGACCCGGTGGCCATCCTGCGCAAATTCCCCGGCCGAGCGCGGAGCCTGCACTTGAAAGAGTACGGCGGCAATCCCGGAGCGGTGCTCGGCCAGGGCCAGGCCGACTGGAAAGAGATCTTCCGCCTGTGCGAGGAAACGCAGAACACCGAGTGGTACGTCGTCGAAGAAGGCGGCCCCGACGGGCTGGGCTTCGACGTCTCAGCCCGCAGCCTGGACAGCCTGCGCGGCATGGGCAAGGTGTCATAGCGTAGTGATTCCAACTTGATGACCATTATCAAGCCCTGGTCTTCCAGCTCTTGGTCTTCCAAGTCTTGGTCTTCGGCCCCAGTGGGGCCGTACGTGTTTAGCGACCTGAGAAGGTTCTTCTAAATTACCCATTTTAACGTGGCGCGCTCGCGCGTGGTCTGGTACAGGATGGCCAATGGACTGTGATGCGGCCATTCTGGAGCGGTTGCGGCAAGAGAACGCTGAGTTGC